>ONFR01000011.1 GCA_900317125.1 uncultured Bacteroidales bacterium | reverse complement strand
ATAAAACCAAGGATTCCTACCGACTAATGTGTGGCCACCTTGAGAAGTATGGCGACATACCAATTGACAAAGTCACCACCCCGTATCTCCAAGATTTTATCCTTAATCTCCAGTCAGAAGGATTGAAGGCTGGCACCGTGAGGCTGTACTTTCAAAAACTGGCCTGCGTGCTGCATGATGCCTATAAGAATGGACTCTTTGACGACAGGATATTGCAAAGAGTGAAAAGACCCAAACGGGAGCAGGAGAAGAAAAGTTTCCTGTCTGAAAACGAACTAAAGAGGCTGACGAAACATCAACTGTCTGACGAATACAACAATATCCAAACCATGTTCCTTTTCTCGTGCTTGACTGGGTTGCGTTTCAGTGATGTGCAGGGGTTACGATGGAAGGATGTAAAACGCAATGGTAAGCATCTGCTGTTGGAGTTCCTTCAACAGAAAACAGACACGCACGAGCGGTTGCCGCTATGCGGAGAGGCAGAAGCTCTACTGCGTGGTGTGAAACGAGGTGGCGAGTTCGTTTTTCGAAAAGAGACAAATCAGAGGGTAAATGTTGTGTTAAAGCGGTGGTGCAAGGAGGCCAAGATAAGGAAAACCGTGTCGTTCCATAGCGCACGGCATACATTCATGCCGTACCTATAGACACCGGTCTCTTCACACGGACATTCTATGATGTGCTTGACCGTACCGTGCGGACTGAAATCCTCAGCCAAAGCATTGTGACCACAGTGGACCACGGTTTCCGTTCGGAAAGCGGGGTCAATTACTTCAAGACTGTCACGACCGACCCCGAAAACAATTCCTCCACCGTGTTGACTGATGCAAGAGGGCTGACAGTTAAAAGCATCGATGCCATGGGTGGCGTTACTCGGTTAGAATACGATGCCATGGGGCAGTTGACACATTCCTACGATCCCGACAACTTCCTCACCTCATACCAGTACGACATGCAAGGAAATCTGACCCAAAGGATTCATCCCGATGCAGGTACAACCATGTATGAATATGACCCAGCAGGACACCTGACAAGGGAGACCAACCCGCTGGGGCAGATTTTTTATCATTATACATACTACAGGCTGGCACATAAACGTTACAGTGATATGACGGAAAACAACGTGACATATTCCTACGGAAATGTCGGCAGGGCTACAGGCAGGCCGGTGCGTATCGTGGATGGCAGCGGGGTGCAGACCTTCGAATACGATGCCCTTGGCAATGTCAGTAAGAGCATACGGGTGCTGTCTGTTCCTGCGTCGGGCTACGCTTACGCCTTCACACACAATTTTGAGTATGACAGCTGGGGGCGAATCTGGAGCATGACCTATCCCGACGGTGAACGGGTGGACTACCGTTACAACCATGCCGGTGACCTGACCCTGATGACTGGCGACAAATGGGGCAATCCACGCACATATATTGCAGATATTCTGTACACCAAATACGGTCAACGCAAGCGCATCGACTATGGCAACGGAACACATACCGAATACGCCTATGACTCATTGCAGCGTCTGGCTTTCCTCCATAGCGAAGACATAAGCCACAACCCCATGCAACACACTGAATACTCCTACAACAAGGTCGGCAACATCACTGGACTGGCTAACAATGCCGGTGGCATAGGCGGCATGGGAGGCCTATACTCAA
Source organism: uncultured Bacteroidales bacterium (assembly GCA_900317125.1). Lineage (GTDB taxonomy): Bacteria > Bacteroidota > Bacteroidia > Bacteroidales > P3 > Colimorpha. The sequence goes on along the minus strand of ONFR01000011.1, from coordinate 78,970 downwards.
ACAGTTACTACTACGACCCGTTGGGCCGCTTGGTAGCGTCGAACGGATCCGGCGACATCGGAGGTCAGCCGCGGGACTACGCCATGGAGGAGATGCAATACTCCCCGTCAGGACGCATAGGGACGAAACACCTGCTATGGCAGTCTGTGACTACGCGAGGGATTCAGCACATGGAATATTTCTACAGCAATTCTAACGACAAACCGCACGCACCCCGCCTCATCGTCAACAACGCCACCGGTGGACTTTATGACTTGGTATGGGACGGAGCAGGGAACCTTGTCCGCATGGCTGTCCGGAACGAGCCTGCTGTCGACTATTCCAACCGGATTCTGCATTGGACGGAGGACAACCGTCTGTTTGCCGTGGCCGACGAGAGCCACTTCAGCTACTACGCCTACGACCACAACGGCGAGCGTACATTGAAGATGACTGGCGATGCCGCAACTGTGGACCAGAATGCCTTGGAGCAGCACGTCTTCACCAGCCTCAACCACGTCACGCTATACCCCTCGCCCTACATTGTACTTACCGAACAAGGCTATACCAAGCACTACTACGCCGGAGCCGACCGCCTGGCAGCCCGTCTGGGCAGCGGGGGATTGAGTCGCGACACTTCATGTGTCCGCTCAAACGAGAACCTTGTACGGCGCACCGATGAATTGTTCAGGCACAGCTGTGAACGAGTGAACAGTTTCAACTACCGCAATCATGAGGAACTGGAACTTGTGCGCATCGACGGCAGCATCTTCGATTCGGTCTTTGAGTTCGACCGCAACGCAGCTTCCCGGCACCTCTACGCCGATGTAAAACCCCGGCCCGGGGCGATACACAATCTTATCGTGAGCCATTCAACACACAATACCCGGTCGGCTCCTACTCCCGAAGAGCCTGATGTGTATTTCTACCACTCCGACCATTTAGGCAGTGCCAGTTGGATAACAAATGCAGCAGGTATGCCCATTCAGCACCTGCAGTACCTGCCATTTGGGGAACGTTTTGTTGACCAACGCTCCACTGGCTATAGCGAACGTTTCACTTTCACGGGCAAAGAACGCGACGAGGAGACAGGCTTCGGCTATTTCGGTGCGAGATACATGGATTATGAGTTGATGGCAATGTGGCTGAGCGTCGACCCGCTGGCGGATAAGTACCCGTCTATCTCGCCGTATGCTTATTGTGCGTGGAATCCTGTAAAGTTGATTGACCCAGATGGACAAGATACTGTAGATGTATCATTCAATGGGAATAAATGGGAATTATCGAATCATAAGATTGCGAGGGGGAATGATGTAATAAGGGTTTACCCCGGAGGGGATAAGCCGCCTGAGTCATATGTTTTTTCTGATGGGCAGTATGGCAACAGAAAATGCAACCTTAGGTTAAGTAAAAATGGTGAGGAAGTGTTGAGTGTGTACTTATTGTCTGGTCAAGAAAAGAACGGCGTTGGGTTTCAGGTAGAGCGATGCATGAATGTAAAGGATAATACAGGTCAGACAAAAAGTACACTAATTCCAGAAGGTAGCTATTCTATCAGTGGGAGTGACTATATGGATGATAGAAGTACCGCGAGGTATCCAGGGTTTATCACAACAAATGTAAAAGGTTATTCTGGTGTACGTAGCCATTATCAGATGAAAGATATTGCTTCATATAGATACTCTAAGGCATGCCAGATTATCGGAGGGAGCTCTTATGAATTGATTGGTGGCTATGTGATGTTGGGTGCATTAAATACTATAAATGCCTCCTGCGAAGTGGCTCGATATTTTGGTGCAGAAAGTCCGAATGCCACACGCAGATTGACCAATGACAGTGGCCATCCATTTCAGGTATACTGGAATAATACACAAAGGGTTTCACAAGGTTGTAACATTTTTAAAAGAAGGGCCTATTTATGATTACTTTTCTTTTCATTATATGGATTTCATTGATTATGGAACCGATTCAATATGCCATTTCATCCATCCGCTGTTGCTGTCAAAATGAAATGAGATTAGTTAATTTACATTCATATTGTGAGGACCCATTTCTTGTAGACCTACATAAACAAAGCTCAATGTACCATCTGGTTGACTTTGTTTGGACAACAACTGAGAATCAATATGACGAAGAGGGAATCGAGCCATATGTTGTTCGAGCAAATATTGATATTGATAGCGTCCAAAGAGGTTTTTTTTACCAGAATACATATATTGAGGAGGGTATAGACAGTCTTGATAGGCCAATTTATATTAACTTTTGGAATAGGGGAACTATTAATAGTACACTTGCTGAGGTGCCAGACAGAATTGTATATCTGTATATGGGAGATTCTATTGTTGTAATTCAGTTTCAAAACTTAATGGCATACACTGGCCCTTCCTTGAGGTCAAATGCGTCTGTCGATGTATTAAAAGTTGAATTAGTCTATACGAATAATGGGATGGTATCGTCTTGTGATATAACCCCATTTCTTGGAGAGAACTGGGAAATGACCACAGATATAACTACGATGGCTTACAAGAAAATAAATGAAATACCTTTCTATAAGTACACTCATCTTGCATATAATCACTGATTTTTCGTCGTGGCAGATGTTCGGCATCCCCTTGTTGTTCTCGTTGGGCTGGATTAGCAATCCAGCCCAACAGAATAACAGGATTTGCAATCCGCACTTGCCACTACACCTACGACAACGCGGGCAATCTGGTAGAGGAACAGAATCCACTTGGGCCTAAATTCCAGATCTGACGCAAAATATTATAAGGATTTGCAACTTAGTAGTGGCAGATGTTCGTTATCACTCTGTCGTTCTCGTTGGGCTGGATTTGCAATTCGCAATAAAATATACTGAAATGATACGGCATGGATGGCAATAAAAAACAAACATCCTCGTTATTCACTTGATGATGGTAAGACACAACATACAAGGCCCCAATGGCTATAGTGAACGTTTCACTTCCACGGGCAAAGAACGCGACGAGGAGACGGGATATGGTTACTTTGGTGCCAGGTATATGGACTACGAGTTGACCTCAATGTGGCTCTCCGTTGATCCGATGAGTGACAAGTACCCCAGCATTTCCCCGTATGCTTACTGTGCCTGGAATCCTGTGAAGTTGGTGGATCCGGATGGACGTGAGATAACTAAATTTCAGGGTGTTAATGGTGAAGAATTAGCTAATATACATGATGGGAGTAATGCTGTTTTTACATTAACAGACCAAGGTAAAAGTTCTGAAGCATTTTTTATGTTCCAAGGCTACGACGAATCCCAAGGTGGTCGGAATTATGTGAATTTTAGCAGTTTAATTGATTTTTCGGAAGAATATGCACGTAATACATATACAAATGATAATAATGGATCAAAAACTTATTGTAATTTTGGGGCATATTTTGTAGCGAAATCTTTTATATCTGGAGCAATGGGTGCTGGATACGATGTTCCTAATATTGATTTTTTAAATAATAAAGTAAGTGAAATTTATAAGAATATTCCCTCAGACTATTTATTGTCCGATGATGCTGAATCAACTAGAATCTCGACGGAAACAAAGAATGGACAGCATTTAAATTTGGTATTTGCTTGCACCAGTTCCCACATTATTGTATTCACAATAGATGGAAAATATAGTAATATTGGAGGACGTGACGGCAATTCTGTTCAAAAATATCATTGGATGAAAGACAAACATAATGAAGTAAAATATTTTAGTCTTTCTGTAATGAAATATGTCAATCGCGATACCCCATATGTTCGGGCGACTCCTACAACCCCATAATTTATCATTTTCAAATATCGATTATTAATAATATGAAAAAAATGAGAATATCATTATTAGCCATACTTGTTGTGTATTCACACGTCATGGTGGGACAAAATATAGATTACAATATCAGTCCAATCAAATGTGTATTTAACAACCTATATTTAAGAGATATTCCAATTCATATAACTATTGATTATTCGACAGATGGTCAACGACATTTATTTCTATATCAAAATAGTAGTATTATTAATGATGACAAGAAAGAATGGTATGTGTATGATATAGACAATAATACGTTATTCAAATTGGATGATGATGAATGTTCCTATATCGGCTTTTCTTCAGATTCATTGTATGGATACACGAATAATACCAAAAAACTATTTTTCTGCAAATATCCATCGACAGAAAAGATATTTATAGATTCAGGCATCACGGCCAGAACTGCCGCCATGTATTTTGTGGCAGAACATGGTATTACGAACGGAAGTGCTGATTATTCGATAAGTAGTAAAGGGAATCTTGCATACTATAATAGCCAACGGGATGTACTAACCCTTATTCTATTTTCACACAATTCTCATACTCCCATTGAGATTCCAAAAACTCAAGGCTGCTCACATATTCAGTGGATAGATTCAGCGAACTTGTTTTTTTCGGAATTAGAAGTTTTGGACGAATTTGGGACTCTTACATATCATCCCAAGTGTTATAATCTGTTAGACGGGGAAACAACTCTTATAGAAACAATATCAGATGAGTTTACGGATATTTATGATTGCTTTCAAGGGAAGATAGTTTTACGCGACGGGGATACAATAAAGATGTTGGATCTTAAAAAAAAACAAATAAACAAATACCCTCTTCCCAAAGAATTTCCTTGGATATATTGCATATATTATTTGGGTAGAAGTGATTTTTTGGTGTCTACGGAATGTCATGAGAAAGGATACTTTCCATTTTTCATTCTGAGTTACGAATGATTTGTATTGTTGTGTTCTCATGAAGTTGTAATATAATAAGTAGTCAAGCCTCAAGAACACCGAATCGGCATAGCCACGGCAATCTGCCATATTCGGGATTTGAAGGATAATGCATGATGTATATTGCATAGAAGTTGTGGAAATAGTTCTCGCAAGAGGGCAAAGAGAATCCTCATGGCTCTCTTGAAGTTGAATCCGGCAGCCGCCAGCATTACGTTGATGTTGTCGCCGAAGACACCGGCATAGAAATTTCACAAGAGCCTGTGGTTCGCTTTGAGATGTCCGATTACAGGCACCCGTCGCGACGGATGTTCGATACCTCGATGTCTATCGTGGCGGATGTTCTCAGTTGCGTCAGATTTGTAATTTCCGTCGTGGCGGATGTTCGATACCTCGATGTTGGGCTGACTTTGTGGATGTTCAGTATCGTGTCGTTAGGCTGGATTCGCAATCCAGCCCCTCTGAGTAACTGGATTTACAATTCGCAATAAAATATACCGAAATGATACGGTATGGATGGCAATAAAAAACAAACCTTTCGGCATTTTGTCCGTTGAGACAGTCACCTATCCATAAATTCATTTCGACTTAGCGAAAACGTCTTTCCATTTGTTCACAAGCACCCATCTGCCAGCACTAGTATTACCTTCGCGAATTAGAACTCCTATTTTTTGCAATGTGGCTAGATCTCGTTGCACGGTTCTGGAATCTACTGACAGAACTACCGACATTTGCTTACTTGAAACAAATGGATTGTCTTCAATTATTTCACACTCTCTCTTTTGTCTTTCAGTTAGATGAACTTGCGACAAACTTACGACACCACTTACGACATTATGGCAGCCATTTTCTCTCTTTGAGATGTCATTCTTGACGATCCTGCCAGTCTGTCGTCTACGCGTCCTCCTCGCTGAATCTCAGTGAATATCTCACGCTTAATAGTCACAGTCAGTCCACCAAACTCCTCCTTGAACGTCGGCACCTCCAACTCTTCCAAGATCATAATAGATAATCCCAAGTGGATTGATGAGGATTATGGACGATTGGGACTAAGGAATCCCTCCACATCCCAAATATGCTCCGCCACGGTGGGAAGTTCGCCTTCGGGGGCGTCCCACCATGCCTTGTCGAGCAGGCGACGGACGGTCTCCTCGTCGAAACGGTATTTCACAACCCGTGCAGGCACTCCAACGGCAATGGCGTAGGGCGGCACGTCCTTCGTCACCACTGCCCCTGCACCCACCACAGCTCCATGGCCTATGGTAACCCCGTCGAGCACAAAGACGTTGGCTCCGATATAGACATCATGCCCGATGGTGGTGTGCCTGGTTTCAGCGAACTGGCTCTTCGGACTGAGCGTGAAGCCGTTTTGCCGAGCCGGGGAATAGAACATGGGGTGGGTTGAGAGTGCGGATGTGGGGTGAAGCCCCTGTCCACAGCAGAAGTTGGGACCTATGGAACAAAACTTGCCGATGTCGGTATTGGCAACAAGGGCGTTGCGTGAGATGTAGGAGTAGTCGCCAAGGGTCACATTATGCAGCACGTATGGCGCCTGCAGCGAGGTGTGGCTACCCAGCCGACAGCGCGCCCTCTCGGAACGCACCAACGAGTATCCGGTGGTTTTGCCGGGAGGGATGACGGGGGTGTCCAGCAAGCGTCCCAGCAGTTTCTGTATGCGGTATTTCACTTTTTCTGTCGCCATGGCCCTTGGTGTCCTATTATACGTTTCACAAAACGGTTGACGGCATAGAGGCAGGTCTTGCCCTGCGACCAATTGCCACGCGACGGCTCAAAATAGCGGAAGTGGAACTGGCGGTCGGCCCCACGCTGTATCTCGGTGGTGGGAGGATGGTTGAGCGGGAGTATGGGGCTGGTGGGGATATTGTCGATGATGTTGCCCTGCCCCGAGGGATGCGTGGCATCGACCACTGTGCCGATGTTGGACGACAGGTTGACATTGGGGATAATGCCTTTGCCATGATTCAACCAGATGGAGATGAGGAATTGCATGTCCCAGCTGGAATTGCCCACACCATCGCGATGGATCTCGTCAAGACGGTCGCACCAATAGAGCCGCTCGAGGATGCCGCAGCCGTAGCGGCGCAGCGCACGCGACAGGGTGCCGCGCGACACGGCGAAATGCCGCAGGTCGAAATGTTCCCATGCCCGCCGCCACGATGCCCATGCACAAAGGTTGCGGTTCATCATGGAGAAATAGTAGCTATAGGGGGTGGGACGCTCGCGGTCCACATTCATACTGCCGATAGCCATGACCGAAGAATCGTGTGCATAGCGCTGCAGCAGCTCCTGGGCGTAGGGGAAGAAGTCGGGATGCGGCACGGCATCGTCCTCTATTACGATTCCGCATTCCTCGTGGCCGAAAAACCACGAGAGGGCATCGGCTGGCCCGGGACCGCAACCGAGATTGTGGTCGGAATAGCGCGTGAAGAGCTCGGTGGAGGTTCCACTTGTCAACTCACCTATCACCTCGCGCACAGCGGCAAGACGTTCGGGGTCTTCGGGGTGCGACGGGCGCGGGCCGTCCTGAAAGACATAGAGGCGCGCCGGCGCCTGCTGCATGACGGTCGTCAACACACGGCGGGTGAAGTCCGGGCGATTGAAATTGATAAGCAGTATGGGAGTGCTGAACACGATGTTGAAAATTGAAATGTGAAAAGTGAAAAGTGAAACAGGTAGCAACTGATTTCAATTTTCACTTTTCAATTATCTTGTGATTTATTTCTTCTTGGAGAATCCAAAGTTGGGGAGTTCCACACTGCGGAAGGCCGAGATGAGGGGGTTGGAGGTCTGCGGAGTCTTGCCGTAGATGTCGGCAATAAGATTCTTGTATTTATCCATCAGTATGTTGCGCTTAATCTTGAGCGTGGGAGAGAGGAGGCCGTTGGCCGACGTCCACTCGTCGGAGACGAGGCGGAAGCTCTTTATCTGCTCGTGGGCGGCGAAATCGCGGTTGATAAGGTCGATGACTGCCTTGTATTTCTCCTTGGTTTCGGGCAGGGCCAGCAGGGCATTGTTGTCGCGGTAGTGCAGCTTGTGTTTCAGGGCCCAGTAGTGAAGGGTGTTGAAGTTGGGCGAGATGATGACACCCACACTCTTCTCGTTTTCGCCTACAACCATAGCCTGCTCGATATACTCCGACTCGCGGAGTTTGTTCTCAAGCAACTGGGGTGCGATATATTTGCCTGCCGAGAGCTTGAATATATCCTTTTTACGGTCGGTGATGCGGAGGTAGCGGGGGCCGGTGAGGCCGCCGACAAACTGCCCCACGTCGCCGGTGTGGAACCATCCGTCGGAGTCGATGACTTGTGCCGTGTACTCGGGGTCCTTGTAATAGCCGAGCATGACATGCGGGCCGCGGGTGAGAATCTCGCCGTCGTCGGCCAGCTTCACCTCCACTCCGCTGAGCACGGGACCCACGGTACCTATCTTCACATAGCCGTCGGCGGGGTCGTTGACGGCGATGACGGGCGAGGTCTCGGAGAGGCCGTAGCCCTCGTAGATATTGATGCCCGCAGCCGCGAAGGTGCGGATGATACGGGGCTGGATACTGCTGGACCCGGTGATGACGATTAGGCGGTTGCCTCCAAAACGCTCGCGCCAGTGGCGGTAGACCATGCGCTCGTAGAAGAACTGGGAAATCTGGTAGGCAAGGGACACCTTCTTGAAGAGGGTGTAGTCGTAACGGGCACCATGTTTGAAGGCGCGGGTATAGATGGTCTTTTTGAGACCGGTGAAGTCCTTGCCGGCAGCATAGAGCTTGTCGTACACCATCTCCAACACACGCGGCACCGCGCAGAATCCGTTGGTGTGAATCTCGGCCATGTTTTGCTGCAGGGTACCCATGTTCTCGGCATAGTAGATGGAGACACCTTTGAGCTGGAAATGGTAGTTCATACTGCGCTCATACATGTGGTTGAGCGGCAGGAAGGAGAGCACGCGGCAGTCGGACGTCATGGGGTTGACCTTCTCGTGGGCGATGAAATTGCTACAGATGTTGCGGTGCGACAGCATGACGCCTTTGGGCTGGCCGGTGGTGCCGGAGGTATAGATAAGGGTCACCCAGTCGTCGGGCTGGATGGTGTCCTTGAGGTGGGCGATGACGGGGCTGTTCTTCTCACGGCTTGCGATACCGGCCTTAAGAATTTCCAGGGTGCGGTGATAGCCTTCCACTGGAGCCAATGTGTAAATCTGGGGCTTGGTCTCCATCTTCTCGACTGCGGGAAGTATCCTCTTCAGGAGCATGTTGTTGCTCACCAATACAAACTTGGCCTCGCTATGTGTGAAGATATGGTAGTAGTTATCGGCCGAGAGGGTGGGGTACACCGGCACATGTATCATGCCGGAGATGGCAAGAGCCATGTCGATAAAGTTCCATTCGGGACAGTTGGCTGAGATGGTGACCACCTTGTCGCCGGGCTGAAGCCCCAGCTCAAGCAGGCCGCAGGCCATATAATGTGCATATTTATAATAGTCGTGGGTGCTGTATTTCACCCATTCGCCTTTTTCCTTACCTGCCAGGATGTCGGTCTTGTCGGGGAAAGCGGTGACAAGATGGTCCAGCAAGTCGAACGTGCGCGTAATTTCCATGATATGTCTTTTTTCTTTAACGCTGATTATGACTGCTGGAGGCGAGTCGGGCCTAGTGTTCGGCCGTGGTCTTGCCACCGCAGCAGCCATTCATTTCAAACTGCAAAGATACGACTTTTTTCAGATATATCTATTTTTTTTCGTATTTTTGCAAGTTCGGACAAACAGGCCAGAACCAATGCCCCTGGCCGTTAAAATATGGAAAGACAATGAATATCATCATCGCAGGCGACGGCGAGGTAGGCTTCTACCTGGCGCGGTCGTTAACAGACCTGGACCACAACATCACCGTTGTAGACCCCCATTCGGAACTGCTCAAGCGGCTGGAAAAGGAGACAGACCTGCTCACCATTGCTGGGTCGTCAACCTCGCCGCAGGTGCTGGCGGATGCCAATGTAGGCGACTGCGACCTCTTTGTGGCCGTCCTGCATGACGAGAGCATCAACCTGATGAGCTGTGTGCTGGCCAAACGCCTGAAAGCCAAACGCACCGTGGCACGAATCAGCAACGCCGAACTGCTTGCCCCAAAGCATCGCGACATGTTCCGCGAAATCGGTGTGGACGAGTTGGTGTGTCCCGAACGTATCGCTGCAAAGGAAATCACCAACCTCCTCAACAACTCCGTGGCCACGGAATTCTTCGACTTCAGCGGCGGCCTGCTGACAATGTACCTCATCCGCCTCGACAGCGATTCCCCCGTCACCGGTCTCAGCATGCAGCAACTGGTGCAGACCTACAACACCCTCCAGGCACGCATCGTGGCCATCCTGCGCAACGGCGAGACCATCATACCTCATGCCGGGCTGGTCTTCCAACCCGGCGACCTGGCCTACCTCATCAGCCGCCCCAACCAGCTGGACACTATCCGCGAAGTGCTGGGCAAGGACAACGTCCCCGTCCGCAGGGCAATGATTGTGGGTGCCGGACGTATAGGCCGCTATGCCGCCATGGCTCAGGAAGGACGCATCGACATCACCATGATCGAAGAATCGCGCCAACGCTGCGAAGAGGCCGCCGCCCTGCTGGAGAAAACCCTGGTCATCAACGGCGACGCCACCGACATCGAACTACTCAAAGACGAGGGACTGCAGGACACCGACGCCTTCATCGCTGTGACCGACTCGTCCGAGACCAACATCCTCACCTGCCTCCATGCCAAGAAACTGGGTGTGCGACGCACCATTGCGTTGGTGGAGAACACCGGTTTCATCAGTCTCTCGCAAGACATCGGTATCGACACCATCATCAACAAGAAACTGATTACGGCCAGCTACATCTCCCGCTTCATCGTCCGGGCCGACGCGGTACGCAGCAAATGGCTCAGCGGCACCAACGCCGAACTCATGGAGTTCAACGTCGGCAAATGGTCTCCCGCCACACGCCACCTCATCCGCGACCTCTCGCTGCCCAAAGGCGCCACCATCGGCGGCATCATCCGTGGCAACGAGACCATCCTCCCCACCCGCGACACACAAATCAAAGCCAAGGACAAGGTGGTCGTCTTCGCCCTCCCCAAAGTGATGGAACAGGTATCCAAACTGTTTTCTTAGTCCCTATACCACACCGTAATACCCCACTGCCATCCGTTCGAAAAAACATATCCAGGCTGTCCATCTCGACAGGGTTGTGCGTCGGTTCAACTGGAAACTGATTGCACAAGTCACCGGTGTGCTGCTGCTCTACCTTGCAGCAGGGCTGCTGCTGCCTCTGGTGCTGTCCATCTACGAGCGCGACGGCATGCAGTTTGCCTTCGCCGTCTCGGGCATGCTGATACTTATGGCCGGCCTGTTCCTGCGCAACATGGTGGGGGGCAAAGCCGAATACCGGCTCCGCCAGGACGAGAGCTACTGGCTCACTGTTGCAGCATGGGTGGTCATGCCCTTGTTCGGTGCCTTGCCCTACCTCTTTACCGGGGTGACACAGTCGTTCACCGACGCGCTCTTCGAGTCCTTCAGCGGCTTCACCACCACAGGGTCGTCGGTCATCCGGCATCCCGAAGAGCTGCCGCCCTCCATCCTGGCCTACCGTGCCTTGACCCAATGGGTAGGGGGGCTGGGACTGCTGCTCTTTGTCGTGGCCCTGCTGCGACGGCTCGGCCTCGGGGCCGGAAGCCTCTACGAGGCCGAATTCTCCGGCACCCAGCAACGCAAACTCCACCCTCGGCTGGCCCAGAGCGTGACACGCATGTGGACCATCTACGGACTCCTCACCGCCACCCTGTGGGGACTGCTCATGGTACAAGGTGTGGGACTGGTCGACGCTTTCTGCACAGCCTGCAGCACCGTCTCCACCGGAGGGTTCACCACCCACAGCGAGGGCATCACCGCCCTCGGGGTGCATCCCACCTCCACAGTCACCGTGTTCATGTTCTTCAGCGGTGTCAACGTGGCAATCCTCTACCGACTTTTCACCTTGCGGTGGCGACATCTGTGGCGCGACGGAGAGCTGCGCACCTACACCCTGCTCTTCGTCTGTTCCGTAGCCCTATGCACCACTGCCTTCTTCCTCGAAGGCAACGGCTTCAGCGATTCGCTGCATTTCAGCATCTTCCATATTGCCTCCACCATGTCCACCTGCGGATACCACATGCCCGTGCCCACCCACTGGTCGTTTGTCGTCAGCGTGCTCACCTTCGTCCTCATAGTCATCGGCGCCTCGGCGGGCAGCACCGGCGGAGGCATCAAACTGCGACGCATCATCATCATGGTCAAATACATCGCCAACTACCTCACCCGCATGATACACCCCAACGTGGTGTTCCACGTAAAGGTGAACAACGAAGTGGTGGAGAGCGACTACATCAACAAAGTCTTCGCCTTCGTCTTCCTCTACATCGTATTCATCATCGGGGGCGGTTTCGTGTTGACCATGTGCGGATGCTCCATCCCCAACGCCGTCTGTATGGCCGCAGCCAACATCAGCAACCTGGGGCCCTCACCCCTCATCAACACCATGGGGGGCAGTCTGGACTACGCCGTCCTCCCCCATGTGGCCAAATGGACCCTCACCCTCCTCATGCTGGCCGGTCGCGTGGAGCTCTTCGCGCTCCTTGCCGTCGTGTCGCCAGCCTACTGGCGCCTGCGCCTGCCCAAAGCCCGAAGAGGCTAAACCGATTAACGAATTAACACATTAACGGACTAACGCATTAACACATTAACGAATCAACGAATTAACACATTAAAAACTTCAGGTACATACTACGGTTTCTAGGCATCATGCTCATGGTTGAAGGACTGATGATACTCAGTTGCCTCATCCCTGCGTTGCACTTTGGCGATGGCACCTGGCGGGGCATCACCCTCTCCGGACTCTTCACCCTCAACGTGGGACTGCTGATGCTGGTACGCTACCACAGTGCACGCACCATGCACGACCGTCGCCTGTCCTACCTCCTTGTGGTGTTGATGTGGATAGTGCTGGCCCTTTTCGGAGCCATCCCCTTCATGGCCACCGGCGTGCTTACCAGCTTCACCGACGCCCTCTTCGAATCCATGAGCGGCATCACCAGCACCGGGGCCACCGTCTTCGCCTCGGTCGAGTGGCTGCCCTCCTCCATCCTCCTGTGGCGCAGCATGACCCAGTGGTTCGGCGGCTTTGGCATCGTCCTCCTTGTGCTGGCCCTCGTCCCCTCCATGGGCATCAACAAATACAGCCTCTACACCGCCGAAGCCTCCGGAGCCGACAACACAGGCAAACAAACCACCTCCACAGCCTCCACCGTCCGCCAGACCCTCGGCGTGTACATCCTGCTCACGCTCCTCTTCGTCTTCCTGCTTTGCAAAAGCGGCATGCAACTGTGGGACGCCGTCAACATCACCTTCACCAACATCTCCTCCGGCGGCTTCTCCATCTACAACGACAGCCTCTCCCACCTCACCCACCTCCAGCAATACATCGTCGCCCTGGCCATGCTCCTCAGTGGTGTCAACTTCGCCATGCTCTACAACCTCCTCACCTTCCACTGGGACCGCCTGCGCCACAAGCTCGAACAGCTCCGCTTCTACATCGGCCTTTACCTCGTGGCCTCGGTCTTCGTAGCCATCGCCCTCTCCACCCACATGGGCTACAGTGCCGCCGATGCCGCACGCCTTAGCATCGTGCAGACTGCCAGCGTGCTCACCACCACCGGCTCCCTGGTAGCCGACACCTCCTACTGGTGGGTCCCCGTCACCTATCTCTTTGTCATTCTCTCCCTCTGCGGCGGTATGGCCGGCTCCACCACCGGCGGACTCAAAGCCATGCGCGTGCTCATCCTCATCCGCCACGTGCGCAAGATACTGCGCGACCGGCTCCACCCGCATGCCGTCAACCCCGTGCGCCTCAACCGCGCCCCGGTCTCGTCGCACCTCCTCACCAACGTCATGGTGATATTCATGGTGTACGTCATGGTCATCTTTGCCGGAGTCATGATGCTCATGCTCTGTGGCATCAACGCCACCGAATCCATCGGCGCCGCCATCGCCTGCATCACCGGCTACGGCCCGGGACTCGGCATCAGCGGCGGGTTTGGCTGCTATGCCCACTTCACCACAGCCGCCAAACTCATCTGCTCACTCATCATGCTCCTGGGCCGCCTCGAGTGCCTCACCCTCCTCATCCTTTTCATCCCCTCCTTCTGGCGGCGGTAGGTCTCCCCCATCTAGCATAAACCACCATCCATCTGTCAACTTAATCCAGCCGAAGGGCGCAAAGGGACAACCCGAATCAGCAAACCACAGACAATCGAGATGTATCTGGGTTCTATCAATCCAGCCTCATTCAAGGATCGTAATAGCATCGTTACCCGTTACTATGAAGGATAACGATGCTATAACGAAGCTATAACGATGCTGGATCCGACGATGTTACAGCATTTCCGCTCTGTGTGGAAATAAAGGCCGCATGACCGATACAGGTTCCATCATCCCCCTACGATAAAAAGGTTGTCCCCTCTTTACTCCTATGTGCAGCCGGAGTGCGAAGGGACAACTGGGAACAATGAACAAGCAAGGAACGGCCCGGGCGCGTTGCCGCTCCCGGGCGGGAACCTATTTGACTATCAGTTTGCGGACCGCTGAGCCGAATTGACCTTTAACATGGACAAAATAGGCTCCGGCCGACAGTCCGTCAAGCTGCAAGGTGGTACGGCAGCCGCCACTGCACTGCAGCTGGTGCGTGGCCACGTCGCGTCCGGCGAGGTCGGTCACCGTTACAGTGTAGAGACCGCTCACACTAGCCGCCGGTGCGGCAATGACGAGCATGGTGCTGCCCTTGGCGGGGTTGGGGGTGAGGGTGAAGGAGAAGCGTGTATCGCCCATGGTGCTGACACCCAACTCCTCGAGTGTGCGGATATTGGTCAGGGAGGCGGACACGGTAGAGGTGACATCGTCGCTGCAGCGCGTGCCTACCCAGAAGTCGTAGGCGGTGTTTGGCGTCAGACCGGTCACGGTGTAGCTGTTGCTGCTGATGGTCACCTCGGTGCCCTGGCCTGGCAGGAAGCCCGTGGGGCCGTATTCAAGCAGATACTCCTGCGCCGCAGGCAGGGTGTCCCAGCCGAGGGTGACACTGGTGGTGGTGACTGCCGAGGCAGCAAGGCCGGTGACCGTGGGGCACGATGTGGTGGCGAAGCGCAGGGTGTCGCTCCTCGTGCCTTCTATCTGCCCCTCGCTGCCACAGTAGCCATGTACACTGGCGTTGTAGGTTGTGCCGGGGCGCAGCCCTTCGACGGTATAGTGACGGCTGTCGGCAAGGTGGCTCACAGCCCTGTCGCCGTCCTGCCAGATATAGAGCTGGTAGAGGGAGTCATTGCCTGCGGGAAGCCAGTGGAAGGTGGCGGAGGTGTAGGTGATACTATCGACCGTGAGACCTTCGGGAGCGGGGCAATGGTATTCATCGGTGATGAGCTCGACAGTTGTCCAGCCCGACAGGCGGAGGCTGTCGGCGGTGCAGTCCTGCCGCAGGCTTACGACATACCGTGCATTGGGCAGCAGGCCCGTGAAGGTATGCTGGAAACCGCTGACATGGATCGGGGCAGTGGCGGGATAGACGGTGGCGGGGCTATAGGGGTCGATGGCCACATCGTATTCCGTACTCGAGCCGTTCCACGTGACGGTGACACTCTCGGAGCCCACGGCAACCGTGTCGACAACGGGTTTGGCACAGAGCGGGAGGTCGCAGGTGTTGGTGTAGAAGCGAAGGTCGCCTGTGCTCCAGTTGCCGTATCCCTGGTAATAGGGATAGGCGTAGGTGGCGACGCTGTCGATATTGATGGGATATTCGGAGTAGATAATGTAGCTGCGATAGACATAGTTTCGCAGATCGGAATAGCGGTAGTGGCTGGCATATTCTGTTCGAAAACCGCCGCCATCTTCGTTGAGCACGGTAACCAGAAGGTTCTGGTGCCCATCCCACATGAACGGGTAGTCGAAGGGGACAACCTGCCAGTCGGTGGTGCCAAGATGGCTGAAATTGGCCGAGTCGATTACCTTGACAAAGCGGTGCCCGGCATCGGGTACGATGAGACCGTTGTTGAAGGCGGTGTCCGGCACATTGGCCAGATAGACGGTGACATTGTTCTGGTGGTCGCCCGCGGTATGGTTGATTGGGCGGAACGCCAAGGCAGTAATGCCGTCCTCGAGACCGGCAAGGAAAGCGGAGTCGACGATGGTCTGGGTAAAGCTATAATTGGATACATTGGAACCAATAGGAAGCATCGGATGGGATTCTTCCCAAATGGTGGAGTCGAAGTTCTCGCGATAGACGGCATTGCTGCAGGGCTGGGTATTGAAGATACCGGTGGTCCATGCACCCGTGTCGGCGACACCGCAGATGCTGCTCACATGCACCTCACAACGGGCAAGGCTGGTGAGACCAGTGACGGTAAGGCTATTGGTGGATGTGGAGACGCTTGTTCCCGTGCCGGGAGTGAAGCCTACAGGACCGTATTCCACCTCGTAGGATGAAGCGCCGTTGCACTGCCAAGTGAGCGCGAGGGTGGAATCGGTGGCGGGCACCGCGGGGTTGAGCATCAGCTGATGGATGATACAGGTGTCGGGGATGCAGCTGACTTGCAGCTCAAAGCCCTCGTAGTAGCTGGAGAAAGGAGTGTAGCCATCGAAATCGATGGTGAGGGCACCCGTCTCGGAAATGATGGGACCTAAGTTGATGGCTGAACTGTTGTTGTAGGTCCTGACCCAAAGGGGACGGCCCGAGGTGCCGACACCGTCGTAAATGGTGAGGGAGGAACTCCCGCCGATGTTGCAATAGCCACTGATGCTGACCAGATGGCCGGGCATGTCGGGAAGGATGACCAGCGAGGAATGCTGGGAGGTGAAATCGCCATTGGAGCCACCGTCGTCGTAGAGGGACACTCCGCACATGGTGAGGGTGTCGTTACGGTTGGCACGCATATTCCAGATGCCGGGAACCACCTGCATGGGGCCTTCCCATGCCGAGGTGTCGCCTTTGGGGCAGATGGCACGCACCCACACATAATAGGGCGTAGCTGTCGTGAGGCCGGCGAAGGTGCAGGCGGGAGTATGGAGGACTGATGTGCCGGCCATGGGTGCCGCAGTGGCAGAGGTGTCGATGTAGGTCTGCCACACCGTACCGCTGTCAGCACCGGACGCCGGGTCCCACCCCACCGTCACCGAGGTGGCAGTCAGACCGGTAACGGCCATTCCCGTCACGCTCGGGCAGGGTGGTAACAAATCAATCATTAAATCATCAATAAAAGCATAACGATAGTCACTGGTGATACTCCGCAACGTGATATGGGCACCATTGCCTGTATAGGAGCTGAGGGGTACATCGTAGCGGCGCCAATCAACCCCGGTAATGGTTACGGTGTCGATGGCATGGAAAGTGGAGTCCACATCGGGGTCGGTCATCACCCCTATCGAAAGTTGGACATC
This sequence comes from uncultured Bacteroidales bacterium, assembly GCA_900317125.1. Classification (GTDB taxonomy): domain Bacteria; phylum Bacteroidota; class Bacteroidia; order Bacteroidales; family P3; genus Colimorpha. The sequence continues at coordinate 61,735 of ONFR01000011.1, read as the reverse complement.
GGTGGAGTTGTACTGGTTGTTGCATGCCCAGAAGGAGAGTTGCAGGGTGCGAAGGGGGTAGATAGCAGTGTCGATGGCGGGAAGAACAGCGTACTGGTTATCTTCGTAGTCCCACCGCAAAACCTGCGAGCCGGAATGGCTGTCGGTATAGGTCACCACGCAGGTGTTCATACCCGCGTGCCCACGCCAGCAGGGGATTGCAGGAGGCTCGGGATTGCCTGCATAGGAGTCGAAGTTGTCGACATAGGGCAACGTATCCAACGGGGTGCAGAAAGTGCGGAAAGTCATCACCGGCGACCAGTGGGTAGTGAAACTCCCGCACTCGGGACGCACATACACATCGTACTGCGTATAGGGCGTCAGACCTGTCAGCAGCAGGCTGTCGGTGCGCACATCGGTGACAATGGTGGTGGAGTCGGGGACAAAACCTTTCGGGCCGTATGCCACATCGTAATAGACTGCCCCCACGGTGTCCACCCAGCGTATCAGTGCCGCTGTGTCAGTCTTCCAGTCTACGGTTGCGGCGGACAATGCCTCGCAGGGTACAAGATGGCTCACCTCGATGTCGTCAATGAACATATAGGGGTTCAACGGGTCGGCGGTAATGATGGCCAGACGCCCCGACGACCGGGGGTAACGGTCGGTCCGAACCGCTACCGGAATCCAACTCGAGTAGCATGACACCGTGTCCAATGGCACAAAGGTAGACAGGTCCAACGGGTCGGTCACCAAGCCTACACACAGGTCACGCCGGGAGCCGCCATTACACTTAGCCCAAAAATAAAGCTCCAGACTGTCGGGTGGCGCATCGAATTCGGGCAGCACCACGGCACCGCCCTTGAGATTCAATGAACGCGACCCAGAATGGCTGAACCTTGAAGAAACAATGGGCACATCCCCAGCCGAGCCGGGTGCAACAAACCAGCAGCTGGGAACGGACCAGGTACTATCCAGATACTCGGCGTAAGGCAACGCCGTCGGAGTGCAGTTGGTGAGCAGATGCTTCAGCACCGTGGTAAAGGTGTCGGTGCAAAAAGCAGTGAGACGGAGGGTGTAGTGGATGCTAGGGACGAGACCGGTTATGGTATAGGATGTGTCGCCCCAAAGCAGACCACTGGTACGCCAGACGGTGTCGCCGTCGGTGATGAAGTCCACCCTCCAAGAGGTGTCCTGATAGCCAGGAGTCCACCTCATCTTCACTGCCGTAGAGCCAAGCGAGTCCACCCTCAGCGTGGGTGCCGGACAAGAGGTGCCAGTCGTAGAGACAGGCATGGTGTGCAGCCGCATAACATTACGCCCTGCCATGGCTGTTGTGGGGGTGGAAGGGGTAATATTGGCCAAACGCATGTTTACGTACCTCGAATCAATGATACCCCTCTGGTCACAATAGAATTGGCCCCCGCTCCAACCATTCGGGCAGTCAGCCGCTATAATCAGGTTGCCGAGGCCGGTGTAGTGGAAAGGCGTGTCGAACTCGTAGTGATTCCAACCCATCGTACAGACCAGCGAGTCCACCAGCACCTGCTGGAACATGGGGCCGAAGCCCACCATCCCGGACCCCATGCTGGACACATAGGTGTTGGCCAGATAGATGGTGCATCCGGGACAGCCCATGCTGCTCGGCGTACCGCAGTAAAAGTCGATACCTGTAATCATTGCTTCTCCGTTCAGTTCGCTTTTCTTCACCAACTGTTGGGTATAACTGGTAGATAGATACAAGCAGGGCAGTCGGAAGTTGCCGGGTGTCAGATACATGTGCGTCGTGTCACCAATGAGGATGGTGTCCGAGCCTGGTGCTTGCCCCCAGGCCATGCCCGACAAGAACAATGCCAGACACATTAAAAGTCCTATTCGTTTCATAGTAAGTGGTAATTTGTTGTTGTTTGTGTTTATTGTTATGCCCTTATGACGTCATTGGTGGCAAAATCTTACAATTTGATTGTTTTTTTGTTTCTAATATGGTTTCAAAGCATGACATGTTACGATAAACTTACCGTCTACTTGTAGCCTGTTTTCAACGTGCTCTCGCAATAAAGAGTCGTTCCCCCCGATTTGGATACCCCTCATTAACACATTTTAAATCTTTTTAACTCTCCGCATCGCCAATTGGGTAAATTCTCTCGCCTTTGTCGCCCATTATGACACACATGCCCTGTTTTGCTGCAATTATTTATGAAAGTTTAACGATTCAATCCTTCAGGGAAATACGACAACTTAATGGATAGCAACACATAACAAGCTTTATGACAGACCGGCTTCACTTCATCATTGGACGAATAGGTTGACCTATCAGGATTGGCAAAGAGTGTTCATTTCTACTCCCCGACCGGGAAACGGACAGGTTGAGAGGGAACACCAGAGGGGTGATTCACGAGATGATTATCGACAATCAACAACCTTGCGTGAAAAAAAAGAGTATCACTTTCTCTATTATAGGAAAAAAATTAGTACTTTTGCAGTTTGAAACAAAGACTCTATGGACACACCTATCATATCGCTAAAAGAGGTGGCTATCAGCCATGAAGAGGGTCCAATACTCACCCATGTCAACCTCACTGTCAACCCCGGAGAATTTGTATATCTCATCGGGAAGAGCGGTGCAGGCAAGACTTCGCTCCTGCGTACGCTCTACGCCGACCATGAGGTGGAGAGCGCCGAGGAGGCCAAGGTGTGCGGCTATGACCTGATGCACCTCAAACACCGCAATATCCCCCTGCTGCGCCGCAAGGTGGGCGTGGTATTCCAGAATTTCCGTCTGCTGAAGGACCGCAACGTGTACGACAACCTTGCCTTCGTCCTGCAGGCTACGGGCTGGAAACGCAGTGACATCCCGAGCCAGATTATGAACACCTTGAAGGCCGTCGGCATAGAGGAGAAGGCTCGCGCCACCACCTACCAGCTCTCCGAAGGCGAACAGCAGCGCGTAGGCATTGCCCGTGCCCTTATCAACAATCCCTCCCTCGTACTGGCCGACGAGCCGACGGGCAACCTCGACCCCGCCACCTCGTCGGACATCATGCAGCTGCTGGTGGACATCAACCGGCAGACAGGCACCACCATGCTGATTTCGTCGCACGATTTCATGATGATCGACAAGTTCCAGTCGCGCATGCTTGTATGCGAAAACGGCTCACTTTTCGACCCACAACAATAATTTCCGTTATATCGCGTTATACCGAAAAATTACTACCACCGATGAAGAAACTTTTTCCGATAGTATTACTGGCCGTGTTGATGCTTTTGCCGGCCAACAATGTTCAGGCTCAGTACCGTAAGAAAAGGGCCACCACCGAGATTGCCAAGGACGGCGACAACAAACGCCAATGGCTCGGCCGCACTGCCGACACCAGCTGGCACCCCACCATTGGCGGCCTGTATGAGCAGGTGACAAGCGCCGCCACAGGCAAGAAGGGCAAGAAAACCGAACCCATCATCGACCCGTCGGGCAAACGCAAAATCCGCGAATCCGCCTACGACACCGTGTGGAAATTCACCGCTTTCGATGCCAAAACATTCTATTTCATCGATTACGACTACAACCGTTTCCGCACACTGAAATGGCAGCGCGACAAAGAGCGCGACTGGGGCAAGTTTGACCCGGTGATGGACTACCTGTCCACCGCAGGACGTATCCCCATGCACTTGTGCGCGGTTTTCGCCGTCAACCCTTCGGTGACCGACCCCGACCTGCGCGACGAGCTTGTTGCCAAGGCCCAGATGGAAGCAGTCATCTCGCTCGACTACTTCCGCGACATCCTCATCGAGAAGGAGATGAAGAACAAGGTGAGCTATAAGGTGGCCCAGATTGACTGGCGCTACTGGAAGGACGAGGCCTACTACACCGAGCCTCAACCCACCGAAGACCTGATCCGCGTGGGACTGATTTTCGACTTCAGCTCCAAGAAGATCGACCTCCTTCCCAGCGCCGCCAAAGGTTCCAAGTCGTTCCCCGAAATCAAATTCTTCCCCAACGACGCCACCATTCAGGAATCCTATATCGCCGAGATGGACGAACTGGCCGCCTACCTGAAACAGGAAAAGGGGCTTGAAGTGCTGGTAACCGGCTATTGCGACAACGTGGGCACCGAAACCTACAACACCGGTCTCTCCCGCCAACGCGCCGTGGAAGTGAAAAAAGCCTTGGTGCTGCGCGGCATCGACGAGCACCGTATCGAAGTGCAGTACAAAGGCGAGGACGACCCTGTGGGCGACAACAACACCCTCAGCGGCCGCATGGCCAACAACCGCGTCACCATCGTTATACAGTAACACCTCAAGCCTGCCCTTGAGCGACAAGGAGACATACAAGAAACTATGCGGAACAGAGGGGTCGACGATTCCTCTGTTTCTGCAATATTGGTGGATGGAAACGGTCTGCAGGGGCAAGGAATGGGATGTCGCCCTGGTCAAAGAGCCCGATGGCACCATTGCCGCAGCCATGCCTTACCTATGGGGCAAACGCTATGGGATGCACTACCTGCTGCAACCGCAGCTCACACAGTACAGCGGCCCCTGGTTCCGCCCCGGCACCGACACTTCCTCCGCCACCCGCTGGCTTGTGGACTATTTCGGGCGTCTAAGGCCACTCTTCTTTGCCCAGAACTTTGCCCCTGGCACCGATACCCGGATGTGGACTGGATACACCACCTCCGACCGTATCACCTACCGCATTGAAGACATCTCCGACCCACAGCAGGTTTTCGACGGCTTCGACAAACAGCGTCGCCAGCGTCCAGTACGCCGTGCCGAAAAGGTACTCCAGCCCGTCGACGACCTCTCCCCCCAGACATTTGCGCGTTTCCACGCCGACTATTGGGCCTCGCGGGGACAACGCGACCTGCTGTCGCAGGACTTTATCATCCGTGTGATTGAAACCGCCTTGGGACACGGGCAGGGCATCCTCCTCGGCCTCAACGACGGTGACGGGAAACTACATGCCGCCCGCTTTGTCGCCTACGACGACCGCTGCGCCTATTCTCTTCTTTCCGCCCTCAATCCCACCGGCCACCACAACGGGGCTTCCCCCCTACTCTTCTGGCACATCATCCAACGGCTCTCCACTCGCACCCGCGCCTTCGATTTCGAGGGAAGCATGGACCCCGGCATCGCCTTCTCCTACAGCCTCTATGGTGCCAAGCCCATCATCTATGCCCGCGTCACGCGGTTCCGCCACCCGCTTGTGCAGAAACTTCTACAAAATAAGATTTGACAGAACCATCCTGAAAGCGCATCACCGCCATGAACATCAAACTCATCGTCATCTCCAAAACCGACCAGCCCTACCTGCAGGAGGGCATCGACATATACGTGAAACGACTACGCCACTACACCAACTTCGAGATAGATGTCATCCCGGCCTTGAAAGACCAGAAAGGAGCCTCGCCCGAGGAAATAAAGGAGCGCGAGGCTGCGTTGCTGCTCAAGCGTCTTGAGGGAGCCGACCGCATCATCCTCCTCGACGAGCACGGCAAGGAACACACTTCGGTGGGATTCTCCCAGTACCTACAGAAACAGATGAACGCCGGCACCCGCAACCTGGTCTTTGTGGTGGGTGGTGCTTTCGGCTTCGCACCTTCGGTCTACGCCGTCGCCCACGACAAAATATCGCTCTCGCAGATGACTTTCAACCACCAGATGGTACGCCTTTTCTTTGTCGAACAACTCTATCGCGCCTTTACTATCCTCCGCCACGAGCCATACCACAACGAGTAATGTGGCCGAGTTTATCCCTGCCACAATAAGAGCGCCTTCACATTTGTAAATCTACATTATCTTCTTCAGCGGGGCAGTGCGGAAGGCCATGGTGTCGATATAACGGCCATCCTCACCCTTCAACGCCTTGCGGAACTCGTCGAAAGTACGGTGCTCCATATACAAGACGTTATATACATCGCCGATGTTGTCGATGAAATGGGCGTCGCTGTCGGTGATGAAGTTAAACCGTTTCAAATAGGCGAACTTCTTCAGCATTTCCTCCTTGGTGGTAAAGCGGTTAATCTCCAGTCCGTCGGCCTTCAGGTCAGGCGGGACGAAACCCAGCTGGCTGGTCAGCGACGTTGTCCCCTTGTTCACATGCGCCGGTACAAAGAGCCCGCCGATGCGGTGTACCTCCTCGTAGATGCCGTCGATGTCCACATCAATGCCATTCAGCAGATGGTACTCCTCCTCTCCCACAATCTCGTCATTCTCGTCCACGATAAGCTGGTAACCGAACCTGTCCTCATCGTTTGGGATGGGCGGCAGATGCGCATCCAGAAACTCCTGGAATTCGTCCAACTGCGCATCGTTCTCGAAATAAGCCAGACAATGCGCCTCCTCCTGCGAGGTCACTTCCACACCGCCCAGCACAAACAGGCCATTGTCGCGGCCTATCTTTTGGGTAACCTTCACCTGGCGCGTAGTGTTATGGTCGCTGATGGCAATCATGTCCAGCCCGCGCGCCAACGCCCTATGGACGATGGCCGACGGACTCATCTCCAAATCGCCACACGGCGACAGCACCGTATGAATATGCAGGTCGGCCTTGAACGGAGTCATCTCAAATAATTATCGAATGGTTCGACACGCTCGCATCTTCACTTCTCGAAGGTCACCTCAAGGCCTTCAGCCTTTCAACAGCTCGTAAATCTTTCCTGCCGTCTCAAAAGTCTCCATCGTGGTGCTCAGGAAAGGAATGTCCTCCTCGTTGCTCTGCTCGAGGGTGTCCTCCGAGGCGGTCTGCCCCTTCACCAGAATGACGCAAGCCAGTTCTTTCAACGAGGCGATAGCCATCACATTCTTATGCACCTGCAACGTCACCCACACATTGCCCATCTCGGCATTTCCCATCACATCGCTCAGCAGGTCCGACACATAGCAACCCTCTATTTCGCGGTCAAGGCCATCGGAGCCCGACAGCACCTTCAGATTCAATTTCTCTACAAGTTCCTTAACTTTCATAGTCAATAGTTTTATTTATTCAGGTTGCAAAGATACAATTTTTTTTTCGATTAGGCGTTATTTCCACAAAAAAACATCACAAAACTCACGATATTATGCAATTCAATCTCACCTATTCCGAAGTCGGACAATTCATTCAAGAAAAGACCGGCAAAGAACTCCCCCTCGCCTACGGCGGTCCTCACACCCTCCGCGTCGCCTACAAAGTGCCCCTCATGGGCTCCGTCGGCCTCGACATCAATGTCGACCGCATCAACGGCTCCGACATCTTCCTCTCCTATGGCGGCGGGGCAGGCATCGAGTTCATGGTCCGCACCGCCCTTGGCCAGTTCAAGAAACAACAAGGCGCCGACCTGCTCGACATCCTCGACGGCAACCGCCTGATGCTCGCCCTAGGCAAGAGTCCCCAACTGGCACCCGTTTTCGACCGCATCACCCTTAAAGATGTCCATTTCGACGAGCACTCGGTGATGATTGACTTCGTCCCCAAACTCTGACCATCGCGCCCAGCCCATGCAACTCCACTACATCCACCACTCCTGTTTCGCTGCCGAGGAGGAGGACTGTCTAATCGTATTCGACTACTGGCTCGACCCCGACGGATTGCTGCACCGTCTGCTTGACAACGCCCACAACAAAGCCGTCTACTTCATCGTCTCCCATTTCCACCAAGACCACTATAACCCCGACATCCCCCAGTGGTGTGCCGACAACCCCAACTGGCACCTCCTCCCCTCCTACGACACCGTCCGTCGCCGTCGCATCGACAAATCGCTGCCGCTGGCCATCCTGCGCTTCGGCGAAGAGGTGTCCACTCCCCACTTCCACCTCAAAGCCTACCGCTCCACCGATGTCGGAGTGTGCACCGTACTCACGCTGCGCGACGGCACCACCCTCTTCCATGCTGGCGACTGCAACAACTGGTACTTCCCGCCCGCCGCCGACCCCTCCGACATCGACCGCGTAAAGGTGACCTACGACCAGATGGAAAAACTCTTCCTCTCCATCCTGCGCGACATCCGCCACGACTACCCATCCATCGACCACGCCATGTTCCCCGTCGACCCCCGTTTGGGGCAGGAGATGCTCCGCGGCCCATTCCAACTGCTCAACGCCATCCATATCGGCCACCTCCATCCCATGCACTACTCCTGGGGTCTCTCCGCCATCGAATAGCCGTCTTACCAAACAGCCCCAGGCGGTTCTCCTTCCAACCCCCAAGCGCATGTATTGAGATTGTAATATCACCTCATATCTCTGAAAATAAACACATTGCCAGCCATACAGGCAAAAACCACTGGAAAAAGGTCCAAAAATCCTCCCAAAAGACTGGAAAAAGTCCATTCTGCAATCCGTTACAGACAGGTTCAAGAAAAAAAAAGTATTGTTTATTTTCAACACATTGCGACGATTTCTGAAAAAAAATTTTGTCAATCCGAAAAAAGTTCGTACTTTTGCAACCGCTTTTCGAGAGGAAAGAGATGAAAAGTACGATCTGTTAGCTCAGTTGGTTTAGAGCGCTTGCTTGACAGGCAAGAGGTCAACAGTTCAAATCTGTTACAGATCACCATACAAGCCGGAGGTCGTCAAGCCTCCGCTTGTCATGTCAAAAAGAGAGGGTCTGTTAGCTCAGTTGGTTCAGAGCGCTTCCTTCACACGGAAGAGGTCGACAGTTCGAATCTGCCACAGACCACACAGAAGCCCCAATCAAGGGGCTTTTTTAATGCCATAAAGTATTGATTTTCATAGTTAATATACTGAATTACAGCCGTTGCAGTTTTGGGTGTTATTTTACCTTATTTTGATGTTATAAGGTACATTTTTGTTACTCGTTTGTTACTCGAATGAAAAAAAGTTTGTATCTTTGCAATCGGAAACAAAATTAAATCTTATCGAGTATGCCGAGAAAGAAAGTTGCCAGCAAGGCGAAAGAAACGGTACGTTTGAGAGAAAAAAGACTGTCAAACGGGAATGTGTCGCTGTATTTGGACTATTACAAAGACGGGCAAAGGGAATATGAATTTCTTAAACTCTATCTAATACCCGAAAAAACACCCTTTGACAAGCTGCATAACTTGGAGGTGCTGAACGCTGCAAACGCTATCAAAGCAGAGCGTACACGGGCAATCATAGCCGAAGAGGCGGGATTAAAGCGTGTTTGGCAGTCGAAAATTCTGCTGTCGGATTGGATGATGCATTGTGCCGAACAGGCAGGGCAGAGAGCCAGCACCGCAGCCAACCGCCACACGTGGGGGCGTACGATAGAGAACACTGCCGACCTGTTGAGGCAATACGCTGGTGAGCGTGTGAGAGTGTCGGACGTGGACACCGAATTTTGCAAGGGCTTTATAGAGTATTTGCGTACGGGTTACGTTATCGGGCGTAATGTGCAGAACACAGGGCAGCACTTAGCAGCCAGCACAGCACAAAAGCGTTACCAATGTTTGAGGTTTGCATTGTCCGAGGCTGTGAGGGAGGGCGTAATAAATAAAAACCCGTGTGATATGTTGGCAGATGCGGACAAAATCAAAGTACCCGAAAGCACACGGGCGTATCTTACTATTGATGAGTTGAAGTTGTTAGAGAACACCCCGACAGCCAGCGAGGAAACGAGGCGGGCGTACCTCTTTATGTGTTATTGCGGGTTGCGTATATCGGACGTTAAGGCGTTGCGGTGGGCTGACATAAACCAGCAGGGCGAACAATGGACTATCACCATACGCCAGCAGAAAACGCAAACACCCCTCTATTTGCCCCTATCGAGCAAGGCACGGGAGTTTCTACCGCAGCAGGGAGAAAACCCCGCCAGCGGGCTTGTATTTGCCGACATACCCACAGAGCCAGCAATGAACCGCACGTTGAAAGCGTGGGCAGAACGGGCAGGAATAAGCAAGAATTTGACACTACACACAGCCCGCCACACATACGCCACAACCCTATTGACTAAGGGGGCAGACCTCTACACCGTTAGCAAGCTGTTGGGACATTCCGAGGTTGCCACCACACAGATTTATGCAAAGATAGTGGATAAAAAGAAAGTGGATGCGGTGAACCTGTTGAACGAGCTTTAATATGGAGGGGTAAATGATGAATGAAGAAACATTAAGCAGATTTGAGAGGTTGGCAATGAACGTGTTGAACCAAACGGACGAGCAGCAACGACTAAATGGGCTGAAAAACCTATGCCGACAGATGCAGAGCAGCGAGCCAACATTGTTTGACATTGCCGAAAGGTGTGGGGTGGGGCAAAATCGATTTAGTTATGAGGATTTTACAAAGCTATCCGACCACAAGGACGAGATAAGCTATTTTATAGAGGCAAAAGACTATTTTGACACATACGATAAAGAAACTCCCGAGCAAGCTGAGGATAGAGAAAAGAAATGGGAAAAGGTGCAAAGCGAATACAATTTTCGCAGCAAGTGGAAACAAACAGATGAAAAGGGAGTGAACACATGGTTTGTGAGTGCCTACGAAAAGGGTTACCAAGTAGAATTTGAACCACTATGGGTGTATATGATAAATGGCTACTATTCGGTATGGCATAAGTATAGAGGAGTTCTCCTTTATGGGTTATGCATGAGGTTGATGGACGCAAGTTATGGCAATATCACCCAGCAAGAAAGAGATGTGTTGCGGTTATATCCCAAAGAGTGGGAGAGTATTGGACTGCCCAAAGAGTTTGAGGAAAGAAGATGTGAGCGAGTACAGGCTGAGCAGAGTATTAATGCAGCGACCGAGAAACTGAACACGGCAATTCATGCAGTTTACTTGTGGTGGGCATTACGCACAGAGAAAGCCGAGTTGGAGGACTATTTGAGCCTATATCAAAGTGAAGAGAACGAGCCGTTCACAATAGACCCACGACTGACAACGCCAAAAGCAAAGGCGATGTTTGCCAAGTTTGCCGAATTGGGGTATATCGAGATGAGCGAGGGAAAACATTGGAAGTGGAGGAAAAATAAATATAGTTTGAAATGTTTTGCCGACCATGCAATTGAAGTATTAGACTTAAGAAAAAAAAGAATGGGGCTTCCTCTCAAAACATGGGGATTGTTTGAGGATTTATTTGACGAAACCCGTCTGCAATCTTATAAACCCACCCCACCAAAAGAATATGATGATGATATAGATTGTAGAGTAATCATAAAAGTGTTTGCTACAATTAAATTCTAAACAAACACCTAACAATCAATTAATAACATTCACTTGCTATCAAGAGATATAGCAAGTGTTTTTCTTTTCTTTTGTTGTACTTTTGCACTCGATTTCAAGCGGCAGAGACTGCAACCCTGCAAGTGAGAAATCCGAAGGCAATACGCATAGTTGCAGATGCAGAGATTGCCATAATAAATAAAACAAAAGACATGAACGAAAATATCGAAATCATGGCAAAGTTGGAGGAGATAAAACAAATATCCCTCATGGGTGCAAAAGACGTGTTCAACATTGACGATGTGGCAGCGTACACGGGTTTGTCGAAAGGTTACATCTACAAACTGACACACGAAAGGCGAATACCTTTTGCAAAAGGCGGTGGAAAAATGCTTTTCTTCAAGCGTGAGGACATCAACGCATGGTTGCTACAAAACAAGGTGAGCAGCCAACAGGAGTTAGAGCAAATGGCAGCAGCCTATGTGTTGAACAATCCGAGGAAAGGAGGTCGGAAATGACAAAACAATCTCTAATAAAAAACCTCTTGGAGGGTGGCAGGTTTACGGCTATAGAACTGAACCGATTGGCGAACACAGGTGATGCACGGAAGATTATTAGCCAACTGAGAGCCGATTTCCAAAACGGTATTGCGGGTGGAGCCGATGTGCAGGACATTTGGCGTACCAACCCCAAGACCAAATCACACTACAAAGTGTATTGGATTTCCCAGCACCTCACAACGAAAGGAGGACACTATGAAGAGTGATGCAGTCAAACAATTGGAGTTGGACATGTGGCAACGCTCAATCGAAATGCACCCCGAATTAAAACGACATGCAGAACAAACCCCGTTTGGAGTTGCAGCCTACTTTCCAAAGCCCACATACACCGACACCACAGCCAACGGACTAACGAGGTGCATTATTGATTTCATCATGTTGCGTGGTTGGCAGGCTGAACGTGTCAGTATCATGGGCAGACCGATAAAACAGGCAAATGGCAATTATATGTTTGGCAAGTCGCACATGACGAAAGGCACGGCAGACATTTCGGCAACAATCTGTGGGCGAAGTGTCAAAATTGAAGTGAAGATAGGAGCCGACCGCCAGAGCGATGCACAACGCAAGTACCAGGCCGACATTGAACGTGCTGGGGGCATGTACTACATTGCAAAGGACTTTGAAAGTTTTGTTGAATGGTATAACAAAACATTCGTATGCACTACTTGACATTTCCGATAGAGCTATTGCGTAACTATATGGCTAAGCCCAGCAGTTTATTCAATACGGCAAGGTGGTGTATTGTAAGAGAGATTGACGAAAACAGACTTGTACCATACATTAGCAAAAAAAATGTGGAGGATGTTCTTAAAAGTTATGAGGAAAACGACATGTATTTTGATTGTGGTTTTAGGGATTTCCCCAAAAACGCAAAGATACTTGTAGAACTGAATAAGAATTATCCTGTACAAGAAAAGCATTGTTGTGTATCAATCAAAAGGGATATGATTATTGGGGCTGGTAAAGACGATTTGAGAGAATGGGACAAGGTGAAGTTTTTAGGCTATTGTGCATTGAAAAGTATTGAGGGTGCAAGCAATGGAGTGTCAAAAGCCAACAACAAACTGATGTGGGCGAGAATGGCCGGTTATCCCTCTTGGGCAGATTTAGAGAAATCGGAAACGATAGGGACATGTGGTTTGCAAGGGTACTTTACCGAATATTACGCAAATAAGTTGAGAGCCGAATTGCAAATGACATTCCATAATGTGAAAATTTATAGCAAACACACAAGAGGGTTCTATTTCACCACCAAGCCTAATGTATCAATGGAAAATGTAATTGAGTATGCAATTCGGGCAAGTCCGTCATTCAAGAAGAAAAGGCTGAAACAAAATACTGATGCAGCCGAAAAGAGAGTAAAAGCATTGTTAGGAATATGAGTACATTATTTGCAACGAAGTAAACGTAATAATTGTGCTGGATAAATGTGAAAAAGGCACAGAGCAACGTTCAAGAAAATCCCGACCTTAAATAATGCTTATAAATAATGCTTATAAACTATGCTTATAAACCATGCTCGATAATTGGGCAAAAAAAACGCACGAGCGATAAGAACAAAAAAGTATATTTGAAAACAACAAAGATTTACAGATATGGAAAAAGGACACACCAACAATCCCAATGGCAGACCAAAGGGAACACCAAACAAAGTAACGCAGAACATGCGAGAATGGATTTCTGCACTGATTGATAACAACCGAGAGCAGATTGAGGAAGATTTGAAAGCATTAGAACCCAAAGAGCGAGTACAGATGTTCGAAAGGCTGATGCAGTATGTAGTCCCCAAGCAACAGGCAGTGAGTGCAGATTTGCAAGATTTGAGGGCGAGGAATAGACCGCTTGTTGAGAGGTTGGCAATGCTTGCACGAGGTGAGGACATTCCCAAAGACGAGGAATAACCACCCACACGCATAGAACAGCCCCTATTCGGGGCTTTCTTTGTTTATATTGGATGAAGTTCTGCAATATTGAGAAAAAAGTTGTATTTTTGCATCGTTTTTGAGAGTAAAAAACAGCAGCCCGAAAGCCTATAAAGGTACAATTTTGTTTCCCATTTGTTACTCGATAAGTTTTTCAACGGCTGCAAGCACTGAAACACAATAAATTGTATCGGTGTTTAGTGGTCTGCCACAGACCACCCCCAAAGCACCGCAATGCGGTGCTTTTTTTGTTTTATGGCATGGGAAAATATGCACATTTGGGGAAATAATTTGCCAAAACAGTTATAATTCCCTCAACAAACAGAAAAAAAGTCGTATCTTTGCAGCGTGAAACAACAACAGTTATTAACGAAAACAACATCAATATCGAGAAATAAAACAACGATAAATATATAAAAATAGAAGCGTTTTTGCTTTTCAACGTGTACGGAAATCGCCAAATTTCAACACTTAATGCAAAAGAAAGCAGGACGCTCACGGGTATCCGTGGGCTTTCATGTTTGCATTAAGGGTTTTGGCGAACCTCCGTACACAACAGAAAGTGTCACGGATTTTTTTTGTGATATATGAAAACGCTTCCATTTCACAAAAAAGAAGAGAAATGAACACTAAAAAAATTTCTAAGAGTGTAAATAGTAATACATCAGTGATGACAGAGCCATTAGAGCCATATACAAGACAGGTAATAGAGTCGAGACTTGCGCTTTTAGGTTATGACATGGATGAATCACATCATGAAACTTGTAATGTATATAGAGAGAGGGCTAAGCTAAAATACCAAGAACAATTTCTTAATGGTAGAAATCCTGATTTTTTAGTATATAAATCCCAGAGTAACGAAATACTAGCTGTTATAGAAGCTAAGCGGCCTTCAGTGTCTCTCGAGAAAGCAATATCTCAAGCAATAGACTATTATGCAAATCCGTTGCAGATTCCTTTGGTCTTTGTGTTTAATGCAGAATCTTTTTACGCTTGTTCAAGAGATGGAAAACCTTTAAAAGTGGACAACATAGAACTCAATGATTTTGTGGATGAAAAAACATTGGTAAAACTTATTGAGTCAAACTTTGAAATAGAAACAATCCCAGAAGGCTTCAAATTAAGTCGTGCAGACCTGATAGCCAAATTCAAAAAAGCCAATAATCTTTTAAGAGAAGCAGGATTGAGGGATGGATATGAGAGGTTTTCAGTATTTTCAGATTTGATGTTTTTGAAACTAAAGGATGATTTTGATGAAATTGGTGTGGTTGGAGACAATACTATTTCTCTAGATGAAAAATGTAATTGGGAGAAATTGATGAGTAAAACGCCATCTAGAATAGGTCCAACTTTTGATATAAAAAATTCGGAAGTAAAGACTTACTTAAATGACACTATACGACCGAGGTTAAAGAAAACATATGGTGATGTCTTTGAATCATCCTTAAATATTGAGGATGAGTCCATTCTGATACAATTAATTGAAGAAATAGACACAATTGACTTTACAAGTATTGACAGTGATGTGAAAGGAGACGCGTTTGAATTCTTTTTGAGGAGAGTGACCAATGGTAATAAAGATTTGGGAGAATACTATACCCCTAGGCATATTGTAAAAATGATGGTGCGATTGGTAAATCCTTTATATGGAGATACCATTTATGATCCTTGCTGTGGGACAGGGGGCTTTTTGCTTGAGTGCTTTAAATACTTAAGAGAGCATACTGATATTAAACCAAGTTCTAAAGACTCAGATAAGGTACGGCTCGAAAAAGAAGAAAAAAAGCGTATTATTCGGGAAGAAAGCATTTTCGGGCGAGAATTAACTTCAACAGCTCGTATTGCTAAAATGAACATGATACTTTTCGGAGATGGGCATACGAATATTCAACAAATGGATTGTCTCTCTAGTGTTGTTGATGAAAAATATAAGATAGCCATTTCGAACATTCCATATTCACAGAGCGTTAAATATGGACAATTGTATAATACGAAATCAAAAAATGGAGATTGCGTATTTATGAGACATATTTGGAAGTCAATAGTGAAAGGTGGTAGAATAGCAGTTGTAGTACCTGACACTTTCTTATATGAAAGTGGAGATGTAAAGATAATACGAGAACTAATTGTAAAAGAGAGTTCTAAATTGGTTGTCATATCACTACCACGCGGTGTTTTTAATCCATATACACCAACTAAAACAAGTATAATATTTGCCAGTAAAAAAAGAGAGGATGAAGAAAATTTTAAACAAGCTTTTTTCTATGTAGTAAGAAATGATGGGTTTGAATTAGGGGCAAGGAGAAGACCTCTTCCCGGCCGTTCTGATTGTGCAAAGTTCTTTATGGCATACAATGATGATGAAGATCTTTGGAATATAGAAGAACCTAATTCTAAAGCGGCCTCGTATGACCAAATTTATGCTAATGGTTTCAATCTATTTCCGTTCAATTATATGGAGCATATGCCATCTGACAAAAAGGCTGTTCCTCTGAAAGGTTATATAAAGGAAAGAATTATTCCTTTTGCTCTAAGTTCTTTCACAGATAAAGATGAAATGTGTGCAATTCTTTCTGTCACAAAAAATGGGATTTATATAGGAGAAACGTTTACTGCTAACGAAATGGACAATCTAAGCCAGAAATATAAACGTGTGCAAGCTGGAGATTTTGTTTATAATCCTCATCGTATAAATGTAGGGAGCATAGGTGTGGTTCCTCCGTTACATAAGAATATGTTCGTGTCAAACATATATCCTGTTTTTACTATTACAAATAAGGATCTTCCTGAGTATTACCTTTTGAAACAATTAAAGCGAGAGGAATACAAAAGTATCATTAATGATTATTGTCTGGGTGGAGCTAGAGCCGATCTGAAACTTGAATGGTTAAAAAAAGTCAGGATAACAATACCTTCAGAGGAAGAGCGTCAAGAAATAATAAAAAAATCTGAAGAAGTAAAATGTGCATTTGATGAGTATTTGTTAAGATTAAATGAGCTTATGGGTTAATTTTGGTCCATTCGCTAAATGGATAGGTGTTGTTAATAGAAGACGATTATTTGTTTGAAAAAAACACATTTTTGCAGCCTGAGTCATGCTTTTTTGAAATTTGAATACAGGCTACTCAAGAAAACAAGTTGGTCTATTTAGCAATCTTCACAAGGTTCGTCCCAAGTGCTGACGAAATCAACGCTATGGTTCTGCATGTGAAGTTGTGGTTTCCACCAAGCCATTTTGTAACCTCGCTGGGTCTGTGTCCAGTCATCTTTGCCAATTGGCTTTTGGTTATCCCCTTTTGCTTCATCACTGCAGCAATCCTGGCAGCAATCCCGTCTGTCAGTGCCGAAGTTGCTCTGTCGAGTGGCGTAATCTTCGCCAACTCCTCTTTCAGTATGTCATCATATATCTCAATCATAGGTCAAAATATGCTTGTTCTATTCCTGTTATTACCGTCTGCTCAATCGTAATTGTGCCATCAAACTGAGCCTGTTTAAGCAGCTCGTCAAACTTCTGCAAGTCCATGACATAGCCATATAGCTCTTTGCTCTCCTCATAGGTTCTTGTGTCCTTTACACCACCATTGCCCATTATCAATATCTGGTCGGATATACGAAGGCAATACAACCTCAGTCTTCGGCTGTCTATTGCCAGTGCCGTCACCCTGTCAGCCATTTTCCCTTCTGTCCTAAAATATCTCTCCAACGCTCCGTTGGCTATAATCCTGTCAATGGCTCTCACTATGGCTTGGAAATCCTTGTTCAGCGTGGCATTGTCTCTAAACTTGTGAAGGAACTCCCTAAACTCATTTTCCTCTTTGCCGTCAAAGCAAATGGAGTAAAGCCCCACATTGTCGGACTGCCCTATTGTCTGAATTGTTGCTTTTTTGCTCATATTGAAAGTGTCTGTTTTCAGATGCAAAGATATGAAATATAATTGATATGGCAAAATATTTTTTTACTTTTAAGTAAACAATATTATATATCAAGCACATGCAACAGCACTATGCAATCTAAAATACAGTAGGTTCTTTCATTCGACTACTATACCCACCATCATTTTAACGCCTTCCCATCTCGGAATACCAATCGGCCATAAACCCAATGACCGTTTTGCCTTCAACGGAGGCAGGATGTCGGCGTTGGGGGCTCCTGCAAATGTATTGTCTCACTTGGTTCCGGTGGGCATGGAAAAGTGTACGGCAGATTGTGGGAGCGGATTCAATTTTTTTTCGTATCTTTGCAGTTTAAATTGATAAGAAGCATTCTGCTATGAGACTATATATTACTTTATTAGTCATTCTGTTGATGGTCGCCACCCCGAGCGGGACTGCCGCGAGAGGCATTGCCAGTGACTATGGAACATGGTCGGGAGACGACGGCTGGCATACCCCTGTAGGCACGAAGGTGTCCGACTCGAACTGGTCGCCACGTGTGAGGACGACAACTCTTTGGCGGGGAGGCGTGGAGCTGGAGGCGCCGGTGCTGACCTTGGGCGACGGCGAGCGACTGCTGCTGCGTTTCGACGTGCTGGGCGCTGAGATGGGAAACTACCGTTACAGGATTGAACATTGCGACAGTCAGTGGCAAAAGGACGGTCTGGAGCCCTACGAATACATGAACGGCTTTGAGGAAGGTCCCGTGGAGGGATATGAGAGTTCCTTTACTACGCTGACGGACTATGTGTATCACTATCAGTATATCCCCAGCCAGTACAGCCAGTTTCTGGTGTCAGGCAATTATGTGGTGACGGTGTACGACCAGGACCAGCCGGACAGTGTGCTGCTGACAAGGCGTTTCTATGTGACCGAAGGAAGCCTGAAGGCGCAGGTGGAGGTGGGCGTTCCCTATGACGGGGGCAAGGTGAGGGAGCGCCGCGAGGTAGACGTGCGGGTAACAGAGAACAACGACTATCGGGGCGACCAGCCCCGCCCCTCGCTCAACGAGGCCTGGTGCAGTGTGGTGGTGCAGCAGAACGGACGCACAGACAACATGCGACGCCTGGTGTTCAACGGCTTGGAAAACGGCGCACTTTGCTACCGCCACCGCAATGAGAACCTATTTTGGTGCGGCAACCGGTTCAGGTGGTTCGACATTAGCAACATACGTACAGCCACCTACAATGTGGCACAGATAGCGGAGTATGGCGGCGAATGGTTCGCCACACTGAAACCGCTGGAAGACCGTTCGGGAAAAAGTTATGTGACGGAGGATGTGCTGAACGGCGGAATGAAGGTGAACGTGTGGGACCGCACCAACAAGCAGACGGAGGCCGACTATGTCTGGGTGAACTTTGTGCTGCCGATGGTGTATCCGTACATGAATGGAAGTGTGCATGTGGTGGGAGAGTTGACACAATGGCGTCTGGACGAGGCCAGCCGCATGGAATACCGTCCGGACTTGAAGGCATACACCTTGCGGCTGCACTTGAAACAGGGCTACTACTCGTACCAACTGCTCTTCCTGCCAGTTGGCGAGACAGAGGGCTCGACGGGAGTGCTGGAAGGCGACTACTTTGAGACCCCGAACCAATACACCGCTTTTGTTTACTACCGTGGGCCGAACGACCGCTACGACCGTCTGGCCGCCATAGGAAGATACCGATAATACCGAACTGATATATGAAGAAAATGAATACAATACACCGATTCATGCTATTGCTGACAGCACTGGCCTTGTGGGGCAGTGCCTTGGCGGCTCCGGCCAAGTTTATTCCTGCCGCTCGCGTCCAACCCAACGGCGACACACTGCACTGCTACGCGTCGGGCGACGAATTCTACAATTGGCTGCACGATGCCGAGGGGTACACCATTGTTCAGGACCCCACCACAGGCTTTTATGTATATGCCGGGCGGGAGCAAGACTGCCCTGGGAGCACACCTGTCTACGGCGGACTATATGCGACGACTTTGAAACCCGGAAAGGACAACCCCAAAGCGGCCGGCCTGCAGTCCTGGCTGATGCCCGACAAGGACTATCTGCGCAGTGCACACGATGCCTGGCGGGAGCCCAAAGTTAACCTGTCCGAGAGCCCCAAGAGCAGAATCCGCAACCACGGAGCATTGAACAACGTGGTGATATTTATACGCTTTGCCGACGAGACGACATGTACCTCCACTCCATTCAGCACCATCGACAGCATGTTTAACGACAGCACCGCCACAGGCGTTTCGATGTATAATTATTTCAAACACACAAGCTACGGCAACCTGCGGGTGTTGACCCATTACCGCCCTGCCCCATCGGGCACAATGGTGATGTCGTATCAGGACGGCTATGCCCGCAACTACTATAAGCCATACAATGCAGTGACCAATACCGACGGCTATGCCGACGATACGCAACGCCGCTCGAGGGAGTTCACTCTGCTGGAAAATGCCATCGAGTGGGTCAACCTCAACTGCCCGGTGGACACCACGCTCAACCTTGACATCGACAACGATGGGATGGTGGACAACGTGTGCTTTGTGGTGAGCGGCAGCTACACGGGCTGGAGCAACTTGCTGTGGCCGCACAAGTGGTCGCTACAGGACAGGACCGTAAACCTGGGAAACAAACGGGTGTATACCTACAACCTCCAGCTGGCAGGGAGCGGAAGCAACTATTTTAATGTAAGCACCTTCTGCCACGAGATGACGCACACGCTGGGTGCGCCGGACATATACCACTACGACAACTACACCTCGGTGTCGCCAGGAGGTTCGTGGGATTTGATGTGCAGCAACATGTCGCCCCCACAGCAGACCAACTCTCTGTTCAAGTATCACTACCTGAATTGGTTTGACAGCATACCCCAGATTTCGGACTCCGGCACTTACACACTCCAGTCGCTCGGCTCGGGTCCCAACAACGCGGTGAAGATCTCTTCGGCGGTGCCGCATGAGTGGTATATCTTGGAGTACCGCAACAACACCGATACCTTCGATGCATCGTTGCCCAACCGGGGCATGCTGATATGGCGTTACAACGACCGGCGCGAAGCCGACAATGCCACTTTCGACTTTTACCTCGCGCCCCACCAACTATGGCTGTTCCGCCCAAACAGCAGCATCGACACCGTAAACGGCAATTATAGCCAGGCGGCTTTCGGTGTGTCGGGACGCACAACCTTCAACGCCTCAAGCAATCCCCACCCCTATCTTTGCGACGGCACACCCGACTCGTCGTTCAGCATCACCGACATCCATCTGTCGGGGCCAAACAACAGCACGGTGACCTTCACCTTCACGCCCCACAGCTCAGGAGCCTGTGCGCCGGTGCAAAGCTTCCCGCTGGTGCAGGATTTCGAGCTGGCCGACGAAGGCTGCTGGACCATGGAGAGCATAGACAACCGCAACGACGACAAACTGGGAGCAATTGGTACTGCCGACGGCAACACGCCCTATCAAGGCAGCTACCAGTTCCGTTTCAGCAGCTACCACCGCTCGACGGACTACAATCAATACCTTGTCTCGCCGCAGCTGATGCCCTCTTCGCCATTGAGGCTGCGCTTCCATTACCGCCGCTCGAACAGCAGGGAAGAATTATTCAGAGTGCTGTATTCCACTTCCGGCAACTCGTCTGTGGACTTTACCGACACCGTGGCCGACGTGACGGTCAACAGCGCAGGATGGCATGAGTGCGATGTGACGGTGCCTGCCTCCGCCCGCTATGTGGCCATCAACTACTATTCGGAATACCAGTACTACCTCTTTGTGGACAATATAGAACTGCGCGACACCATCAGCAACGATACAGTGATTCGCGACACGGTATACGTTACAGTCCACGACACGGTCGACCGCCTGCATCACGACACGGTAACCACCATGATTCACGACACCTTATGGACCCACTACACCGACACCCACTACACCGTAGTGAACGACACCATGGTCTACCGGCCTGTCGATACCGTCTATACAAGGATAGTGGACACGATAATCCATACCCCGGCACGTTTCCGCCTCGAAGTGACCAGTGCGTCGCCCGGACAGGGGTCCGCCTCGGGGAGCGGTGTCTTTGTGGAAAACACCGAGGTGGAGATTGCCGCCATCGCCCGCCCGGGATACACCTTTGCGATGTGGACCGACGGCAACAGGGACAATCCCCGCACAGTGACTGTGAGCGGCGACGTGTCGTACACCGCCCTTTTCGAGTCCCAAGGGGGACAATCGTCGGCCAAGCTTATCACCTACATACACGACACCATCGTGCTGCACGATACCGTCTGGCGTGATATTCGCGACACCGTTCATCTCACACTCCACGACACCGTGTGGATGGCTCATCGCGACACCGTATGGATGACGACACACGACACTGTGTGGCTGTCCAGCGACGACCACGACACATGCAACATCATCATCCACGAAGACTTCCCGCTCGACACCATCACCTACTATGCGCTGAGCGTGCATGCCTCCGACGTGGCCATGGGCACTGCCGCAGGCAACGGCCTCTTCCCTCGTGGCACGAGGGTGGAACTGGGTGCCGTGCCATACAGTGGATACCATTTCGTGCGCTGGTCCGACGGTGCCGAGGAGAATCCCCATGCCGTCACCGTGACGGGTGAGGAGACCATAGTGGCTTACTTTGCCACCAGCGACTCCACAGCCGTCAGCGAACCCGACCCGGACGCCACAACTCGTGTATACGCCCTTGGGCGCACTGTGGTGACCGAAGCCCCTGCCAACCTCGCCGTGACGATATACAACACCATGGGGCAACAGATGCTCTCCGTCCCGAGCCGTCAAGACCCGACTCCCCGCCGCCTGGTAAGCCAACCGCTGACCAGCGGAGTGTATGTAGTACGTATCGGCGACAAACCCGCCACAAAGGTCATCGTAAAATAAGAAACCCTACCATTCAAGCAACAACACATGTCATCAGTATACATTGAAACCTACGGATGCCAGATGAATTTCGCCGACAGCGAGATTGTGGCATCCCTGCTCACCAAAGCAAACCACACCATCGTCACCGACATCGAAGCGGCCGACTATATCCTCATCAACACCTGCGCCATACGCGACAACGCCGAACAACGTATCCGCAAACGCCTCCATGAGCTCAGGGCGCTGCAGCAAAGGCACAAGCAGGTGCGCATCGGCATATTGGGCTGCATGGCCGAACGGCTGCAAAGCCAACTGATGGTTGAGGAAGAGAATGTCAGCTTCGTGGTAGGACCCGACGCCTACCGCCGGCTGCCCGAGCTGCTGGCCAGCGTGCGCACCCCCGGCACCAAAGCCGCAGAGACCGAGCTGAGCACTACCGAGACCTATGCCGACATCGAACCCGTGAGACTGGGGAGCAATGGCATATCGGCCTACATATCCATCATGCGGGGATGCCAGAACTACTGCGCCTATTGCGTGGTACCCTATACCCGCGGACGCGAACGGAGCCGCGACCCCGAGACCATCGTGTCCGAAGCCCGCAACCTGTTCGAGCAAGGCTACAAGGAGGTGACACTGCTGGGACAGAATGTCAACTCATATCGCTATGCGAGCGAGAACGGCAACGTGGACTTCCCCGAGCTGATGCACCGTGTGGCCAGCATCAGTCCGTTGCTGAGGGTGCGGTTTGCCACCTCCCACCCCAAAGACCTTAGCGACCGACTGCTGGAAGTGATGGCCTCGCACAGCAATATATGCAAGTGCATCCACCTGCCTGTGCAGAGCGGCAGCGACAGGATGTTGAAGCTGATGAACCGGCACTACGACTCGGCCTGGTATCTGGACCGCATCGCAGCCATCCGCCGCTACATGCCCGACTGTTCCATCACCACCGACGTGATTGCAGGCTTCTGCACCGAGACCGAAGAGGAACACCAAATGACGCTGGAGATGTTCCGCAAGGTGCGCTACGACTATGCCTACATGTTCAAGTTCTCCATGCGCCCGGACACCTATGCCGCCAAGCACCTTGAGGACGATATACCCGAAGCCGAGAAAACCCGCCGACTGGAGGAAATCATTGCCCTGCAGGGACAGATAGCACTGGAGAACAACCGCAAGGAGATTGGCAAGACCTTCGAAGTGCTGGTAGAAGGGGAGTCGCATCGCAGCAAAGAGCAGCTTTTCGGCCGCAACAGCCAGAACAAAGTCATCGTCTTCGACCGCCACGATGCCCAGCCCGGACAATACATCCAGGTAAAAGTCACCGATTGCACTGCCGCCACCCTGAAAGGTGAGATAGTGCAGCCATAGCCCACCGACAAGGCTGGTATGCATCATCCACAGGCCGCCCAAATCTTGGCACCCCACAGAATACGACGAGCCAAAGCCTCCTGTGAGCATTTTATAAACACCACCACAATAAAACAATCCGGATTCCGTTATATTACGCGATTATGAACAAAGACTTCTTCAAAAAACACCCCCTTATCAAGCACCTGCTTTACATGTTGGTGCTGTCGGTGGTCATCGTTGTATTGGCATTCCTTTTTATCAAAGCCGTTGCCCGTCAGGGGCAGGAATATGAACTCCCCGATATCTGCGGTACCTCTCTCGAGCAGCTGAAGGACGACAACCCGCTTCATTTCACCTATGTCATCATCGACTCGGTGTTCGATGCCGAAAAACCTGGCGGCACCGTCATCCAGCAGGACCCCAAAGCTGGCACCATGGTCAAGACCCACCGGAAGATATACGTCACCGTCACCTCGTTTGCTCCAGCCGACGTGGTGCTGCCCGAACTCTCCAACATGTCCGTGCGGAGTGCCGTATCAGCCCTCGAGGCGGCAGGCATGCATTGCGGCAAACTGAAGTTTGTCGACAGCCCCTACCGAAACATGATTCTTGAAGCCTCGTCGAAAGGCAAGCTGGTCTATGCCGGAGAGAAGATGAACCAAGGCGACGCAGTGGACCTGACCGTGGGCATGGGCGAGACACCCGTTGGCACACGCGTCCCATTCGTTATCGGACAAGTGGCATCCAAAGCACGACGGGGCATCCTCTCTGCTTCGCTCAACGTTGGAGTTGAGCACTGGGACGGGGTCTCCAACCGCAACGAAGCGGTATGCTTCAAACTCTATCCCGACTACACGGGAGTGACGCGCTACCCCCTGGGCACCGAGGTGGAGATATGGTATTGCGACGCCACCGAAGCCGATGTCGAACGCATCATCTCCAACTTCAAGGTCGACTCCACACAGATTTTCACCACCCAATTCGACAAATACTACGATGACTACTACACCACCGAAGAGGATGTCGATTTCGACGAGGGCTGGGATTGGTAACATGAGACGTCTGATTGCCATACTAATGCTCTCACTCCTCGGCGGTATTGCCGTCGGACAGGAGACTTTGCTGCCCCTTTGCCGGGAGGTGCTTGAGTCGAAGGATAACACCCCATTGACGCTGCCGTTCTTTGACGACTTCTCCAAGCCCGACCGTTGTGCCACCCTGTGGCATCTTGGGGGTACCTTCATAAACGAGGGCTATGCCCCGCTTCCCCCCACCATCGGCATGGCCACCCTCGACGCCTACGACAACGAGGGCTACCTCTACCCCGATGCCACAGGGCAACTATTCCGAGGCGACACACTCCTCTCCCACCCCATCCGACTCGACTCCATCTTTCAGCCCTACAAGCGACCTCTTACCGTTGGCGACTCACTCTACCTCAGCTTCTTCTATCTACCCGGAGGCGGTTATGGCAATATGTGGGAACGCATAGGCGACACCCCCGAGCAGCAAGACTCACTCATCCTTGAATTCTACAACCCTGTCGACAGCATTTGGGAACGGGTGTGGTCGACCAAAGGCTGCCAAGCCGACACCCTTCACGACCGCACTGGGTCCTACTGGCAGTTCCACGACATCCCCATCCTCGATCCCGACTACCTCAAACCCAACTTCCAATTCCGCTTCTACAACCTTTGCAGTCTCGAGAACAACAATAAAGAGGGCATGCTGAGCAATGCCGACCAATGGAACATCGACTATGTATATCTCGATGCCGGCCGACACAGCAAAGACACAGCCTCGCGCGACGTGGCCTTTGTCAATCCGGCACCGTCGCTGCTGAAGCATTATACGGCCATGCCTGCACGGCAATTCACCCCCAACGACCAGCGCGACTCGCTCCCCCTCACCATCACCAACCGCTTCACCGAAGAGCTGGCAACGAACTACAGCTACACCGTATTCGACGACCAAGGCCGGGAACTGCACCACTACGACGGAGGTTTTGAGAATGCCCCCGTCTACTGGCGCGGCCATTCCTACCAGACCGCAACGGCACATGCCAAGCCCGCTTTCGGATACACCCTGCCCGTGGCATACGACCACCTGCCCACCACCTACACCGTGGTACACGGCATCCGCGAAGGTGTGAGCGGCGACGGCCACCCACAGAACGACACCATCGTGAGGACACAGGTCTTCGGCAACTACTATGCCTATGACGACGGCATCCCCGAAAACGGCTATGGCATCACCTCCACCACTCCCCACATCAAAATAGCCTGTCGCTTCGTACTCAACGCCCCCGATACCATCACAGCGCTCAACCTGTACTTCAACCAGACGTTCCAGAGCCAGAACGCCAAGATACGTTTCTTTATCACAATATGGGACGATGACAACGGCCATCCCGGCAACATCATATACCAAGACAACGACTCGAGGCGACCCATCTTCGAAGGCTTCAACCGCTATGTGCGCTACCTGCTTGACGGGCCCGTCACTTGCAGCGGCACCATCTATGTAGGACTGGAGCAAAACTCCACCGACTACATCAACCTGGGATTCGACCGCAACAACGACGCCTCGTCCAATATCCTCTACCTGACTGGCACCTCGTGGCAGACCAGCATCCTGCGCGGTGCCCTCATGCTGCGCCCAGGATTCGGACACAGCGCCACCCTTGACGTCAACGAGCCGGAGCAATCGCAGTGCCGCACTGCTGTCCAGCAAAACCGCATCGTCATCACGCCTGCCCAGCCCTCGACCGTGACAGTCGTCGACCCGATGGGGCGCACGCTATACACATGCAAAGCCACCGGCACCTGCACCACACAACCCTTGCAGCCCGGCATATACCTGATACGATGCGGCACAGAACCCGCACGGAAAATCGTTATACCCTAAAATGCGATAACGGAAAAACACGTACCCCGATTAACGCATTAACACACTAACACATTAACGCATTAACGCATTCCCGAATTAACACATTAACGAATTAACGCATTCCCTCATTAACGCATTCCCACATGTCCACACCCCTGCCCCCCGACCCACTCACGAATGCCACCGAAGCCGATGTGCTTGAACCAGACGAGCAAGAGCTGTTTGAGCACCACCGCATACAAGTAGACAAAGGTCAAGCCATGCTGCGGCTTGACAAATATCTGCAGATGCGGCTGGAGGGCATCTCCCGCACCAAGATACAAGCCGCCGCTAAAGCCGGCTGCGTGCTGGTGAATGGCAAAGCCGCCAAATCGAACTACAAAGTAAAACCCTGCGACCTCATCAGCATCGTGCTGCCCGAGCCTCCGCACGAAACCGAGCTGCTGCCGGAGCCCGTCCCCTTCCAATCGGTATACGAAGACGATGATGTGCTGATTGTGGACAAACAGGCCGGACTGGTGGTTCATCCCGGCTACGGCAACTTCACCGGCACCCTGCTCAACGGCCTGCTCCACTACTTCCAAGGCAAGACCGGGCGCGACGGGCAGCCGGTACAGCCCTACCTCGTCCACCGCATCGACAAGGACACCTCGGGCTTGCTACTCATTGCCAAGAACGAGGATGCACAGGTGGTGCTGGCACGGCAATTCTTCGAACACACCATCGAACGCAAATACAACGCTCTGGTATGGGGGAACTTTGACGAAGACGAAGGCACGATAATAGGCAATTTGGAACGGTCGCCGCAGGACCGCCGCATCATGCACGTCACCGACGACCCGGAACGCGGCAAGCACGCCGTGACGCACTGGCGTGTACTGGAGCGCTTCGGCTATGTCACTTTGGTGGAATGCATCCTTGAGACCGGACGCACCCACCAAATCCGCGCCCACATGTGCCATATCGGCCATCCGCTCTTTAACGATGCCGCCTACGGAGGCGACCGCATACTGAAGGGCACCACCTTCTCACGATACAAACAGTTTGTCGAGAACAACTTCCGGCTGCTGCCACGGCAAGCCCTCCACGCCCTTGTGCTGGGTTTCGAACACCCCACCACGGGGCAACACATGCATTTCGAGAGCCCTATACCCGCCGACATGGCTGCCGTGCTGGAACGCTGGCGCAACTACGCCGCCAACTCCTCATCAGTGGACTAACCCTCACTTACGCCCTTCAATCCAGCATCGTTACAGCATCATTAAAGCATCGTTCTCTTTTACTATAACGGGAAACCATCCAGTGTCAATACTATTTCAATGCTGTATTGAAGGGAGTTACAGCTTGATGAACAGGGCGAATATGAGAATGTGCGAACTTTTGCATATTGACAACGGACGGCAACACAATTGACACACAGCAGCAACACATTAATATCAAACAGACTATGGCAGACAACTACTTGGAAAAAAGATACGAAGAGGTGTTCGGGTCCGGACACACAAAAGTGAAACGCGTAGGGCACACGCTCGACGAGTTGCTGGCACGCAACCGCAGCTACCGTGGATACAACAAGAACTATGTGGTGAAGCGGGAGGAGCTGGAACGCATTGCGGCGGTGTGCAGCAAGGTGCCGTCGGCCCGCAACCAGCAAGTGCTGAGGTTCCGCCTTGTGACGCGCGACACCGGTGCCGACAAGGTGCTGAAGAATATCCGGCTCGGCGCCGCCCTGCCAGAACTGCATCTGCCCCTGCCCGGCACCGAGCCCGAGGCATTCATCATTATATGCAGCACCGTGGAGGAGAACAAGCTGGTGGACATCGACTTGGGCATAGCCTTGCAGAGCATGCTGCTGAAGGCCGTGGAGATGGGGCTGAATGGACTGGCGATAGGAGCCTTCGACCGCACCAAGATACGTGAAGAGCTGGAACTGCCGCTGACGCCGCTGATGATTGTGGCAATAGGAAAAGGGATTGAGAAAATAGAACTGAAGCCGATTGCACCCGAGGAGAGCCACGCTTACTATCGCGAAGGCGGGGTGCACTATGTGCCGAAGGTAAAGGCTTCTGATTTACTTATATAACAGACCTACAGGCTTGGCCTTGGGAGGTTCGGTGACCTGGAGCAGGTCCTGGTGGATGGTGACGGAGAGATAGATGTTGAGGTCCGCCACCTCGATGGCGAAATTGCCTGCATGGTCGTCGCTTGTGATGTAGCCGGTCATGCCTTCAAACTCTCCTCCTATCACTCTGACGTATGCCCCCACACGCAGTTGATCGGCGTTGTGGAGATGTATCTCCTCCATCGAATCGGCCAAACGCCGGATATTGAAAATGTCCTGCTCGGGAATGACGGCAATACCCGTGCTGCGAAAAGAGACAAAGCCGCATATCCCTTTAATATCACGTACCCGCCAAAGGTCGCACTCCCGCATCTTGATAAAGGTATAGGAGGGAATCAGCGGCACCTGGATGCTCTTCGTGCGGTCGGACCACTTGCGCAGCACCCTGTGCAAAGGGAGATAGGACTCCAACTGCAGTTCGTTGGCGATACGTTCGGTGACAATCTTCTCGGCGCGGGGAGAAGTGTAGGCCGCCACCCATTGCGGTTGTTGTGTAAGGGCCATGATAGAAAAAATGAGTTAACGTGTTAATGTGTCAAGTCGTCAATCCGATTTACACACTAACACGTTAACGTATTAGAATGTGTGAAAACGTCCGTTAATTTGCTGATTCGTTAATTTGCTAACAAGTTTATCAGTGATACACGTTCACAAGTTGACAAACTCGCAAATCGAACACACGTGTTCACACATTCACTAATTGTTTAGTTGTTATACTCGGCCAGGATGCCAGGCACCAGGTCGGGGGTGAGACGGCCATAGACCTTGTCGCCAATCATGGCAACGGGAGCCAGACCGCAAGCGCCAACGCAACGGAGGGTGTTCAGCGAGAACTTGCCGTCGGCGGTGCACTTGCCAACCTCAACATTGAGGGCGCGTTTGAAAGCGTCAAGCACCTTCTCAGCACCACGGACGTAGCAGGCGGTACCCAGACAGATGTCGATGGGATGTTCGCCCTTAGGCTCCATGGTGAAGAAGCTGTAGAAAGACACAATGCCATAAACACGCGATACAGGAATGCCCAGTTCGTGAGCAACGACTTCCTGAACCTCGGCGGGCAGGTAGCCGAACTTGCCCTGCACCTGATGGAGGACATTGATAACCTCTCCCGGCTTATTGCCAAACGATTTGGCAATCTCCTTGATGATATTTATTTTCTCTTCAGATAACTTGATGTTTGCCATATTTCTTATTATTAAGTGAAAATTGAAAGTTGAAAATTGATAATTTGCTTACGCGCATTGTCTTTCAACTTTCAATTTTCCATTTTCAATTTATTTTGTTGCCTCCACTTTGTCGGACTTGTCGAAGTAGTGGGTGTGCAGTTGCTCGTGGCTGAGGTGGCCGCAAGGTTCACCGTAGTACTCCTCGTAGATGGCGAGAATTTCGGGATTCTCGTGGCTCTTGCGGATGGGCTTGCCCTCGTCCTCGCGGTAGATGGCTTCCATGCGCTTGCGGATGATCTCGCTGTTGCCGTGGTGATAGGGCTGACCGGCACCGCCGATGCAACCGCCGGGGCAAGCCATCACCTCGATGAAGTGGTAGCCGTTGGGGTTGCCCTGACGCACCTGCTCCATCATCTTGCGGGCATTGGCAAGGCTGTAGACGACAGCAATCTTCAGGGGGAAGCCGTCGATATCGATGGTAGCTTCCTTCACGCCGTCGAAACCGCGGGTCTCGTGGAACTCGACCTTGGGCAGGGTCTTGCCGGTGTGCAGCTCGTAGGCGGTACGGAGAGCGGCCTCCATAACACCACCGGTGGCACCGAAGATGACAGCAGCACCTGAGGACTGACCGAGCGGGCTGTCGAAGTCTTCCTCGGGCATGTCGTTGAGGTTGAGGTTGCACTGGCGAATCATGTGAGCCAGCTCGCGGGTGCTGAGGGTGTAGTTGACATCGCTGTCGCCGTTGACGGCCAGTTCCTCACGAGCGCGCTCGCTCTTCTTGGCCAAGCAAGGCATGATGGAGACGACCACGAGGTCTTCGCGTTTCACACCCAGTTTGGGAGCCAGGTAGTTCTTGGCAACAGCACCGAACATACCCTGGGGCGACTTGGCAGTCGAGGGGTATTCAAGCAGATCGGGGAAGTTCTTCTCGTAGAAGGTGACCCAAGCGGGGCAGCAGGAGGTGAACATAGGCAGTTTCACCTCTTCGCCGGCGAGGGCTTTCTTCAGGCGGCCGAGGAGCTCGGTACCCTCTTCCATGATGGTGAGGTCTGCGCTCCAGTCGGTGTCGTAAACCTGGTCGAAACCAAGACGACGGAGGGCGGCAGCCATTTTGCCGGTGACGATTTCGCCGGGTTTCATGCCAAATTCCTCACCAAGAGCCACGCGGACAGCGGGAGCGGTCTGCACGACAACCTTCTTGGTAGGATCGGCAATAGCCTTAAGCACATCGCTGATGTTGTCGACGAGGGTGAGGGCACCCACGGGGCACACCTGGACGCACTGGCCGCAGTTGACGCAGCTGCTGTCGCCGAGGTTCTGCTCGAAAGCGGGAGCGACGACGGCCTGGAAACCACGGTTGACACCGCTCAGGGCACCGACAGACATGAACTTGTTGCACATCGACTCGCAGCGGCGGCACATGACGCACTTGTCCATATCGCGGTAGACGCTGAGGGTGCTGTCCTTACGGTAGGTGGAGGTAGCGCCCTTGAAGGGGATTTCCTTGATGCCGAGACGCTTGGTAAGGCTCTGCAGCTCGCAGTCGCCGTTTTTCTCGCACTGGAGACAGTCGTTCGGGTGGTCGCTGAGGATAAGCTCGACGACGGTTTTGCGGGCGTTGATGACGCGGGCACTGTGGGTGAGCACTTCCATGCCTTCCATCACGTCGGTGGCGCAGGCGGGAGCCAGATTGCGGCGGCCTTTCACCTCGACGACACACACGCGGCATCCGCCGGGTTTGTTTTCAAAATTCATCCCATCAAGCTCGAAATGGCAAAGAGTGGGAATATCGATACCGGCCATGCGGGCAGCTTTAAGAATCGTGGTGCCTTCGGGAACTTGAACCGGTTTATTATCTATAGTGAGATTAATCATATTGTTAAGTCTTCTTTTAAATATTAATTATTGTACCGTTTACTGAATGGAGATGGCACCAAATTTACAGTTGTTGATACATGCGCCGCACTTGATGCACTTTGTGCTGTCGATAACCATGGAAGCCAGTTTGTGGCCGGGGGCGGTATAGTCGGTGCGGGTGATGGCCTCAACGGGGCAGCCCTTGGCGCACTTGCCGCAGCCGATACATTTCTCGCGGTCGATAACATAGCTCATCAGTTTCTTGCAGACACCTGCACGGCACTTCTTGTCGACCACGTGTTCAACGTACTCATCCCAGAAGTTGTCGAGGGTGGAGAGGACGGGGTTGGGTGAAGTCTGGCCGAGACCGCAGAGGGCGGTATCCTTAATCACAGCGGCGAGATTGCGGAGCTCCTGGAGGTCTTCCATGGTGCCGCGACCGTCGGTGATTTTCTCGAGGATTTCGCACAGACGCTTGTTGCCGATACGGCAGGGCGAGCATTTACCGCAGCTCTCCTCGCAGGTGAACTCGAGGTAGAACTTAGCGATAGCGGGCATACAGCTGGTTTCGTCCATGACGACCATACCGCCGGAACCCATCATCGAGCCGGCAGCCACGAGGCTGTCGTAGTCGATAGCAGTGTCGAGGTGCTTGGCAGTCAAGCATCCGCCGGAAGGACCACCGGTCTGAACGGCCTTGAACTGGCGACCGTCTTTGATACCGCCACCAATTTCATAGATAATCTCGCGCAGGGTGATGCCCATGGGGACCTCGATAAGACCGACGTTGTTAATCTGGCCGGCAAGAGCAAAGACCTTGGTACCTTTGGATTTCTCAGTACCGATTTTGTTGAACCACTCAGCACCCTTGGTGATGATGACGGGGACATTGGCGAAGGTCTCGACGTTGTTGACGTTGGAGGGCTTGCCCATGTAACCGCTCACAGCGGGGAACGGGGGTTTCAGGGTGGGCTCGCCACGCTGGCCTTCCATCGAGTGGATAAGGGCTGTTTCCTCACCGCAGACGAAAGCACCGGCACCATAGCGGAGCTCGATGTCGAAGTTGAAGCCTGTGCTGAGGATATCCTCACCCAACAAGCCATATTCGCGGGCCTGGTTGATGGCGATCTTCAGACGCTCGATGGCCAGGGGGTATTCAGCACGGATATAGACGAGACCCTTGCTTGCACCGATGGCGTAGCCGCAGATGGCCATAGCCTCGACGATGCTGTTGGGGTCGCCCTCAAGGATGGAACGGTCCATGAAAGCACCGGGGTCACCCTCGTCGGCGTTGCAGATGACATACTTCTGGTCGGCCTTGTTCTTGGCGCAGAGTTCCCATTTCAAACCAGTGGGGAAACCGGCGCCGCCACGGCCACGGAGACCGGAAGCCTTCACCTCGGCGATAACCTGCTCGGGGGTCATCTCGGTCAAGCACTTGGCCAGCGCCTCGTAACCACCGCGGGAGATGCACTCTTCGATATTCTCGGGATCCACAAAACCGCAGTTACGCAGTGCGATACGAATCTGTTTCTTGTAGAAGTCCATGTGTTTCGAGTCTGCCACGTGCTCCTTGTTCTCAGGGTTCATATAGAGCAGCTCGGGAACCTTACGACCTTTAATCAGATGCTCCTCGACAATACGGCGGACATCCTCGGGTTTCACCTGGGTGTAGAACGTGTTGTCGGGCATAATCTTGACGATGGGGCCCTTCTCGCAGAAACCGAAGCAACCGGTCTTAATGACCTGCACCTCGTCCTGGAGGTTCTTCTCTTTCAGAATAGTATGGAAGTTTTCGATAATATCCAGGCTATTGCTGGATTTGCATCCAGTACCGCCACAGATGAGAACATGCATTTTGTACTTTGCCATAGTGTGTCCTCCGTTTTACTTGTCGATAGTTTCGTAATTAACAGGGATGATACCCTCCACCAGTTCGCCGTTCATCACATACTTGGTCAAAATCTCGTCGGCACGGTCGTTGTCGACATGTCCGAAAACGATAGGATCCTTGCCCGGTACGCGTACTTCCAGCGTAGGCTCGGCATGGCAATAGCCCATGCAGCCGGTCTGTGTGAAAACGGCCGCAATCTTGAGCTCTTCAGCCTTGGCCATCATGTGTTCCATAACCTGCTTGGCTCCGGCAGCGATACCGCAGGTAGCCATAGCCACTTTAATTTGCACAAGCGACTCGGGATTCTCTGCTTTCTCGCGGATATCCAGACTCGACTGAAGCTTTTCTCTCATTGCTTTGAGGTCAGCTAATGATTTTACTTTTGTCATATGAAAACTCCTTATTTTTGGATTAATTTTTTGATTGATTTTTTATACTAATATATTAATTAATAAACAATTATACCCTATACACAATATACAGGGAACTCTGCAAAGATACACAATTTATTTGATTGAACAAAACTATACAAAATAATTTTAGTTATTTGCCGTTAGGCTGACGCTTTTATGAAACAACTTTCACCTATATCCGAACTACAGAAACAGGCTGAACTGCTACGTCTTGAGATGAAATACGAGACGGAAGCCTACGCCCATTCCCTCACCCACCTCCAATTCGCCAGCCTGGTGCAGGAGCCCTCATGCCGCTATCCCGTCACCCTTGGCAACACCACCTACAACGCCCTGGACCAGATGGTGGCAACCGTCACTTTCGAAGTCTCCGACGACGAACCTGACACCGACTTCGAGCCCGGCAAAGTGGTGGCATTCTTCACCTTTGGCGACAATGGCACGCCACGACTGCTGCCCCACCAATTCTATATCGACCAAGTGGACACAGGCATCCTCACGATTGCCATCCCTAACCAGGCCGCCCTCCAATCCCTGCGCTCTACTGCGCAGATGAAACTCCTTGGCATCCAGACAAGCATCGATACCACCAGCTACCAAGTGATGCTCGACGCCCTCAGTGCCGCCATGCGCAGCGACAACGAGACCTTCACCCACCTGCGCGACACCCTCATCGGTCCCCTTGCACCCAATTTCCGTCGTCTGCCAAGCCTCTCATTCCCCTGGCTAAACGACAGGCAGCAGCATGCTGTGCAGCGCGTTGTTGAAGCCCAGGAAGTGGCCATCGTCCACGGTCCGCCGGGCACCGGCAAGACAACCACCCTTGTCGAGGCTGTCATCGAGACCCTCCAGCGCGAGACCCAAGTCATGGTATGCGCGCCCAGCAATGCCGCCGTCGACTGGATAAGCGAACAGCTTGCCCGCCGTGGAGTCAATGTGCTACGCATAGGCAACCCCCTGCGCATGAGCGACCACATGCTTGAATGCAGCTATGAGCGGCGTTTCGCAGCACACCCCGACTATGCCGAGCTGTGGAACATACGCCGCACCCTGCACCGGGAACACGACAGCGGCACCCCCTCGAGAGAACACAGGAACCGGCTGGAAAAGCTACGCAGCCGTGCCACCGAACTCGAAATCCACATACAGTCCGACCTCTTTAACCAAGCTCGTGTCATCTCGTGCACCCTCATCGGCAGCGCCTACCGCATACTCGACCGCCGCCGCTTCTCCACCCTTTTTATCGACGAAGCCGCCCAGGCGCTCGAACCCGCCTGCTGGGCCGCCATTCTCAAGGCCGACCGCGTCATCCTAAGCGGGGACCACCAGCAGCTGCCGCCCACCATCAAATGCCCCGAGGCTGCCCACGGGGGACTCGACCACACCCTCATGCAGAAGGTGGCACACGCCAAACCCCAGTGCGTCACCCTCCTCACCACTCAATACCGCATGAATAGCGACATCATGGCATTCCCATCGCGCTGGTTCTACCACGGCCTGCTCAGAGCTGCGCCGCAAGTGGCCGACCGTCTCGTCTCGCCCCTTGATACACCCCTCACCTGGGTCGATACCTCGCAGTGCAGTTTCGGTGAAAAACAAAGCCGCACCCTCAGCCGCTCCAATGCCGAAGAGGCACGCCTGCTCATCCACATCCTGCGCGACTACATCGAAATGATTGGGACCACCCGCATACACGACGAGCGGGTAGACTTCGGCATCATCTCCCCCTACCGCGCCCAAGTGCGGCTCATCCGCCGACTGCTCAAATGGCAGAAATTCTTCCGCCACCTCTACCGGCAAATCTCTGTCAACAGCGTGGATGGATTCCAAGGGCAGGAGCGCGATGTCATCGTCATCAGCATGGTGCGCGACAACGACCAGGGCGCTATAGGTTTCCTCAACGACCTGCGCCGCATGAACGTCGCCATCACTCGCGCCCGCATGAAACTCATCATTGTCGGCAACGCCCAGACCCTCTCCCGCCACCGCTTCTACGCCCAGCTTATCGAGCACATCCAGCAGCACGGCGACTTCCTGGTCATCCCACCGACGGAAGCATGATGTATTGCAGAAAGGAGCCTTGCGACCATTTCACTTCCTGAGATGGTTCTGCCCGACAATCAAAAGAAGAACCACGACTGCCTACCTCATCGGCAAGGCTGCCCCTGGCGCCGTCGGGACCTCCCCACAAGTGCCAAGAACGATGGGATGGAAAAATTACTGCTCTTTGATGAAAATAATATCCACGTTCGTGCGTTATGGATGCTGTGCATCGGGGACGGACAAGGACGGCAATGCACCAGCCCCATGTCCCATGGCACTACATGATTTGAAACAAAAACACACACAATATGATGAACATGACACATTTGAACTCGACGCCAGTGTTGTTGCTGACGGGTTATCTGGGCAGTGGCAAGACCACGTTGCTCAACCACATCCTCAATAACAGGAAGAACATACGGTTTGCCGTGATGGTGAACGATATAGGAGAGGTGAACATCGACGCTTCGCTCATCCAGAAAGGAGGTATCGTGGGACAGGGCGACGACAGTCTGGTGGCCCTGCAGAACGGCTGCATCTGCTGCACGCTGAAGATGGACCTGGTGAAACAGCTGAGCGAGATTATGGGTATGGCCAAATTCGACTATATTGTGATTGAGGCCAGCGGTATCTGCGAGCCAGAACCAATAGCACGCACTATCTGCTCCATGCCCCGCATGGGAGATGAGTATACCCGATTCGGGGTACCCCGGCTGGACTGCATTGTGACCGTTGTCGACGCCCTGCGCATGCAGAGCGAATTCGACTGTGGCGGGAGACTGCTAGGGTCGGCCATCGCCGAAGAGGACATTGAGAATCTGATCATCCAGCAGATAGAGTTCTGCAACATCGTATTGTTAAACAAACGGTCGGAAGTGGCACCTGCCGAGTTGGAACGACTGCGCCAGATAGTGCATAACCTGAACCCCGGCGCACGCATCATCGAGGCCGACTATGCCGAGGTGGACCTTGACGAGCTGGTGAACACCAACAGCTTTGACTACGGCGAGACTGAAGGACAGGCCGGATGGGTGAAGGAGCTGGAACGCCTGACCACCGACGACGAAGATGAGGAGGCCCGCCGCCACCACGACGGTGAGGAGCACCATCATCACCACGACGAGGAGGAGCACGACCACCACCACGAAGAACACGACCACGAGGATGACGAGGATGAGGATCACGACCACGACCATCATCATCACCACCACCATCATCACCATGACGACGAGGGCGAGGCGGAGGAATACGGTATCGGCACTTTTGTGTATTACCGGCGGCAGCCTTTCGACATCGACAAGTTCGACCATTTTGTCAATTTCCAATGGCCGAAGACGGTTATACGTGCCAAAGGGGTCTGCTATTTTGCCGACGACAAGGACATGTCGTACCTCTTTGAGCAGGCAGGAGTACAGGTGAAACTATCGGAGGCCGGCCAGTGGTATGCCACCATGCCCGAAGAAGAGCTGATAGAGATGATGCGCCGCGACGCTGGTCTGGTGCACGACTGGGACGATGTGTATGGCGACCGCATGGTGAAACTGGTCTTTATTGGACAGAAGATGGACAAGGAGGGCATCTGCCGCCAGCTGGATGCCTGTCTGGCTGACTAGTACTCCCACATATCGAGGGAGATATTCATGATTTCCTCCTCGATGCGCTGGGACTCGAGGATAGCATCCTCGCCTGTGAGATAGTCGTGGATGGCACGGTTCCACACGTTGTCCTCACGGGTGATGAAGGAGGAATACATGAATGAATTGAAGACATACTCCCAAGTGGGGAGATGGACATAGTTTTCGGCGCAATAGGCCTCTTTCTTTGCAAGCAGGACGCGGGTCTGCAACGAGAGCATCGGTACCCAAAAGAGGGGAACAGTTCCCATGAACTCGGTCTCGCCGTCGATGACTTTGTAACGGTCTTCCATGGGCGCAAGACCAAGTTCACGCACCTGCATGCCGCTGCGCGAGCGGTCGAGGAAAACCGCTTCCTTGAGGGCATACTGGTAGATGTCGTCCGACTTAAACTCGTGAGGGACGTAGACTGTGGTGTAGTCAGCCTCGCCGTAATCGTCGTAGACCTCCATCTGCACGGTGTCGCTTCGCGTGGCACGGTCGATGACCTTGGCACAGTCGAGGGGAATCTTCAGTTCATCGTCCTCAAAGAGTTCTATCTCGCCTGCAAGGATGGCATCCCAAAGCACGTAGGCAAGGTTCTTCCGTCCACGAACACCTTCGGGGTTCACTGGGAAATAGAAGTATTGGTTCTCTTTCTCGCGCACATCGATGATGCGCCACAGCAATTTCCCCCAATAAACATCAGCCTCGCGGACAAAGGTCAACTCCTGTGGCCTTTGCTCCCAAGTAAGGGAGCGTTGGTAGTAGTCGTTGGGCTGCTGCTCAATCCACTGCGCACGCACCCCGTTGGCAAAACTGCCAAGAAAGAGTGCAAGGACGACTATTTTGCTGATGCGAGCCACTGGAATGAGTGTTGGTACTATATTGGAAACTGTATTAGAAAATGAATGATGTGATTGACGGGGAATAGATACTGCGAAAAGAAAAAAGAGTTAAGAATAAGCGGGACTTACTCCTAACTCTTATGACATTGAGATTTATACGAATCCGTACTTAATCCTTTTCGTGATTAGTATTCCCACATGTCGGACTCAATGTCGAAGATGCGCTCTTCGATGGACTGGGACTCGAGCTGAGCATCCTCACCAGTCAAGTAGTCGTGAACGGCACGGTTGTGGGTGTTGGTCTCGCGGGTGACGAAGCTATCGAAATAGCGGGTGATGAAAATCTCGTCGTAGCTACGCTCTGCATTGTTGTTGTAGAGGTCGTAGGCATTGGTGCGGGCAAAGATGTTGCGGACACGCATATCGTTCATGGGAATCCAGAAACGGATGGTGGGGTTGCACTCCATGTCGCCGTCAATCTCTTTGCAGTTCTCGTCAACGAGGGCCAAGGAGACAATACGCACCTTCATACGGGTGTCCTTGCTGTCGATGTACCAGAACTCCTTGAGGTGGATTTTGTAGTAGTCGTCGGATGTGAAAGATTTGTACTTCACAGTGTCGTGACCATCCTCAATGATTTCACCGTATTCATCGTATACAGGATCGGTTGTGGTGGAGTCAGCCTTGTTCAGTTTCTTGTACATGTTCTCCCAGTCGACAGGAATCTTAAGCTCGTCGTCCTCGAAAATCTCGAATTCACCGTTGGCAGCGGATCTGTAGATGAGGTAAGCGAGGTTGATACGGCCCTGATTGTTGTTGAGGGAGTCTTCGCCCTTGGGGAAGTAGAAAAACTGATTGAATTTCTCACGGAAATCAATGGTACGCCAAATACAGGTTTCCCACAGAACATCGCTCTCGCGAAGTGCAGGATAAGGTATAGCCTTCTTGGACATGGTGATTTTCCGTGTGTAGAAGTTGCTCAGATTGTTTTCATCTTCGGGGTCGAGAATGTTCTGTGCATTGACAGTCATTCCTCCCAGGGCAAGCATCATGAGGCTAAGGCCTAGCAATACTTTTTTCATGGTATATACTTTTTTATTCGTTATTATCAATTATCGTGTTATACGGAATGTACTACTGATGTTACGTTTTGTTCCGTCGGGCATGTTAACATCGATGCTGAGGGTGATTTTGCAGCCGGGTTTGGCTTTCTGGATATAACTCATCACCTCGGCGCCCCACTGCTGTCCACGGTTCTCGATATCGGTTGCTCCGTTAACTTTGGTGATATCGATGGTCTGTTTGTTGATGGTGGGGGTCTTCATGTGGAATGCGAAGTCCGGTCCGTAACGCACAGAGGGGCCTTTCATACCTTTGAGGTCGTTGATGGGAATACCCCTGCCGGCTTCGATAGTTCCCAGGTAAATCTTGGGGTCGGGAAGCGGACGAGCGCGGAACTCGGTGGAACCGGCAAAGCGGGTCTGGTTGCCATCCTTAAAGGAAGCATTGACCTTAATTTTGCCTTTGTTGACTTTAGGTTTGATAATGTAGTTACCGGCACCGGCCTTGGTATCGGGAACGATGGTAGCCTGATTGGGGTCGGCAAGCGAAACAACCAAATTGTGGGCTGCGATACCTGGGATAGAAATCCTGACTGGATTGTCGATACCAGAATAGACAACGTTCATCTCGGTCAACTCGAACACAGCCATAGGCTCAGCAACAAAGTAGGACTCTTTGAAGTCGTAGCTGCTAGTACCATTATCGTTCTTAACATAAACCGTACCTGTCACCGTTCTAGGACCGGTAGCGTTGCAGACGGTGCTGTAGACGACGGCACCAGTGTCGTTGGCAGTGAAACGTGTTCCACCGACAGTAGCTTCGAACTTAGCTTTGGAGTCATAGGCACCAACGTTGACAATCAGTTCATACTTGCCCCCTTGCATGATATAAGAGGACTTGGGACGTGTGATAACAGCAACCTTATCGAAAGAGAAGTCGTTGGACTTGATTTGCTTGTAGAGCATATTGACCGCATCGAACTCGGCATTCATCACCTCGGCTTTCATACGGGTGAGGGTGACAAGAGCGGCACCGGCAACGGTGTTGTTGAAGTTAAGCTGCTCCCAAGAGAGGGGTTTACCCTCGCTGTTGAGGTGCATATCTTCAACGGAGAGACCTAAAGCCACATGCGAAGAGTCGGCACCGAGTTTCTCCTTGACAGCCTTCTTATATTCAATGATACGCCGTTTCACCTCGGCAGCTGCACCTTCAGAGACCTCTTTACCTTCGGCCTTACCAATGAAGTAAGGTGTACCAATGTGGTTGTTATCCAGTTTCTGAATCCAACTGAAACCGCCAACTCTTAATGCTTCGGCAATGCTGTCGAAATTCTTAGAGCCATCGGCATTCATCAGGTTGATGGTGCGCTTGATAGTCTTCTCCTTATCGTTGGGGTCAATGATGGAGATGTCGGCTTTCTGGGTGATCTCACCAATGAAACTGTAGGTGACAGTATCGATAGTATATACGAGCTCGTTGGAGAGTTTCTTAATCTCCTGAGCCTTGTCGTATTTCTCCTTTACTTTTGCAGGGTTGTTCTTGAGTGCGGCTTCAAAGTTATTGTAGGTGTCGTCAAGCTTGGTGACCATGTTCTCGTTCGACTTGGTCATGGCGTTACCGACCGTTTTGAATCCCTCAACAACCTCTGCCGACACATTAAGTGCCAACATGGCGGTGTACACAAGGTACATCATCTGAATCATTTTTTGTCTCGGGGTTTCCGGACAGTTTGAAGCACTCATATCTTATAAAGTGTGGTTTTATTGTTGAGTATAATAAAGTCGATTAAAGTCTTGTCTGCATGGCAGCAAGCATGTTGCCATAGACATTGTTGAGTTCGGCCACCTTACGGGTGAGCGCATCAACTTGATC
Organism: uncultured Bacteroidales bacterium; assembly: GCA_900317125.1. Classification (GTDB taxonomy): domain Bacteria; phylum Bacteroidota; class Bacteroidia; order Bacteroidales; family P3; genus Colimorpha. Next base: position 20,211 of record ONFR01000011.1, on the reverse strand, counting down.
TTTATACTTAAGGACACCTTCAGCGGAGTCGGCAAAGTTGGCCATCATGTTCTGGATACGTTCCTCAACGGCCTTGGTTGCCTCGAGCTGGCTGGTAGAGGTCTGCAGCTGCATTTCGTACATGGCATTGACCGAAGCAAGGCTGCTGGCCAGTTTCTTCATCTCATCGGCATACGAAGCATCGCCGCTGGTGAGAGCCTGGGCGGTCTCTTGATAGATAGTGGTAAGGGTATTGACTGCTTCAGTGGCATGCTTGAGGTTGCCAACAGCTTCCGAAGCACCTTCAAGGGTGTTGACAAACTTGTCGGTAGAAGCGGCGGCACTAGCCATACCATTCATTGCCTGGGCACTGTCGGCCAGATTTTCCATGCCTTTACCAAGTCTCTCAATAAGATCGGGTGTAATCTTTGCATCCTCCAACATCTTGTCGAGACGGGCAGTGAGGGGATCCTCAGCCTCGGGGATATCCATCTCGTTGTCGACGATGTTGAGGGCACTTGTCTTAGCATTCAAACCCTCGCCGCCTTCCATACCGGCCAACTGAGGATAAACAAGCGTCCAGTCGAACTCCACGTGAGGGGGTTCGAAAGCTGAAAGGAAGAAGATGACGGTCTCGGTACCCATACCGATAATAAGCATAAGTTCACCTCCCGTCCAGTGGTTAATCTTGAAAAGGGCTCCAATGATAACGACGGCTGCACCCCAACCGTACAATTTGGCCATGAAGTTTTTGTATCCATTACTGCGTACAAGATTGTCAATAAAACTCATGATGCAATGTTTTAGTGTTACTTAATAATTATTGATGTATTGTTTTTTGGTAATAGGTCTCCGGGGGGTCGACATGCCCGGAGACCTTAAAGCTTTCTTCTAATGATATCAATAGACGTTAGAAGCGGTCTTCAAGTTATCACCCTTCACACGGCCCAGATAAGGCTGTATGCAGCGGAAACCGATATAGCACTTGCTGGTGTCTTGGAACTCGAAGGCACGGGTTTGAACTTGAATGAAGTACTTCTGGTCTTTCCAGCTACCACCGCGTACAACTTTAAGTTTCAGAGCAATCGGGTCGCTTTCCTTGGCGTTGTAGTTGTAGTAGGGCGAGAGAGCGTTGGCAACGATATAGGTGTTCTCGTTGTAGGCGTCAGCGCACCACTCGGAGACATTACCAGACATGTCATACAGGCCGTAATCGTTGGGAGCATAGTGACCAACAACCAGGGTGCGAACACCACCGTCATCGTCATAGGCACCACGGAGAGGCTCATAGTTGGCGAGGAAGCATCCGTTCGGGTTGCGGACATAAGGACCGCCCCAAGGATAGCTCTCAGCAGCGATACCGCCACGGGCAGCGAACTCCCACTCAGCCTCGGAGGGCAGACGGAAATCGTTCATGTGAGAGTAGTTGATGCTCTCGAGATAATCGTTGAGGAAATGGCTGCGCCAGATGCAGAATGCCTTTGCCTGAAGCCAACTGACACCCACCACAGGATAGTTGTCATAGGCCGAAGAGCAGAAATAATTGCGGGTGAAGTCGTCGTTCATGGAATAGGTGTAGTCGTGAACCCAGCAGAGGGTATCGGGATACACATTGATTCTCTCCTTATGGACGAAAGCAGTGCGGTTGTTCAAGCCACGGGGACGGGCAGTATACATGGTACCGCGGTGTTCTTCCTTGTTTTGAACGCCGGCCTCTTTGCGGGCAGCATCGGCATAGTCAATCCAATAATATTCATAGTTCAGCTTGGAAGCATCAATCTCACGACGGCCGAAGTATCTGTCCTTCTCGGCCACATAGAGATCGTTCAAAGCCTCGCGGGTCTCGGCTTCGTTCCAGCGGATCTTGGTTTTCTTGTTCAACTTTGGGGGATCGAGAGGTTCACCATACTCGTTCTCTTCAATCTGATATTCGCCCTCAACACCTGCCTCGGCCAACATTCTGCGGACGATGGAGTCTGTAACCCAGAATACGAACTGGCGATACTCGTTATTGGTAATCTCGGTTTCATCCATGAAGAAAGAAGACACCTGCATAGTACGTGGCTGAGAGGTGACGCCATAGGTGTTGTTCTGAACACCGGCACCCATGCTGAAGTTACCCTGGTTGACAAAGACCATACCCTTTAAATCGATGTCTTCAAACTGGGAGCGGTCCAATACTCCAACCAATTCGCCATTTTCTGATCGTGACGAGCAGCCGTAGAATAATACCACTGAGGCCGCTAACAAGAAAAACAACTTTTTCATATTTAGTACTTTATTTTGTTTATCACTTTAATATATTACAATGTATTAACTTTATTGACGTGTCTTTGTATGTCCCTGTTTATACGTAAGAATGTTACAAAAGGTTTCGTTTTTTAAATGTTTTTACGTTTTAATCGGTGTTAGTCGAGATAGATTGTATTACCATATACAGTATTGGGTTTACGCGGCACAACAACCTTGAAGCAGAACTTCAGGTACAACTCAAGTGTACCCATGCTTCGCCCCGGTTTGAAAGTACCCAACCGGCTTGTCGTGATATCATAAGACAGACCTATACGCAACTTTTTCCAGTGAACGCCAGCCAGGAAATAGACAGCATCCTGCACACGGTATCCCATGCCGCCCCAGAACGCGTTGCGATAGTCGACAAGGCATGAAAGGTCGGCCTGGAAAATGCTGAAATTAGCAGTCTTGAGTAATGCAGATGGTTTGATACGGATAGAAGGTGCGCTCGAAGGGACATATTCATAACCACCCATCGCATAGACAGTGCGGGCATTGGTGAACATGATTTCCTTGCTGTGAGCAGCCAAAAGATTCTTTACAGAAAGACCTAAGTAATATTTGCCAGGTACCTGATAATAGATACCCACAGAACCGTCAATTAATGTTGCCGACTCGCCAAGCTGAGAAAGCACTGGGTCGTTGGGGTCATTACCTTGCAGGGATCCTTTGTCGAGCGAACTGCTCAGAACGTTCAACTCTGCACCGGCCGAGAGGTTTCCCTCACCCCAGAACATACGGAAAGCATAATCGAGAGACAATTCAATGTTGTCATGGTAACCAATCTTGTCCGAGACTACGGTAAGACCCAGACCGCCATGGAGGAACCGCACAGGCATGTCAAAGGAGAACAGAATGTCGGTAGGGGTGGAACCAGCCTTGGCAGACGATGAAGGTGCGTCAAGTTTGAACCCTATCCACTGTTGCCTGTACATCGCTGTTGCGCAGATGGAACCAGAGCTGCCTGCATAGCCAGGATTGTACGACATCCTATTGAACATGTATTGCGAAAATTGTGGTTCCTGTTGGGCCATGGCAACACATGAAAATCCCAATGCTATCAACAAAAGTGACAGTTTATTGCTTAGTTTGATTCTCATGCGAGCACTCATTTTAGTATCATGTAACTATTTAATATTCTTTTATATATATGCCATTCTGAGCTACTTTTCCCACGAAAAAGCAATTCAGATTTTGACTTGCAAAGATAGCAATAATTATTCACATGCAATGTTTTTTTTATATTTTTTTTCTTTTTTTTCTTTCATCACACGGCTTGATGCCTGAATTTGACAAGGATACAATACCAGATTAGCCGAATAGGAAAAAGAGACACAAATCACTTCTCATGAAGGATGAGACAACTGTCGGGAAACTCATCTATCAGCATGGCCTGGGTACGGACAGCATGACTGCGCGAATCGCCCAGCGACAGGATGACATGCACCTGATTGTTCAACTGGTTTCTGCGGAAAAGAGTCTTCTCCTGCAACTCCTTAGGCAGGCGACCCACCTCACGCTGGGCAGCCATCTGCGAATTGACGATGCACAGTTCTATGTCATACAACCGCTCTGTCGATTCCACTTGTACCGACACATTCTCCTCAGGCCTTGTGACAGGTTGCGCCTCAGGCAGGGTGTCGATTGGCGGCAAACCTTTATCCTCATTGGGATTCACCACATTCTCGTCCACCGTGGTCTTTTTCTTTTCAGAAGTCTTACGGTTCTTGCCCGTCTTAGGTGGTTCTGTATCGTAAGGGGAAATAGGATACGGCGAGATACGCTTCGACCGACTTCTGTCGCGAAAAGCATAATAGTCCTCCGCATCCAACGCCAAGGTATCCTGGCCCACCCACATAGCATAACCCGTTGATGGGTCGAGGGTAGTGACAACCACTCTGCCCGAGCCCCGGATACCGATGCTGTGCACTGCCAGTTTTGTCATGTCAAGAATCCCTGGTCTGGGACACCTGTCGTTCACTCTCACCACAATCTGCTGGTTAGTCACAGGATACGTCACCAACAGATATGTCCCCATAGGAATCGTCTTGTGCGCTGCCGTATACTGGTTCTGCCTGAAAATCTCGCCGTTGGACGTCTTTCTCCCCACAAACCTGTCGGAATAATACGTCCCAAGCATCACAGTGCCCTTGGGCTGTGATTCGGATGTCCTGCTCGATTTGACAGTATCGGTCTGCGCTCCGGCGGACAGCATCGACATCAACATCAATATGGATAAAACTCGCTCGATAACAAAATATATTTAGTTAATTACCAATTCATAGCCTCGTGATTTACCACCGACGGGTCAAACCATTTACCTTGCAGTCTCATCACCTGCTCAATAATATCGCGTACGCAGCCCCGTCCACCGCCATACAAAGATATATAGTCGCTAATCTGCTTTATCTCTGTGGCTGCGTCGGCAGGACATGCCGCCACACCGCAATGCGACATAATCTCATAATCAGGGATATCGTCGCCCATGCACACCACCTGATGTTCCTCCAAACCATTGGCGGACAGGAAATCGCGATAGGTCTTCATCTTGTTGGCGCAACCCGTAAAACACTGTTTCACACCCAAGGCCGCCATCCGGTTGTCAATACTCAACGATGTGGCACCCGAGATGAGAGCAACCACATACCCCTTCTTCACGGCATACTGGATGGCGAAACCGTCCTTGATATAGCCACAACGCACCGTTTCACCGTCGGCATAAGTCCAAACGTTTCCGTCGGTCATCACGCCGTCGAAATCAAACACAAAAGCCTTTATGTCATGCAATTTCTCTTTGTAGTTTATCATAGTATATATCTTAATTGAGTAAACAGTAGTCTGTAAATCAGCAGAAAGCATCACTGCCGCGTAGCGTACTCCAGCACATCCTCATACAACACTCGCCAGCCCTTCCATTCAAAATCGTCGCTCAGATTCTGGTTGTGGAAGACGCAGCTGAAAGTCCCCTGCACCTCACGCACTTCATCCATCAACGCCCTCGTCAGTTTGACAGCCTCGTCGGGAGACACCCTCATGTACCTATTGAATGTTGCGTCCATAACGACAAAGGGGTGCATACTCAGTTGCGACTCCTGGTCGCTGTTCAAGTCGAAGAAAGGCACCGTGGTGCATGTACCGCATCGGAACCCTGGATGCTCGGCATACCCCATCGAATAATCATGCAACACGCTGCGTTGCACCAGATTGCGATAGGCATACGGCAAGTTGAACCGCAGGAAATGGAACCTGTTGCGCACAATTGGCCTGTGCAGAATATCCGACAGGCGCTGAATCTCGCGTTCCAGCCTGGCAGGCTCCTCCGATGAATAATACGACCCATGGACACCCATCTTGGCATAGTCACCCAGATGCTGCAGCAACTGCCTGAACTCGTTGCAATACGGCGAAGCGGGCTTGTCGTAGATGCCATAATCGCCCATCAGTGCGAAGAAAATCAAATTGCTGTGGGGCACGTATTTCCGACTCATGTCGAGAATATAGTCGAAAGTATCGTACGGGTCTTCTTCTTTCCCACGCAACACCCTCAGCCTATGCCATATCTCATCCATATCGTGCCGATGGATACCATCACGCATCAAACCGGTCACTGTACGGAAAGCACCCTTGTGCAGATAGCAGTAAGCAGCGTCGATGTCAACCGTCTGCTCAAACATAAACGTGCGTGCCCTGAACTGCAACTCAGGGTAGCGTGCAACCAAAACATCCTTGAGCATGAACGCCCAGCGGTCAACCACAGCGGACTGCAGAAACCCCTCACGGTAAGCAATGCTTTCCGACGCCAAAAAACGGCCGTGTTCATCCTTGCGATGAGGCAAATACTCCTCATAACGAGACAGCATGAAAAACGAGGCGGCAAAGGGATCGAATGGCAGCACCGTGTCGTAACCGTAGACGGGGAACAGCACCTTCATCCCCTCGAAATCAAAGCAATGGCACTCCTGCTCCTCGATACTGGTCTCAAACAATATCCGCGCCGCTTTCTGAAAAGGCGCGTCGCAGCCCTCCACTGGTCTTAGCGCGTAGCAAAGCCGAGGGCCTCCATGGCTCTTGAATGCATGTACATCGGTAGTGATGGCAAAATCGGTTTGCAATATATTCCGCATGACCACATTGATTGTGTAGCCTGCACGGTTGGTCAGTTTTGGAACATATATCAGCAGCATAACTGTTGATTTTTAAAATGCAAAAATACAACTATTTTTTTGATACGCAAAAAAAAGTTGCTTTGCGACAGCGTTTTTTAACCCAAATGACCAATTGGGGATTATTATACCATCCTATCCCCACCCCGAAAAAGGCTAAATCCACGCTCTCACTAACCATCATGTCCCCTAGCCTTTTAGATTTTATGTATTTTCTATTTACCCTCTATTTATTTTCTACATTATTTCTATGAGAGAAAAAACAACCAAACAGGTCATTAGGGAATCGAAAATGCTGAAGGATGTAATGTACGAAGACGGTCGGTTGTTCCTGCGTCGTATACATTACTTTCTCATTGCCTGAATCTTATCTATCATTTAGAGAGGGCATACAAAAGATAAAAAATGCACAGCCATAGCGCCATGTAAATAACCCCTAATCTACGCCCTACAATTCACCTCAAATACTAGTCGGCATAATGGCCGAATGGGGATTGATTCAAAAAAAGCAACTCACTGCCACCGTCGACTTCTAGCCGCACCTGCTGTCCCATCGCCAACGCTAGATTCTCCGTGCCGATATGTCCGGCAGGGAATCCAAAGCACACAGGATAGCCGTACTCCGCCACCGCGTCGGACACAATCTGCTCCGCTGTCCTTCCAAAAGGGACGGCATTGTCGTGCATGTCGCTCATCCGGCCAACCAACAGCCCGGCCAACCCAGCCAAGTGGCCGCTGCGTTTCAGATTCATCATCATGCGGTCGATGTGATAGAGATATTCGTCCAAATCTTCGATAAATAGGATTTTGCCACGGGTATCAATGTCGCTGCCCGAGCCACACAGGCTGTACAGAATCGACAGGTTGCCACCCACCAGTTGTCCCGTAGCGGCGCCGATACGGTTGAGGGGATGTCCCCCACAGCGGTACTGCACCGTCTCGCCCCAAAGCATCCTGCGCAACGACTCGGTTGCGGGACAAAGGTCTGTCGCAGCCCCGGCAGGGATGTCGATAGGCATGGTGGCGTGCAAAGTGGCAACATTCAGATGGCGGTGGATATGGCTATGCAATACAGTGATATCGCTATATCCCACAATCCATTTGGGATTGCGTGCAAAGCCCGAGAAGTCCAGACGGTCCACAATGCGCACCGTTCCGTACCCCCCACGGGCACACACAATGGCCTTCACCTCTGGGGCATCGAGCAGCTGCTGCATCACAGCGGCACGCGTGTCGTCATCGCCGGCAAACTGGTTGCAGGTGTCGAACAGGTGGTCGGGCAGCACCACTTCAAGCCCCCACGAGCCGAACAAATCAAGCGCAGGCTTCAACTCTTCGGCACTGATTTTTCGTGCCGGAGCTGCAATGGCTATCTTGTCGCCCCTTTTCAGGCTGGGCGGAATAATAACAGAGGCTGTTGCATCCATAGTATTGTCATTTAGAATTGCATATCTTATTGGTTTCAAAACGCCATCATGCCTGTTTTATTGTCCATCCCGAAGCTTTTCTCCCCCACCCTACCATATACTAATCCGCACGTTATGCATCAACATGACCCCAACAGGTTATTACGCCGACGTTTCAGTCAACCTCCCCTAGTCGTCGACCACTCGCCAAACGAACTATTTGTTCAGTTACAATTTTTTTGTATATTTGCAACTCAAAAAGAACGATGCTGGTACTCACCATCGGCGAAGATGTGGCGCGAACGGGAGAGGTCTTTTGCGACGACCCGATAGCTCCCGACGTCGTCAGTGAGACTCCCTTGGAGGACGCCATAAAATGGATCGAATCCTACAAGCAGTAGCGCCCCCTCAAGGCAACATTTAACCCCAATAGGTCATTAGGCCTACCCCCAAACCAATCTCGTCTTTTTCAGGTCTGTTTGACCGATTCTGGTCTCACAGGAAACGGCACACGAAAGACCGTACTTCGCCCCAACCCCTACTACACAACGGGGAAAAACAAGCTTCACCACAATAGCCAAATGAGCCTAGGCATACGCCTGAATGTGTGATAAATGTGTGTCGACAGGGCATGATACGTCGAACATACGGCACACTTTTTTTTCGTAAAGGAGTTAACATATTAATTTTTTTTCGTATATTTGCAAATTCATTTTAATATATCAGAACTAAACCATTATTATCATGACACTGCGAGAAATAGTTGAAACGCTCAATGCTACAGTGTATCTTGGCGAGGAACGCCTGAATGAAGAAGTGACCACCGCATTCGCATCGGACCTGATGAGCGATGTGTTGACACTCAAGGATACACCCATGCTGATAACCGGGCTCTGCAACGTGCAGACCATCAGAACCTGCGACATGGCCACTCTTGATATTGTGGTATTTGTGCGCAACAAGAAACCGACGGCCGACATGGTTGAGTTGGCCGAAGACAACGACATGGTGCTGATAGCCACTAGCTATTCCATGTTCAAGACCTGCGGCCTGCTGTTCGACGCCGGCATCCAGCCTTTATACTAACCCCTAAGAACAATAATACAATATGCATCAAGAGTATACTGTAATAGAAGGCGACTTCACCAATGCCGGCACGGCATCGAGCTCGGTGAAGAAAACCCTCAAGCAGTTGGGGGTTGCCCCGCAGATAGTAAAACGGGTGGTAGTGGCCTTGTACGAGGCAGAGGTTAACGCTATAGCCCACGCCTATGGCGGTAAAGTGCTGGTCGACATCGAGGCCGACAAAATCCACATGGTGGTGGCCGACAAGGGTCCCGGCATCCCCGACATCGCCCAAGCCATGCAGGAGGGCTATTCCACTGCGCGCCCAGAGGTGCGTGACATGGGGTTCGGAGCCGGTATGGGCCTTCCCAACATGAAGAAGAATGTCGACATGCTGAATGTCACCTCCGAGGTCGGGGTGGGCACTACGGTCGAGATGATGGTCAAGTTTGTTTAACAATTATAATTATAGACACACATGTTTTACCACGCCCTGGAGATAGATGAGGGCAACTGTATCGGTTGCTCGCGCTGCATGAAGATATGTCCCACCGAGGCCATACGTATCATCAACGGCAAAGCTATTATCATGGAGGACCGCTGCATCGACTGCGGCAAATGCCACGAGGCATGCCCTGTCGACGCCATCTACATCAAGCAGGACGACTTCAAGATGGTGCATGAGTTCCCCCACTCTGTTGCCCTGCTGCCAGCGGTGTTTCTGGGGCAATTCCCCGACGACATACGCGTGTCGCGCATCTACGCAGCACTGAAGGATTTAGGGTTTAAACATGTGTTCGAGGTTGAGTCGGCATCGAGCATCTACGTCGACGTGAAGCACAAGTATGCCAAAGAACACAGCGACGACGAGCCGCTCATCTCCAGTTTCTGCCCAGCCATTGTCCGCCTCATTCAGATTAAGTATCCCTCGTTGGTGAGCAACATCATCCCCGTCAAAGCTCCGCTCGACATCTCGGCCATGTACGTACTGAAGCTGCTTACCGAGGAGCGCGGGGTGCCTCGCGAAGAGATCGGTCTGTTTTACGTCACGCCATGCGCCGCCAAGATAGCAGCCGTGAAAGCCCCTGTGGGCGAGAAACGGTCCATCATCGACGGTGTTATCAACATGGATTCACTTTTCAACAAAGTGTACCGCAAGATAAAGGAGCAGGGCAAAGGCTATTCCTACACTGCACTGCAGACCCCACAGCTGTCGGCCGATGCCATCCTCTCTACGCTCACCAACGGCGAAAGGCGCATCTGCCTAGCCAAACGGTCGTATGCCATTGACGGAATACAGAACGTAATGGACTTCCTCGACAAGCTGGAGAACGATGAGGTTGAGGGTGTGGAGTTCCTTGAGCTACGAGCTTGCGACCAAAGCTGTGCAGGAGCACTGCTGTCGATAGAGAACAGATTTCTCTGCAGCGAACGCATGTATGCCCGCGCGCGAAAGGCAGCCGAGCGGGAGCGCAACGGCGAGGTGGCCAGAGCCCGCGAAATGGACGCCTACAAAGACTACCTGATTGATAACTCCTTTGCCGAGCCGGCACAGCCCCGCTCGATGCTCACTTTGGACAAGGACTTGACCAAGGCCTACGAGAAACTAGAGAAAATCAACAAGCTAAAGATGTACCTGCCTCAGGTGGATTGCGGCATGTGCGGAGCCCCCACGTGCGAGGCCTTTGCCACCGACGTGGTGTGCAAGCAGGTGGGACTGACCAAATGTGTGTTCTATCAGCGGCACCTCGAACGACTGAACGACATCACACGCCAGGAATGCCTAGCTGCATCACGCTCGGTTTGGGGCGAGGACCCCATCGGCGACGGCGAACCTCCTGCGCTCAGCTGAAACGCATTCCATACCTTTGAGGCCAATTGGGTTGCCTCAGGAAACGCACTTTCACGGATTGTATGGCCATACAATCCGTGAAATGTTTTGTGCGATTGGACAATGGTAAAGCCCTGTTGGATTATCTGCGATGTAGCCAGCGATAGCCGTATAACAAGTCTCGCAAAAATACATACACTTTGGGTGTGAGCCATGCACTCAACAAACCCATAAGGAGTATTCCCACAGCACGCCACAGTCCGCAAGTGCATATTTCCACCACAAAGAGCGTCAAAATATAAACCAACGTGAGCACAAAACGGATACCGTAGTTGATGGAACTGCGGAACTGAGGGTCTTTGACCTTGGCTTTAGCTATAAGATGGGTGGGTAGATAGACGACAGGATTGCTAAAAATCCACAAAAGCAGCATGTCGCGGCAAAGGAAGAGCAACAGCAGTAATCCAAGCAATCCTAGAGTCCATCGCGCAACAAGCAACCACTTGGGTACCCCAAGACACTTCGAAGCAAACCACAACGGCACACGCCGCGCTTCGCATTCGCGGGCGAATGCGGCTCCTTCGTCATAGCGCGGGACGAGGCTGTCGGGTTCCAATTGGGCAAGCTGCTGGCTGACGTGCCTTCTGGCCATGAACCTTCCCCATACGTTGTTGCGCAGATGTAGCGATTTGAGGTTGTCAGCAGTTTTGAGATGGCAGTAGGCATACTCGTCGTCGTAATGTTCATCTGCGTTTACCTGATGGATGGCATCTTTCATGGCAAGTGTAAGGTCTTGACGCATGTGGTTGAGCGCCACGGGCTCGTTGTCGGAGAACTCAGCCATATACTGCCTCACATCAATCGGTGGACAGAAATTGACGACCACACTGCTATAGGGGTTCTCGTAATGGTCGTAATCGAGGCCTACAGGGACAATGTAGAGAGGTTTGTCGCCAAGATCCCGTTGCGTCTCTCCGGCTATACGGAACATACCCTTGACAAGAGGTAGTAGTTGATGACGGTTGTTGTGGGTGCCTTCAGCCATGAGACAGAGCGGCATCCCCTTCTCCAAAGCCTGCCGGGCATTGTCGAAGACTGCCTCATTGCGTGTCAACTGCTCACGGCCATCACGGATACGATAAACAGGACTGATGCGTAACCATGTGAGGAAAAAACGGGCCACAGGCTTGGCAAAGATGTCGGCACGCGCAAGAAAGACAATAGGCCTATACATAACCATGAGGACCACGAGGGGGTCCATCATGGCATTTTGATGACAGGGTGCCAGGATGTAATGCTGGTCATGAGGAATGTTCTCCTTTCCCCGCACCACTACTCGCCTATAATGGCATAAGGTGGCAAACTGCACCACGGGGAACACTAGTGTATAAAAAAGGTTAAAATCAGCCAAACTTCGTTTCATGGTGCAAAAGTACAAAATATTTTCGACATTTTTGAGTTATTACACGAAAAATATGAAAACTGCCATGAAAAGATTCTTTCGCGCATCACTTTATCTTCTGCTCATAGCAGCATGGCTACCTGCTCATAGCCAGGTAGTAATGGAACGCAAAGTGCGTTTTGGAATCATTTTGGACGGGGACACCATTCCATATTACAGACTAAAAGACGTAAATGTCATAGCATCGGCATCGTTGCTATCGGATTACGAGATTAGACATAATCAGAAGTTGATTCGCAATGTGAAAAAGATGCTGCCTTATGCCAAGATTGGCAAGCAACGTCTTGACATTTTAGAGCAACAAATTGCCGATTTGCCGAAGAAGCAAAGACGTGCCGCCATCCGTACAGCAGAGAAGAATCTGCTGGCCGACTTCAGCGACGAGTTGAAGGGGTGCACCATCTCGCAGGGCAAAGTCCTGCTGAAATTGATTGACCGCGAGACCGGACGCACCTCGTATGTGCTGGTCGACGAGCTGAGAGGCAAACTGCGGGCAGGATTTTACCAGGCTTTTGCAAGGCTGTTCGGGTATAATCTAAAAGCCGCCTACGACCCGAACAACAACAAGGACGACAATCTAATAGAACGTATCGTAATATCTGTGGAGCATGGAAAACTGTAGCAATTCAACAGGGGTGGAAGCTCCCTTCAGATTGACCGAACACGCTGAAAAAAGGGGCTACTGTTTCCTTTCGGCAGTAGCAATGAGGCGCGACCCTTCCGACCGTGCAGAGATGGTAAACCAACTACTCCAGGGCGACACCTTTACTATATTGGAGCAACAAGAGAAATGGACCTTGGCAAAATGCGACTGGGATGGTTACGAGGGCTGGATTGACAACAAACAATGGCGCCCCACAGAAGACGAGGCGAACATGAGTGCAGGCAGCGAGGAAAGTCCTGCTTCAGTGGCGGAAAGCACCTTTTTAGGAGCCCCTTACCTTTGGGGCGGTCGCACCATCATGGGCATCGACTGCTCCGGATTGACACAGGTATGTTTCAGGGCTTGCGGTAAAAGACTGCTCCGCGACGCTTCCCAGCAGGCAACTCAAGGAGAAATGATTCCAGATTTGCAGCAGGCTCGACGCGACGACCTTTGTTTCTTCTCCAACGAAACAGGCCGCATCATCCATGTGGGCATCTACATGGGCGGAGGGCGCATCATCCATTCATCCGGGCAAGTGCGCATCGACAGTCTTACTTACGAGGGCATCATCAACAACGACACTCATCAACTCACCCATCGCCTGCATTCGATACGACGGGTAATGTAGACATTCGCAACCTGCTACCGCTATACGAACAATTCCTCTATCTCTTTCTTGTAGAAGGCGGTAATGTTATTTCGCTTGATTTTAAGCGTGGGAGTGAGGAACCTGTTCTCGGTGCTCCACACCTCGGGCACCAAACGGAAACGCTTTACCTGCTCATGATTGCCAAGCGTGGCATTGTACTTGTCAATCACTTTCTGATAACGCTCTTGAACCGTCTTAGAGGCAAGCATTTCCTCCCTCGTGCTCGCAACAACATCATGACGGACACACCAATCCTTAAGCATGTCAAAATCGGGTGCAATAATGGCTGCAGCAAACTTCTGCCCCTCGCCAACAACCATCATATCAAGAATGAAGGGAGATTCTTTAAATCGCTCCTCTATCACCTCGGGATTGACGAACTTGCCCATGGAGGTCTTGAACATGTTCTTGGTACGTCCAGTAAGGAACATATATCCACCGCTGTCGATATATCCGGTATCCCCTGTATGGAACCATCCCTCTGAATCGATAGCTTCGGCAGTCAGCTCGGGAGCCTTGAAGTAACCTTTCATCACATTTCCGCCTCGGCACATGATTTCATGGGATTCGGGATGTATCTGGACCTCGATGCCCGGCAGCACGAAACCGACCGAGCCTACTTTGCGGCCCTCCTCGGCATAGCTGTTGGTGACAGCCACAAGGGGAGAACACTCGGTAAGGCCATAGCCTTCGTAAAGGTCAAGCCCCACGGCACTGAAAAACCGAGTGAGCCTTGGCTGGATGGAGGCACCTCCTGAGACAAGCATGTGGAAATTGGCCCCAAGAGCCTTGCGTATCTCCGCATACACTAATCGGTCGGCAACAGAATGACGAATGTTATACCACAACGTACGCTTCTTATCGTTAAGCTCGTAATCGAAACCCAAATCCAACGCCCAATCGAAGACCTTTTTCTTGAACCCCGTCAGTTTCTCACCTTTACGGAACACCTTATCGTACATCTTCTCTATGAACCTCGGGACCGCAGCCATCATGTACGGATTGGTCTCCTGCGCATTCTCAGCCACCTTGGCAATGCTTTCGGCATAATATATCTCCATACACAAGTACTGATAGAGATAATTCATCATTCGCTCGTAGATATGGCACAGTGGCATCCAGCTGAGTGCTCTAGTCCAGTCTTTTCCAGGCGACTCTTTAATGCCGAGAACATTCAGTATTATGCCTCTGTGGGATAGCATTACGCCTTTGGGTGTACCTGTAGAACCACTGGTATAGATAAGTGTGGCCACATCGTCGGTAGTGATACTGTCCTTTATTGCCTGAAGCCCATCCGGGTCGCGATGGCTATCGCCTATGGCATAAAGGTCATTAATGCTTGGAACACCTTCTATGAGATTGAGGGTATAAACCTCCTTTATGGCTGGCAATTGATTACGAATTGAACCGATTTTCTTATACAGGGTCTCGCCTTCGACTATCAAATAACGCACTTCGGCATGGCTGAGGATATACAGGTACTCGCTCTCGCTGATTGTGGGATAGATGGGCAATAGTACTGCCCCCATCATCTGGACGCCCATATCGATATAATTCCACTCCGGACGACCCGTTGAAATCAGTGCGATGTGTTCGCCTTTCTGCACACCTAGATGCATGAATGCGTAACTGAGAAGACTCGACTTCTCGATATACTCGTCAATATAGTGTTTTTCCCACTGACCATTTTTTTTGTTGGAGAACACTGGCCGCTCTGGGCAGAGCTCCCTACGGCGGTCAATCAAATCAAACAATCTTTCCGGTTCTTTCATAAGCAATACAGATTTCGGATAGGTTGCAAAATTAAGAATCTCGGACAGAACAACTGACAAAAATAATATTCACAACATAAAATGTGACGAAATTACACATTTTTGGTGCCGAATTGCACGATTTGAGTGACAAATGAACGTTGACGGCTCTTCCGTCCCACACTTATTGTGACAAAAACAACACGCTTTCACCCTCCGAAACAGTCCCTTTTAACTATTTTTTCAGAATCGGCAATGTCCATTTGAAAAAAAAAATGTATTTTTGCATTTTGTATTTAATTATAGGCAACATGCTCATTACTGAAAAACAGCTAATCGACGACCTCAAGGCTTCAAAATACAAACCAGTATACCTCCTCACTGGCGAAGAAAACTACTATATTGACCACGCCTCTGCCCTTTTTGAACAAAACATTGTAGACGAAGGATTTCGCGACTTCGACCTAATCGTCCTCTATGGTAAAGAGACTGACATGAGCACAGTACTGTCACATGCCAAGCAGTTCCCGATGATGTCACCTGTCAAAGTAGTATTGGTCAAGGAAGCACAGGACATTCCAACAAAAGAATGGGAGCTATTGGCAGACTATCTACAGCACCCCCTCCCCCAAACCCTATTGGTATTTTGCTACAGAAACAAGAAACTCGACAAGCGGTCAAAAGCTTACAAGGCCATCAATGATAACGGCTGTATCTATGAGCACGCCAAACTCTATGACAACCAATTGCCCGACTGGATAGGAACATTTGTAAACAAACATGGTCACACCATCACCCAGAAGGGGTCGGTACTAATCGCCGAATACCTCGGCAACGACTTAAGCAAAATCGAGAACGAGCTCTCAAAAGTATTCATCTCCTTGAATCCAGGCGACGTCATCAACGAGGATATAATCGAGCGCAATATTGGCATAAGCAAAGACTACAATGTGTTCGAGCTACAGAACGCCATCGGGCGCAGGAATGTTGTCCAATGCAACAGGATTGTGAACCACTTCACTGCCAATCCCAAGGACAACCCCATTCAGAAAATCCTACCATCATTATACGGCTACTTTATCAAGATTATGACTTACCTCCAGCAACCTGACAAAAACGACACCAAAAGTGTGGCATCGGCACTGGGGATTAATCCTTACTTTATCCGCGACTACGCCACTGCAGCACAGAACTATTCTTTGGGCAAACTCGCCAGCTGCATAGGCTATCTCTACGAAGCCGACCTTAAGTCAAAAGGCATACACAATTCCGGCTCTATCACTGATGGAGAGATCCTGAAAGAATTGGTTTTTAAAATCATACACTAAAATTTCCCTGTCATCCATCACCAAAACATCCATGCAGCATGAAACGAATTGTCATACTCCTTCTCTTTGCTCTCAACGCAATACCCATCTTTGCCCAAACAGTCAAGGGCACACTTACCGACAGCGAAACCGGTGAAGCCATCCCCTTTGCCAATGTCGTTCTTGACGGTACCCGATACGGGGTTGCCACCGACATCAACGGGTTTTACCTCATCAACAAGATGCCCGAAGGGAGCTACACGCTTAGAGTTCGTTTCGTGGGTTATCAAGAGTACACCGAGCCTATCACAGTAAAAAAAGGGCAGACCCTGGTGAGGAACATCGTTCTTAAATCGGTGGCCAAAACACTGACAGATGTCACCGTCACCGACAACCGCTTAGAGGAACGCAAAATCCAAACGCAGGTATCTGTAGAGAAAATCTCCGCCACACAGATTCAACAAATGCCATCCATCGGTGGCACTTCCGACCTGGCTCAATACTTGCAAGTACTTCCTGGCATCAATTCCACAGGCGACCAAGGCGGCCAACTATACATTCGAGGCGGTTCGATGATACAAAATCTCTGTATGCTCGACGGAATGATTGTTTACAATCCTTTCCACTCCATCGGACTATACTCTATCTTTGAAACCGACGTAATCCTTAATGCCGACATCTATTCCGGTGGCTTTGGCGCTGAGTATGGCGGCCGAATCTCATCGGTCATGGACATCACCACCCGCGACGGAAACAAGAAACGCCACACTGGCAAAATCGGCCTCAACACCTTTGGCGCCAATATTGTATTGGAAGGTCCTCTGAAAAAGGAACGTCCCGACAGCCCCCACACTATCACATACCTGCTCTCCGCCAAAAACTCTTTCCTCTCCAAGACCTCCCAAACCCTATACCCCTACATCAACCACACACTTCCTTTCGACTTCATGGATCTTTATGGCAAACTATCTGTCAATTCCGGCTCGGGCAGCAAAATCAGTTTCTTCGGCTTCCGCTTCGACGACAAAGTCAACGGTTACCAATCTTTGGCCGATTACAACTGGCTTAACTACGGCTTAGGCACTAATTTCATGCTCGTCACTGGCTCTAGCTCTATCCTTGAGGGACATGTGGCCTATTCCGACTACTACATCAATTTCAAGGATCCTGCCGACCACAACAGCCATAGCGGCATAAAAGGCTTCAACATGGGACTGGACATCACCAACTTCATTGGCACCAACCGGTTGCGCTACGGCTTGGCTTTTGAGGGATACACTACCGACTTCCTCTATTTCAATCCCTATGGTCTTGACAACGACCAGAACGAAAACACCAACAGCCTCTCAGGCTACATCACCTATAAGATTGCCTATGGCAAGTGGCTCATCGACCCAGGGCTTCGCTACATCTATTACAACTCATTCAGCCGTGGAAGTTTAGAACCTCGTCTATCTGCCAAATACAACCTTAACGATCGTTTTCGTCTCAAGATGGCGGGGGGACTCTACAGCCAAATCTTCATCGACGCGCGCTCCGACCACGACATTGTCAACCTTTTCAACGGAGTCCTCACTGGAGTGCCTTCCCTTACCAAGCCCTCCACCTTCCTTGGCGCTCCTGTTAGCAACAGCATTCAACACGCTCAGCACCTCATCTTCGGTGCCGAATACGACTTCACTAACCACCTTACCACCAACGCTGAAATATACTTCAAGAATTTCAGCCAGCTCCTCAATGCCAACCGCAACAAGATGTTCGACCCAAGCGACCAAGCCTACCGCATTGGTGGCATTTACGAGAAACCCGAGTATCTGCTCACCGACTACATTGTCGAAAAAGGCATGGCCTATGGTATCGACCTCAGCCTCTGCTACGACATCGACTGGCTCTACCTCTGGGCCACATACTCTCTCGGCTGGGTAATCCGCACCGACGAAATCCAAACCTATACACCCCACTACGACCGCAGACACACCATCAACCTCCTCTCCACCGTCCGTTTG
This sequence comes from uncultured Bacteroidales bacterium, assembly GCA_900317125.1. GTDB lineage: Bacteria > Bacteroidota > Bacteroidia > Bacteroidales > P3 > Colimorpha. The sequence goes on along the minus strand of ONFR01000011.1, from coordinate 1,654 downwards.
GGCGAACAATATGAGTGGGAAATCAGTGGACGCTGGAGCTATGGTAGCGGCTACCCCTTCACCCAAACGCAAGGCATGTACGAGAACATCACTTTCGGCGACGGACTCACCTCCGACTACACCCGTGTCAACGGTGAGTATGGCGTAATCTATGGCGACCTTTATGCCGGACGCCTTCCCAGCTACCACCGTTTCGACCTTAGCGGCAAACGCAAGTTCTCCATCGGCAAACGCTCCATACTTGAAGTCAATTTGAGCGTCACCAACCTTTACAACCGCAACAACATCTTCTATTTCGACCGTCTCACCTTCCAACGCGTCGACCAGCTGCCCATACTCTGGTCCGCTGGACTCAATTTCAAATTCTAACCCGCCATGTCCAACACCCCTACCCTGCCCGACAATCTCCGCTGCATGGGAGCCATCTGCGGCGATGTTATCGGCAGCTACTACGAATTCCACCGCATCAAGCGTAAGAATTTCCCTCTCTTTCCAAAAAGCGCTCGTCCTACCGACGACTCCGTCATGACCGTAGCCAATATGCTGTGGCTTACCGACCCTTTACAACACCCGCTGGTCAACTGCATGCACCTGTTGGGGCATCGCTATCCCCAAGCAGGCTATGGCAAGAAATTCAGCACATGGCTTGCCTTAGGCGACACCCAACCCTACAGCAGTTACGGCAACGGTTCGGCCATGCGCGTCAGCCCTGTGGCTTGGATAGGGCAGTCCCTCGAGGACGTCCTAGAACTGGCACGCCAAAGCGCCGCCGTCACCCACAACCACCCCGAGGGCATCAAAGGGGCGCAGGCCACCGCCACTGCCATATTCCTGGCCCGTACCGGCCATTCTAAGGAAGACATCCGATACCACATTGAACGCAACTTCCACTACAACCTCTCGCGCCTCCTCGACGACATCCGGCCTTCCTACGGCTTCCACAGCTCATGCCAGGACTCCGTACCTGAAGCCATCATCTGCTTCCTCGAAGGCACCGACTACGAGGACACCGTCCGCAACGCGGTCTCTCTCGGTGGCGATGCCGATACCCAGGCATCCATCGCAGGCGCCATAGCCGAGGCCTTCTACAACGGCGTTCCCGACAACATCCTCGCTCAAACATGGAGCCTCCTGCCCAACGACATGCAGGACATTATCCTCCGCTTCTCAAACATGATTAGCCCCAAATCGGGCAGTCAGACGGAAAGGGCAGTCATTATCGGCTAATCGCCATAGTAAACAATCAAAGATAAACCCATCCACTCCCCAACCATCCTCCTTTTTTCAGCACCCCCCCCTCTCCTCTGCGTCTCACGGCAACTGTATTTTGATTCCAACGACCGATTTGGGCCAACCCAAATCGGTCATTAGGTTTTATACCGGAATGGTTTGAAAAGGAGGTTGCAGTCGACAATTTGTATCTTCTCGGCCCTAATGACCGATTGGGGATAATGTATTACAGCAAGGAGTCTAGTGGTTATTCCACCACCAGCCGCTGCACAGAGGCACCTGCTATGGTGCGGAGGATGACAATGTAGGTGCCGGCAGACCAGTACGAGACATTGAAAGAGACCTCTGTGGAGGTGGCAGTGAAGGCAAGCATTCTGCGCCCTGTCATGTCATAAACCTCAATGCCACGCAGCCCGTCGGAAGA
>ONFR01000029.1 GCA_900317125.1 uncultured Bacteroidales bacterium | reverse complement strand
CCCATTCCGAACAGAGAAGTTAAGCCCGTCATCGCCGATGATACTGCGCATGTTCGTGGAAAAGTAGGTCGCTGCCAATCTTTTACAGAGGGAGTTCCCTGAAAGGGACTCCCTTTTTTTTGTTTTATAGATTGGATAGATACGATAGATACTATAGATTTGATAGGGGGATTGTTGACTTGGGTAAAATAAAAAAACACAATCCTCGTTATCCATTGCTGAACAAACAAACTCTTTTTGCTATGGTAATGATACAACAAATCAAGTCCAGTCTGTCGATGCGTCAAGTTTTCTTTCTGGCATGTCTCTTTGTCGGAACCCTTGCAATGGGCCAGCAGTATAAGGGTACCTATTGGCACAATGGCGCTACATTTATTACTGTGCTTGAGGAAAACGTCACTGATATTGTCACCGTTGAAGGTAATCTGCATGAAGGCGGTAATGCTCAGTCGTGGGCCAAGGCTGAAGTGCCCGGCGATTTCCTTAGGCCCAACCAGATAGGGAACGCATGGACCGACACCATCATCCACTACAATGACCTTATCATCCACAAGACTATCGGAGGCCAGGAGTGCCTGCTAGTATATGGCCGGACCCGCACCCTTGAAGATATCTTGCTCCGTTACGACGGACACTCCGCCAACAAGTGGTACGAACATTCGCACGGTTTTGACTCTGTTCTTGAGGCCGACATCCATAGGCAGATTGAGGGGACTTACCGGGACGGCCTTGAAGCATGGCGTATCACCCACGACAGCATATTGATCTACAGTCTCAGCAGCCTGCCCGGCCAACCACACAGAAGCTATGCCTACACCATCCGCTGGGGCGAAACCGATATGCCTGAGCATGTCCTCTCACTCAGCGATGGCCGCAAACTCTGTTTCACATTAACTGCCGAAGGCCTTGACTTCTACAACGGCATCAGCCATGTCGAAGACAATGATTTCGAGTGGATCTCACAGGGCGACCTGCTCTGCCATCTCGTCAAGACTGGCCTCGACAACCAAGTCCCCGGCCGTTGGCCCGAAGCCTCATCTATGCTCCTTACACGCGGCTATTTGAAAGCCTATCCCTCCGAAGTCCTTCGTCTCATCCGCAACGAAATCTTTGCTCGTCACGGTCGCACCTTTTCCGACCCGAAGCTCACCGCTTTCTTCCACAGCGATGGTCTATGGTACGGCACTGCCCTGACCAATCCCACCCTGGACCAGCTGTCGTATATAGAAGAACTCAATCTCCAGCTTATCGGTGCTGTGGAAAATGAGCGTAAACAGGCATCTACAAATCGTTAATTTTCATTACAATGAAACATACAATCATCTTGGCTTCGATCCTCCTGTTGTTTGCGTCTTGCCGCCACGACAGTCAACCGCAGAACCAGCAAACCGACAACACTCTTCAGCTGGTCAAATCTTTTCGGCTCTCCCGCATCTCCACGCTGCAGCTCTACCGCAGTGCCGACACCGATAACTACATCACCCTCCAACTCGTTGATGACGATGGCAAGATAAGTGAAATCATGGGCATGGGCAATGCCGACTTCGACTCCGACAGCATCGTGCTCCATCCTCTTCTTTTGGCCGACAGCCTTCCGGCCTATGCCCTCTACACCTTCGACCGCACCTCCACCTACGGTTCCACCACCTGCTACCTCGTCCATCCCTATATGAAAGACTTCCCCGACCAATTCTGGACACTCTTCCGCATCCCCTTCGACATCCTCAATATCGCTGATGTCAATGGCGACGGCTATTCCGAAATCATCCGCTATTCCGACCCCCGTCACTCCGACAGCACCGTCTTCGCCTTCCACGACGGGGTCCTTACCGCCATCCCGCTTTCCAAATAAAACAAGCCCGTCCTGGTGAAACAACTGCTGCTCGCAACGATTTTATTGTTCTCGACCCTCACCCTTGTTGCACAGGACTATGCACGTGTCTCCAAGGCCGAGTTCGAGCGGCATCGCCATCGCTACAACCAACTCTTCGACACCAACGCCTTCTCCCCCGAGGAACGTCTCCAAGTCATCGACACATACTACAACACCATCCTTTCCGACCAGGAGAAGGACCTCTTCGCCCAAGGTGCGTTGACCATACAGGTAGGTCGTTTCTTCCCCTCGGCCATCAAAGGGGTCTACATCCAGCACCCCATCGAGGGGCACAGCCGCATGTACCTCAACGACATGCTCTATATGTATATTCCCTGCGACACCTACGCCCTCTCACGCGACGGCCTCTTGGCCACAGGCTCCTTCAATCTCGACTCCCTCCAGGGGCATCTCACCATTGTCTCGCTGCAAGGGTGGGAGATAGCCTCGCTCAGTCCGTTCAACCTCTCCTTCACGCCTTACGATTTCAACTGGGTCAACGACGAATGGCTCTATTTCCGTGGAGGGTACGACTACTACAAAACCCGTGTCACCCCTCCCGCCCATCGCGAGAACTGTCTGATGGACGACATCGAAATCTCCCATCAGGAATACCTTCTTGCCCAGTCGCATGCCAAACGCTATAACCTCGACCGCTACGACCGGCAACCCACCGCCGCCGACACTGCGGCAGTGCGCCAGTTCGCGCACAATGACAATATACTCTATGCTATAGTCCTCGAAGAGCTGTACGCAGGCCAGTTTGGTGAAGGGGGACCCGCATTTGTCGAGATGGCCGTGGGCGACAACTGCTGCACCCGTCTTTTGGGCGACACCGTCTGCATGCCTGCCTGCAACATGGTGCTTTCCGCCAGCCACTTCCTTGCCGGCATCAACACCGTATGGGGTGCCGGCCCAGCCGAAATGCCTGCATTTATCTACATCTACCCTTATCCCACCGACAGCCGTCATGTCGGTGCTCCATTTGTCTATCAGACCACCCCGAGCTGGACCCCTTCGCACTATTTCTGGGGTGAAGACGACTGGCTTTTTGTCGAGGGGTGGAATCCCCAAACTCAGCAAAGCTGCTACCACAAAGTCCGTCTGCCCTCCGGCTCCCGCCGATAGTCGGCAGGCTCAGATTTTGATGAGCATAAACCGCCGCATCATCCCGTCCCACCAGCGGGCGGGCAGCACCGTGTGCAGAAACACCATGCTGCAAGCCCCGCGGCCTATCCTGTAGCGTGGACGCGGTCTCCGGCTGTTCACAGCCTGGCTGATGGCGCGTGTCACCACCCTCGGTGCCGACAGGTAGTTGCCCGAATAGCCCTTGTGCATCAGCTCGGCCTCGCGCAGTGCATCCGCCTCGTATGCCGTCCCTTTCGACGACTCAGCCAAATGTCTTGCCGCAATGATGCCCCAGTCCGTCTTGATGCCGCCGGGTTCAATCAGCACCACATCCACCCCGAAAGGCTTCATCTCCATCCTCAGCGCGTCGCTCAACGCCTCCACCGAGTATTTCGTCACATGGTACCATGCCCCGAACGGCAGCACTGTCTTACCGGCGATGGAAGAGGTGTTGATAATTCTGCCCGAGCCCTGCTTCCGCATCACAGGCAGCACCAGCTTGCATAGCTCCGCCAGTCCGAACACATTCACCTCCACCTGTCGGCGTGCCTCCTCCATTGTCACATTCTCCACGGCTCCGAAATAACCGTACCCGGCGTTGTTCACCAGCACGTCGATACGCCCTTCCGCCTCCAGCACTGCCTGCACCCCTGCCGCCATCGACGCCTGCTCCGTCACATCCATCCTCAACACCTTCACGCCGTCGCTCTTCAGGGGTTCCATCAGTTCCACCCTCCGTGCTGCTGCATACACCTTGTGTCCTTGCCGGGCAAGCGTTTGTGCGGTCTCAAAACCTATGCCGCTGCTCGCCCCCGTAATCAAGATAACCTTGCTATTCTGTTTGCTCATCTTTTTTTTCTTTTATAACGAGAACCCCCTGTTTATATTGTTTTCCGTAGACAATGTTTATTTTAATAATAATATATGTTCAAAAAAAAATGTATCATTTAATTATTGCAGCAAGAACAAAAAGATATTCAATCCACTATCAATTAAAACAAGTCCCCGTCTCGCAGGCGGGGACTTTTTCTTTTGTCTCATTCGGGGCAATTCGTCTTTCATTTGCTGATGTTGCTATTACGGAAAATATTTGTATCTTTGCAAATACAAAAACAACAGACTATGATGAAGAAAATTTTCCTTTGCTTATTGATTGCCAGTTCGATGCTGGTGGCCTGCAACAATAAACCTAAAGACTTCAAGACCTATCATTACGATGGGCAGCGCTGCTATCTGCTCACCTCCGACGAGGAGATGTGGCCCGGCGGCGACTCGCTGGGCGTGGAGAACAGCTATTCCATGGAGTGGCCTGCCTCGGGCTTCCTCACGTCTGAATGCGAAGCCGAGTTGCTGCTGCGCTGCTTTGGCGACAGCACCGCCACCTCGTTCAGTCAGGCTGCCGACCGCTGGCTCGACCACCTCTGGCTCTACGACGAGGATTCACCCGCCCTGCACAAGCACCCCGTGGACACCCTCGGCATCCGCGAGCACTACAGCTACGGACATCTGGCAAGCACCGTCACCCGCGACAGCAACCTTGTCACCATGCTCGTCACCAGCGACACCTACATGGCTTATGCCGCCCACGGCCTCTATATGATTGATTATGTGGTCATGGACCTCGACACCAAGAAGATCGTACACCTCAACGACTTGGTGGACACTGCCCAGCTTGGCGAGGTGATTGTCCGTGCCATCGAGGACCTGGAAGTGAACAAAGACACCCGCGACTGCATGTTTGAGGAATACCGCACGGCCGGTCGCGTGATTGTCCCGGACAACTTCTTTATCGACAGCACCCGCAGCGTCATTAACGTGGTTTTCCAGCAATACGACATCACCCCCTACGCCTGCGGCATACAGACCGTCAGCCTGCCCATTTTCTGGCTCTCAAAGCACATCCCGTTGACGCCCTATTGCAAAGAGCTCTTCGGGCCCGGATGCTCCCTAGATTAATGCCTGTCGCTGTCTATCAGGCTGCAACCCAGCGGCTCCAAGGCCTTTAGTATGGGGCCGGCGTCTTGTGGACTCAGCCGCTCTTTCTTCGAGGAGATAAGCTGTTTCGTGTCGTGGATGTCGGTAAGATTTCCGTGACGGAAGTACTGCACGCCGTTCTTCACCATGTTCCAGTGTTCGCCTCGTGGCGCGCGTATCAGCGGAGGACAAGTGTAGTCGCCCTTCGCCAGCACATTATAGCCGATAGTCACCTTGTGGGGCAGGGGATAGGTGAAATTGCCCACCATCATGCCTATCCAGAACGTCAGCGTCATGATGCTGGAATTGAACACCACCTTGTGGTCGAGGGGCTTGGTGCGTTTATGCTCCGAGGCGACACCCAGTAGGTACAGCCAGTCCTCCCTCGCCTCGTCGGGCAGGTGCATCAGGCTCACCATGCTGGCCACCATCTCATTCCAGGTGTGCAACTCTATTTTCCGTCCTGTTTCCGTCAGCTGGAAGTGCCCTATTTGCAGTGGTTGGGGCGGTTCAGGGGCGTTTTTCGCAGGGGCTTCGGACGATGGCTTGACGACATCGCTTTGGGGTGGTTTTTCTTCGGCTTCCTCGTCGAGGCAGGTGTCGAGCACCGCTTTCAGCTCTTTCATGAACTTGAAAAGCTCCTTGCAGTAGTCTAGGTCATACACCTCCAGATAGTTTCGTTTCACCAGCGCATATTGCTGGCGGATAGATATTTTGTTCTGATAGCAATAATTCTTCAGCTCTCCGATATTCAACATACCCCGTATGGCGTAATCGTGGGCAAAGTCGCAGCCCATCTCCGTTGCCGGCGACTTGTTCATACGCTCTCCCTGATTATCGACATTGTCGGAATACATTGAGTAATAGTTTTTTAAATGTGGATATGCTTTCCAATATCGCATATTTCACAATTTGCAAAGGTATACAATTTATTCCGATTATCAAAAACATGGCTTCTTAAAAATATTTAAAAACGACCCGAATACGACCTCACCCAGGGCGACACCTGTGCCGTGCAAGGCCCCAAGGTGAGGTGTCCTGTTCGCGAAATTGCATCCTTGATTTTATTTGTTCCTTTGCATTTTGAAACAAATGTAAAACCAGTGCAAGATGTACCGCCACCGAACCACCGCCACCGCCGCCGCCCCGCATGCCGGCAACTCCGGGCAAGCGCCAACACCGACGCGCCCTTCAATACGGCATCGTGACAGTATTGTTACAGCATCGTTTCCCGTCATGACAAAGGGTAACGTTGCTGTAACGATGCGCCGTCGATGCTGTATTGGACGGCCCTGCAGCCTAGCGGTATTGGCCGTAGGGGAAAGTGTAGGCAGCTTTGCGACGGAGTGCGAGGGTTGCGGCAGACAGCGGAAGGATGGTGGAGCGAGCCGGAATACTCTTGGTACTTTTGCACCGTAAAAACAAGTGAAAGGAAAGTATTATGGCTTTTAAAAAATCAAGTATTCCGATGGCCACCGTCAGGGTGGGCGACATGACATTCTACTGGCGCAACGGCCGGATGGTGGGACGGGTGCGGCATAATGCCGGCAAGGGTCCCCAGGTCTCGCCCCGACAGATAAACGTCTGCTCGCGGTGGTCCAATCTGGTGAATTTCTGGCGGGCGTTTGGGCCGCAGTGCAAGCCGCACTTTGAATGCATCGGCAAGGGTTGGACGGCCTACAATGCCTTTGTGTCGCACGGCATGCATGCCGAGCCCGTGTACCTGACGCGGTGGCAGTCCCGTAACGGCGCCTGTGTGGTGAACTCGGTGCGAGTGTCGGAAGGCACGCTCCGGTCCATAGCGGTGAGCGACGACGGCACGGCGTATGCCACCGACATCGCCTTGGGGCGGCTGACCGTGGACGACGGGACCACCGTGGGGCAGCTGGCGGCGGCCATCGTGCGCAACAACGATGACTTCTGCTTCAACGACGCCCTGTGGTTCTATGTGGCCTTCCAGTGCGAGAACCCCGCAACCGGGTTGCCCGAGGCCGAAGTGCAGTGTGTGCGCCTTGCACTCGACCCGGACGATGGGCAGCCGCTGTGGCAGGGCACTGCCGAGCGGCTGGGCTTTGTGTCGCGCGGCGGCGTGCTGGCGGCGGCAAGCCGTGTGGAGGGCGGTATGGCGTGGGTGCATCTCCGCAAGGGGCGGAGCGGGCAGAAACGCTCTACCCAGCACCTGGTGTGCGACAACCCGCTGCTGGCCCGCATGGGCAGCGAGGAGGCGTTGGCGGAAGCCTGCCGTTCGTATGGTTGCGATGGGGAGGAGCCTTTCCTCACCCCCAACGACAATCCCCGGCCGCCCCGCACGGAAACAAATTATGGTGAGACAATTTAAAAAAAAGGTGATTATGATTGTATTGATTGAACGCAGGCAGACGAGCCTGTTTATTAAAGATGACAAGGGCATGCACCTGCGACTGGTGTTTGCCGAGATGGAGGATTCCACGGCACGGCGTCTGGTACGCGAATACGGTTTCCGTCAGGAATGGGTGTACGGGATCATCCACGAGACTGTGGCCTACCGCCACGAGGTGGACGACAATGCGGTGCAGGAGGTGTTGGCCCGTCTGCCCTATTTGGAACGCCGCAGAGAGGCCGATGTGCTGCAGGCAGTGCAAATCATCGTGCCGCAGGCTGTGCGGATTGTGCGCATGCGGGGCGGAATAGCAAAGGGGGTGAAGTATGAAGACTGACAATCTGAACCCCGAAGGGAAGGAACCGTTTGTGTTCAAGCCGTATACAAAGAGTGCCTTTGCCATGCTCTACACCCGCGACACCATGTCGCGACGCTCGGCGCTGAACTGGCTGAACTGCGAGATAGCGTCGTTTCCGGGACTGAAGGAAGAGCTGGAGGCGTTGGGCTATCGTCCCGGCCAGCGGCTGATAACAATCGCGCAGCAGCGGGCCATCGTGGAGGCTATCGGGGAACCTTGAATAGCTGTCGGCGGCGGGGTCAGCGTACCATGTGGTAGTGGCTGACGACGGTGAGGAGCCGTTGGCGGCCGTCGGCGGGGAGGTCGTCGTAGGGGGTGATGTCCTTGAGGACGTGGTGGAGACTGGCGAAGCGTTTGTTCTGCACGGCGGCATTCTGTCGAAGCTGGCTGTCGTCGCTGGCCAGGGCCTGGTTGAGGAGGGTGCGGTGGTCGGTGGGGAGCGGGGAGTAACCCTCGAGGAGCATCTCCATGTTCCAGCGGTTGTGCTCGAGACGGGCAAGGGTGTCGGCCATGGTGTCGGCGCCCTTGTCGTTGTCGGCACTGTCGGCGGGACACTTGGTGTTGCGCAGGAGTGGGTCGAGGAAGGCGGCGGCATGGAGTGCCTGCTGTTTCTCGGCAATGGAGAGTTGCTGCCAGAGGTTGTTGAGGGAGAGGGGCTCGAGGGGGATGGAGTTGATGGGTTTGCCGTTGTCGACCTTGTGATAGATATAGTTGATGCGCTTGGCGGCGAGGATGCGGGTGGTGTCGAGGGGGTCGAAGGAGCCGTCGGTCATGCCGAAAGGCACGACATTGTGGAACCTTGGCACCTCGGTGTGTGCCGCCTGGGCCAGGACGCCTGAGCCGGGCTGGTAGGTGTAGATGACGGGAGTGGCGGCGGAGGGGGTGTCGGGGTCGTTGAAGGGGAAGAACTGCGAGGGCAGGCTGAGGGCGTCGGCAAGGTTGCGCGAAGGCGAATCGCCGCAGATGGCAAGGGAGAGGACCTGGTGGTTGTCAAGCGCCGCGGCAAGGAGGAAGTCGCGTATCCACTGCTGGTGGATAGTGCCCTTGAGGAATTGCCATTCGATGTCGAGGAAGTCGCCATACTCTTTGTCGGGACGCGAGGATTGCCAGCCGTTGACATCGGTGCGGAGGGTGATGTGGGAGAGGTTGAAGAGGGGCTGGCACTGGGTGCGGAAGCACTCGAGCTGGACGTCGGCATTGGGGTCGATGAAGGTGATGCGGGTGCGGAGAGGATGGGGGTCGGAGGAGGAGAAGTTGGGGAAGTGGCAAAGCTGGGCGGCGGTGTCGGCAAAAGCAAGGCCCATGGGCGTCATGCCGACGATGACAAGGTGTACAAAGCGGGTGCTGTCGGCAGTGAGCAGAAAACGGTCGAGGGTGAGGTGGTCGGAGCTGTGGCTCTGCGGGATAAGGGTCTGCCGGGCGATGGACTGGTGGATGTTGACCACGTTGGTCTCGAGGGTGGTGTGGGACTCCTGTGGAAGGGCGCGGAGCAGTTGGCCGGAGACGGGCTGGGAGGTGAAGAGGTAGCACTGGGCCATCTGTGTGGCGTTGCTGCGCAGGTGGCGCAGAGCGTTCCAGCACTCGATGTTGTGCTGGTCCTGCTCGGGCTGGTTGTCTTCGCCAATGATGAAGATGGAGGAGGCAAGCTCTATCTGGCAGGAGCGCAGGGTGGCGGGGTCGGCGGAGTTGCCGTAGTAGATGACGAAGGTGAGGCCGCGTGCCGCTTCGGGAAGGGAGGCGTCGACGAGGTCGCGCAGGCGGTGGGGGTCGGCGGAGGTGAGGATGACCCAGGTCTTGTCCTTGAGCTCGGGTTTGTCGTCGAGGGTCTTGAGGAGGTGGATAAGGGTTTGGCTGCCCCCAAGGACGAGGACATGGTCGGCGAAGTGGTAGCGGGTGCGTCCGTCACGGTAGTTGTCGCGCCGGTTGAGGAGGATGGTGGTGAGGGTGGCGACAAGGAAGGCGGTGAGGAGCGCAGAGCCGACAACGACAATGAGGAATTGGAAAAGCAGCGGGAGGCGCGAGCGAAGGGGGAAGTTGCCGGCATCGAAGAAGAGGCCTGTGGTTTCGGCCCAGCGGGGTACGCCGCCGGCGGTGTAGAGGGTCATGGGTGTAGGGGGCCAGATAAGGCCGATAAGCCAGAAGAAGAGTAGCAGGAATGCCCCCAGTCCCAGAGGCCAAAGAAGGGCTTTCCATGCCTGATGGGTATGGAGTGAACGGTCGAAGTGCCATAGGAGGCGTTTCCATTTGCTGGATATCTGCATGAGTGGTATTATGAGTGGGTTAAAGAATTAGACTTGCAGCGGAGGAGGTTAGTCGGAGTATTGAGGGATGTCGAGCATGTGTGCGGGTTCGGCGAGGAAGAGGGTGGCGGTGTTTCTGGGGTAGTTAAGGCTCAGGGAGAAAAGGTCGGGGTGTTCGGCCCTAATGGAGGAGATGTGCTGTTCGATCTGCTCGGCAACGGGCATCTGTTCGGAAAGCCGGATTTGGAGGGCCTGCAACACGGTGTTGCGCACGATGGGGGCAATCTCGGAGTAATATTTGATGAGTATTTTGTTGCGTTCTTTGTCGGAAGCTTTGTTCAACTGCTGGGAGTAGCGTTGGTAGATTTGCTTGCATTGTTCGTCGGAGGATTTGTAGAGGTCGTCGATGCGGCTGTTGAAAGATTCCCATTGGTCGATGAGTGGCTGGATGGGCTTGAGGTATTCGCTGGCTTCGGCGGCTTGCTGGATGAGGGCTGCTTGTGCGGTGCCCTCTTTGTAGTGGGCTTGAAGGTAGGCCTGCTGTTGGTCGTCGGGGAGTGTGGCCAGGTGTTCGAGCTCTTCGCGGGTGAGGCCAGTGGACATTTCAGCCTGACGGTAGGTGGCTTCGGTCAGCTCGGTTGAGTCGATCTGGGAGAATATCTTCATGGAGAGGCTGAGGATGTTGGACTGGAAAGAGGTGACGGGGCTTACCATCAATTTAAGGGTCTGTTCGTTGAGCTCGGCTTCTTTGTATCTGGTGTATTGCTCGGCAGTGGGCAGCTCGGGCATCTGTGTTGTGAGCATGAGGCTAATGCTGGCGGGCTGCTCGTTGACATCTTCGTCGGCAGTGGTCTTTTTCTTGTTTTGCTCCAGTTTGCTTTCGAGAGACTTGGCGGCGGCATCGGCAGCCTTGTCGGTTAATTTCTCGGTGGCTTTTTGGGTTGCTTTCCGAGCGGCTTTGTTCAAAATGTCACCCAGCTGTGCATTGGCGGTGAATGCGGTGAGGGTGAGACAGGCTAGCAGAAGTATTGTTTTCTTTTTCATAATAGTGTGGTTTTATTATTATTGGGTTATATATATTCTGTTTTGAATGCGTGTGTCTCTGACAGGATGAGTGATTGTGTTATACTATATTTGATGTTGTGTCTGTTGTCGGAATACTATTCTTTGTTAGGGGGCAGTGGGATGGGAAGATGGAAAAAGGTGAGGAGAAGAGGGCAGGGGGGTTAGAATTTGATGCTTGTGGCGAGGTAGAACTGGGCGGTTTCGTTATAGATGGTGAGGTTGTACATGCCTATGCGGTATCCTGCATCGACGCTGAGGATGTTGAGCAGGTCGAGGCCGGCACCCGCCGAGAGCATATAGCCCGGTGTGTAGCGGAAGTCGCGTTTGGCAAGGGTGAAATTGAACACCGGGCCGACATAGGCGCGGGCGGCAAAGAGCTTGGAGGGGCACCAGCGGGCACCGATATGGATGGGGAAGTCGAAATTGCTGTACAGCCGGTGCTCGAAGGCGTAGCCGATGCGGGGGAAGAATTGGTCGCGGCTCTGGAAGGCGTCGTCCCAGTTGGTGGCAAAGCCGTAGATGACTTCGGGCTGGATATAGATGAACCGGTAGATGGGGATGCGGTAGGAGAGGCCGATGTTGGTATAGCGGAGTACGCCAAAGGTGCCCCCGTAGTTGATGTCGGAACGGATGGCTTCGATCATATTGACGGAGGGGGAGAAGTAGTAGGCCTTGAGGTACAGCGCGGGGGTCTGCTTTTTGCGGGGACGGATAATCTTGTCGATGTCTTGGCAAAAAGCAGCGGAGCCGATGGCCACCAGAAGGGTGAATACGATGATGCGGCGTGTGTGTTTCATTGTCGTATAGTTTATTGTCCGGGACAAGGTTTATGTGTATAGAATACCGTTTAACGTTTGTTATAAACGTGGATTGTCGGTTTCTATTGTGCGGGTGTGAAGAAAAATAGTTGCATCACTGCAAATGCCCTCCGACATTCTGATGGTCTCACCTCTATGAGGTGTTTTATAGAAGTCCCCTATATTACTGGACGCCCCTGCAGGCTATTGTGTCAAGACCATACAACTCTTGCCCGAGCGTATGCGGTACGCCGGGGGGCAGCGCATGGGGTGCGTTTGGGTGCTACGGGTCACCTGGTTTTGCAGGCCAGTTCTTTGCCTGGCTTGAAAGTGGGCGAGGTGTGAGGAGGTATGGTGATAAAGGCAGCATTGTTGATGCTGTAAGCCTTTCTCCCTTTGTGGCGCCGAATGGAGAAGGTGCCGAAACCGCGGAGGTAGATGTTGTGGCCTTGGACCATGTTGCTTTTGATGGCGGAAAGGAACCCATCTACGATGGCGTTTACGTCGCTGCGACGTATGCCGGTGCGGGTATGGATCTTTTTTACGATTTCTGCTTTAGTCATTGAGTTGATTATATAGATTGATTAGTCGTTTTTTTTGTCCAGAGGGGTCGTTGCTGTGTGGCTTTTTCATGCTGTGCAGTGCCCGAATGGGGTATTGCAGACATGTCTCGGAGGCCTTATTTTAGCATTTTTTATCAGTATAAGTGTTAATTCTATAGTGCTTATATACAAGTAATGTGTTTATTATGTCGATTATCATCTTCTTTTAGGGTAATGCAAATATACATTTTTTTTCGAATATAGCAAAAAAAAGACTTTGAGGGGGGTAATGAAATGTATGTTTTTTTTCAAGATGCGCCGGTGTTATCAAAAACTACTCAAGCCTTATTAACCCCACACTAAACACCGTAGGTGTGCAGTGTGGGGTTGTTGAGATGGTGTGCCTCCGGCACACTTTAGCCCTCGTTATTAATAGCCGTGCTAAAGGGGCGGCGTGGAGGGGAGAATGGAAAAAAAGAAGTCTCCGCAAGCGGTGTGCGGAGACTGGGTAATGATGTGATTGTGATGAAAAGTCGTGGAGCGGTAGCAATTATTGCTGGCGGGCAACCTCGGCGAAGTCCTTGGCGGAAATCTTCTCGACGGTGGGGTTGATTTTGTCTTTGAAGAGGACGTAGGTCTTGTCGACGGTGAGTTTGTCGACAATCTGACGGACGTTGTTGTGGTCCTGGGCAATGGAGCGGGCAGACTGCTCGAGACGCTCTTCGTATTTGGCATCGTCCTCGTCTTCGTGCTTGGCGCCGGAGTTGCGGAGGATATCCTTGACGTAGTCGACAATCTCGTTCTGCGTAGGCTCGATGGACTGGATTTTGTTGAGGGAGTTGTCGAGGAGTTCCCACTTGAGGGAGGGCAGGTAGGTGTCGGCCCATTCTTTCTCGATGGTCTCGGCGGTGACGTTCTTGTCGGAGTTGCGGGAGAGGATCCAGCGCTTGAGGAAGGCCTCGGGCATGGTGGCGTTGAAGTTGTCGAGGAGCTGTTTGCGGACTTGGTTGACGAAGAGGATCTGGCACTGCTCGTCGTTGGCTTTCTCTATCTGGGCAGAGAGGGCCTTGCGGAATTTGTCGAGTTCCTTGATGCCCTGACCGGGGAAGACCTTCTCGAAGAGCTCTTCGTTGATTTCGGCGGGGGTGATGTGGGAGCAGCCGCTGATTTCGATGCGGAGGTCGCTCTTGAATTTCTTGGCATCGGCGTTGTTGATGCGGAGGGTCTTCTCGATGACGGAGGGGGTGAAGGCCTTGGCGGCGTTGATGACGACGTTCTCCTTGGCTTTCTTGCCAATGAAGAGGGCGGCGATTTCGGGGTCCTTGATGTCGGAGAGCTTGAAGGAGCAGAAGGTGGAGACACCGCCTTCCTTGTCGGTGCCTTCCTTGGTCAGCTCGATGGCTTTGCCGTAGACTTGGGCACCCTCGACGATGGCCTCGGGCGACTCGAACTTGCCGTAACGCTCGGAGATCTCCTCAATCTGGGAGTCGATGTCCTTGGGGGTCACCTTGATGGTGTAGAGTTTGGTGTCGATTTTGTCCCACTCGATGTTGATGTCGGGGAAGAGGGCGGCGTCGAAATAGAAGGTGAAATCCTTGCCGTTGGCAAAGTCGGGAGTGCCGGTCTTCTCTTCGTTGGAGAGGGGGGAGCCGATGATGTCGAGTTTCTCGTCGTCGATGTATTTGTAGAGAGATTCTCCCAGGAGGTCTTGAACGGCGTCGGCAACAATGGTGGGTTTGTAGATACGTTGAATCAAAGCCATAGGCGCCATACCCTTGCGGAAACCGGGAACGGTGGCTCTGTGTTGGTATTCTTTTAACTGTTTTGCTACCTTCTCGGCGTAGTCATTTTCTGTAATGTCAACCTTGATGCAGAGGTCCAATTCCCCTAAGTTTTCTCTGGTGATATTCATCTTTTTTATCTAATTTATTGATTTCTTGTTGTTTTATTATTTTCAAACGAAATGCAAAGATACGAACTTTTTTTGATATATATAAATTTTAGTCGTAGGTTGTTGAAAAATGTGAAAAAGAGGAGCCGGGTGTGGATGCTATTGTGCAGGCATTTTCTACTTTCGCTTAAGGTGCTGGGGGGGTAGATTGGATAGATATGATAGATTTGATAGAGATACTTGTGATTTGCTGGATGGGTGGAAATTGCGTTTTTTTTGCGGGGTCGGGTTCCTGCCGTTGTGCTGGGATTGCAAGGACGGTGGAGTCTATAGCAGGGAGTTTTTTGTTGGCTATACAATAAAAGGCGCCGGGAGCCGTTATGGATAGCGTTATTGACGAAATAATTTACATTGATATGAAAAGATACTTTATGATTGCGTTGTCGGCGTTGGTGCTGACGGTGGGCTGCAAACAGACCCCGAAGAATTCGATGACATACCGCCCGTTGGGCAACACTGGGCTGGAAGTGAGCGAGCTGAGCATTGGCTGCGGGGGCTTTGAGAAGCTGGATACGGCAGGCTCGATAGCACTGATGGACATGGCGTTGGACAGCGGCATGAACTATATCGACATCTACGATGCCAATCCGAAGACACGCTCGAATATCGGGGCTGCGCTGAAAGGCCGTCGCGACAAGATGATTATTCAGGGCCACATAGGCACGATATTCAAAGAGGGGCAGCACAGCCGCACCCGCGACGTGGAGGAGACCAAGCAGGGCTTTGAAGACCTGCTGGAGCGGCTGGGCACCGACCATATAGAGGTGGGCATGATTCACATCACCGACAGCCCCGACGAGTGGAACGAGCTGGAGGGGAGCCCATTCTTGGACTATGTGTTCCAGCTGAAGAAAGAGGGCAAGATTAAACACATTGGCGTGAGCAGCCACAACGCCGAGGTGGCACTGATGGCCGCCAAGAGCGGCTGGATAGAGGTGATTATGTTCTCGCTGAACCCCGCTTTCGACCGGCTGCGGGGTGGCGCCATCCCCTGGGAGGAGGGTGCCATGGAGAACCTGCAAGGAGGCATCGACCCGGTGCGTGTGGAGCTGTATGACTATTGCGCGACGCATCATATCGGCATCACCGTGATGAAGACCTTCGGCGGCGGCGGCCGACTGCTGGACCAGAAGACCTCGCCGCTGGGCGTGGCTTTCACGCCGGAGCAGTGCATAGCCTACTGCCTGGCCAAGCCCTGCATCTCGACCTGCATACTGGGCGTGGACAATCTGGAGGAGTTGAAGGCTGATTTGCACTATCTGCATGCCACCGAGGCGGAGAAAGACTATACCGCGGTGATGCAGCCCGCCAAGGCCAACAAGGGAGGGCAGTGCACCTATTGCAACCACTGCTCGCCCTGCCCGCAAGGGATTCCCATCGCCGAGGTGAATGAAATGCTCGACAAGGCCCAGAACGAGGGGCTGACACCCGAATTGCAGGCAAAGTATGATGCTTTGCCACACCATGCGTCGGAGTGTACCCATTGCGGCAGCTGTATGGAGCGCTGCCCGTTTGGGGTGGACGTGCCGGTGAAGATGGACGAGGCCGCCAAGGTTTTCGGAAAGTAATTGTTTGTATCGGCCTGTGCCAACACATGCCGCCTTTTGATAAACGTTATGGATACTAAAGAGATATTTGCCTTGTTTGAAAGGCAGATTGTGGATTACCATAGAACAGACTCGGTGGATGCACCGACAGTGAATCCCTATGCGGAGGGGACCTTTGAACACCTGCTGTGGGAGAAGAGCTATGTGGACACGGTGCAGTGGCATCTGGAGGATTTGATACGTCCGGAGGATGTGGACCCGGTGGAGGCTTTGCGGCTGAAGCGGTGGATAGACCGCTCGAACCAGCGACGGACAGACATGGTGGAACGGATAGACGACCACTATATGCAGCAGTTTGCAGCAGTAGAGGTTCGCCCCGACGCCAAAATCAACACCGAGACCCCGGCTTGGGCTATCGACAGGCTGTCGATTCTGGCACTGAAGATATACCACTTCGGTATCGAGGTGGAGCGGAAGGATGTTGACGAAGCACATCATGCACGTTGCCTGGCAAAATACAATACCCTTTTGGAGCAGAAAAGTGACTTGATGCAAGCCATCGACGACTTGCTACAGGAGCTCGCTGCAGGTCAAAAGAAGATGAAGCTATACAGGCAGATGAAGATGTATAACGACCCGTCGCTGAACCCGATGCTTTATAACAAGAAGTGAGCGAAGGAGATTATAGCAAGCGGCTGTTGGTTGTCCGGCTGTCGGCGTTGGGCGACGTGGCCATTCTGGAGCCGGTGCTGCGGCAACGTTCTGCGGCCAATCCCGAGGTGCTGTTCCTTGTGGCGGGACCGCCACGGCTGGAACCGCTGTTCCGGGACATGGCAAATGTGGAGTATATCGCCACGGAACGCAGGCAGAAGCCCCGGGAGCTGTATCGCATGCTCGGTGCGTTGAAGCCTGATAAGGTGGCGGATATGCACCACGTGCTGCGGACCATCGGGATGGACTGGCTGTTCAGGCTGCATGGCGTGCCGGTGCGTTGCATCAGGAAACGCGATGCCCGCGGGATGGCCACATGGCGACGCTACGACCGTGTGTTTGACCATTGCGGACTGAAAGGCTGGGCAAAAGAAGAGGGGTATTGGAGCGTGAAGCCTGCCGACGGGCACCAGCGTGTGGTGGGTGTGGCTCCGTTTGCCCAGCACAAGGGGAAGATATGGCCGTTGGAGAAGATGGAACTACTGGTAGAGATGCTTTCGGAGAAAGGGTATAGCGTTGTTTTGTTTGGCAGTGGGTCGGAGGCATCGGTGTTGGAGACGTGGGCGGGGAAATATGAGAGAGTGGAATCGCTGGCTGGACGGTACGGATTTGCAGAAGAATTGGAGCGGATTGCCGCATTGGATGTGATGGTGAGCATGGATTCGGCCAATATGCACTTTGCCTCGTGCCTGGGAATCCCCGTGGTCAGTATATGGGGTGCCACGCATCCATGCCGTGGTTTTTACGGCTGGAAGCAGGACCCTGCGTGGGCGGTGCAGAAAGAGATGGACTGCCGACCCTGCTCGAAATATGGGAAGAAGCCCTGCCAGAAGGGGGATTACCCTTGCCTGAAGGGGATAGAACCGATAGCGGTGATGGAGAGGATAGAGGGGGTTCTTTCGGGCAGGTCATGACTCTTTGGCAAAGAGGAGATTGCTCACTAATAGTATGATGACATGGTAAAGTGTATTCGGGCATTGTTTATGCTGCTTTTAAGCCTGCTTGCTGGTTGTGCCGGTGGTGAGCCGGATGATGGCGTGTCGTTCTCGGTGGGAGAGGGCAGGCAGGTGGTGTTTGCGCCGGGAAATCTGGCGGAGGATGGAGGCAGTTTTGTAGAGCACCAGTGGGATCGCGGAGGGCTGTTTGGCTGGGGGACAGGCGACAGACCTTCGGACACTACGGATGATTGGCAGGCGTATGTCCACTTTGTGGATTGGGGAGACTGTGTGGCAGGCGGCTGGCGGACACTGACTGCCGAGGAATGGCACTATCTATTGTTTGAACGCCCCGATGCCGACGAGAAAAGGACGACGGGCACGGTGAACGGCAGGCATGGTCTGTTGTTGCTGCCCGATGAGTGGGAACAGCCCGAAGGATGCCCGATTGGCGGAGCGGCCGAAGGATGGGAGGACAACAACTATACCGTGGGCCAATGGGAGCGGATGGAAAAGGCAGGTGCTGTATTCCTGCCCGCTTCGGGGTTCCGCTGGGGAGCAGTGACCTATGCCGACGGGTGCGAGGGATTGTACTGGTCGTCGACAATAGCGGATGAGGGCTGCCCATACACGATGCACTTTGACGGCAATATCCTGGCATTGGATTGGGACAACACCCCACACCATGGCCAGTCGGTACGCCTGGCGAGAGAGCGAAAAAAGTAACGCTATTGCATTATTGATGCTTTTGTCAATGCGGCTGATGGGCGCGAACAGGTGAGGAGGGCGAGGGAATGAGAAGAATAGGATGATGGAAGTCATAAGGGGAGCATAGGGGATGGTGGATGTATTTTTTTTCTTACTAATTAAATAAATCTTTGTAATTTTGCATCACGAATCTGGGAGCAAGTGCTGATACAGTATACTGACGTACTGTTGGTTATCCGCTTGCTATTGTTAATTATTAATCATAATATATGAGAAAAATGCCTAAGGAGGTTTACAGCCCTCCCAAAATATTTGCTGTAAGCTTCGTAGTGGAGAGGGGATTTAACGTGTCGATGGAATCATTTGGGACACAGACATGGGATGACGACATGCCTGGAAGCCAGACTAACAATTTTGGTGAACAGGAATGGCGTGACGACGGCGGAGGAAGTAACACAATCACGTCGTTTGAATCGTATGAATGGTAAACAGAACAATGAACAATGAAAATATAATACAAAGATGAAGAAAATACATACAATGACAATAGTCAGCCTGATGTTGGTCGCGGTGTTAGCGGCGACAGGCTGCAAGAAAGAGCAGGGAAAGGTTACACTGGGCGCCCGCATAGAGAGCGGGAGGAATGCCAAAGTGTATATAGACGGGGTGTCCCCTTGCTGGCATAACGGGGATTTGCTGCGTATCAACAACCAGACGTGCACAACGAGTGCGGCGTTGGGGTCGTCGGCACAAATCACCAATGTGGATGCCAATGATAATGGTTATCGTGCAGTGTATCCCTTGGATTTGTTGGCTGACCCGAATGCCGATATCACCGGAAACGAGAATATCGCCATTGAGTTGCCGAGGGTCCAGACATACGAATTCGACGGGCTTGACCAGGTGGTGAAAGTCCCCATCGGAGCCCGCTCGTCGACGACATCGCTGTCGTTCAGAAATCTCTGTTCGTTGATAAAGGTGGTGATAAGCAGCCAGATGGATGCCCCGTTCAGATTGGACAGTATCGGTGTGGATGCTACCGCTGCATGGCTGAGCGGTGAGGGCGAGGCAAGAGTGGAAGGCGGCGAAGGCGACGTGGTGACACTGAATGGGAGAGCACATCACAGCGTGTCGCTGGCATTCCCAGTAGCAATGGCACCCGAAATCAGCCGAGGACTAAGAAACACATACGTCTATTATATTGTAGCCCCCAAGTTCGACAGGAATGATGTGACGATAAGACTGTATGCCGACAACGGCAGGTATGCCTCATTCCAGAAGCGCGATGTGGAGCTGCGTGCCAACAGTATTGCCACGGTCAGCCTGACGGTGGAAGAATTGGAGCAAGGAGCTGTAGACCCACTGTCGATAGGCGTCCTTCCCGGACTCTTCACTGTGGCATCGGGGAGACAGGTGCATTTCTCGAAAGGCAATCTGCAGTTCACCACTACAGGCCAGCATGCAGTGGTAGGCGGCATTGCCGACGGCACATGGCGTTTTGCAGAGCATCAGTATGACCATGTCGGTAGCTCCAACTCGCAGGCTGGGGAGAATTATACGGGGTGGATAGATTTGTTTGGCCGTGCCACCAGTGGATGGAACAGTGGGCGTGTATGTTATAGGCCCTTTTCGACAAGCAATAGCTATGACGAATACTTCTCAGACAATATGACATCAGACGATGCCAATACTGACTGGGGTGTGTATAACGCCATTGAGAACGGAGGAAATGCACCGGGCATGTGGCGCACGTTGACAAAGGCCGAATGGGTATACCTCTTTACGCAAAGGACGGATGCCGAAGCAAAGTATGGGGCAGCAACCGTTGCGGGTGTGAATGGCGTAGTGGTATTGCCTGATGATTGGACTATCCCTGCTGGATTGGAGTTTAATAACGGATTCGGAACTGCGTATTCCCTCAATACGTATAGTGCAGAAGAATGGCTACAGATGGAGACAGCCGGAGCGGTGTTTTTGCCTGCTGCTGGTCACCGTAGGATAACCGCTATGTATGGTGTTAATGGAGCTGGGTATTATTGGTCAGCAACGAAAGATGGAACTACATTATCGTTTCTTCTCCAGTTTACTCAAACGAGTTTAAATCCTCAAGGAGGAGAATCGCCTGCTGAGGGTTGTTCGGTGCGTTTGGTAAAAGTAGACTAGGCAAAGATATTACGGATCCACAACAAAAACAATCGGTCATCGGTGGGGCGGGATAGCCACCAGCTGATGACCGATTGCTATTGTTATTCGAGGGGCAGGGCGATGGTGAAGGTGGAGCCTTGGCCGAGCTCGCTGGTGAGGGAGATATGTCCTTTGTGCAAGGCAACGACTTGGGAAACATAGTTGAGGCCGATGCCGAATCCTTTCACGTTGTGTACGTTGCCGGTGGAGACCCGATAGAATTTCTCGAAGATGTGCTTTTGGTCCTCTTTGGCGATGCCGATACCGTTGTCGGAGATTTCCAGGATGGCTTGGTGGTCCTCGGTGCGAGTGGTGATGACGATGTGCGGAGCCTGTTCGGAGTATTTGATGGCGTTGTCGATTAGGTTGTGAATCATGTTGGTGATGTGGAGCTCGTCGGCGAAAAGGATGCCGTCGATAGTGCCGAGGTGGTTTTCGATGGTGCCTTGGCGGGTTTCGACCGTGAGCTGGAAGTTGTGGGTGCAGGTTGTCACAATGTTGTTGAGGTCAATTTCCTTCGGGCTGATGGAGAACTTCTTGCCCGACATCTTGGCACTTTGGAGCAGGGTCTCGATAAGAATACGCATGCGGCGGTTCTCGTTGCTGATGATGTTGATGAAGTTGCGGCGGGTGGAGGCATCGCTGGTGACGGTGTCGTCCTCCAGCATCTCGCATGCCAGGCTGATAGTGGCTATGGGAGTTTTGATTTCGTGGGTCATGTTGTTGATGAAGTCGGTCTTCATCTCGTCGAGTCTTCGTTGGAACCAGATGGTGCGTACGGAGAAAATGAAGAGCGCCGAGATGAGGATAATCATGCAGATGCTGATGAAGGTATAGAAATTGGTGTCGCTGCTGAGGATGATGGGGGAAGAGGGGAAGGAGAGGACGACATAAAGGTTGCCGTCGGGGATGATGCCGTGGGGGTGGAAGGTGTATTTAAAGGCGGTGTTGCGGAGGTCGTCGGGGTTGGCGTCGGGGCTGCAATAGAGCAGGGTGTCGCGGTCGGCCATCAGCACACCGATGTTCGGGTTGATGTCGACGCCGTTGATGATAAGCTCTTCGCGGATAAGGGAGTCGAGCAAGGGGAAGTTGAACTTAGAGGCATCGATGACGTTGTTGATGTCGAAGGGATTAGCTTTGCCCGAGGAATAGGGGCCGATGGCGGCAAGCATCCTGTTCCGTGCATTGATCATGGTGTTGTATTGCGTGAGCGTATGGTCTTCGGCAGGGGTAAGATGAGCGCCGGGGATGGGGTAGGCACTATCCTGCGACGAGACACCGAATTGTACCTTGTGCTCGTTGTAGAAGAGCTCGCTGTTGTTGCGTACGATGTCCTGCATGCGCTCGTTCATGTCGTCGATGCGTCGGTAGCGCAGGAGACGGTAACGCTCTTTTTCGGAGACATAGTCCTCGACCTTCATCTGGTCGAGCTGGTTGAATACCTCGTCGATGGCGTTGTTGACGCTGATGTTGAAAAGATTGTCGCTCATCTTGGCCGAACGCTGCGTTTGAGAAATCTGGATGATAACCAGACTGATGGCAGCCAGGGCAAAAATGGTGGAGAACAGTATGAGGAAATGACGCTTCATAATAATTGCAATAATCTGCATAACGTTGCAGAATGAGAAAAATTTTGTGAATGGCCATTATTTGTAAAAAAAATACTATCTTTGCAGACGCTTTCCGTATAATGCCATACGGAGGGAAAAGCACAATGTCAGTATAATAATGTTAAGAAACAACTATGAAGATAGGGATAATCATCGCCATGGACGTGGAGTATCGGAAGATGCTTGATGTGCTGGGCGGACAGCCACAGGGGAGTGTTGCAGGCAACGAGGTGGTTTTGTGGCAGTGCGGGATAGGCAAAGTGAATGCAGCCATTGGTGCTATGCGCCTGATGCAGGAGCATCGGCCCGACTGCATCGTCAGCACGGGACTTGCCGGCGGCATAGACGACAGCCTCAATGTGATGGATGTGGTGGTGGGCAGCCAGACGGTGTACCATGATGTATGGTGCGGCATGGGCAACCAGTATGGCCAAGTGCAAGGGCTTCCCGCCCGTTTCGACGCCGACCCGTTGCTGTTGCACTGCGCATCGGCCATTGCCAGCGGGCAAGACCTGAGCGTAAAAGAAGGCCTTATCTGCACAGGCGACCAGTTTATTACCGACAAGGCGGCCCTTTCCAAAATAAAAGCCAGTTTCCCCGAAGGGTTGGCCTGCGAGATGGAGTCCGCTGCCATTGCGCACACCTGTTACCAACTCGGGGTGCCGTTCCTCAGCATCCGTGTAATCAGCGACACACCAGGCAATACCGATAACCATCAACAGCAATGGGACGAATTCCTTGCCTCGATGGGTGAACGCTCGTTCCTTTTCATGCAGCGTTTCCTGTCGCAGCTTCCGCATAAATGTAATTAAAACAAAATATCGTGAAAACAATACCCAGCTTCACTATCGACCATCTCCGCCTGTTGCGCGGCATATATGTCTCACGCAAAGACAATGTGGGCGGCGAGGTGGTTACCACCTTTGATATCCGCATGAAAGAGCCCAACCGCGAGCCTGTTCTCGGGCAGGGAGCCATCCACACTATCGAGCATCTTGCAGCGACCTATCTCCGTAACGATCCCGAATGGGCAGACCGTATCATTTATTGGGGACCAATGGGATGTCTGACGGGTAATTATCTTTTGATGCGCGGCGACCTGCAGCCCGAAGATATTGTAGACCTCATGCGTAAGACGTTTAAGTTTGTGGCCGACTATGAGGGAGAGGTGCCGGGAGCTG
The DNA here is from genome assembly GCA_900317125.1 of uncultured Bacteroidales bacterium. GTDB lineage: Bacteria > Bacteroidota > Bacteroidia > Bacteroidales > P3 > Colimorpha. The sequence continues at coordinate 15,024 of ONFR01000029.1, read as the reverse complement.
CACCCAAAGACTGCGGCAACTACCTCCTCCACGACCTCCCCATGGCCAAATGGGAGTCGGCAAAATATCTCCACGAGGTGTTGGAACAGATTACGCCGGCCAATATGCACTACCCTGAATGATAGCCCAATCGTTGCCTATGGCATGAAAAAAGAAAAAAATAATCATTGTCACACAATAATTCCGTCGAAACCTAGTTATCCCCTAAGTTTTATGACCGACAGGCCCCGTAGTTCAGCTGAATAGAACGTCGGATTCCGGTTCCGAAAGTCGTGGGTTTGAATCCCGCCGGGGTCACAAGAATCTTTCATCATGAAAAAAATCTCACTTTTTTTTCAAGACGCTAAGCCCTTCTCGCAGCTGTTAGGGCTTTTTTTCATTTTCCTTATTTGTTTAATCTTGTCGGGAGGCCTGCTGATGTTGCTTCCCTCCTCTACCGCTGGAGAGGGCAGTGTGCGGCCGGGTCTGATAGTTCAGGCTGTCTCTCAACTGCTCACCTTCCTGCTGCCCGTGTTGCTGTTTGCCATTGTGTATAAGCCCCATGCTGCAGAATATTTCAAACTGGGGTTTCAGGGCCGGTATTGGTGGCTGGCGTTTGTGGCAATGGTCATCGTGCTGCTTCTCTCTCCATTCAACGATGTTGTAAACACGTGGAATAATGGTTGGAATCTCGGTCCATTAGAGACGTACGCGCGTGAGTTGACCTCCAAGAACCAGGCCATGATCGACCGTCTGCTCTCTCTCACCTCCTTCGGCGATGTTTGCCTCCAGTTGCTGGTTGTGGCATTGGTACCGGCGATATGTGAGGAGCTCTTTTTCCGAGGCGGAGTTCAGCAGATTTTACACGACTGGTGGGGCAACAAGCATGCAGCAGTGCTTGTGACGGCGTTGCTTTTCACCCTGGCCCATGGCGACCTTTATGGGCTTGTCCCCCGGTTCGTAATGGGCGTTGTGCTCGGCTATCTGTTCATCTGTTCCGGGTCCATCCTTGTCAATGTCTGCGCCCATTTTTTCAACAATGCCATCGTCGTGGTGCTATATCTGTTTTATCATAAAGGCATCATTTCCGTAGCACCAATCGACCCCTTGGCCATGCCGTGGCATGTGGTGGTACTTTGCACCGTTGGAGCCCTGCTTTTATTCGTTGTCTATTTTGTAAAAAAGACATCGAAATAACCCATGCTCCACCATGTTTGAGTACTTATTATTCAATTTATTATCACCGAATCGATGAAAAAAGTTGTTTTGTAATGCGTTGGGTTGCAGTGGATTGTGTTTAAAAAATTGAATTTTAGGACAAAGGGGGCAAAAAAATCTTTCGTATGTCAATTTTTTTTGGTACTTTTGCAACTCGTTTCCACCCACAAGTGAGAACATAATTGAACAATTAATCATAAAGAATTATACAATATGACAAAGGCAGAAATTGTTGCACAGATTGCACAAAAAACCGGTATCGAGAAAGTAGCCATCCAGGCCACTGTTGAAGAGTTTATGAATGTCGTAAAAGAGTCCCTTTCCGAGGGCGAGAATGTGTACCTGCGCGGATTCGGCAGTTTCATCATCAAGAAGCGTGCCGAGAAGACTGGTCGTAACATCTCCAAGAACACTACCATCATCATCCCCGCACACAACATTCCTTCTTTCAAGCCCGCCAAGACTTTTGTCAACGACGTGAAAAAGAGTGTAAAGTAAACTTTAAATTGTTATAAAATGCCCAACGGAAAAAAGCACAAGAGACACAAGATGTCTACGCACAAGCGTAAAAAACGCCTGCGCAAGAATAGACATAAGAAGAAGTAAGGCTACTTCTTTCTGTCTAAAAACAACAATCTAACATCTAAAACAAATTACACAACGATGGCAGTCCATCGAGTTGTGTAATTTGTTTTTCTTTTGAAATGTAATGAACAAAGAATTAATCGTATCCGCCACCGACAGCGACATCCAGCTGGCCTTGCTCGAAGACAAACAGTTGGTAGAGTTGCACAAAGATAAAACCGGCAACAAAATCCATGTCGGCGACATCTACGTCGGTAAAGTGCGGAAAATCATGCCCGGACTCAATGCCGCCTTCATCGATGTGGGAGAAGACAAGGACGGATTTGTACACTATCTTGACTTAGGGCTCAACTACAACTCATTGGCCAAATATGTCAAACTGGCCATGAACGGCGACCCCTCCGTCCGCAACCTCAACAACTTCAAAATCGAGCCTGTCCTCGAAAAGGTCGGCAACCTCTCCAATGTCCTCAAAGTCGGGCAACTCATCATAGGGCAAGTGGCCAAGGAGCCCATCTCCACCAAAGGTCCCAAGCTTTCGGGCGACATCTCTTTCGCTGGCCGTTATCTGGTGCTCACGCCTTTCATCAATCGTATATCCATCTCGCAGAAAATCAAAGGCTCGGAAGAACGCGGGCGATTACGTCGCCTCATCCAGAGCATCAAGCCTGCCAATTTCGGAGTCATTGTGCGCACCATAGCCGAGGGCAAAGACGTGGCCGAACTCGATGCCGACCTGCGCCAGCTCATGGACCAGTGGGTATCGCTCACCGAGAGCCTCAAACGCATCACCGGCCCCACCAAGGTGTTGTCCGAACTCAGTGCCGCCACGGCACTGTTGCGGGACGTGCTAACCGACGATTTCAACACCATCTATGTCGACAACGAATCCATATACAACGAGGTCAGAAAATACATCGCCTCTGTGGCTCCCGAGAAGGCCGACATAGTGAAACACTATAAACTCGAGACCCCGATTTTCGAACAGTTCGGAGTCCTGCGCGACATTCGTCGTGCTTTCGGACGCATCGTCACCATCCGCTCTGGAGTGTACCTCTACATCGAGCACACCGAAGCAATGCACGTCATTGATGTAAACAGTGGCAATCATATCAAAGCGGGCACTGGTCAGGAAGACACAGCTCTCCAGGTCAATATCGAATCCGCCAAGGAAATCGCCCGCCAGCTTCGTCTGCGCGATATGGGCGGCATCATCATCGTTGACTTCATCGACATGCAGAAAGCCGACAACCGCAAGCAGTTGTATGACGTAATGTGTGCCGAGATGTCGCGAGACAAGGCTCGCCACACCATCTTGCCCCTCAGTAAGTTTGGATTGATGCAAATCACTCGCCAGAGAGTGCGGCCCGCCATCGAAGTCGATGTGCAAGAGAAATGCCCATTCTGCGACGGCACCGGCACCATCAAGTCAAGTCTCGTTGTAGTCGACGAGATAGAATCCAATTTGCGCTACCTCACCTCCTCGCAAAACGAACATCGGCTCACCATCATCGTCCACCCCTACGTCTATGCCTATCTCACCAAGGGCTTGCGCAGTGTGCGCCTGAAATGGATGTGGAAATACAAAACCAGACTCACCATCAAACCCTCCGAGTCGTATGGCCTGCTGAGCTACAAGTTCTTCAATGCCGCCGGCGATGAAATCGAACTGTAACCGGCACACCCTTTTGCTCGTGACTGTCGTCCTTGCGCTTATGCTCCTGTTCCTTCCCGGGGTACAAGCGCAAGGCATCGACGTGTCCAAATACCAGGGCAAGGTGAACTGGACCAAAGTGGCCAAGTCCAAAAAGGTGAAATTTGTCTATATCCGTGCCACCGAAGGCGCCACCATCCGCGACGGCTACTATAAAACCAACCTCGCCGCTGCCCGCAAAGCCGGACTCCTTGTGGGTAGTTACCACGTCTACAGCAGCAAAACCACGGCTTATCAGCAATTCAACAATTTCAAGTCACTCGTCCACAAGAAGTCGCAAGACCTCATCCCCGTGCTCGACATCGAAGGCCACCACAGCGGCCGACTGTATATGGCCCGTGTGGACAAACTGCTCGAACTGATGGAGAAGGAATATGGAGCCAAGCCCATGATATACACCAGCGAGAAGGTCTACCGCGAGCACTTTGCAGGCAAGCGTTACGCCAAATACCACATCTTCGTTGCCAAATATGAGGGTTATCCCGAAGTCCGTTTCACCCTGTGGCAGTACAGCCGCACTGGACGGGTGAAAGGCATAGCGGGTGACGTCGACCTCGACAAGTTCCACTCCAAACATAGCCTCAAAGACATCAGGATACCCCATCCGACCAAAAAGAAAAAGGCAGCTCCGACGGTTGAACCCGTTGGGACCACCACCGACACCGCACCGGTAGCCCAATAGTCCATCGACGATTTTCCCTTCTCTTTTCCTGCCCACGTAGATGCTCCAATGTGGGTCGGCTCACTGTTAGATAATGGTGCGTGGCCCGTTTCTTCTCTTTCCCCCAATGGATATCTGGTCGGAATTGCCAGTATTGTTGTGCGGCATCCGAGCAGTCATAGTGTGATGACGCAGGGTAGGGGAGAGGTGCCACTGCGGGAGCCGAATTCTTATTCCCAGCAGTTGGTGGACATGCCGCTGCGGCATTGGCAGAACCTTGTCGGGAGATGATTGGGAAAGATATTTTTATTTTTTTATATATAAAAAGTCTCTGATTGCAAAAAAATCATTAACTTTGCAAGTCTGAAATATTGTGCCGCCATTGTCCGGCAACTGGGCAGACGGCCGACATTAATGGTTGAAATATAAATGATTACTAACTGAAAATGAACTATCATGCAACAGAGTAAAGTAGGACTTGATTTTGAAAAAGTCGAGCACGCGCGGGGTGTGGCACGCAAAATTGCCAACCAGGTGCAGGATTTTGTGGGCAATTACACCACCGTTGCCGTAGAGCGCACCATCTGCCGTCTGCTGGGCATCGACGGAATCGACGACAATGAGGTTCCCCTGCCCAATGTGGTAGTGGACGAACTGAAGAGCAAAGGTCTCCTGGGGCAAGGCGTGTGCTTTTTCATGGGCAACGCCGTGCTGGAGACTGGTAAAGACCCGCAGGCCATAGCCGAGGCCATCAGCGCAGGCAAACTGGACATCACCCAACTGCTGGTACATGCTGCCGACGAGATTGCAAAAGCCCTTCAGCCTTATATCGACGCAAATATCGCCCGTATCCGTGGCCGTCGCCAGCGCCGTGAGGAGTATATCGCCACTATCGGCGAGGGTAGCAAGCCCTATCTGTACATCATCGTCGCCACAGGCAATATCTATGAGGATGTGGTACAGGCACAGGCCGGTGCCCGCCAGGGTGCTGACATCATCGCCGTCATTCGCACCACGGGTCAGAGCCTGTTGGACTATGTGCCCTATGGCGCCACCACCGAAGGTTTCGGCGGCACCTTTGCCACACAGGAGAACTTCCGCATCATGCGCAAGGCATTGGACGAGGTGGGCGAAGAGGTTGGTCGTTACATCCGCCTCTGCAACTACTGCTCCGGTCTCTGCATGCCCGAGATTGCCGCCATGGGTGCTCTGGAAGGACTGGATGTGATGCTCAACGATGCATTGTACGGAATCCTGTTCCGCGACATCAATATGCAGCGCACGCTGATTGACCAATACTTCAGCCGTATCATCAATGGTTTCGCCGGCGTTATCATCAACACTGGTGAGGATAACTATCTTACCACCGCTGACGCCTACGAGGAGGCTCATACAGTGCTGGCTTCAGACTTCATCAACGAGCAGCTTGCTCTTCTTGCCGGACTACCTGAGGAGCAGCAGGGTCTCGGCCACGCTTTCGAGATGGATCCCATGCTCGAGAACGGGTTCCTTTATGAGTTGGCACAGGCTCAGATGCTGCGAGAGATATTCCCGAAAGCCCCGCTGAAGTACATGCCTCCTACCAAGTTCATGACAGGTAATATCTTCCGTGGCCATATCCAGGATGCCCTTTTCAACATCATCGGTCAGTGGACGCACCAGGGACTGCAGCTGTTGGGTATGCCTACCGAGGCTATCCATACCCCCTTCATGAGCGACCGCTATCTCAGTATCGAGAATGCAAAGTATATCTTCAACAACATGAAGGACATTGGCGAAGAGGTGGAGTTCAAGGAGAACGGCATTGTGCGTAACCGCGCAAAGAAGGTTCTCGACGATGCCACCCAGTTGCTCGAGGCCATGGAGAGTGAAGGTCTGTTCACGGCTTTGGAGAAAGGTATATTCGCCAACGTGAAGCGTCCCAAGAACGGTGGACACACAACAATGAGTGAAGGATTGTATTCGATGGAGGCTAAGGATTACGACAAAACCTTAGACCTTACCAAAATAAAGCCTTATGGCGACACAATGAACGACGGGAAGACCCAGTTGAGTTTCACCCTGCCCGTACCGGCAGGCGACGAGGCCGTCGAGGCTGCCAAGCAGCTGATGAAAAAGATGGGATTCGAAAATCCGTTGGTGGTTTACAGCAAGGAGCTGACCAAAGGTTTCACCTTTTTCAACTGCTATGGCAGTTGTACCCACACAGTCGACTATTCGACCATCCATGTGCCCAAAGTGGAGTCGACCACGATGGACATGCACGAGTGCGACGAGTATATCCGTGAGCACATCGGTCGCAAGATAGTCATTGTGGGTGCCAGCACTGGTACCGACGCCCACACCGTGGGTATCGACGCCATCATGAACATGAAAGGCTATGCCGGCCACTATGGCCTGGAGCGCTACGATATGATCGACGCTTATAACCTCGGCAGCCAAGTTCCCAACGAGGAATTCATTGCCAAGGGTATCGAGCTGCATGCCGATGCACTTATCGTGTCGCAGACGGTCACCCAGAAGGATATCCACATCAAGAATCTCACCGAGTTGGTGGAGATGCTCGAGGCCGAAGGTCTGCGCGACAAGATTATCCTCATCTGCGGCGGTCCCCGTATCAGCCATGAGCTCGCCAAGGAGCTGGGTTACGATGCCGGTTTCGGCATGAACACCTATGCCGACGACGAGGCTTCGTTTATCGCCCAGGAAATGGTGAAACGCGGCATGAAATAGTGGGTAACCATCCCCATCAAAGGCTTTTGTGACAAGATTACAAAAAACAACAACTAAAATATTTTTCACTATGGAAAAAGAACAAATTAAACCCTTTATCGCCCGTCGTGCTGCCAAAGAGCTTAAAGACGGTGATGTCGTCAATCTTGGTATCGGACTTCCGACACTTATCCCCAACTATCTGCCTGAAGGCGTACATGTCATTCTCCAGTCCGAGAACGGTATGATAGGCATGGGCCCCACCCCCGAAGAGGGTAAAGAAGACCCCTGGTTGATTAACGCCGGCGGCGGTTACATCACTTATACCGACGAGGCCAGCACCTTCGACAGCGCCACCTCTTTCGGCATTATCCGTGGCGGACATGTCAACGTGTCGGTTCTCGGTGCCATGCAGGTGGACGAGCAGGGCGACCTTGCCAACTGGATGATTCCTGGCAAAAAGACCCCCGGCATGGGCGGCGCTATGGATCTCCTGGTTGGTGCCAAGAAGGTCATTCTCGCCATGGAGCACACCGCAAAGGGCAACCCCAAGATATTGAAGAAATGCACCCTCCCCCTCACCGCCAAAGGTCAGGTGAACATGATTATCACCGAGATGGGTGTCATGGAAATCACCCCCAAGGGCATCGTCCTTACCGAGATTAATCCCGAATTCACCGTCGAGCAGGTGCAGGCTGCCACCGAGGCCACCCTCATCATTTCGCCCGACCTGAAAGAGATGAAGTAGTTTCCACTCCTCAAAAAGACTAATCACTATGAAAAAAGCGTTATTGTTGTTGGCAGCTGTCGCCGCTCTCGTGGCCGCACAAGCCCAGCCGAAACACATCGAGCCTTACTGGCACGGACTCTATGGCGTCGCGGGCTACGACTTTGCCACCAATGTCAACAAGACTGCTTTTTCGGACAAGGCTACCTTCCACGGCTTTTATGCCGTGGGAGGATGGCAAATCCGGAAAGAGTCGGGTATCGGACTGGGTGTCGAATTCATGAAAGACCCTACCGGTGCTTTTACCCAGTTGCCCGTGTTTGTTGAACTGCGTAGCCACTACCTTCGCAGTCAGCTCACCCCCTTCTCCACAGTCTATGTGGGTTACTCCATTCCCCTGGGCTCCACCAGCGGTGGCGACAATGCCGTCAAAATTAACGAGGGCGGTGCCATTTGGGGCGTGAATGTAGGCGCCCGCTATGCCTTCAATCGCAACCTCTCTGTCGACGCCTATGTTGGATACATGGGTATGCGTCTCAACAAAGTGGGTCGTTGGGAGAACGGCAAACTCAGCATCGATCGCCCCCTGTTGCTTCAGAACATCAAGGCCGGTGTTTCGATCAACTACTATATAAAGCATTAATGTGTTGACTCGGCACGTCGCCGGGATAGATTAATATGAAGAGATACTATCTGTTTGCGGGCCTGCTGCTGTGCCTTCTTTCCCTTCGGGCGCAGCAGCCGGGGGGCATGGAGGACTTGCGGATGCAGCCGCGTGCCAACATCGTCAGTTACGACGACGAGAATGCCATTGAGCATCTGCGCTACGACGACTCGCCCTACTACCTCTCTGTCATGGAGGACTGGGATGAAAGTGAGAACAATACCCCCACAGAATATTCCCAGACCTTCGAGTTTCCCAAGGATTGGCGCGACTATCGCGTCTTTTTCCGTTTTCAGGCATCACCGGGCTATGGGTTCTATGTAGATGACAAGCTGGTAGGATTCAGCCGCGATGCGGGCGCAGTGACCGAGTTCGACATCACCGACTTGGTGCGCTTCGGCAAAAGCAACCGTCTCAGTCTCCGTTTCAACCAAGAGGAAAGCCAGCCCTATCTAGAAGCTGTAGGCTTCGGCTTGACGGGCGACTGTGCCATACTGTTGAAGCCGCTGCTCAACGTGCAGGATTATTCCTTGAAGGCGGACTACGAGTCGGCCAGTTCTGAGGGCATATACACTCTCGAAACCGACCTCTATAACCACCGCCGCAAGGGCAAGGCCTACCTTGAGCTGGAGATATGGGACACCAAAGGTCAGCAAGTCGAGAAGTTGGGCAAATGGTGTTTCTTCGACAATAGGAACGAGACTGCACAGACGATAAGCTCTTCGCTCCCCAGCGTCCTCCCCTGGACAGCCGAAACCCCTCGTCTCTACACCGCCGTCATCCGTCTTTACAACGAGAAAATGGAATTGCAGGATGTTGTCGGCACCCGTTTCGGTTTCCGTACTGTCGCTTACAAAGACGGCCTCACTGTCAACGGCAGGGCAATCACCCTGAAAGGTATCACCATTGGCGGCTACGACCACCCTCTGTCGTCCGACCAGGCCAAAGCCCTCCGTGCTGATATGGTGCAGATGAAGTACCACAACATCAATGCTATCCGCACGGCTGGGTACTTACCCGAAGACCCCAAGTTCTATGAGCTGTGCGACGAACTGGGTTTTTATGTCATCGTGGATGCCAACATCTATCCTGGTCAAAACGTGGCTACAGACAATGATAATGTCGACCTTTTCACCCTTCGTGTGCGCAACCTTTACGAGCGGTACAAGAACCATACCTCCATCATTGGATGGTCGCTGGGTGAAAGTCTCGACAACGGTGTCTGCATGATTTCCGCATACAAGGCGTTACGTCAGCTCGACCCTGCGCGGCCAGTGCTGTATGCCGCTGCGCAGTATGCCGAGAACACCGACCTTATTGCTCCCTTGCATTGCAATACCGAGCTTCTGCGCCAGTATTTGGCCAAGGCTCAGTCGCGTCCGCTCATCATGCTCTCCTATGGCAACTCGGAGGGCAACACCTTCGGCGGCATGTCGCCGCTATGGCAGATGGTGTATGACCATGCCGCTATTCAAGGCGGATTTCTTGACCTCAAGGCATGGCACTCGCTCACTAGTCGTCCCTACATGGCGGAGATGAAACATCTCTATCGTCCTTTCGACGTGCGCATGACCTCCACCAGTGCCGATGCTGCCGAGTTCGACATCACCAATCTCTGCGACTTCCGCACGCTGTCCGACTATAGACTCGACTACGTCATCTGCACAAACCTTAAGCCGAATATCGTCGCCGGTGACATCACCTTGTCCCTCAAACCCGGCGAAACCAAGGACATTAAACTCAAAATCCCCAAGCTGAACCTTTATGCAGGGGAAGAGCTCTTCATCCAGTTCACGCTTCGTCAGCGAAACAACACACCCTCTATCCCCAAGAACACGGTGCTATATACCACCCAGTTCCCATTGCCGTCTGACAATAGCCCGCGCCAGGAACTCGTGCTGTCGGGTAGCCAGCCCCTCGCCATAGAGAGGGATACCTTGCACCATATTATTATTAGCAACGACAACTTGACTCTCTGTTTTGATGACAGTCTCGGCACCATCTCGTCGCTCTCGTACCGTGGCACCTCGTTGGTCCCCAAGCCCATGCAGCTTAACTTCATGCGCACACCCTCGCCCAACGACAATCTTGACCCCAATGGTCTCCGCCAGTGGCAGCGCATAGGCCTCGACCGACTCAAAGGCGAGGTGCTGGCCACCAATGTGCACAAAATTGACAATTACTCTGTAGGCATCGATGTTCTCCTGCGCTATGGAAGTGACAAGGTCAGTGACCTTTTCGATGTGCGTCAAACCTATCTTGTTCTTGCCACGGGCGACGTGCTCCTCAGCAACGATATTACAGTGTCTGAGCAGGCAAAAAGCATAGCCCGCGTAGGCCTCGGCATCCCCTTCCGTGGACTCGATACGGTGGAATGGTTTGGTCGCAACATAGAGAGCTATATCGACCGCCATGCTGCAGGCAGAATTGCCCAGCAGTCGTTGCCTGCAAGCGAGATGACTTACCGCTATCCTGGAGATGACCCCCAGCATTCGGGCAACCGTACCGAAGTGCGCTGGCTTTCCCTCCGCAATGGCACCGTGGGTCTCTATGCCGACCTCATCGATACGCTGTGCCAGTTTTCCGTGAGCGACAGTATCCTGAACCTCGACTTCGCAAACACTGGTGTCGGTGGTGCCTCCGCCAACATGAACCTCGATGAATCCATGCTGGTGAAAGACCATCGCTATCACTTTGTGCTCCATCTACGGCCCTACGACTGCATGGAATACAACGCGCAGGATTTCCGCCGCATCATCTACCCAAAGGTTGAGTCCGCCATTATCGAGATGCCTGTTATCACCAAGAGCCGCGACCGTTTCGACGGCCCTATGCAGATAACCATCAAATGCCCCACCCCCAAGACCGAGATACGTTATACCCTCGACGGCAGCGTTCCCACCGAGAAGTCGACGCTCTACAACAAGCCCTTCACCATTCAGGGCAGCACTGTCGTTCGTGCACGCGCCTTTAAGAAAGGTGAATCCCCCTCATTTGTCGCCACTGAGCAATTCACATTCGATTATATTGTAGCATGCACATTCGCCCACAAACCCAATACGCCCTACAACAAGAATGCCGCCAGTGCACTCTTCGACGGCGAAGAGGGCGATGTCAACGACCTGTCCCACGGCTGGCTGGGCTTCTCCGGCCACGATGTTGAGGCCACTCTTCAGTTGGGAAAACCTATTGATCTCAGCCGGGTGCAGCTCCGTTTTGCACATGTCCCCGATGCGTGGGTCTTTGCTCCCGCCGTAGTGGGCGTGCAGGTCTCCACCGACGGCACCAATTTCAGCGATACCATCCATGCCGCCGTTACCTACAATCCAGCCGACCAGGCGATGAACACCACTCAGCTTCAACTGCTCACCATTCCTGTCAATCGCACTAATATACGCTTTGTCAGAATCATTGCCAAGCCGCTTCGCCGGATACCTGCTTGGCATCGTGCCAAAGGTCTCAATCCATGGATAATGATGGACGAGGTAGTTATTGAAGAAGTAATCACGCCATGACCTCTGCATTCTACTCCCGCACACAGCTGCTCCTGCAGCCACAAGGCGTCGACCGTCTGCGCCGGGCGCATGTACTTGTCGTCGGCCTTGGCGGCGTGGGCGGCTATGCCGCCGAACAGCTCTGCCGTGCCGGAGTGGGGGCCCTCACCATCGTCGACGGCGACACCGTGGGCGAAACCAACCTCAACCGCCAGCTTATCGCCCTCCGTTCTACCATTGGGCAGTCCAAAGCGGCGCTCTTCCGCGACCGCTTCCTCGACATCAACCCCGATTGCCATGTCGAAGCCCTGCAGGAGTTTCTGCGCGACGACCGTATGCTCCAGGTGCTGCAGGCACATCCCTACGACTGTGTTGTCGACTGCATCGACACCCTTTCGCCCAAAGTCTTCCTCCTCTACCATGCCCACAGCCTCGGTCTCCCCGTGGTCAGCAGCATGGGCAGCGGTGGCAAGCTCGACCCAGCCCAGGTGCGTACTGCCGACATCTCGAAGAGCAACACCTGCCGTCTTGCCGCCATGGTGCGCAAACGGCTCCACCGCATGGGTGTCACCCAAGGCATACGTGTGGTCTTCTCCACCGAGCCTGTACCTCCCGAGGCTATGACAGAGGATCCCTCCGACAACCATCTCACCACCGTCGGCACCATCTCATACATGCCTCCCCTTTTCGGTTGCCACATCGCCGCCGAAGTAATCCGTATTCTGTTGGACAATACCGATAATCAGCAATAAATCCCTGCGCCTAGCGCAACAAAAGAATGACGAACATGAAACATATCCTTCCCCTTATTGCCGTGACGCTGCTCGCTTTTTCCTCGTGCCGCGTCGAGTTCAGTCCCAATGCCCCTTGGCGCGACGTTCCGTCGGTCTACTGTGTTCTCGACCCCGAAGAAGACACCGTCTGGGTACGTCTCCAGCGTTGCTATCTGGGCGAAGACAATCTCTACAACTACTCATCTATCGCTGACTCCAACTACTACCTGCCCGACGCCGTCTCCGTTCATCTGCTGGCATGGAAGGGTATCCGGGGCGACAACAATAGCCTCACAGCCTCCGAAAAACTGGTCGACCGCTGGCAGCTTGCCTATACCGAGCGCGAAGGAAAACCCGAAGGCAATTTCCCCTCCGGCAGGCAGCCCGTCTACTACTGCGTGCCAGGCGACAGGATGTTGGCTGATACCGACTGCGTCTTCCAGCTCGTCATCATCCGCAATGCCGATGGCGACACCCTCGCCACCGCCTCCACCTCCATGGTCGGATTCCTGCCCAAGAAAATCACTTACAACGATACCATCGAAGAGGTGCTCACTAATCCCAACGCACTCCGCGGTCACGAGTTCGGGTTCATTATTGGCTGTCGCGGAAGGTTGCAATGGAATACCCTGCCCCGCGGACGGCTCTACCAACCCTTCGTCACATTCTACTACAAGAAACTGCGCGACACGCTCCATTTCACCATCCCCGGCACCACTGTCAAAAATCCCGGCAATGCCATCTTCCTGTCCTGCATTCCCTTCACACAGGACTATTACTTCGACTACATCCGACGCCAACTGGCAGACAACACCGACTCTCTCTTCACCGTTAATAACGTTGACATCACCATCGCCGTCTGCAACGAGGACCTCAACGCCTACATCACCTCCCTCGACCACACCGTCATGGGTGGGCAGGACAATCCCACCTACTCCAACATCAAAGGCGGAGTGGGCATCTTCGGCTCTCGCCGCTCCCACATTGTCATCAACATGCCCTGCGACTCTGTCGGCAAACCTGGTTATATCCCTGACCGTCTCTATAACCTCGGTGTAGGCTTTTATGGCCACTTCAGCCAGAATAAGTAGCCATTCTGAACTCGTTAATTCGTTAATCAATTCTCTCCACGTATCTCGCGTATCACAAATTCATACGTGTAATACGAGTGATACGTGGAGACCTTTGAACGCGTTAATCCCAAATCGGTCGTTAGCCGACTTATCAATCGGGATAACCGCACTCAGCGGACGGCACGCACGACCCACTTGGGTCGTTCAATCTCGGCTCGATATTGCCTGCTTATAGTCTTGTTTTCCATTATCATATCGAGTAACGAAGCTATAACGATACTATAACAATGCAGGATTGAACGGCCCCTCTCCGTAGCGAGGGGAAACCGTTGCCGCTCCATGGCGCAGGGCGGGAAGGTGCGGGGCAGGGTTTATCCCCGAGCATTGCACGATTCGGCAGTTAGACAGCAGGAGTTTTTCGGTTTCCTAACGACCGATTTGGGATTAACACGTTCACACATTAATTTGTTCATTTCAACCTCCATTTTGGGCAGTTGGGACATCTATCCCTGTCCCTCTCTTGATAATGTATGTAATTTTGCATCATCAAAAAACAGTATGATATGATACGCAAAACATTGACATTATTAATCTTGTGTTTTATTCCGATGCTTCTCTCGGCACAGCAGAGCGTCACTTTGGAAGAGTGTCGCCAACGTGCCCTTGAGGCAAACAAAGGATTGAAACGTGCCGAAATCAAACGTACCGAAACCGCTGCCCTGGAAAAGGTGGCGCTATGGCAGATGCTCCCAAAAGTGAGTGCCAACGGTACATATTCCTGGATGCAGAAAGAGGTCAACCTTCTCAGCAAAGAGCAACGGGACGAAATCAACTCTATGGGAACCAATGTTCAAAGCAATATCAACCAAGCCATCACCGATGAACTTTCCAATCTCGGCTTGAACAGCGATGTGGTAGGTCCTGCCGTTGACAACATCTTGCACAACACCCGCATCGAGAATGCGCTGAACAATGCCGGACAACGAATCACCGATGCACTCGAACTCAACACCCACTCTGTAGCTCTCGGCACTGTTACCGTCACCCAGCCCCTCTTTATGGGTGGCAAACTGCTGGCCCTTTATCGCACTGCAAGGTTGACCAACAGCCTTTCGGGCGTTGCATACGACCAGCAGCGTGAGGCAACCCTTGTCGCAGTCGACGAAGCCTATTGGCAGGTGGTTTCGGTTCAGCATAAAAAAGAGGTGGCCGAGAAATATGCCGCCCTCCTGCAGACGCTTTACAATAACGTTGACGAGATGGTCAAGGCCGATGTCGCCACACAGGGAGACCTCACCCGTGTCCGTGTGAAACTCAACGAGGCCCAGATGAATCTCACCAAAGCCACCAACGGCCTGCTCCTTGCAAAAATGTTGCTGGCCCAACGCTGTGGCATGCCCCTCGACACCGTCTTCACGGTAGCC
>ONFR01000003.1 GCA_900317125.1 uncultured Bacteroidales bacterium | reverse complement strand
CCGCCACGTGCCGAACACGTCGCCGTACGCCTGATGGATGAGCAGCAGGTCGATGTAATCCGTCTGCAACTTGCGCAGGCTCTCGTCGATGCTCTTGGCAGCCTTTTCCTCTCCGTTGTTCGCTATCCACACCTTTGTCACGAGGAAAAGCTCCTCGCGTTTCAGGCCACTTTTGCGCCAGGCATTACCCACGCCCTCTTCGTTGGCATACGCTTGTGCCGTGTCTATCAGCCGGTAGCCGACGCTCAGCGCATCGCTGACACAACGCTCGCACTCAGCGGGCGACACTTGAAAAACGCCGTAACCCAGCAGGGGCATTTTTACTCCATTGGATAATTTGATGTATTCCATAGTGTATTGATAATTGATTATTGTTTTTCGGGAATTTCTTTGATAAACTTGGCAGGATTGCCTCCCACGATGGTGTTCGGGGCCACGTCTTTGGTGACGACCGCTCCGGCAGCCACCACAGCGTTGTCACCGACGGTCACACCTGGCAGGATGGTGGCACCTGCGCCCACCCAGGCATTCTTGCCGATATGGACGGGCTTGCAGATGAGCAGCTGGCGGTCGTGCAGGTCGTGGTTGTTGGAGATAAGCTGGGCGTTGGCGGCAATCATCGCGCCGTCGTCGATGGTGATGCCTCCGCGGGCCATCATCAGGCAGTTGTTCATAATCATCACACCCTTGCCAATCTTCACGCGGTCGAAACACACGCCTGTCAAACCAGGCATCACCCACCCCCCTTCACCGAGGCCGGTGCCGAAGAGCTCGCGCACCAGCGCGTTGTACTCGTCGGTATAAGGCATTGTGTGGTTCAACTTGAAAAGAACCTGTGCCTGACGCACGCCTTCGGCGTGTTCTTCGGCAGTTGTCAGTCTAGGGTCCACTATTGTTTCTTGCATAATATGCTGGTAATTTGATTGTTGTACAAATAGTATTTTCTATGATTCACAATGCAAAAATACAACCTT
This sequence comes from uncultured Bacteroidales bacterium, assembly GCA_900317125.1. Taxonomy (GTDB): domain Bacteria; phylum Bacteroidota; class Bacteroidia; order Bacteroidales; family P3; genus Colimorpha. The sequence continues at coordinate 292,245 of ONFR01000003.1, read as the reverse complement.
TATTTAATATAGATATTTCACAAAAAACACCAGTATTTTCACAATAAGCACAAAAATGAACAATACGTTATGCCTACAATCTGCACGAGGTCTTTACCAACATCTCCCACTTGGCAGCATCTGCACTCAATATCAGCACGTTTCGCCAAGAATATCATCCTACAGGACGGCGATTGTTGCCCCTACCGACTGCTGCCATTTGAACTCCCTTTCAGAGCAGCACGTCGAGCCATAGTGTCTCCACCCTAACTCCACCATAGCTCCACCCTAACTCCAGTCCCACCCCGTCCTCGAAGCGACCACAAAGGGGCATTCCAAAGGCGACGGAAAGCCTGGACGGACGAACAAAGAGTCCGAGCCGTATGAAGGACAATACCACCTCCCGAAACCGTCCTGATATAGCGTTACAGCGTTACAACGTTACAGTTGCTATAACGAGTACTTCCCAGTCGAATGCCACACCATTAACCTAATCGAAAGCCATACAGAAATGTTTTATTACAGCAGTTCCCCCTATAAAAAGAAAGATTTTGATGGATAATAATATTGCTGTTTCAGAAAAAAAGAGTATTTTTGCAGAATAAAGACACTTGCATATATGTCAGACTCTATAACGGACAAACACATTGTTAATCAAGGACCAGCAAAGTTCTTGCCTTACGATATCAAGAGTGCTACAAGTATTTTTGAATACAGCAAAGGCCTTTTGGGAAAGACCTTGCGCGATTTTGTGAGGAAAGACTATGTACCTAAAAAAGGCAAAGGGAGTCTTGGACAAATGGTAGAAAACATCTATTTTTTACTCGAAACGAACAACTATGCCGGTGCCGACTTTTCGGAAGCCGGAATGGAATTGAAATGCACACCCCTAAAAAAATCCAAACAGGACGAGTATCTTATCAAAGAGCGTCTTGTTTGTAATATGATTAATTATTGTGAGGTTATCAATGACGACTTCGAGCATTCGCATTTCTATCTGAAGTGTCAACTAATGCTTTTGCTTTTTTATTTGCATCAGAACAATTGCGACAACCTTGATTTAGAATTTATCTTCTCAGTCTTATGGAAGTTACCCAAGAAGGACTTGTTGATTATCCGACACGATTATGAGGTCATCATTGATAAAATAAAGCAAGGGAAAGCTCACGAGCTCTCCGAGGGTGACACATTGTACCTTGGTGCTTGTCGTAAGGGACAAAAAGGCGACAGCTTGATGAAACAGCCCAACAATCCCCATGTTGACGCACCCCGCAGAGCATTCAGCCTCAAAATGGCTTATATGCGAACCATCCTGGAATACGTTGTCAAAAGTGGTAAAAACGCTGTCTCAAATGTTGCAGGAACAAAATCAGAGATAGTAAGCACTTCAGCACTTTTGAAAAAATCATTTGACGATATTCTGCTTGGTCGTTTTAAGCCCTATCTAAATATGCCGTTTGCAATGATTGCAGAGCGGAAAAAAGTGAACATATCGAACAATCCGAAAAACAAGTTTGCATTGGTGGCTAATGCCATTGCAACTTCTGCAAAATGTTCCAATGTAAATCGTTCGGAAGAATTCCTCAAAGCAGGTCTTACAATGAAAACCATTCGAATACAGGCCAATGGTATCATCAAAGAAGCCATGTCTTTTGAAAATATAGACTACATTGAGGTAGCAGGGTGTGAGGAGTGGATTGATTCCCGCCTTTACGAACTCTATTCCAGCAGATTTATGTTTGTAGTGTTTAGAGAGCAAAACACAGGAAAAGAGGACTATGTCCTTGACGATGTTTTCTTCTGGACAATGCCACAAAAAGATTTGGAGTGGGCTGAAGTGTATTGGAACCACATCAGGAACAATATACTTACAGGTCATATTTCAGAGGAATACTGGTGGAAGGGGGCCGACAAGAAAAAATTCCATGTCCGTCCAAAAGCACAAAAATCTGTTGACCTTGCACCAACACCTGATGGGAAAGGGGCAAAGAAGTTCTGTTATTGGTTTAACAATGATTATGTTCGCGAGATTGTAGAAAACAGGCGAAAGGAGATAATAAATGGCTAAGCATCATACTATAAAAGTAGTAGAATTATTTGCAGGCGTAGGGGGATTCCGTATCGGACTTGAAGGAGCTTCTGATGCCTATAAGACCATCTGGAATAACCAATGGGAACCTTCGACCTTGCATCAGGATGCATCGTTAGTGTATAAGGCGAGATTTGGATTTCAAGGCCATGTGAACAGAGACATCAATCTCGTGAAAACCGAAGAAATACCAGATCACGACTTGTTGGTGGGAGGATTCCCTTGTCAGGATTATTCTGTAGCTGCAACCCTCAGCCGTTCTGGTGGTATCGAAGGCAAAAAGGGTGTCCTTTGGTGGCAGATTTACCGTATTCTCAGCGAAAAGGGAGACAAGCGTCCACAATACATCTTTTTCGAGAATGTTGACCGTTTGTTGAACTCTCCAGCAACCCAACGTGGACGTGATTTTGCCATCATCCTTGCTTCCCTTGCCGATTTGGGATATATAGTTGAGTGGCGTATCATTAACGCTGCTGACTATGGTATGCCTCAACGCCGTCGTAGAACCTACATAGTGGGGTACAGAAAGGGTTCTATTATCGCAAAAAAAATAGAGACATTGGAACACTGGGTAAAATACGATGGCGTAATGGCAGAAGCATTTCCATTCAAAGCATGTGAAGGGTCACAATCGGAATTTGACATTAATGGAAACCTTCAGGAAGTCTCTGCCCTATTCAACAAGGGAGAAAAAACAACGCCTTTTGGAAATGCCGGCATAATGATGAATCGTCACGTTTATTCTGTTGACGCTATTCCTGCTCATGATGGCACATGCCAAACATTGGGCGATATACTTGTAGACGAAGATTTTGTTCCTGAAGATTTCTTTATTTCTGAGGAAGATTTGCCAAGATGGCAATATGAAAAAGGGGCAAAAAAGATTAACCGTGTTTCGAAAGAAGGGTTCGAATATGTGTTTTCCGAGGGTGGAATGGCATTCCCCGACTACCTCGACAAGCCTTCCCGCACAATGATTACTGGTGAAGGAGGTCCGTCACCTTCACGATTCAAACACGTAGTCCTAACCCCATCTGGTCGCTATCGACGTCTTATTCCAATCGAAATGGAACGACTGAACATGTTTCCCGACAACCACACATATCATCCAGATGTGTCGGATGGCCGTAGGGCTTTTTTGATGGGTAATGCTTTGGTGTGTGGCATTGTTCAAGAGATTGGACGGAGTCTGTATCGTTTCATTTATGATGAGGCACCTGTGTCAACCCGCCCTATTCACATGCAACGAAACCCACGTCCTGTTTTGACCTTGGACCTTTTTTCAACCGAAGAGAAAAACCTCATAGTCAACAAACCCAAAAAGACTTACCAACTTGACACATCTAAACGCCTTCTGGTGGGTCTTGTAAAAAAGGATAACCAAGATTATTTCCTTACTGAGGAGCCAACAAAACTGTACTATACCGATTCAATTCGCAAGTTTCCTTCAACTATTGCGCTCAACAAACTTTATTACTTCATGCCTTACATCAAAGGCAAAGGCGTTAAAGACATTTACCTTATCAAACTCTTACGGCTTGGTGACAAAACTGAAGTACACCCCGAAGCAAAGAAAGACCAGAAATCCCCTCGCTTCGTCCTTGAACTAGAATACCTCGAAAGCCTCCCTGAATACCAGATGTTGACACTCCGATTCCAGCACGCTTTCACGGACACATTCCTAGGGAAGGTAATTGATTAGCTATAGAAGCCTGTCACACTCTAAAATACGAAAAATAATTGGTCGATGATTCATTCTTAGCAACAGAACGATATAAAGATTCATACCTTTAAAAATGTCCAAAATATGGTGGTTTTGATACTACCTGACAGAAACAAGAATTTCACATTTACCCCCAATCGGTCACAAGGACCAAAAAGTATTTCATGGTAATTAAAATGAAAAGTTATATATTTTATACAGAAGAAGGTCACACAATCGCCCCAAACGAAGATTACGAGGTGGAGAATTGTCAAGTTCTCGGTATAGCATCTGGAAATGATTGTCAAGAAGCAAAGAGACAATTGTTAGAAGACAATCCTTGGATTACCGAAGCAGGATTCTCACCCAGTAAATTCATTGGCAAGGAACTTGTCTGATTATCTATCAGGTCCACTTATTTGTTTCAAAACCATATCGACGTGTTCGCATCAGCGGAATACTGATTTAACCCATATCGGTCATTAGGGTTTGTGACAGATTAGTATTTGTTTCGAGCAGATAACCTTAATGTCAGAATAATATAGAGCCCACCACAATTACCCCAGCATAGTTAGTTTGACTGCAAATGGCAACACTAATCCGTCTGACAAGCAACATGTTGATAAACCCTCTTGGGTCGTTCAATCTCGGCTCGATGTTGCCTGCTTCTCGGCTTGTTTTCCGTTATCATTTCGAGTAACGATGCTATAACGATACTATAACTATGCAGGATTGAACGGCCCCTCTCAGTAGCGAGGGGGAATCGTTGCCGCTCCACTGCGCAGGGTGGGTAGGCAGAACAAGGATATGGGGCAGGGTTAATCCCCGTGCGTTGCACGATTCGGCAATTACTACGGAGTTTACGTTTTCCTAATGACCGATTTGGGTTTAAGAAAGCATGTGGTCAGAGGCAGTCGCTTCTCCGCTTCGCTATTGGGTATGTCCGACGGACACTCATTTCACTTTTTTTGGTACACATTTTGTGTAATTTCATTTATTGTTGTATCTTTGTATCACAAAAGGATTTGCATCACATGGATAATCCGTTCATATTCAGAGCATACAAGTCGAAAGAACTGTTTTGCGACTGCCAAGAAGAGCTGGAAAAAAGGCTACTCCATCTATAGTTTGAACGATGTATTCCTGTCCCGCTGGTTAGAAGAAAAGTACAGATGAAGATCGATTTTCAATACTCGACAGATTTCCTCGGCATGAACGCGGCGGAGCTGGGGCACACCTGCATGCACCTGCTCTGCACGGCGGGGGAAGGCAGTTTTGTGTTCAATGGGAAGTGCTACCACATTGTGAAGAACGACCTGGTGGTGATGCCGCAGCCCAACAGGGCGAAAAATGTCGCCGCCGCTCACGTGATGCAGGTGGAATGGTTCGCCGCCGACGAGAAGTACCTGCACAGCCTCCTGCCGTCGAACAACTACAGCATCGGTGGCAGCATCAGCCTCAACCAGAACCCCGTCATCAAGCTCGACGACCGCCAAGCGGCCATCATGCTGGAGGATTTCCACCGCCTGAGAGACCGTCTTAACGACCGCCACCTGCTCTTCTACCGCGAAATGATGGGGAGCCTCTGCCTGACAATGATATACGACATCTTCGAGCTCCATGCCCGGCGCGAGGCCAACGACACTCATAGCGACCGCACGGCCTACATCGTCCGTCAGTTGACGGACCTGCTTTCAACAGGCATCAGCCGCACGGAGCGCGAAGTGAGTTACTATGCCCAACGCCTCAATGTCTCGACCAAGTACCTCTCCGCCACCGTCAAGCGCGTGACAGGGCACAGCGTCAGCAGTTTCATCGACCGCGCCACCGTACCCATCCTGAAGAAATACCTCAACGACGAGCGCCTCTCGCTGTCGCAGATAGCCGACCGCATGAATTTCTCCTCTCTCTCCTACTTCAGCCGCTACTGCACCAAGCACCTCGGCCAGTCGCCCAGCGACTACCGCCGCAGCCTCCAGCCAAGAAGCAGGTAATCACTCATATTACATGAATTATTGAGCCTCTACGTATCACGCGGATTACACGGATTATATAACCTCCACGTATCACGCGGATTACACGTATTGATAATACTTGTGATACGCGAGATACGTGGAGAAAAAGCACGCGAGACTCGTGGAGAGTCCTGAGTGGTTCAGTATAATTTGATTTGTTTCTTTCCGTTCTGGATGTAGACACCGCGGAAAGTGGCGGGGACTTCGGTGCCGAGGTAACGGCCGTCGAGGGTGAAGACGCGCGGGTCGCCTGCTGTCTGCCCAGGCTCAACGCTGTCGATGCCCACGGTGCCGCCGATGTGGGTCAGCGATACCGCAGTGCCGCCACTGACTGTGGCATTGAGATAGCAGTTGTTCTCGAAGATGCCGGTGCCGCTGGCTGTGACGCCACTCTTGAGCGTAGGTGTTGTGGGAACGGAAATCACCAACCCTGACGAGTTGCCGCCTCCGGGGCCGTGACCGCCACCGCCGGGGCCGCCACCTGTGCTGACCTGCGGAACGTAGAAGGCAATCACTTCATCGCCGTAGGAGAGTGCGTACCATGTGTTGCTGCTCACCGACGAGCTGCGATAGGTGGCCTGCGAAATAGAGCTGCCGTTTTCTACTCCACCGACAGCAATAACGGTGCCACCGTTGATGAAGACCTTCTTGCCCTCCTCACTGTTGGCGTCAATGCCCAGTTCCGGCGAACGCGAGCCGATAGCATACACCAGACCTCCATTGAGATAGACATTGCCGTTGGCGTCGATGCCGTCGTTATTGTTGGAGCGTGAATAGACATAGCCACCCGTAATGGTCAGGTTCTGCGCCGAGTTGATGCCGTCGTCGTATGCGTCGACATAAATCTCGCCGCCTGAGATATTGAGGTAGTTCTTGCTCTCGATACCCTCGCCGTTATAGCCGGAGGTGGTCACCTTGATTTTGCCACCACTGATAACCATTCCGCCGCCATAGGTATAGCTGTTGCCCACCTGCGTCTTCACGCCTGCCTTGATGCCCTTGGGCGAGGAGTAGTAGTCGCTGCTGATGCGGTCGGTATTGCCAGTGTAGTTGGTGTTTTCGGTGGTGCCGTTATTATAGTAGAGGCCGCCGGAGGTGGTGACGGTGATGTCGCCGCCACTGACGGTAAGCACGCTGTCGCATTTCATGCCCTTGCCGCCAGAGCCAGTGGCAACGAGCGTGAGGGTGCCGCCACTGATGTTGATGTCGCCGTCGGCACTCAGGCCGCAGGCCGCCTTGGTCTCCAGGTCATCCTCGTCCCAAGCGCCTTTGCCAGAGGTAGTGATGTTGATGACGGGGTCGTCGGTGATGAACATGTCGCCTACGCATTTGATGCCTTTGGCTGCGATGGCTGCGCAGTTGATGCTGATGGTGCCGCCGCTGATATAGATATTGCCGCTGTCTTCGTCCTCATGATCCTCGGTGATAGGGGTGGCAGTGTCGCCCTCAATGTCGCACTGAATGCCGTCGTTGCCTGTGCCACTGATGTTAATGGTACCGCTCTCCATGAGGAAATACTGGTTGCACGAGATGCCGTCGCCCACCGCCGAAGTGATGTTGAGCGTGGCGTTCTTCAGGCTGATGTACTCGCCTGCCTTGATGGCGTGCTTCACGTTGCCCACCACGTTGAGGGTGCCCTGCTGCTTGAACTCGGCGTGCCCTTTCACATACAGGCAACCCTTTTGAGAGCCAGTGGCGGCGTCGGCCAGAGTGTTGGTGGTGCCGGTGACGGCCTTTACGTTGATGCGTTTGCCGTTCTGGATGTGCAAGGCTGCGCCGCTATACACCGGAGTGACATTGGTCAGCGTCAGGCCGTTAAGTTCAATGGTAGCCTTGTAGGAGCCCGACATGTAGAATTCGCCGTCGGTCGTCGTGCCGCTCAGCCTGTAGGTAATCTCGGTAGCGAGGGAGTCGCTTTGGGCGATAGAGACGTGAGCCCCCTGCTGGTTGACGGTGAGATACTGCGCCACATTGTCGGCCACGCTTACCGTCGCCGTTGTGCCGTCATAAACGACTTCTACGGTGTTGTCGTTCTGTGCCAGTGCAATGCCGTAAGATGCGAAAGCAAACAGAATGAATAAGATGGATGTCCTTTTCATGATAATAGTGTATTTATTTTCAATTTGCAAAATTACGGTGAAATAGTCACTTGCACCATAACATATCGACGGCAATATTTGGCAAAAAGTCGGAATATCGTCAACAGTGTCAAAAATAATCTGTATTTTTGCACTATGAAAACAGCGCAGCCTTACACCCACCCGATGAACCTATTCCCCCAGAAAATCAAGGAGGAAGGCATCGTGGTCTTCGACAACGTGAGGGATTTGCCCACAGGCGACAAGCCCTTAGTCTCGACCGATTATGTCATCTGCATTGGTCACCGTGGACACATCGAACTCATGTACGACAATATTTCCGACTATTCCGAGCAACACACTGTGGGAGTGATATTCCCCAACCACAGCCTGCGCAAGGTAAGTGTGACTGACGACTATCTGGCCACCTTAATCATTGTCGAAGCTTCGGTGCTCAAAGACCCCATGCTGCAAATCATCAACCAGATGCGCTACCGCTACGAACCACATCCCAATGTGAGACTCGACAAACATAAATACAAGATGATAACGAGTGTTGTGGAGGGTATGCGCGAAATCAAGCGACTCGACCTTCCCGACCGGCGGATGCTGATGACACGCCTGCTGGACTTCTTCCTGCGGCTGCTAAGCCGATACCGCGAGGGCAAACTGAACGAATCCCACAGCGACAACAAGGTCAGTACCCGGTTTCACAACTGCCTTGCACAGCACTTTCGCGAGCATCGCGACGTGGGTTTCTATGCTGCTCAGGCCTGCCTGTCGAGCAAGCATTTCAGCGCCATCATCAAGCAGGAGACGGGCCACACCGCCGCCTACTGGATACATCGACAAGTAATAGTTGAAGCCAAGATGCTGCTCCACATGCGACACGACCTCACGGTGCAGGCCATCTCGGACATGCTGGGTTTCGACGAGCAGGCCACCTTCAGCCGTTATTTCCGCCGCGAGACAGGGCTCTCCCCTTCAGCGTTCCGTAATAACAACCGCACTTGAATAAAGTGAGAATTGAGAGTTGAGAATTGAGAAATAACACCGTACAGGTCTCAATTCTAAATTCTCTATTACGTGAAGTTCTCTATTCAAAGGTTCGGCAAGGGACCTCAGGACTGTAGCGTGGTTAACCTGAACACCCGACTAGGTGCGGGCGGCGGCGAGGATGCTGTCGAGGTCGATGCCGCAGTCTTTGTGCAGCTGAGGTACGGGACCATGAGTGACAAACAGGTCGGGGAGTCCGAGAATGGTGACGGGCGGGATTTCGATGCGGGGGTAGGCTGATTTGACTGCAGCAAAATGCTCCGTCACTGCACTGCCCAACCCGCCTTTCTTCACACCGTCTTCCACGGTTATCACACGGCGGAACCGTTGGGCGAGGATGCTGTCGAGGAGTGCGGTGTCGAGGGGCTTGAGGTACCGCATGTCGTACATGGCGGCGGAGACACCTTCGTCGGCAAGCCGGACGGCAGCCTCGAGGGCTGTGTTGCCGATATGTCCAATGGAGATGATGGCCACGTCGGTGCCTTGGTGCAGACAGCGCCCACGACCGACAGGTATGGCTTCGAATGAATTGCGCCAGTCGGGATGGACACTGAGCCCGCGAGGGTAGCGAATGACCACGGCTCCTTGGTCGGGGAGCTGTGCGGTGTACATCATGTTGCGCAGTTCGTGCTCGTCCATAGGTGCACAGATGGTAAGGTTGGGGACGGGACGCAGACAGGCGAGGTCGAATGCGCCGTGGTGCGTGGGGCCGTCGTCGCCTACCAGTCCGGCACGGTCAAGACAGAGTATGACGGGCAGGCGCTGCAGGGCTACATCGTGGATAATCTGGTCGTAGGCCCGCTGCATGAACGAGGAGTAGATATTGCAGTAAGGCTGCATACCCTGGGCGGCAAGGCCTGCGGCAAAGGTGACGGCATGCTGCTCTGCGATGCCGACATCGAATGCCCTGGAGGGCATTTGCTCCATCATGATGTTGAGGGAGCATCCTGTGGGCATGGCGGGCGTGATGCCTACGATATTGGGATTGCGCTTGGCCAGCTCGACAATAGTGTGGCCGAAGACATCCTGGTATTTAAGGGGTTTGCCTTCCGAGCTGCTTTTAATCTGCATGCCTGTCTCGGCATTGAAGCGCCCAGGGGCGTGATAGGCCACAGGATGCCGCTCGGCGGAGCGGAGCCCCTTGCCTTTCTTGGTGATGACATGGAGCAACTTGGGACCGCGGATGTTTTTAAGCTGAGACAACACCTCGACAAGCTCGGCGACATTGTGTCCGTCGATGGGACCGAAATAGCGGAAGCCCAGCGACTCGAACAGGTTGGGGGCACCGAGGGCAGCGGTCTTGGCCATCGAGGTGGCCCGCTGGAAGAAGTTGAGGGATTTAATATTGCGGGCATTCCGCTCGGAGCTGTCGCCGCCAAGGCGTTTCCACAACTTTTCTTTCAGCTTGTTGTATTGCGGTGAGGCGGTGATATGGGTAAGGTAGCGGCTGAGACCGCCCACAGCTTTGTCGATGCTGATGCCGTTGTCGTTGAGCACCACAAGGATGTTGGCCTTGGAGACACCCGCGTTGTTGAGGGCTTCGAAGGCCTGTCCGCCGGTCATCGAGCCGTCGCCGATGACGGCGATATGCTGGCGGTGGGTCTTGCCCTGTAGCGTGGATGCTGTAGCCATACCGAGGGCAGCACTTATGGAGGTGGAGCTGTGACCGGTGCCGAAGGCATCGAAGGGCGATTCGTCCATACGGGGGAAACCGCTGAGGCCGCCGTAGGTGCGGATGGTGGGGAAGCTGTCTCGGCGTCCAGTGATAATCTTGTGGGCATAAGCCTGGTGACCGACGTCCCAGATAAGTTTGTCGTCGGGGGTGTTGAAGACGTAGTGAAGGGCGAGGGTGAGTTCAACGGTGCCGAGACTGGAGGCGAGGTGGCCGGGATGGCTGGCAAGGGTGTGTATGATGTAGTGGCGCAGCTCGACACTCAACTGGGCAAGGTCGTCGACGGTGAGCCGACGAAGGTCGTCGATGGAGTTGATGCTGTCAAGTATCACCCCTGTCGAGGGGTAGAGTGGGGTGCTGTTGCCTTGGGGATTGTGCATAACTGGTGGGTATTAGTAGAATTGGTTGAGGCGACCCAGGCTATTGCACCTGGTAGGCAGGAGCCTCTTTCTCTATAGGCTTGTCAAAATCTTTGTTTAGTTTCTTGTCTGTAGCACGGCCTTGGGCGGTGTCGTACAGCTCCCATTTGCCGCCGGTGAAGACGTACGCCATCTCGACTCCGGAGGGGACATAGTACTGGTAGAGTCCTTCCATACCCGGCACTTGCGGAGCCACCTGGTCGAAGATAATCATGCGTTCTTTCTTGTCGGTGACCTTGTAGGTCGGGCCTCGGTTGCCGCCACGCTGCACTGCTGCCGATGTGCGTGCTGCCGTGGAGACCGGACGGCTGGGGCCTCTCCTGCCGCGCTTGCGGCCGCGCGAGCGTGAGGGGTTGGAGAAAAGCGACGAGAAGAATGATGCCAACGAGGACCTGCCTGAACGGCGGGACTGGACGCGCTCGGTGAGATGCAGGTATTGCTCCTCGTAGCGGAGGGACACCATGGCGTCGTGACGGTATTCCAGCACCACGCGGCGCAGGTTGGACTCGCGGCGGAAAACGTTCTGCCCAAACTGGGGGGTGCTGCCACCCGACTTGAAGCAGATGGGCTCAATAATCCTGCGTTGGGTGAGGCAGTCGACACCGTTCCATCCAAGAAGGGTGTAGAACGTACGGCCTTCGTAAGTGGTGACGATGAGCTCTTGATAGACAGCCCCCAGCCAGCGGTCGGGGCCTAGGACTTCTTCCTGACGGTTGACGATGTCGTCGGAACGGTCGTTGAGCTGCGTGATGTCATACTCCTTGGTCTTCTCATTCAATGCCTGGACGAAACCGAAACATTCGTACTCGCCGGCATCGTTGACGACAGGCCAAGTGAAGATACGGAACTTATTGTCGGAAGCAGTAAGGACCGACACTCGGTTGCCGAAGTCCCACTGCCATTTGAAGGAGTTCTCCTCGGCGAGGGCTTCGGAGAGCAACTGCAGTACCGACTCGTTGGCATGGTAGCGCTCATTGTCGGTAGGTGCTGTAAACACCTGCCCGTAGAGTTGGTTGAGCTCCGATTGGTAATGCGTCATCAACTCCTTGTTCTGTCCCTGCGCGACAGGTAGCAATACAAGCAGTGCCATGCTGAAGAGTATGATTTTATTCATCATTTTCATCGATTCTTTTTAACGCAAATTTGGAGTATTTATTTTGTCAAGTAAAAAAAAAGGTGATGATTCAATTATTTTTTGTAATTTTGCAGTCATGAACAATGCTCTTAAAGACCTCATCGAGCAGGCATGGAACAACCGCGAACTGCTCAAGGACAATGCCGTGCAGAAGGCCATCCGCGACGTAGTGGACGAATTGGACTGCGGTCGGCTACGCATCGCCGAAAAAGGTGCCGACGGCTGGCACGTGAACGAATGGCTCAAGAAAGCCGTGATACTCTATTTCCCCATCAACCAGATGGAGACCATTGAATGCAGCCCCTTCGAATACCACGACAAGGTGCCCTTGAAACACGACTATGCCTCTTCGCAGGTGCGTGTGGTGCCTCACGCCGTGGCCCGCCACGGAGCCTTTCTGGCACCCGGAGTGGTGTTGATGCCTTCGTATGTCAATATCGGTGCATACGTCGACAGCGGAACAATGGTGGACACCTGGGCCACCGTGGGCAGCTGCGCCCAGATAGGCAAGCATGTGCACCTGAGCGGCGGCGTGGGCATCGGCGGCGTGCTGGAACCCGTTCAGGCCGCTCCCGTCATCATCGAGGACCACTGCTTCATCGGCAGCCGCTGCATCGTGGTGGAGGGCGTGATTGTGGAAGAGGAATCGGTGCTGGGTGCCAACACCGTCATCACTGCCAGTACACATATCATCGACGTCACCGGCCCCGAACCCATCACCATGAAAGGACGCGTCCCTGCCCGCAGCATTGTCATCCCCGGCAGCTATACACGCCATTTCCCGGCAGGCGACTACCAAGTGAACTGCGCCCTCATCATCGGCCGCCGCACCGAGTCAACCGACAAGAAGACATCCCTCAACAACGCCCTGCGCGACTTTGGGGTAAGCGTTTAATCACCAACATCCATCCATCATGAAGAAATACCTCCTGCTCCTCCTCATCCCGCTCCTCTTCTGTTCCTGCAAGAAGAAGACCGACACCTTTGAATTCAAAGGCAAAGTGGTATATTTCCTGGAATGCACCGGCATGGTCACCAGTATCTCAGAATACGACATGGGCTACATCATCAGCCTCCAGACCCCCGACTCCATCGGTGCCGACTTCACTGTCAACAACACCATCCACCATAACTGCGTCATCCTTTACCATACACGCTCGCGGTTCCAGAACGGCGACGTGATCAGCGGACTGATGTACCTTGACAACAAGTACTCGGCAGCCTACTGCAACTTCCACCACGACACAGGCCTCCCCGAGGGGGTGTGCTACTCGCTCGACTGACCCGCCGCCCTGCACCCTCTCAGCGTCCCGGCCATTTAAACCCGGATTGTTGAAAAAAAATTGCTGTGTTTTTCCATTATGTGGAAAATATGTATTATCTTTGCAAATTGATTCGGCCAAAGGCCAAAGCAAGTATATAATTAGTGTAAAGTTATGAAATTCATCATCAACAGCCTGCTCTTCTCCAAGCAGATTCAGTCGCTTAGCGGTGTGCTGACCAATAATAACACCGTACCCATCATCAATTGCTTCCACTTTCACCTGGACGAAGGTCTTCTCACCATCCGTGCCACCGACCTGGAGACCACCCTGGTCTCGAAAGTGGAGGTGGAAACCGGTACCATCGACGGCCTGACCGACATCGCAGTCCCCTCGAAACTGCTGATTGATATCCTGAAAAGCCTCGACGACGTGCCGCTGACCTTCAGCGTCGACGACACCAACTATAGTATCAGCATCACCTCTGGCGAAGGACGCTACCGTCTGGCGGGTAAAAACCCCGAAACCTTTCCCGCCATGCCCGAGTCGCACGACACCTCCAGCATCACCCTGCCCGGCAGCCTGCTGGCCAACGCCATCGGCAAGACCGCTTTCGCCGCTTCCAACGACGAGATGCGCCAACAGATGAGCGGTATCCTGTGCGAAATCAACACCGAGAACATCACCTTTGTGGCCACCGACGCCCACAAGCTAGTTCGCTATCGCCGCAACGACATCAAGAGCGACAATCCCGTCTCTTTCATCCTTCCCCGCAAACCCGTCATGATGATGAAGAACATCATCGCCTCCCACAAAGAGGAACTGGAGGTAAGCGTGGAATACAACAACACGAATGCTTTCTTCACCTTCGAGAACTTCTACATCATCTGCCGCCTCGTCGAAGGCCGCTACCCCAACTACGATGCCGCCATCCCCAAGGACAACCCCAACCGCCTTACGGTCGACCGCAATTCGTTCCTCAACACACTCCGCCGCGTCGGTCTCTTCGCCAACCAGGCATCGCACCAAGTGCGTCTCTCCATCCAGGAGCACGAACTGGTCGTGACCGCCGAGGACCTGGAGTTCTCCAACGATGCAAACGAGAAACTGCCCTGCCAATACGAGGGCGAGCCCATGGAGATCGGCTTCAACGCCAAATTCCTCACCGAGATGGTCTCCAACATCGACAGCGAGCAAATCCTCATCGAGATGTCGCACCCCAGCCGCGCCGGCATCATCTTCCCCGTGCTCGAAGGCAAAGAGACACCCGAAGACATCCTGATGCTGGTCATGCCCGTCATGCTGGCCAACTAAGTCTGCCACTCACCGCACCTTGGCAATCTCAGCGTCCCCCGTGGCCTGTGGCCAACAAGGTGCTTTACTATAAATAACTGATACCAACACTCAACAATCCAACCGTTACAGGTATGAGCAAAAGCAAGGTCAATCTGTGGGAAACACACACCTCCACCGTCCTTAGCATCACCTTGGTGATGTTCCTTCTGGGACTGTGTCTGATGGTGGAATACCACATCTACCGCTCCACCCACGACATGCAGGAGCGCATCACCTTCAAGGTAGACCTCACCGCCGACATCACCGACGAGGATGCTGCACAGTTGAAACAAACCATCGAAGCCATACCCTACGTCAAGCATGTCGACTACATCTCCCGTCAGCAGGCAGCCGAAATCTTCTCCGAAGACCTCGACGACGACTTTGTAGGCTTCATAGGCTACAATCCCCTCTACCCCTCGATGATGGTGAACCTCCGTGCCGACTACATGCCCGACACCCGTGCCGAAGCCCGTGCCGAGAGCATCGCGGTCTTCTCCGACGAGGTCAGCAACCTCGAAAATGTCATCGGGGTCACCTATCAGGAGAATATCGTCAACGAGCTGAACGATGTATTCTATAAAGCCACTTGGTTTCTCATCGTCTTCATGGCCCTCTTGGTGCTCATCAGCATCCTGATGATTCGCAGCACCATCAGCATCGCCCTCTTTGCCCAGCGCGAAACCATCCGCACCATGCAGCTGGTCGGAGCCAAGAGCGGATTCATCGCACACCCCTTCCTCATCCGCAGCATCTGGTACGGACTCCTCGGGGCGCTCATTGCCATCCTCGTCCTCGCCATCGCCACGGGCATCTTCAACCAGTCTCTCGGCGGTCTCGACCTTCTGGCTCCCACCCACATGCCGTGGTATGCTGGCATCGCCGCCATCATTATCATCCTCGGCATCGTGCTCTCCTATTTCTCAACACTCTCCGCTGTGATACGCTATCTTCATAACAATCGCTGATTATCCTATTATTCATCCAATAACACCTTTTCAATCAATATGGCAAAAGAAATCAAAAACACCGAAGACCCCAAACGCGAATTTGCTTTCGTCTTCAACAAAATCAACTATATCATCATGATTGCGGGCATCGTGCTCCTCGCGCTGGGATACATTCTTCTCGCCGGAGGCGGCAGCGACGACCCCAATGTCTTCAACCCCGAGATGTTCAATGGCCGTCGCCTCTACCTTGCCCCCATTCTCATCATCCTCGGCCTCATCGTCGAGATTGTGGCCATCATGTACCGGGGCAAAGACAGCGAATAATCCCCATCGCAAACATTAACCACCCTACAAAATTCATAAAACACAACTATGGAATGGTTCGAAGCCTTGGTGTTAGGCCTTGTACAGGGTCTTACCGAATATTTACCCGTCAGCAGTAGCGGCCATCTCGCCATCGGCGCACATCTTTTTGGCCTTAACGGCGAGGAGAACCTCGCTTTCACCGTCGCCGTGCATGTGGCCACAGTCCTCAGCACCTGTGTCATCCTCTGGCGCGAAATCGTATGGCTCTTCCAAGACCTCTTCAAGTGGAAATGGAACGAAGGCACCAAATATGTGGTCAACATCCTCATCTCCATGATTCCTGTGGCCATTGTGGGCTTCTTCTTCAAGGACAAGGTCGAGGCCATCTTCGGCAGCGGACTGCTCGTTGTGGGCATCTGCCTCCTCGTCACCGCCTCGCTGCTGGCCTTCTCCTATTGGGCCAAACCCCGTCAGCGTGAGAACATCTCTCCCTGGCACGCCTTCGTCATCGGTATCGCCCAAGCCATCGCCGTCCTGCCGGGTCTCTCCCGTTCGGGCAGCACCATCGCCACCGGTCTCCTGTTGGGCAACAAGAAGGAGAAACTGGCCCAGTTCTCATTCCTC
This sequence comes from uncultured Bacteroidales bacterium, assembly GCA_900317125.1. Taxonomy (GTDB): domain Bacteria; phylum Bacteroidota; class Bacteroidia; order Bacteroidales; family P3; genus Colimorpha. Next base: position 275,623 of record ONFR01000003.1, on the reverse strand, counting down.
ATGGTCATCCCTCCCATTCTGGGTGAAGCCCTGCTCGACGTCAAAGACATGGCCGAGGTAGGTGTCAGCACCGCCATGGCAGGCCTCCCCACCCTCTCCCTTGTGGTCGGATTCCTTGCCGCCTTCATCAGCGGATGCCTTGCCTGCAAATGGATGATCAACATCGTCAAGAAAGGCAAGCTTATCTGGTTCGCCCTCTACTGCACCATCGTCGGTATCCTGGCCATTTTCCTTCCCATTCTCTGATGACACAGGAAGCCTTGCTCGAGGGCATCGTCCTGCCCGTCGACAAACCCCGCCAGTGGACCTCCTTCCAGGCCGTCAACAAAATCAAGGCGGCCATTCGCCACGTCTATGGATTGAAGAAATTCAAAATCGGCCACGCCGGTACCCTCGACCCCCTTGCCTCGGGGCTGCTGCTTGTATGCATCGGCAAAGCCACTAAACGCATCGACGAGCTACAGGCTGGCACCAAAGTCTACACTGGCACCATGGTGCTGGGTGCCACCACCCCCTGCTACGACTTGGAGCGCGCCGTCGACAATTACTACCCCTTCGCCCACATCACTCCCGAACTGTTGCAGTCCGTGCTGCCGCAGTTTCTCGGCACCATCCAGCAGGTGCCGCCCATCTTCAGCGCCGTGAAGATTAACGGACAGCGGGCCTACCAATATGCCCGCCAAACGGCTGCCGACGAAGAGGCCCCCTCTCCCACACCCAAGCCGGTACAAATCTACGAGTTCGACATCACCGCTTTCCGTCCGGGAGACCCCAGCATCGACCCTGTGCCCTTGGCGACACCCACCGAGAGCGATGCGCTCCATCTCTACGACCATCCCCTGGGCACGGTACCCGCCCACTTGCCGCAACTCGATTTCCGCATACGCTGTGGCAAAGGCACCTACATCCGCTCCATTGCCCGCGACCTGGGACTGGCACTTGACAGCGGTGCCTATCTTTCCGCGCTTCGTCGCGAACAGATAGGCACCTACTCCCTTGCCGACGCCATCGCGCTCGACAAGGTTGAGGAATTCCTCAACTCCTAAAAGTTATACTTTATCAAAGCACACACGCGGTGGTTGTCCACCATGTGCAGATTGTCGTTCAACACGATGCTGCCGTTGGCGGCTTGGTCGCCATAGGTGCAGACGGTCCACTCGTATTCCAGCCCGATGTTGAAATGTTTCAGGTTGTAGCTCACCGACGGGGCTACACGCCATACGCTGTTCAGGTGAGTGAAACTTTCGCCGGCCTTCATAAAGATAAGGTGCCGCACGGCCTGCTCGGTGCCGAAATTATAGAGGTCCTTGCCTGCTCCCAGGTTCTTCATATATCCCAGGAAGAGATTGCCGCGGTAGGTCTTCCCCAAGGCGACATTCAGGTATCCGATAGCTGCCCGCAGCGGCGCATACTCCCAACTGCCGTCGGGCTGCACGTTGGTCACCCCGTAGCCGTTCAACTGGTTCACATGGCTCGTATTCTGTGCCAGCAGCGAACGGAACTTGAGGGCAAACAGGCCGTCGGTATACTGGAAATAGAATGTCGGGGTGAACGAAGTCAGACGCTCCTTCACTGGTGTGGCGATGGCGGTCGGCACACCGTCCACATTCACCGTCTTGTACCCTATCGTGCGGGGCTTCAGGGTCTGGCAGGTGCTCCCCAACTGGGTGTAGACATGCTCGCCGCTGTACTGGACACCCAAAAACACTTCGGGTATCAGTCCCTGCTTGGCATAGTCCAGACTGGCCACACTGCTCCATACCCCGTTCGAATACGACGGGCCGTTGTACATATACTGCAACTGATAGAGTGCCGAGGCGGTGAATCCCCAGCCGCCATGAGTGAAGGTGTAGGTCAGCTGCGGCGTGCGGCTGTGGGCGCGGAAAGGTGCTCCGGCTGCCATACCCAGCACTTCGGGCATGATATCACCGCTCAGCGGGTGCCAATACTGACCCGCCAGCAACTCCTGACGCAGCCCTTGGTCGTTGCTCCATGTCAGCTTCACAAACGCCAGGCGCAGGCGTAGCACGGTGTTCGTCGAGCCGAAGCCGCCGAAATCGCCCTCCACCTTGCCGCTGGTGGCGGCGCCCAGCACATCGGGACCTTCAAGGTTCAAACCGAAGCGTGTGGTCAATGCCTGGAAACTCGTCTGCGGCACCGCATTCAAATCCACCCGCTCCACACCCAGTGCCTGACACTCGGCAGGGGTGCCGTTCCACTTCTCGTCGTAGGGAATCATGTTGTACTCGTCGCCCACCACGGTGTAAGTCTTCCGCGAGTCGAACAGCAGATAGTTTCTCACAAAACCGTAAGGCGTAACCTTCACCTTCTTGGGTTTCTCGGTGTTCACAACAGCCTCCTTCGAAGGCTCTCCCTGTGCAGCTGCCCCCAAGGCTGCTGCCAGGCAAACAATAGATAGTAGTATTCTTTTCATCTTGTTCTATTTTTTTCTAGTATTTCTAGTTAAACTAGTCTTTCTAGTTAAACTAGTTTTTCTATTTTTCTTTTCAACTCTTCGTTCTCTGCCCGCAGCCTTCGGTTCTCTTCTTCTAGCTCGCGCAGGCGGCGGTCCTGCTCTTCCCTGTAGCCCGTGCGGGCGGCGTGCATCCTTTCCTTTATTCCCCCTTTGGTGATGAACTCCTGCTCCAAATACTTCAGATAAGTGGAACACATCTTGTCGGTAATGTGACACAAGGTCACCGCCATATTGCAGAACTCCTCGGCTCCCAGCGTCTCAGCAAGATGCCTGTAGTCGGCATACTCATTCCTTGTGCGACAGAAGGCCAGCATATTGTCGAACCGCGGGTGACTCTTATCCCAAAGCGGCAAGCCATGCTTCTTCAAGTAGTCCTCATAATCCTCCCTCAGTTCTTGAAAACTTGCCCTACCCACATTCACCAACTTTACCTCCGTCTCCGTGCTGGTCATGGCGGCCTCACTCCCCTCCACTATGTTCTGCTTCCCACTGCGGGCAGCCTGTGTCATTTGGTCCAATGTGCGGTCACCATAAAGGGGCAGAAACCGCCTACAGAACACATCTGTCAACAACACCAGCACCTCGCTCTTCTGATAGAGGTGCATGTTCTTGTACCCTGCCACCTGCTTAAAGATGGATTTCTGCTGCCACCCGTTTTCTTCCATAACATTCAAAAAACGCCAATCCCCTGCATTTATTGCCCGGTTGAGCAATAAAAAATGCCCGAAATATTCCCCTCATGTGTAGGGGTTGGGTCGTTCAATATTGCATCGTTACAGGATTGTTCCTGCATCCTTATCCTTCACCTTTTCCTGAAACGAGGGGGAAACGAGCCGAGAAGGATGCTAGTTTGAACGAAGTCAGGGCAAAGCAAAAGGGAAAAATGGGCTGACGGAAAAAGGCTTGGAAGAGGCGTTTTTGTTAAAATGAATACACCTTATATCTTTATATAGGGCAACAGATTACGTCGCCGCTATGCGTTAAAAAAGTTAAAAAACTTGACAACGGTCGCAAAATTTCGTATCTTTGCACGTTTTTTATGTGATATTAGTATGAAACTATCTTATTTCAATTTTGTCCTTCCGAAGGAACTGATTGCCGAAAAGCCCTCAAAACAACGCGACGAAGCACGACTGATGGTGCTTCACAAAGACACGCAGCAGATTGAGCACCGCCTGTTCAAGGATTTGCTGGATTATCTGCACGAGGGCGATGTGGTGGTGGCGAACAACACCAAGGTTTTCCCTGCCCTGCTGTATGGTGAAAAGGAGAAGACCGGTGCCAAGATTACAGTGTTTCTGCAGCGCGAGCTGAACAAGGAGATGCGCCTGTGGGACGTTATAGTGGACCCTGCCCGCAAAATCAGAATAGGGAACAAGCTCTATTTCGGCCCCAACGAATCGCTGGTGGCGGAGGTGATTGACAACACCACCTCGCGCGGCCGCACGGTGCGTTTCCTCTTCGACGGCACAGACGAGGAGTTTAACAAGCACATCCGCAGCCTGGGCCACACACCGCTGCCCGACGAGCTGCAGCAGTTGCGCAATATCGAGAACTACGACGCCGAGCGCTACCAGACCATCTACGCCAAGGAGGAAGGTGCCGTGGCCGCCCCCATCGCGGGCCTGCATTTCAGCCGCGAGATGCTGAAGCGGTTCGAGATCAACGACATCAAATGGACCGAGCTGACCCTTCACTGCGGTATCGGAAACTTTAAGGACATCGAGGTGGAAGACCTGTCGAAGCACCGCATGGACGCCGAGGAGATGCACCTGTCGCAGGAGACATGCGACGTGATTATGGACGCCAAGAACAACGGCAAAAAGATATGTGTGGTGGGTACCACCACGATGCGCGCCATCGAGAGCGCCGTGACCATTGCCGGCAAGGTGAGCGCCTACGACGGCTGGACCAACAAGTTCATCTTCCCGCCCTACACCTTTACCATCGCCGACATGATGGTGACGAATTTCCATCATCCCAAGTCGTCGCAATTCATCATGGCAAGCACTTTCGGTGGCCCGGAGTTTGTCCACCAGGCTTATGAGCTGGCCATTCGTGAGAAGTACAAGTTCTCCACCTACGGCGACGCCATGGTTATCTTATAGCAAATGTTGATGTGTGAACGTGTTAATGTGTTAATGCGTTAATGCGTTAATCAACCAACATATAAACAGATAAACATATCAACTGACAAGTGAAACCCTTAGCCGAAATACTGAGGCCCACCGACCTCGACAGCTACATCGGTCAACGGCACCTTGTGGGGCCGGGGGCGGTGCTGCGCACGCTGGTGGAGAGCGGCCGCATCCCGTCGATGATTTTCTGGGGGCCTCCGGGCATCGGCAAGACCACCCTGGCCATGGTGATAAGCAACATGCTGCACCGCCCCTTCTACACGCTGAGCGCCATCAGCAGCGGCGTAAAGGAAGTGCGCGAGGTGATAGACAAGGCCAAGGAGGAGGAGAACGCCATCCTGTTTATCGACGAGATACACCGCTTTTCGAAAAGCCAGCAGGACTCGCTGCTCGGCGCCGTGGAGAAGGGTATCGTCACTCTGATAGGTGCCACGACCGAGAATCCCTCGTTCGAAGTCATCTCGGCACTGCTGTCGCGCTGCCAGGTGTATGTGTTGAAAGAGTTCGGCGAAGAAGAGATGCACCAACTTATCGACAGCGCCGTACGTTACTATGCCTCGCAAGGCCGCACGGTGGAGGTGAAGGAGGACGAAGCCCTGTTCCGCATATCGGGAGGCGACGCCCGCAAGCTACTCAACGCCATCGAGCTGGTGGTGAACAACAGTCCCGAGGGACCCGTGGTGATTGACAACGAGCGAGCCACCAACGTAGTGCAGCAGAACCTGGCCTTTTACGACAAACAGGGCGAGATGCACTACGACATCATCAGCGCCTTCATCAAATCGATGCGCGGAAGCGACCCCAATGCCACCGTCTACTGGCTGGCCCGTATGATAGAGGGCGGCGAAGACCCGGTGTTTATCGCCCGCAGGATGCTCATCTTTGCCTCGGAAGACATCGGCAACAGCAACCCCAACGCGCTGCTGCTGGCCAACGCCTGCTTTGAGGCGGTGACGAAAATCGGCTACCCGGAATGCCGCATCACACTGTCGCAATGTGCCGTATATCTTGCATCGTCGGTAAAGAGCAACAGCACCTACGTGGCACTGGGCAACGCGCAGCAGGCAGTACGCCAGACGGGCGACCTGCCAGTGCCGCTGCACATACGCAACGCCCCCACCAAGCTGATGAAACAGCTGGGCTACAGTGAAGGCTACAAGTATGCACATGACTATGTGGGCAACTTTGTGGAGCAGGAGTTCCTGCCCGATGCGCTGCGCGGCACAAAGTTCTATGAACCCGGCCAGAACCCTCGCGAGGAGGAGACCCGCCGACTGCTGCGCACACGCTGGAAGGAGAAATACAACTACTGATTCCCATCACCTATGATAACAGACAGGCAGACCTACCGCGAATATGTGAAAGAGGATTTGAAGGCCTACGGCTTGACGCACGTGGGCTTTTACAACTACTGGTGGATGGACTGCCTACGGTTTCAGCTGAGACTGCGGAGAATAGAATACCTTCACAACACCGCAGGCCACAACCCGCTGAAAGGGATATGGCGCTTCGTGCTGGAGGTGGTGAACCACCGGCTGGCCACACGGCTGGGATTCACCATACCCAAGAATGTCTTCGGGCCGGGACTGCACATTGTGCATTACGGCACCATCGTCGTACACCCCGATGCACGCGTGGGCAGGAACTGTCGGCTGCACCCCTCCACCAGCATAGGCGACTACAACGGAGTACCCCGTCTGGGCGACAATGTATATATAGGTCCCGGTGCAAAAATCTACGGCCCTGTGACCTTGGGCGACAATGTGGCTGTGGGAGCCAACGCCGTGGTGAACAAGTCGTTCGGGAGCAATGTGACGCTTGGCGGAGTGCCTGCCCGCATTGTGGCCGAAAAGGGGGCAATGGAACAAGGGGTGTTTGGTGACAGCCTATTGAATGTAACCAACAAGAATCTGCCGACCCATTAATTAACAATCTTCAATTCGCAACCAACAACTTATCCCATGGCCGATGCACTGCTTACTGTCGAGAACCTGACCAAGTCGTATGGCGACAAACTGCTGTTCGACAATATCTCCTTCGGCATCAATGCCGGACAGAAGACTGCCCTCATCGCCCGCAACGGCTACGGGAAGTCAACCCTGTTGAACATTCTGACGGGCAAGACCCTTCAGGACGAGGGCAAGGTGACCTTCAGCGGTGAGGTGAAAATGGCCTACCTGCCCCAGCAACCCGAGGTGGCACCCCACCAGACACTTCGCAGTTTCGTCTACTCGGTGGAACGGCCTGAACACGAGGACGAGTGGACTTTCGAACAGCGGATAGAAGAGATACTGAGCCGTCTGCGTCTCGACGGGAAGCTGGACCAACCCATGGAGACCCTGAGCGGAGGCGAGCAGAAGAAAGCGGCGTTGAGCCGGATACTGATCGACCATACAAACCTGTTGTTGCTGGACGAGCCCACCAACCATCTGGACATTGAGATGATAGAATGGCTGGAGGATTTCCTGTCGCGGCAACGGCTGGCCATCCTCATGGTGACGCACGACAGGTATTTCCTCGACCACGTGTGCCAGGACATACTGGAAATCGACAACAGCCGCCTGTACCACTACCGCGGCACCTACGACTATTATCTGCAGAAGAAGGCCGAACGCCAGCACATCGAGCGTGTGGAGGTGGAAAAGGCCAAGAGCCTTTACCGCACCGAGCTGGACTGGATGCGCCGCATGCCCCAGGCGCGGGGCACTAAAGCCCAGGCACGCATCGACGCCTTCTACGAGCTGGAAGAGAAAGCCCACACCCGTTTCGACGAGAGCCGTCCGCAGCTGACAGTGAAGACAGAACGCATAGGCGGAAAGATTCTGGAGATGTACAACGTGTGCAAGAGCTACGATGGGGTGAAGCTGGTGGATGACTACAGCTACACTTTCAAGAAAGGCGAGAAGATAGGCATCGTGGGACCCAACGGCATCGGCAAATCCACTTTCCTCAACCTCATCACCGAACAGCTGCGACCCGACAGCGGACGCATCATCGTGGGACAGACCATCCGCTTTGGTTTCTACACGCAGGGAGGCATGACCGCTCCCGCCGACCGCAGGGTGATAGAGATAGTGAAGGACGTGGCCGAACGCATAGAGCTGGACAACGGCAAGGAGATGTCCGCCCACCAGTTCCTCAGCTATTTCGGTTTCGACGACATGACGCAATACAACTACTTCGGCAATCTGAGCGGCGGCGAACGGCGCAGGCTCTACCTGCTGAAGGTGCTGATGGCCAACCCCAACTTCCTGATACTGGACGAGCCCACCAACGACCTCGACATCTACACGCTCGAGATACTTGAACAGTTCCTGCGCGACTACCGAGGATGCCTAATCATCGTTAGCCACGACCGAAGCTTCATGGACCACATTGTGGACCACCTGCTGGTGTTTGAGGGCAACGGCCACATCCACGACTACCACAGCAACTACACCGAATACCGCGCAACACGCAACGCCCAGCTACGCTCCGAGACCCTGCAGAAACGCGAGGAAAAACCGAAATACGAACGCAGCCACAGCAACAAACCCCGCGCCACCTACAAACAACAGAAGGAATACGAAACCCTGACCGCCGAGATTGACACCCTCAACCAAGAACGCACCGAACTCGAAACCCTACTGAGCAGCGGCACCGAGACCGATGTGACTCGCCTCACCGAAGCTTCGCAGCGCATAGGCACCCTCATCGCCCAGCTGGACGAGAAAGAACTCCGATGGCTGGAACTGGACGAATTAATCAACGGATAATCCGACATATACAATATCTAAACGACACTTTTCCCTACCCTTTCCTCTACCTCACTCATTCATCGCAACAAGGTCGAGACAAAAAATAATCCTAAAAAGAGTTAAAAAATTGCAGCAAAATGGACGCTGTGTGTCATAAGGGCGTATGACAACCGAATTGGAACAAATTGTAGACGGATGTAAGCGCAAAAACCCCATCGCTCAAAAGAAACTTTATGAGCTTTATGCGCCAAAAATGCTGGGATTGTGCATGCGCTACACCCACTCGCGCGACGAGGCACAAGACCTGCTCCACGACGGTATCATCAAGGTCTTTGAAAACATCGGACAACTGACCAACCCCTTAGCTCTCGAATCATGGATGAGTCAGATTATGACACGGCTCTGCATCAACTACCTAAAACGCCGCAAACAACTACAGTATTACGACCTCAATGCCATGGACGAATACCTGCCAGAGGAAGCGTCGGACGAACGCGTTGACGACATCCCCTACTCTATGGAGCAAATCATCAACGCCATCCAAAGCCTTCCGCCTTACTACAGACTCATATTCAACATGTACGAAGTGGAGGAGATGGACATCAAGGACATTGCCGAGGAGATGAAACAGAACGAATCGACCATTCGCAGCTCCCTGACAAGAGCCCGCAATATATTGAAAAAGAAACTTATTAATAGAATCCCAACGGTATGAAAACTGATCTGAAGAACTACACTTCCCAACCCGACCCCGAGGTATGGGAGAGAATACAGAAAACAATGCACCACCGTGCCATGCGCCGCCGCCTTGCAAAAGGAGCTGCCGGTGCGGTTGCACTTGTGGCCGTTATCGTTGCCGCTGCGCTTTACCTTATCCCCCGACAGGAGGCCGCTCCCCTGCAGGCCGACCCACTGCCCCTCGTTGCACAGAACCAGCCCGCAGAAGTGACCACACCTGCTGAGGCGCTGCCCACCGCCACGACCGAACCCGCAGCCACGCGTCCCGCTTCCGTCAGCGAGCCCGCACCGTCAAAAGTCATGGTTGCCTCCGAGCCTGTTCCCTCCTCACAGCCTGCCGCCATGCCTAAAAGCCAGCGCACACAGGCTGTCGCCGAGCCCATAGCTGTGGCGCCGGTGGCCGCTCCCACCCCAGCTGCAACCATCGGTAAAAGCATCAACCCCGTGCCACAAGCCGAGGAGTCCGCACCGCTGGCCGACATCGCGACCGATGCCGAAGCTCCTGCCGACGAGCCATTAATGCCCACAGCCAAAAGCACCAGCAGCAATCCCCTCCAGGACACCATCCTGTGGATACCCAATGCATTTGCCCCAAGTTCCGACGACCCCGCCATCAGTACCTTCAAGGTGGGTCTGACCCAACCGCACACAGCTATCAGCGACTACCGCATCCTCATCTTCAACCGCCAAGGACACATGGTCTTCCGCTCCTACGACATCAATCAGTCATGGGACGGCACCTATCAAGGACGGCGTCTCCCCCAGTCCACATACGTCTACATGATTCAGTACACCGACTCAGAGCAGATAAAACACCAGTTGAAAGGCACCGTCACCCTCATACGGTAACGCCCTCGGCCCGATTCGGGCAACCGATATAAACAGCGTGAAGAACCAAGGTCAACCCTGCCTCGATTCTTCACGCTTCTCTTTTTATCATAATTGTGACTACTCCCTGACGATGTCGGCATATTGCCCGCCGGCAAGAGCAACCAAGTCTGAAGGCGCCAAGGCAATCTGATAGCCTATCCTGCCGGCGCTCACCATGATGGTATCGATGTCGCGAGCCGTCTGATGGAACGTGGTGACATACTGTTTCTTCATTCCCAACGGTGAGCACCCACCCCTCACATAGCCTGTCACCTTGGTGATATCCTTCACGTGAATCATCTCCACCGACTTCTCGCCCACGCTTTTGGCGCACTTCTTCAAGTCCAGCTCGCACTCCACAGGGACAACAAACACAAAATAGCCACCGCTGGCCCCCTGTGTCACCAGCGTCTTGAAAACGCACTTCGGGTCTTCGTCCAACAGCCTGGCAACCGTCAAACCATCCACAGCCTCCTTGCCATGAGGGTACTCAAAGGCCTTATAATCAATCTTCTCTTTGTCGAGAATCCGCATTACATTTGTCTTAAACTCAGCCATAATATGATTGTTCAATGATGAAAAACCGTTTTGGAAACCTTTCGGCTCCAGAGGGAAACACCCACCAGAAGCCGTGTGGAACAACCGCCCAAAGGAAACCATGTTGCAAAAATACTACAAATTTCCGACATGGCAGCAAAACGGCTCAACGCAAGAAGCATGACGCGTGTCACAACTTGAGCATAAGTGCTATAACACGAACACCATACCCGCAAAGAAACAAGCGGGAAAATATTTTTTCAATAATCGCGAAAAAAATAGTATTTTTGCAGTTTGAACATAAAAATGAAATACAGTTATCAATCATTATGAATCCTGTCATGCATTACCTTAAACGGAGCGTCGTGCTCCTTGTCATCTTCTTGTTTTCCATCCACATCCTCAATGCAGGCCCTGTCGACACCGGCACCGCGAAGGCCGCAGGCACACATTTTCTGCAGCAGAAAGGACTGATGAAAAGCAGCGACACCCTCGCCCTGTACACCGAATACACATGCGGGACGGCATCCACTCCCTGTTTCTATATCTTCAACCTGCACCAACAGGGGTTCGTCATCGTAAGTGCCGACTATCGCAGCACCCCCATCCTGGGCTACTCGATGAACGGAAGCTTCGACAACAGCCGCTGTCCCGACAACATGAAAGCATGGCTCGAGGGGTACGCCACCGAAATCAGTGCCGGCATCAAGGCCAATGCCCCCGACAATCCCAAATGCCTGGAAGAATGGAAGAGCCTGCTGTCCACCAAAGAGGTCACCCCTCAGCCCAAGGCCGACAGCTACCTGATTGAATCGACCTGGGAACAGGGCTCCGGCTACAACGCATACTGCCCCGTCATGAACGGTTCGCATGTGGTGGTGGGCTGCGTGGCCACAGCCATGGCACAAATAATCAGATACTACGGCTATCCCTCCCGCGGATTCGGCAAGAAGAGCTACGTCCATTCGGCATACGGAGTGCTGAGTGTCGACTTCGACACCACCGACTTCGACTACACCCTCATGCCCAACCGCATACGCCGCAGTTCCAGCTCCGACCAAGTCGAGATGGTCTCCCGCCTCTGCTATTACTGCGGGGTGGCCGTGAAGATGGAATACCAGCACAGCGGCCACACCACGGGGAGCGGCTCGCACAACTACCTCGTCCCGGAGGGGCTTATGCACTTCGGCTACACCGATGCCGAATACTACTCCCGCGCCAACGTGAACGATGATGTGAAATGGCGCGAGATGATCTGCAACGAAATCGACAACAGACGGCCCATCGAATATGCAGGTGCCAGCCCCGAAGGTGGTCACGCCTTCATTCTCGACGGCTACAACAGCAGCAACCAGTACCACTTCAACTGGGGATGGGGAGGCTATGCCGACGGGTTCTACAGCCTCAACACCATGCAGGGCTTCACCAACAGCCAAGACATGGTCATCAACATCACACCCTCAGGCTGGGACGGGCATCTGACGAACTTCCTTGTCTCGCCCGACGGCAACGGCGACGGCACCTCGTGGCAGCAGACCAGCAGCAACATCATCGCAGCCACAAAGCTGAGCAGTCTGGCCAACCGCGACATCTGGATGAAAGAAGGCATCTACTACGGCGACACCACGGCCGACTTTGCCTACACTTTCAACAACAGCTGCAACATCTACGGAGGATTTGCCGGCGACGAGACCGAGTTCAGCCAGCGCGACTACAACCTGCACCCCACCGTCATCGACGGCATGAACCGCCGCGGAGCCGTCAAAGTGGTGGGAGGCAACCTCAGCTCCCACTCCATCACCCTTAACGGCATCGTCCTGCAGAACGGCTACAGCCCCGAAGGCAACGCCGTCGAATTCACCAAGGAATACTCCATACGGCACATCCGAATACGCAACTGCCATAGCGACAGCGGCCGGGCAGTATACCTTGCCGACGGTCTGTCCCGCAGCATCACCATCGAGAACTGCTCGGCGCCCGTGGTCTGCGCCATGAACAACGCCATCATGCGCCAAAGCATCATCCACAACAACGAGGGCACAGCCGTAAGCCTTGACTACAGCCGCATCGTCAACAGCGACATCGTCTCCAACCGCGGCCTTGCACTGCGGCTGGCCAACAAACAGTGCAGCCTCGTCAACAACATCGTCTGGAACAACGATTCCTGCCTTCACATCGACAGCGAACTCCGCGACACCTCCATCCGCTACTGCGCCTTCGACTGCGCTGAGGCCATTGTCGACAGCACCTGCCTGCTCCTGAACGCCGACAACAACGCCCCCGACGGCCCCGCCTTCGTCAACCCCATCGCCACACGCGGTCCCGCCGACATCACCGATGCCGACTGGTATCTGGCCAATGGCTCCGTGTGCATCGATGCCGGCGAACGCCTGCAGGAGAGCATCCGCGACGGCGACATGAACCAGCGTGTCCGCTCCCGCAACGGCAAGATAGACCTGGGCTGCTACGAGACCAACTACCCCGTATCCATCAGCCAAGTCGCCAGTCCCCGCTTCACCATCCATCCCAACCCTGCCACAACCTCCGTCAGCCTCTATGGACTCGAAAGCAACGCCCCCACCCAGGTGGACATCATCGACATGACCGGCCGCCTGCTGCTCCGCCAACAGGTCAGCCCCTCCGCTCCCGTCATCAGCCTCGACGCCCTTCCCGCCGGGGTCTACTTCATCAAAGCCGACGGCCACACCTCGAAGCTCATCAAGAAATAACACAAACAATCAATAAAACCACCACAATGAAAACAAGACTTGCCATCCTTGCCGCAGTGGCCGTAGCCCTGCTCAGCTCCTGCTCCACCCTGCAGTATCACTACTCCGAGGCCCGCATTGCCGAGGCCAACACCGACGTATTCGTCATTCCCCCCACCGTGAGAGTCAACGTCAACCCCGAAGGATTCGTCGACACATGGGTCTTCGAAGGGCGCGACCTCAGACCCATCGCCACCCCCGGCATCGACATCGAGACCCTCACCCAACGGCTCAAAGTGGCCGCCACCAACAAGAGCCTCCAGAAACACGAAGGCGACATCCTCGTGGCTCCCATCTTCGACATCGTCTCCGAGCACGACGGCCACCGCTACACCGTCACCATCCGCAGCCATATAGGCTACTTCACCGACTGGAACAAGGACACCGAAGACTACCTCGAAATCCAGAAAAGCTACCGCAGCGTAGAGGCTATTGTGAATTGAGAATTGAGAGTTGAGAATTGAGAAAGTGTATCCACGTATCACACGTATCAAAAATTGAGAATTGAGAATTGAGAATTGAGAAATCCGCGTATCACCAGTATTACAAATACTTGTGATACGCGAGATACGTGGAGAAAATGAGAAGTGAGAATTGAGAAGTGCGACCCCGACAGGTCTCAATTCTCAATTCTCACTTCTCAATTCAAAACCGTTCTCAATTCTCAATTCAAGAGGGTTCTCACTTCACCGGGTGGTCGGCGTGGAACTTCTCCAGACGCTCCTTCAGGTCGGGGAACTGGTCGCGCAGCACCAAGGCCACGCAGGCACGGATACCCTGCTTGTGGCTGCCCGTGATGTCGAGGGCGATGGCGCTGATGCCGTAACGGATAAGCTCGTTGAGGAGGTCGACACCCTCATAGCCGGGATAGCAGAAGGTGAAGTAGAATCCGTCGCCGATATCCTCGCCCATATCTTTGTCATAGACAATGAAGAATCCGTTGTCGGTGAACATCTTCTTCATAATCTTGGCCTTCTCGCCATACTCCTTGATATCCTTCACAAAATTGAACGTGCCGTCGTTGGCGCCCTTCAGCATAGCGGCCATGGCATACTGGACCGAGTGGGCGGTGCCGGAGCTGAGGCAGTAGAGCGTGCCGAAGATAAGCGCGCGGCCCAGCTGGGTCTGGCTGTAGAAACGTGCCAGGTCCGGGCACTCCATATTGAACAGCTTCGGGCTGCACACCATCATGGCGATACGCTCACCGGCATACGAAAAACTCTTCGAGCCGGAAATCATAATCACATAGCGGTCGGTGTACTTAGCCACTGTGGGCTGGAACGGGGGCTGGCCGGGAACGCTGTAATCCTTGCGGAAGTCCATGAGGAAGTAAGCGGAATCCTCCATCACCACCACGCCGTACTTATTGGCCATCTCGCCGATAATCTGCAGTTCGTGCTCCGTGAAGCAGAACCAGGCGGGATTGTTGGGGCTACTATAGATAAGGCAAGCCACATCGCCGTCCTTCAGCTCCTCCTCCAACTTGTCGCGCAGCTTGTCGCCGCGGTACTCATACACATCGAAAGCCTTCATGGGGATACCCAGCACGCGGCACTGCTGCTTCTGCACCGGGAAACCGGGGTCGATAAACAGCACCTTGGTCTTCTTGGCATCGTAGCGCGTCAGCGTCAGGAAGCTGGCGAACCCTGCCTGCATCGAACCCACCGTAGGCACGCAGCACTCCGGCGTCACATCGATATCGAGGAAATTCTTCACAAAGCGGGCAGCCTCCTTCTTAAAGTCGGCCGTGCCGTAAATCTCGGGATAGATAGAGGCCACGCCACTGCGCAGTGCCTCAATCTGGGCCTCCACACCCACCTGAGGGGCAGGCAGGCCGGGGATGCCCATCTCCATCTTCACAAAACGGACACCCGTCTCCTTCTCCACATCCTGGATCATCTTGCGCATCTCGCGGATAGAAGCCTTGCCCGGGTTGGCAATCTTGTTCTGCTGGGCAATCCTGTCGATTGTCTCTTTCTGTATAGGTATCTGAGTCATAATATTATTGTTTAAGTTATTACTATATCTTATTGAATTCGTTAATTCGTTAATTCGTTAATTCTTGAGTCTTTTTTATGCGCCAAGGACTAACACGTTCACACATTAACACGTTCACACAATAATTTCAATTCTCAACTCTCAATTCTCAATTCATCTACTCTCCTTTTTCTGCAGCTTGGCGGCATTGATGGGGCTGATCTCCTTCACAATGTCATACACCCGCTTCTGCTCATCGGCCGGAGCGGGGGAGAAAATGCTCACCAGCTCCGAAATCTTCACATCCACCAGTTGCTGCACCGACAGCAGGCCCGAGCGGGTCCTGTGCACCTGCTGCAGCTGCTCCAGCGCTGCGATGATATTGCTGCGCGCCTGCGTCTGGTCCTTCGTCATCATGTCCAGCCCCAGCCGGTGATACATATAGTACACGTCGTGCAACGCCGCGTAGGCGCTGTTCGTGTGGTTCTCCATAAACCAGTAGCGGGCCTTCTGGCTCTCGCGGCCGCTCCAGCCCTTATACTGCTGCTGGGCGTCCGCCGTCTGGCAGACCGTGCGCGCCATCTCGTAGAACTGCTCGCCCCCGTTGGGACCGAAACTGTCGAAATAAATGCCCAGCATCACATACAGGTAGTAAGCCACAGCCGACGACAGGTTGCCGTAGAACGTGTTCGGGTCGAAATCCAGCGGCTGGTTCTCGTTATACGAAAACATAAAGTCCGCCGACTCGATATAATTGAACAGACCCGTCGTGTAGCTCGAATTGTACACCGGCCTGCGCATCTGCACCGACAGCTGCCCCTTGAAATCC
The DNA here is from genome assembly GCA_900317125.1 of uncultured Bacteroidales bacterium. Taxonomy (GTDB): domain Bacteria; phylum Bacteroidota; class Bacteroidia; order Bacteroidales; family P3; genus Colimorpha. Next base: position 259,553 of record ONFR01000003.1, on the reverse strand, counting down.
GTCAGGCTCGACCGCTCGTTCAGGATCAAACTCATCGAGCAGTCAATCTTCTCGTGCTGCTGCAACTCCAGCGACGTCCACTTGCGCGAATTCACAAAATCCTCCAACGCCTGCTTCATACTCTCAAAAACGCGCTTGTCCGTCGTCTCAAACTGCTGCGTCGTCGACATCAATTTCTGGTGGTTCACCGACACAGCGCAACGGAATTCCTGGGCGCAGGCAGCACCCAAGTAAAACACAAACAGCACTATAAGCGCAACTCTTCTTATCATAACACCCTGCAAATATACACTTTTTTTTCGGAACAAAAGTTAAAAGCCCATGCAAACACCCCAAAAACGCAAAAAAATCTTTACCTTTGCACACCGAAAAAAAGTCACCCACCCTGTCACATTCCGGCCCAAAAGTGGCTCTAAAGGCAAAAAACGGAAATCGAAAACACCCCCACGCAGATGAAACGAAACATCCTCCTGCTAATCCTCCTCAGTGCGCAGACCCTCGTAGCGCAGACCCCATGCGGCACCACCACCGACGGCAAACCCCTGCCGCGCCCATCGGCATCCACCATCGACAGCCTCGTCAAAGCCAAAGCCTACGCCAATGCTTATGCACTCCTGCAACAGGAATACACCTGTGCCAAAGAGCAAGGACGGTCATACGACCTTCTGCGTGCAGCCTGCGGCATGGCCACTGTGGGCAAGCAGCTACCCACTAACACCAATGCCGAAGCGCTCCTGCGCCACACCCTCCCCCACCTCGCCCCTGCCGAAAAGGCGCTTTGCCACAGCCTGCTGGCAGGCACTTATGCCCAAGTCCTGCGCAACCGCAACCAAAACAGATTTAACAATCAAGACCTCCCATGTCCCAACAACCCCGACGACACCGTTTACAGCCAATGGTGCAATGAGAAGCTGTCCACCCTCATCCTGTTCCATAGCCAAGCTGCCCTCTCCACTCCTGCCACACTGCTGCAAAGCATAAAGATGAAAGACTACGACTTCCTCGCCACCCACGACACCCTGAACGACTACTCCGCCCTCACGCTCTACGAAGCCGTCTCCTACGACGCCATCCACAACATCGTAGGTTCCGACCTCCTTTTCAACGGCCACACACTTGTATATAGCGACAGCCTCTACCACGCCCTGTGCAACCCCTTCGTGCTGGCCGCCATGCCCAAGCCCCAAGGCAATGCCACCCTAACCAAACTCGCCATACTCCAAGAGGTGGCAACATACCTTATCCACAACAGCACCGACACCAGTTCCATACAATGGCACACCCTCTGCCGCGAGCTCCACACATTCATCGACCACTACGCCAACGCCTACCGCCAAAGCAACTCCATCAAATACCGCTTACAGCCCTCAGCCAGACTGGATGTCGGCCCCATTGTGGCCCCGAGCAGCGGGTGTTTCTTCACCTACACCGGCGACACCGACACCACCCTCTATATCCGCATACTGCCCTCCATCAGCAAAGTTTTCGACACCTTGCCCTCCAACAAAAAGCTACGCTATGCCCTCTCGCAGCCCGCCTTGCACAGCCTCACCTTGCAAGTGCACAAACCCACAGCCGGCAGCCAACACAAACAGCACTACCATTTTCCCTCACTCACCGTGGGCGACTACTCCATGATTGTCTCCGAAATGCCCTTTCCTACCACTCTCGACATACCCGACAGCTGCCTGCCTGCTGTCTACCACTACACATTCTCCTGCCAAACGGCCGCCATCGTGCCCATCTCCCAGTCCCACGGCCAAGGTCTTGTGATGAATATTGAAACAGGTCAGCCCATCCCCGACATCCCTGTCACGATGAAGGGGAAATACTATTACACTAAAAATCCCGACTCCGACAGCCTTACGCTCACCACACTCACCGACACCCTCGGCCGCTTCAATTTCAGTCCCCTCATGCCCGTTGGGGAGTACACCTACCCCGTCTACAGCATCACCCATCAAGGCCACCCCATCACCGTCAAGCTCGGTGCCCAGACGTATAACATTGTCAGTCGCGGACAGATTGACCCTGACTGGGAAGACGATGACTCCGACACGCTGGTTTCCTTCTTCCTCAATGCGCCAGTCTACCGCTACTCCGACACCGTCCGCTTCACCGTCATGGTGCAACGCAGCACCCCCAAAACCAACCAGCCGATCCCCAACCACCGCGTCAGAATCACCTTGTCGGCAGACTACTACTCTGATAGCATAACCTCCCTGAACCTCACCACCGACAATATGGGCTGGACAGAAGGCAGCTTCATCCTGCCGCAAGTGCTCAATGCCAACAAAAACTACGACAACCATCTGTACCTTATAGCCTACGACCACGATGGTAACAATATGGGAACCGCCTCTTTCTCGGTCGACAACTACACCCTTCCCACCCTCTCGCTATCACTCAACACCACCGCCGACACCCACCTCTACGGCCAACCCGTCACCATACAAGGCAGGCTCACCTCCCGCAACGGCTCTGCGGTGGCTCCCTCCTCGGTCACCTATACCCTGACCCAGTCTTTCGGTTTCGCCCCTTGGATGAAGAATGTCGGCTCCGAACACGACGGGGGCTCGTTCGTCGTTAGCACCGGCGAACTGCCAACCCAGCCGGACAACCACGGTGCCCCAACTGGCGACTTCACTTTCCAATTCACCCCCGTCAAATACGACTTCCTCCCCTATCTCGACGGCGAATATACCGAATACCTCTTCACCGTAACCGCGACCGACCCAACGGGCGAAACGGTCAAAGAAAGCATCTCCATAGCCGTGGGCGACTATACAGGTTCTTTCTCCATCAACCACTATCACTCTTCAACCAACAATATTACAGGCGACTATAACTCACGTTATATCGACAACCTCAATGACATCTATGTCAGTTGCCAAAGCCTCAACAACAGTCCATTGTCCACCACCGCGCTCCTCACCATCGAGAACGTCACTGCACCAGAAACACGCATACACACTAACCCCTCCCGCGTGTGGCAGGGCGAAATATCCATCCCCGCCACATCCAGTTTCGTGCCGCTCTCCAGCCTCCTTCCGCCCATCCAGCTGCCCGACGGGCACCTGCGTCTCATCCTCTCCTCAGCCAATCCTCACCTGCACCCCGACACCCTGCAAGTGTCGCACCTCGGTTTCAACGCCCCCATGCCGCTCGACAGCTTGACGCTCTTTGCCTCGACCGAGAAAAAACAATACCACCTGGGCGACACCCTGCGCCTGCGTGTGGGCTCAGCCGGGAAAATTTCGGCCATGCTGCTCATCAACTGCGGTGAAAACATAGTCATGCTCCGCCACCTGCGCCTCAACCGTGGCTTCACCCATATCGCCCTCCCCATCCAGAAGCAATGGTCGGACAGAATATGCATCTCCATCCTTGCCTACCACCAAGGGCAACGCTTTTCCGGCTCGGCCGATGTAGACATACTGCAACCCGCACCCCAATTGAAATTGCAATGGCTCGAACCCGAAGCCCTCAACCTTACCCCTGCCGACTCTGGCTTCCGCCTTCACAAGCTCTTTGCCGGTGCCCCCGTCCACTGGCGGCTGCGTGTCACCGACAGCCTCGGCAACCCCGTGCGGTCCATCATGGCTCTCACCGCCTTCGACGAAGCCATCAACCATCTCGAACACTATGGCCAACATAGTTTTTACCCCCAACAGGCATACCGCTATCACTATTCTCCCCGATACTGGTTTATGGGCAGTGGGTACAGCGACAATCGCAATAGACTTACAATTGGCCATCAGACCAAAGAAAAACAGCAACCTTTCTACCGCCTGAGTCTGTCCAACAGCTACCACTCCCGTACGCCGATGGTAAACTACCTCGACCAGCGTCGGGTCATGGCGCTCCTCTCGGTAGGCACACACGGCTACGATGTTCTTCATTGTGTGTCAGCGTCAATTATTCCCGACATGTCTTGGGGCAAAGTGGACAACCTCTCGCAACCCCAAGGCACCATCCGAAACAACCTCTCGCCTTACGGTCCCTGGTTTGGCCGCCTGCACAGCGACCGCAACGGCATGGTCGACATACGTTTCAACGCTCCCCAACGGCTCGCCCGCTGGTGGCTCAGCCTCGTTGCCATGTCGGGAGACGGCACCTTCGTCAATCGCGCCAACCTCTTCGATACCTACCGCGACATCATGCTCATGCCCAACGTGCCACCGTTCCTCTATGCAGGCGACAGCACCGCCATAGCCCTCCGCGTCGACCGCATGGACGGCGCCACCACCAACGGCCTTGCCGTCCGTATGTACAACGGTGCCAAACTAAAAGGGAAACCGGAAGCCGAAACCCTGCTTGCCGGAGCCACCACGGCGCAATTCCCCATTCAGGCACCCCGCACCCTCCTCCCGCTGGCGCCAAAGTCCCGCACCTTCACCTTTGCCGTCGGCGACCCGCTGCACAACGACATAGTCCTCGATGCCCAGACCTCCACCCTCTGCCTGTTGCGCCATCCCCGCCTGCACGCCAACGCCTACCCCTCCGTCGCCAAGGACTACCGCACCCTCACCAGCCGTTTCCGCGGCATGTTCTACCCCTACGACCGCGCCAAGAACGACAACATCAACAATCTCTTCGACTCACTGTATTATGCCGTCGTCTTCAACCGCCCCAACGCCGACTCGCTGGTGCAGGTGCTCACCGACGCCCAACTGCCCTCCGGCGGCTGGCCCTGCATCCGGGGTCAGAAGTCCCTCTTCAACGAAAGCTCCGCCATACACAACCTCAACATCATCATGCAACTGCAACAACACTGTCCCCACTTCACCATCCCCGCCGCCTTCAACATCAAGCGGGCGATAGAGACCACCGACAGTCTGATGTTCCAATACTGGAAACACTTCCCCAAAACGACCAACAACGCCGCCCAATGGATAACCCTTCGCCGCCACTTTGCCCAATATCCTCTCGACACAGCCTACTACGCCATGCGCGACAGCCTACATGCCAACATCCTGAAGAACAAACCCGACCAATGGGTCATCCCCTACCTTTACCGCAGTGGCGACACGGCTTTGGCACTGCAAATGGCCAAGAACATCGTCCAGTCATCCGTCTACGACCCCGCCCATCCCGAACTAGGCCGCCGCTGGAAACACTTCGACCACAACTCGATGCAGATAAACCTCTACATCGACATATTCGAAGAGGTTCTGCACGACACTGCTTTAGCCGACCAAGTGCGGCAGCGCATACGCTACTTAGCCCCCACCACTCATTGGGACGACATGCACCGCGCCCGCCTTGTAGCCCGCCAGCTGCTGCCTGCCGGGCAACCCACCCTTTCGTCGCTTGGGGACTATGACCAACCCTTGCAGCAGAAAGCCGAGCCCCTTATCACCCTCAGCCGCGAGATAATCAACACCTCGGCCAAAGCCGACACCACCTCGATCATCGGCGAACTCACCATTAAGCTGACCCTCACCCTCAGCCGCCCCATGGACCGCCTCTATCTGCGCGCCCCCATGGCCGCCTGCTTCGCCTCGCACAGCGAGGTCAATGTAGTCGCCACTACGGCTGAAAACAGAAACTGGATAGAGGTCAAAAGCCTCGATGCCAACCTTGGGTCTGTTGCCGCCTCCCCCACTGACCCCGTCAACTGCCTCGACATATACATCGAAGAACTTCCCGCCGGCACCCACACGCTGATGTACACCGTAGTAACCGACCGCCACGGGCGTTTCCACCTGCCCGCTGCCACGGTGCAATGCCTGGCCGTGTCGCCAGCCGACCTTGGCAACCCGCTGCTCCGCGCCGCCACGACGGAAATGTCAATTACCATGTGACGCCGTTCAATCCTGGATCGTTGCAGGGTATTTGCAGCATCGTTTTCCGTTATGATAAAGGGCAACGATGCTGTATCGAACGGATGACGATGCAGGATTGGACGAACTTAGGGCATTGGCGCTAAATGGTTTGCGGGGTGGCGGGAGGTTACTAACATCGGGGGTGGAAAAAAGGGCCGTTTTTTGAGTGGGGAGTGGCCGATATGTCGGAAAATTTTCGTATCTTTGCATTCTCTTATCGAGGGACTTGTTTTGTTGATATGTTTGAAGTTGACAGATTTATCGTCGGGCGGCATATCGACAATTGAACATGTAACAGATAAACACATCAACGGATAAACAATTCAACAGATAAACATATCAACAGAATATGAACGAATCTACACAACAGAAGAGCGAATACAGTGCAAGTAATATCACAGTGCTGGAGGGTTTGGAGGCTGTGCGCGTGCGTCCGGCCATGTATATCGGCGACGTGAATTTCCGCGGCCTGCACCATCTGGTGTATGAGGTGGTGGACAACAGCATCGACGAGGCTCTGGCGGGTTTCTGCAACAGGATTTACGTCAGCATCAACGAGGATAACAGCGTGACCGTGGAGGACAACGGGCGCGGCATTCCCGTGGACATGCACGAAAAGGAGCATCGTTCAGCCCTGGAGGTCGTCATGACGGTGCTGCATGCTGGCGGCAAGTTCGACAAGGGCAGCTATAAGGTGAGCGGCGGCCTGCACGGCGTGGGCGTGAGCTGCGTGAACGCCCTCAGTGAGCACATGATTGTGAACGTGTACCGCGGCGGCAAGGTCTACCAGCAGGAGTACAGCAAGGGCAAACCGCTGTACGACGTGAAGACGGTGGGCGAGACGGACAAGACGGGCACCCGCATCACTTTCAAGCCCGACGCGACAATTTTCACGACTACGACCTACGACTACAATACGCTGCTGGAGCGCATGCGCGAGCTGGCTTATCTGAACAAGGGCATCGACATCACGATTGAGGACCGGCGAACCGCCGGGGGTGATAATGATAAGGCTGACGCGGAGGGTGGGTCCGTCCCTGCAAGGAGCGACCACTTTTATAGCGAGCGGGGTCTGCGTGACTTTATCGCCTATCTGGACGAGAACCGCGAGAAGCTGATGCCCGACGCCATCTACATTGAGGGGGAGCGCAACGGTATCCCCATCGAGATTGCGATGCAGTACAACAATACGTACAACGAGAATATCCACAGCTATGTGAACAATATCAACACCCACGAGGGCGGCACGCATCTGGCGGGGTTCCGCAGCGGGTTGACGCGCACGCTGAAGGCTTACGCCGACAAGAGCGGCATGCTGGCCAAGGCGAAGGTGGAGATCAGCGGCGACGACTTCCGCGAGGGCTTGACGGCCATCATCAGCGTGAAGGTGGCCGAGCCCCAGTTCGAGGGACAGACGAAGACCAAGCTGGGCAACAACGAGGTGCGCGGGGCTGTGGACAGCGCCGTGAGCGAGATGCTGGAGAACTATCTGGAGGAGCACCCGAACGAGGCGAAGACCATCGTGGAGAAGGTGATCCTGGCCGCCCGTGCCCGTCAGGCCGCCCGCAAGGCTAGGGAGATGGTGCAAAGAGGCAATGTGTTCAGCAGTGCCGGTCTGCCGGGCAAGCTGGCCGACTGCCAGGACGGCGACCCGGCGATGTGCGAGATTTACTTTGTGGAGGGCGACTCGGCAGGCGGAAGCGCCAAGCAGGGCCGCGACCGCCGCTACCAGGCCATCCTGCCGCTGAGGGGTAAAATCCTGAATGTGGAGAAAGCCATGCGCCACCGCGCTTTCGAGAGCGAGGAGATTCGCAACATCTATACCGCCCTGGGCGTGACGGTGGGCACTCCGGAGGACAGCCAGGCGCTGAACCTGTCGAAGCTGCGTTACCACAAGGTGATCATCATGACGGATGCCGATGTGGACGGCGCCCATATCGACACGCTGATGCTGACGTTCTTCTTCCGCTATATGCCGGAGCTGATTGAGAACGGTTACGTCTATCTGGCCACTCCGCCGCTGTATCTGGTGAAGAAGGGCAACAAGAGCTACTACTGCTGGACGGAAGAGGAGCGAGAGCAGGCCATGATAGCCGTGGGCGACAAGGGTGTGCATGTGCAGCGTTACAAAGGTCTGGGCGAGATGAACCCCGAGCAGCTGTGGGAGACGACCATGGACCCGGAGAACCGCCAGCTGCGACAGGTGACCATCGAGAACGCCGCCAGCGCGGACCGCGTGTTCAGCATGCTGATGGGCGACGATGTGCCTCCCCGCAGGGAGTTCATCGAGCGCAACGCAACGTATGCGACGATTGATGCGTAAATTTTGTACTCATGCGTACAAAATCCAAAAATAGCACAATATGGATTCAATAGTTTTCCAAAAACTACTCACCAATGAGGTGGCGACATACAAATCGTTACTCGAAACAGAGAACAACGATTGGATTGTAAAGGGATTTATTGACATCAATAGGAATGTTTACACAATTACCAATGATACTAAAGTAGTATCAAAGATAATTGAAATCATTCTTATTCCTCATTTGGATATGTTCGCCAAACGTAATGGCCTCACACTCGAACTACCTTCAGCTCAGAACTATTACCCGGACCTGACGTTCAAAGATAGTGAAGGAAACTTATTTGCCGTTGATTTCAAATCAAGCTACTATGATGATAACAAAAAAGTAAACGGACTAACACTTGGTTCATACTGGGGATACTTTCGCAACCGCGATACGAACAAGAACACAGACCATCCATATAATGACTATAAATGCCACCTGGTATTAGGTATGCTGTACAAGCAAAGCATCACCAATAGCAATGAAAAGTCCATCTATTCTATAAATGACCTCAGCATAATCAAATCTGTCATTGAACAGTTTATCTTCTTTGTACAACCGAAGTGGAAAATTGCCAATGACCGACCAGGAAGCGGCAATACACGTAATATTGGTGGAATAGTTGAAATTGACAAACTCGTTAATGGAGAAGGTCCTTTTGCCGAATTGGGTGAAGATGTTTTCGATGACTACTGGATGAATTTCTTTAATACCACTGATGCACGAACAGCGGGTATTGGGAAGCCTCAGTACAACAACCTTGCATCATATAAAGACTACTTGAGGAGACATCGAACCTTACACAAAAAAATACAAAAGAAATAATACTATGCCAACTGTCATTGTTCCTCCCATTAAATCTCAGGGTATCAAAACCAAACTGGTACCTTGGATTAATGACTTGGTTCTTTCTGCAGGGGTAGATTTCAACGCCCGTTGGATTGAGCCATTCTTCGGTACTGGTGTAGTCGGTTTTAACTCTCCTATGCATGGAACACATATCGTAGGAGACTCCAATCCTCATATCATCAATTTCTACCAAGGGATTCAGCGTGGTGAGATCACCCCTGACACTATGCGAGCATATCTATCAGAAGCAAGTCGGAAACTATCTGAATCCGAAGAAAACGGATACGCATATTTCCGCTTTATTCGTGACCGCTTTAACTTCGAACACAGTCCATACGATTTCATTTTCCTCTCTCGTGCAGGATTTAATGGCATGATGCGATTCAATCGTCATGGTGACTGGAATATTCCTTTCTGCAAAAAACCAGACCGTTTTGCACCTGCATATATTACTAAAATATGCAATCAAATCCATCATATCGCTCACATAATCCGCCAAAAAGAATGGGAATTCAACAACGTGGATTTCATTCAAACCATTGAACGCGCCAAACCAGGCGATATAATATATTGCGACCCACCCTACTTTGGACGCTATGTGGATTACTACAATGGCTGGACAGAACAAAATGAAGTCGAATTATTTGAGGCATTATCACGCACTCCCGCAAAATTCATTCTCTCCACATGGCATCATAACGACTATCGATCCAACGAAATGATTCAACGTTACTGGGGGCAATTTAACATCACTACCAAAGACCATTTCTACCATAATGGCGGCAATATTGAAAACCGACATTCCGTAGTAGAAGCATTGGTATTCAATTTCGACCTTCAAGAAAAGCAACAAATTAAATCAATTAGGCAATTGGAGTTATTTGAAGAGATAGCATAATTATTTTTCACATAACCCATTTTTTATTTTAGAATTTGGAATGCACATGTTCCAATTCTTTATAAGACAAACATATCAACAATAAAATACCATGGATAAACGTAATCTTCTTCTTATTAGCAACAGCACCATGCGGGGCGAGGCTTATCTGGGATGGTGCAAGGACATGATTGCCGACTTCTGCCGTCGGCACAATGTGAAAAAGGTACTCTTTGTGCCTTATGCCGGCGTGAGCCTGGCCGAGGGCGGGCTGACGAAGAGCTACGACGCCTACGAGGCCAAGGTGGCCAAGGTGTATGCCGAGTTTGGCGTGAAGCTAACGAGCGTTCACCACAAGGCGTTGCCCATCAACGCTGTGTACGACACCGACTGCGTGGCTGTGGGCGGCGGCAACACGTTCCACCTGGTGCGCCAGCTGCAGCGCACTGGCTTGATGCAGGCCATCCGCCAGCGTGCTTTCGACGGTATGCCCTACATGGGCTGGAGCGCAGGCAGTAATGTGGCCGGTCCGACGCTGTGCACCACCAACGACATGCCTATCGTGATGCCGGACTCGTTCGACTGCATGGGCTTGGTGCCGTTCCAAATCAATCCGCATTACACCGACTTCTTCGACCCGAAGCACGGCGGCGAGACCCGCGACGACCGTCTGAAGGAGTATATCATGGTGAACCCGAAGGCTACCGTTGCCGCCATCCGCGAGGCTACCGCCCTGCTGCTTGAGAACGGTGACCTGAAACTGATTGGCAAGCCCAACAAGATGAAAGTCTTCAAGACGAAGATGGAGAACACCAAGGAGTATGCCCTCGAGGACAACCTGAACTTCCTGTTAAAGAATTGAGAATTGAGATTATTGCTTGAATGCTTGATTAACGAATTAACACATTAACGAATTAACGAATTCAAAAATGAAGTGGTTTATTAAGTGCTTTAAGCAGTACGCGGATTTCAACAGCCGTGCGCGGAGGAGTGAGTTCTGGTGGTTCTCGCTCATTAACTTCATCATTGCGATGGTCCTGATGGTCTGTTGGATTGCGCCTATTGTGAAGATGGGTATCGACCCCGGGGAGATTGACGACATGGAATTGGTACGCGCCACGCTGGGCAGTCCGTTTCTGTATCTCTACCTGCTGTACTATATTGCGGTGCTTATCCCCAGCATAGCCGTCACGGTGCGCCGCTTGCACGACATCGGCAGGTCGGGGTTCTGGTATTTCCTCTTTCTGGGCGGCTCGCTGTTAGGTTCGATAGGCAGCATGTTCCAGGAGACTAACACGGGGCTGACCATCCTCTTCTATTGTGCCAGTCTGGCCATCTGCATCATCTTCTTGGTATGGATGTTCACCGACTCGCAGTATGGCGAGAACAAGTGGGGGGCCAATCCCAAAGAGAGTTGAGAATTGAGAATTGAGAATTGAGAAAAACACCCTCTCAATTCTCAATTCAATGGTAACAAAGAAGGCCGAACAGTGATGTACGGCCTTCTTTTTTTGGCATGCAAGAGGTTAGCGGCAGTCCTGTTCGAGAGCGGCTATCATGTTCTCGGCTCCGGCGAAGATCTCGCTGATGCAGGTACCGACCATGTAGGCGGGGGTGGTGTAGACGCGGTGACGGGAATCGACGCATACCTCAGTGACGCCACGATGCTGGACATCGGCGCCCAGTTGGGCAGCCACCTTGGAGGCAGCGTTCTCCATGCCGAGGGTGAGGGCGACTCCTTCGTTACCCAGCACTTTGGCCAGCACCATGGGTGCGATGCACATGGCGAGGATGGGTTTGTGGAGACGGTACATGTCGAGGATGGCCTTCTCGACATCGGGACGGACGGTCATGGCTGGACCGTCGAAGGCGAAGGTGGAGAGGTTGCGTGCAGCACCCATGCCACCGGGAAGAGCCAGGGCGTCGAAAGCGTCGGGACGGAACTGCTCGAGCGGTTTGATTTCGCCGCGGGCGATGCGGGCAGACTCGGTGAGGAGGTCGCGCTGCTCGTCGGGCTCGCTGCCGTCGAGGTGGCTCACCACGCTGTACTGGCCTTGGGGAGCGAAACACTGATATTGCCAGCCCCTACGGTCGATGGCCAAAAAGAGAGAAAGGGTTTCCTGCAACTCGCTGCCGTCGCGGTTGCCACAGCCTGAAAGGATGATTGCAATGTTCATATTCCAATAATGTTTTCGATTTTATCCAAGTCGGTGATATTGTACAGGCGGGTGTTGATGTCCTGCACATCGTTGCCGGTGGCTTTCTGCATGAGTTCGTGCTGGAGGGAGATGAAGGACTCGAGCTGCCGGCAATAGAGATAGACTTCGGAGGTGTGGTTGATAGCCTTGACGGTGATATAGCCTTTCTCGAGCCGCGAGTAGGCCTTGCGGATGTTGCGATAGGGCTGGATGAGGGGGATGATTTGATTGTCGAGACGGCGGTACTCGTCGAAGAGCCGGATGGCCTGGATGCATTTTTCCTCGGTCTCGGCAAAGTCCTTCAACTCGGAGATGAAACGGCTTCCATCGGCAGTACTGATAAACGAGGGGGTTAGCACCATTTGTTTGTAGATGGTCTGAAACCCATTGTAAACCAAAATGTGGGTCATCCATCCCTTGCTGATAGTGTCCTTGTAGCGGTCGATGAGCTTGCGGTAGTCGACAATGGTGTCGTACTGACGCTGGAGACGCTCGAAAAAGTCGAGTTCGGTGCGGAAACGCAGGGCATCGTCGAGAGAGCGGTAAGCAGGCTTGGGGGTTTCGGACTTCGGGTAGAGGTCGTCAACCATCTTGGCATAGGCCTTGGAGACATCGGAGTAGCGGATGGCGCAGCGGCTGGAGATGGAATCGCCGTGTTCCTTGATCAGGGAGAGGCGGTTGTAGTCGTTGATGTAGCAGTCCTGCACCTTGATGAACTCCTGCATGTAATCGATGAAAGCGTTGGCATTGGGCACAGAGGTAAAGGAGGGGACAGTGTTGATGCTTGCAGCCACCTCCTGATAGGTCTTGACCACCTGCCGGAAACGGGAACCGTAGAGACGAGTGATACGGTCGGAATTGGCGGCAATTTTCTCGCGGAGGTCGACAACGGATAGGTAGCAGTCCTGCACACGTAATACGCCGGAAAGGCTGTCGACGTATTTGTAGTACCCGTCGATGGTGGAGAATTTGACCGAGGAAGACTGGAGAGAATTGGTACGCTGGTAGGAGCGGAGCACATCTACATGCGCATGTCCGCAGCGAATCTTCAGGGTGTTGTAGAAGTTTTTGATGCGGCTACGATAATTGCCTGAGCCCAGAAGATTGTCGATTAGATGGTTTTGGAACTGGATGAAACGGTCGAGCTCGGCTGTGTAGCCCTCGCTGTAGCTGGGTTTCGAAAGGTCGTAGCGATTGTAGACGGAGAGGTAGGCATAGTAGATGTCGCGGAGTTCCTTCTTGCGGTCGGGGTCGTTGATGCCGAAGCCCTCGCAGGCGCTGACAATGGTGCGATGGAGACGGTTGATGGTGTCTTTGCGGAGATTGAAAGCTTCCTGTTGGACGGTCTCGCGGCGGTAGTGTTCCTGTTCGATGAAGGCATGTGCCCTTCGGAGCACATAGGACGAGAGGTCGTTGAGCCGATGGCGATAGACTTCATAGTCGATGATGCAGGTGTTTTTGTCCATCCACACATAGCCATCGGCGTGCCGGTAGTCGTGCAACAAGACATTCTGGAAAGCAAGCACACGTGCATTGAGCGACACGCATGAGTCGGTAAGTTGATGGCTTTCGGCCTGAAGGCTGTCGAGATAGTGAGCCACCGTGAGGGTGTCGTTGAGGAAACGGGCCTGAATGCCAAACGAAGGGGCAAGGTCCTTGACGGAGAGGAAGAGGGTGTCCTGAGCCTTCAGCCCCATCGAGAAGCAGAGGGTAGCACAGATGACTAGAAGTTTTTTCATTCAACAGGGTTGATTAGATTCAGAGTAATATTATTCACCGAAGGAGCTGCCGTCGAAGCAGTGGGTACAAAGATTGCATTTGGGGAGGCCAATGGCTTTGCACACGGTGTCGAGGCTGTTGAATTTGAGGGTGTCGACCCCAACGGTTTTGCGGATGGTCTCCACCAGATTGGCGTACTGCTTGGAGCTCTCGTCGCGGTAAGCTTCGATATTGCGCACTTCTCCTCCCTCAAGCTCGGCGATGACACGGCGTGTGATGAGTTCGTTGTCAGTTTTGGAAGTGGAGAAGTTGAGGTAGTTGCATCCGTAGAGCAGCGGAGGACAACTGATGCGGACGTGGATGCGCTTTACACCATTGGCGTAGAGCATACGCACTTGGTCCTTGAGTTGGGTGCCGCGCACGATGCTGTCGTCGCAGAAGACCACGTCTTTGCCCTCAAGCACTTTGTGAGAAGGTATTAGTTTCATCTTTGCCACCAGGCTACGGGACTCCTGGTTGATCGGCATGAAACTGCGCGACCATGTGGGGGTGTATTTGAGGATGCCGCGTTTGTAAGGGATGCCCTTGCCGGCAGCATAGCCGAGCGCCATGCCCACACCTGAGTCGGGGATGCCGGAAACATAATCGGCCTGCACGTCGTCGTGCAGTCCCATCTCTTGGCCAAGGCGGAAACGCACCTCTTCGGCATTGATGTCCTCATATTCCACAGCAGGGAATCCATAGTATATCCACAGGAAGGAGCATATCTGCATCTTGTCGCCGGGGGCTATCAACTGCTTGACGCCCTCGTGGGTGACCATCACTGCCTCGCCGGGTTTCACGAAGTACTCGGTCTGGTAGCCAAGGTTCACATAGCTATTGGTTTCGGAAGCCACGGCATAGTCGCCGTCGCGACGCCCCACAACAAGGGGAGTGCGCCCGTAGCGGTCGCGGGCTGCAATGATGCCGTCGCTGGTGAGAATGAGGAAAGAGACACTGCCGCGCACCCTGCTGTAAACATTGTTGATACCATCGGCAAAGGTCTTGCCCTGAGTCACCAGAAGGGCCACCAACTCGGTGGGGTTGGTCCTGCCCATGCTGAGCTCGGTGAACTGCTGGTTCTTTGACAGGCACAACTGCTCCAGCTCGGGGATGTTATTGATGCGCGACACCGTGCATACGGCAAAACGCCCCAGATGGGAATTGCACACAATGGGCTGGGCATCCGTATCGCTGATAACTCCAATGCCTTTGTCACCCTTCATCTCGTGGATGTCGACCGAGAACTTGCTCTTGAACTGGGTGTTCTCGATGTTGTGGATGTTGAGGTGCATCACACCGTTGTCGATGGTGCTGAGGCCGGCACGACGGGTGCCGAGATGCGAATGATAATCGGTGCCATAGAAAAGGTCTGTAGCACAAGGCTTGTTGCTGATAACTCCAAAAAGACCGCTCATGATGGATTAAAAATGTAAAAAATGACTAATAATAATATATGATTGAATTGATAATTACAAGAATAACAATACCTTATTTCTATATTTTGTGTTCCGAATAAAGGAGCAAAAATACACTTTTTTTTCAATCTTCACAAACGAAGTTTTCAACAACTGTTGAATGGGAGACCTTGAACGGCGTGACTTGTCCAATATAAACTACATCGTAAGGGCGTTGTAGCCGGATGTAATTTTCCGTCCAGCCCTGCATTACGGGCTTGCCGTCGAGCAGGTGACGGGTATGCTCCCAAAGCACTGTGTGCTCTGTGTCCATCTGGCTCTCCACAAAGGAACGACGCATTGTCTCGGAGAGGGCGTGCAACTCGGCACCCCGGGCCTTCCGGACTGAAACCGGCACCTTCTCCCCCATCTTCAATGCAGCCGTGTTGGGACGGTCGGAGTAGGGGAATACATGCAGATAAGAGATGGGCAGCGAGGATATAAACTGTTTCGCAATCTCGAACTCGTGCTCATCCTCGCCGTTGAAGCCGGCAATGACGTCGGCTGCGATACAGGCATGGGGCATCGCCTGCTTGATATACTGCACACGGTTGGCATAGAGCGCCGTGTCATAATGTCGGTGCATCATCCTCAGTACCTTGTCCGACCCTGACTGGAGGGGGATATGGAAATGGGGCAGGAATGCTCGCGACGCAGCGACGAAGTCGACAATCTCCTCAGAGATAAGGTTAGGCTCGATGCTCGAGATACGGTAACGCACTATTCCCTCTATCTTGTCCAACTCGCGCAACAGGTCAATAAACTTCTCGCCATGTGCCTGACCGAATGTGCCGGTGTTGACACCCGTCAGAACCACCTCGCGAGCACCTTCTTCGGCAATACGGCGGGCCATCGCCACCGTCTCGGCAATCGTGGCAGAACGGCTTCTGCCCCGTGCCATCGGAATGGCGCAATAGGTGCAGAAGTAGTCGCAGCCATCTTGTATCTTGAAAAAGGTACGGGTGCGGTCGCCTCCCGAATAGCAGGGCACAAAACTGCGCGGCTGCGGATTGATTATACATGGCTGCCCGCTTGTACCATCCTGAGCACGCTCTCGCATATACTGCTGAACCAGCTCGGGCAGAAGCATCTTTCTGTCGTTTCCGACAATGATATCCACTCCTGGAATCGCCGCCACCTGCTGCTCCCCGTTTTGTGCAAAACAACCTATCACGGCTATCACTGCCGAAGGGTTTTGCGAACGTGCCTGGCGGATGGCATTCCTGCACTTTTTTTCTGCGACAGCGGTCACTGTACAGGTATTTATAATGTACAAATCCGCTTTTTCTTTATACGACACAATGTTAAACCCGGCATCCGAAAACTTGCGTTGCAAATGACTGGTTTCAGCAAAGTTTAACTTACATCCCAAGGTGTGGGTAGCTACATCCATATATGGTTAAAAAGATTTAAAAAGCAATCGGAACATTTGCCAAATCAGAAATTATTGGTATTTTTGCAAACGCATTTGAGAGAGAAAAAAAGCTTTATCAAGCCATCAATCAAATGCTTAGGTTTTTTTGTTTTACCTAAATAGGATTTTGTAATAGTGTTTAATGGGAAAGGGGGCACCGATTGGTGTCCCCTTTTTTGTTAATCAAAATCGAACTGTCCGCCTGCGTCAATCGTCTCTTTCTGCATCTGCAGACTCTTCAACATCTTTACGCAGTCTTCATCGGGATAAATCACGAAATCGGGCATGGGGTCGAGGCTTAGGATTTCCCGGCCTTCGCTGTCGCGCGTGGTGCCGACAATCAACTCGGTGGCAACCATGATACGTGCCTCCTTATTGGCAAGGGTGAACCGACCGTCGCCCACATGGTCATACAAACGCTCCGGCTCTTCCTCGTCGAGCAGTTTGGTGCCGTCAGGCAGATAGACCAAGGTCTTGTTCTTGCCCTGAGGGACCATGAAATTGATGTCGTTGACCGAAACGAACATCTCCTCGGGCACTTTCAGGCGTACCAGCTTATCACGCAGCACACCCTTGCTCCAGGTCTCTTCTACCACTTTCTGGCCATCCTCGTAATAGCGGAATGCACCCTGGCGGTCGCCATTCACATAATGGCCTTCGCGCACCAGATTGCCGTTGTCGTCATACTCCACCATCTTCCCCTCAATGCCGCCATGCACATAGGTGGCTGTGATATAGCCCTTCTTGCCGATGCGTTTCCACCAGCGGCCATGGCGGTGATTGTCGTTCCAGTTGCTCACCTCCGCGGTGTCGCCTTCCGAAGTGAACAGCACCTGCTCGCCGTGGCGAACACCCATCTTATAGTTGGTAATCTTCAGCAGCTTCCCCTTCTTCGAGAAGAACTGCCACAAGCCGTCGCGGTTCTTCTGGTTGAAGGTGCCCTTGGCCAGCATATTTCCCTCAGCATCATAAACCGTGTGCTGGCATATCTTGCCCGGCACCGAGTACTCATTGCGGATACGCACCTTCCCGTCAGGATAGAAATAGGTGAAAGTCCCCGTCTCCAATCCGTCGACAAAAGTGCCTTCATACACCTTGGCACCCTGATTGTCGGTCTTCAGCCAATGGCCTTGACGGCGTCCCTGTTTGTCAATCTGATTCTGTGCCTGACAGGCCATGCCCGCCAACAACAGCACCAATAATAATACCTTACATTTCATCTTCTTCAAAAATTTATGCCCGGTTCGGGGCTTGTGATCAATAATTACCTAGCGGAGTTATTCCTCCAAAATAATTTGCAAAAATACAATTTTTTTTCAAATACTTCGTTTATCAAACGTTTTTTTTAATGAACAGGATACTATTCATAACTCTACTGGCCTTATTGCCATGCGTTTTCACCTCCTTGCAGGCACAAGGTAAGCTGCAGGGGCGCGTGGTCTCCACCGACGGCGAACCCATACCCTACGTCTCTGTCGGTGTAGTCAGTGTTGCCACCCCTTACGGCACCACTACCGACAACCGCGGCCGCTACACGCTCTCCATCAATCAGAGCGACTCCGTCACCGTCCGCTTCTCATGCACAGGGTTCGAAAGCCAGGAGCGCCGCATCCTCATCGCCGCAGGGGAAACCGCCCAACTCGATATCAGTCTCCATCCTGCTGCCAAACAGCTCGATGCCGTCACCGTCAGCGACGACCGCATCCGCAGCAGCGCCTTCACCCAAATCAATATTAAACGCATCGAAAACAACGTCGGTCCTAGCCAGAGCGTCGAATCCATCATCAAAACCCTTCCCGACGTCAACTCCAACAACGAGCTCTCGTCGCAATACTCCGTGCGAGGTGGCTCCTTCGACGAGAATCTGGTCTATATCGACGGTGTAGAAATCTACCGTCCGCAGCTGGTCCGCAGCGGACAGCAGGAAGGCTTGAGCATCATCAACCCCGACCTTGTCGACCACATCACCTTCTCCCCTGGCGGCTTCGACGCCACCTACGGCGACCGCATGTCCTCCGTCCTCGACATTATCTACAGTCGGCCTACCGAGCCCATCCGTCGCGTCTCCCTCTCACTCCTCGGGGGCTCCGCATCGGCACAGGGCACCATAGGCAACCGGTTTTCATACGCCGTCGGCTTTCGCCACCACAGCAACCGATACCTCTTCAAGAGCATGGACACCGAGGGTAACTACTCCACCGCCTACACCGACCTTCAGGCCATCCTGCGCTACCGCGTCAACGACAGCCTCGACCTCAGTCTCCTCTCCGTATGGACCAACAACATCTACGGACTTGTCCCCTACACCCGCACTACCACTTTCGGCACCTTCAACCAGTCGCTCAAGCTCAACGTCTATTTCGACGGGCTGGAGGACGACCGCTACCGCACGCTCCTCGGTGCCTTCACCCTCAACTACCACCCCAACGACGACCTCCAGATACAATGGATCAACTCCGCCCTCTCCAACCGCGAGCAGGAGAACTACGATATCCAAAGTCAATACTGGCTTTATGCCATCGGTGTGGGCGAGAACGCCGCCGACACCAACCAATTCGACCAGGGCGTCGGCACATTCCTTGAGCATGCACGCAACCGTCAGGACATGACCATTTTCTCCTCGCAGCTCAAGATGGTCCGCTACGCGCTTCTCGGCTCATGGAATTTTGGCCTTCAGGCACAACTGGAACGCACCTCCGGCCGCCTGCGCGAATGGAAGTGGGTGGACAGCGCCGACTTCGCCTACCCTACCGACCACCACACTCCCGGCCTTGACGACACCGCCGTCTTCAATCCCCTCCTGCAGCTCTACTGCAACGCTGCCAACCGGGTGCAGACCCTGCGCGGCATCGCCTATGTGCAACGCGACATCAACCTCTTTACACGTCACGACAACCTTTTCCGCATCACCGCCGGCCTCCGCGGACAATACTACAACACCCGCTCCGACTCCGCTGCGCTCAACAGCCAGTTTCTCCTCTCCCCACGTCTCTCTGCCAGTTTCAAACCCCACTCCGGTCCCGACCTCCTCTACCGTCTCGTTGCAGGCATCTACCAGCAGCCTACACTCTACCGCGAACTGCGCAACCCCGACGGCTCGCTATGCTCCGGCGTTCCCGCCCAGCGCTCCTATCTCGCCTCCGCTTCTATCGATTTGAACCTCCGCCTTTGGGAAATGCCTTTCCGTCTCACTGCCGATTTCTACTACAAATACATCACCCACCTCATTCCCTACACCATCGACAACCTCCGCATCCGCTACAACCCCTCCGAGCCTGCGGTAGGCTACGCCACAGGAGCCTCGCTCCGCATCAACGGCGACTTCGTGCCGGGGTTGGAGTCATGGGCCTCCGTCTCGGTCATGAAGACACAGGAAGACCTGCTCAACGACAACCTTGGCTGGCTCAACCGTCCCACCGACCAACGCTTCAGCTTCAAGATATTCGTTCAGGACTACCTGCCCTCGCTCCCCTGGTGGCGCATGAGCCTCAGCTTTATCTACGGCACCCGCACTCCGACCACCTACCCCAACCAGACCGACCGCTCCATCGAACGCTACATCCCGCCCTACTTCCGTGCCGACTGGGGCAACACCATCCAGCTTACACGCTTCGACCGCATCCGCCGCTCGCGCATCGGTCAGCTGTTCGACGACATCTCCGTCACCGTCGAAGTATTCAACCTCTTCGACTACCACAACGTCGTCTCCTTTATTTGGGTGGCCGACTACACCAACTATTACTGGGCCGTCCCCAACTACCTCACCTCTCGCCAATTCAACATCAAACTGAGTGCCACCTTCTAAAGCCCACCCCACCCATCAAGTTCACCATCCTTAATCCATCATTCAATGCTTAAGCCCCCGTCCCTCGAACCCCTCCTGCCTGGCCGTCACACACTACCCAACGGCAACACCCTCTATACTTTCTGCAACAACTCCATCGGACTCATCAAGCTCGACATCACACTTGAGGCCGGCAGCGCCTATCAGAGCCACAAAAGCCAGGCCCATGCCGCTAGCCAGCTCTTTGGCGAAGCCACCGCACAGCGCACCGCCGACCAGATGGCCCAGTTCCTTGACTTCCACGGCATTGTTGTCGAACGCATGTCAGACGTCTGTTCCGGCAACATCTCTTTCTACCTCCTCCGACGCTTTGCCAGAGAACTCCTCCCACTCGTCGCCGAAATGTTCCAGTCGCCTGTCGTCACCCCCAACCTGTTCGAGGCCTATATCAGCCGTCGCACCACTCAGCTCAAGACCAACTTCCAAAAGACCAACTATCTGGCCCGCAACCTCCACTACCAACTCCTGTATGGTCCCGACCACCCGCTGGGCACCTACGCCCGACCCGACGACATGCAGCGTCTCACCCTCGCCCATGTGCAGGACTTCATACACCGCCACTATTCCCTGGCTCATGCCCACCTTGTCCTCAGCGGCCCGATTGACGACGAGCTGCTCCAGCTTGCCGACCAATATCTTTCTCCGCAGGCCGACGCTCCCGCCCCTGTGCGTATCGCACTCCCTGTCAGTCCCCAGCCCCTTGTCCCTCCTGCCCACGCCCCTCTGCCCGATGCCGTGCAGTCCACCATCCGCATCGGTCGACTACTCCCCTTCCCATGGCACAGCATGGATTACACCCGCTTCATGGTGCTCAACACCGTACTCGGCGGCTATTTCGGTTCACGCCTCATGAGCAACCTGCGCGAAGACAAAGGCTACACCTACGGCATCTACAGCCAGACACAGATATTCCGCGACAGCATCATCCTCTTCATCACCGCCGATGTGGCCGCACAAGCCACACACGATGCCGTCAAAGAGATAAACCTCGAGATTGAACGTCTGCGGCAGGAGCCCGTCTCCGATGCTGAACTCGAACGCGTGCGCAACTTTATGATGGGCGATTTTATCCGCAGCATCGACGGCACCTTCGAAATCTCCGAACGCTACCGCCAGATGGTCGTCACCGATGTCGACGAACGCCTTTCCACCAACCTTATGGAGACCCTCGCCACCGTCACCCCCGACCAGCTACTCACACTCGCCCAATCCACCATCACCGACCTGGTGACCGTCACCGCAGGGGCATAGCTTTTTTAAATGCGTTAATGCGTTAATGCGTTAATGTGTGAACGTGTTAATGTGTTGGAACAACCGACCGACCTGCGTACATCACACCCTTCAGCGTTTTCGATTTCCTAATAATCTGTTTGTATTTGTTTTCTCTCTAAGAAATAATGTAGAAAACAAATAGAAAGGAAATAGAAAATACATAGAACATAAAAGGCTAGACTACATAGGGTTAGCAAAGCGTGTTTTTAGTCTTTTCAAATGCGGTAAAATCTTAATGCGTGAACGTGTTAATCGATTAACTAATTAACACATTCACGCATTAACGAATTCAAAACCTTACTCCTTCGTCACGATGAGCTTGATGGGAGGCTGGTGGAGGTCGATTACGCGGAGGAAATAGACTCCCTGGGCAAGGTGTTGGATGTCGACAGGGTTGTCGCCAGCACGGCACACCATGCGCATCACCTCACGACCATCAGCCGACAGGAAGGCTACGGTGCAATCTCTTTCGCTACGGATGACAACTGTGTGGGAGGCGGGGTTGGGATAGACGCTCACCCACCTCGTGAGTCCTTCCACATCAACTATCCCCACGCTGTCGGCCACCCACTGGAACAGGGCTGTGAAGAGGGTGTCGGAGACGACAACAACCCTGCGGGGATTGTCGGTCGCATTGGTGTCGTCCCAACCAATGAACTGCCAGTAGCCGCCCTCGGCCGCAGTATCGGGCAGATGGAATCCAATCTCCACCGTGTCGCCATGGGCGTAGCGACCGCTACCGTATGTCGCGGCTATGCCGTCGGGACTTGTGGTCACGGTGACTTGATGCCACACAGTGTCGGAATCCCCGTTGAGGGTGGCTATTGTCACCACATCGCTGTAAGCGATATTGTTGTCGCTGCACACGGAGCCGACTCGTACCTGATAACGCGTGCCGGCATTGAGACCCATGATGGCATACGTAGTGTTGGCAACACTGTCCACTACCGTCCAAGTGCTGTCGCGCTCCTCGCGGTATTCCACGCGCCACAGGCTCTCGCTGCCACGCTGTACCCAAGCGACGGAGAGGCTGTTGGTGTCGGGCTCCACGCTGACGACAGGCGGCAGGCATCGTTCGGTGACGCAGTGTCCCAACAGTTGGATGTCGGGGATGTTGCTGCTGCTCGACACGGTGAAACCAAGCGTGTAGGGGTCAACATTGACTGCTGGCCAGCCATTGTAGGTTAAAATGTTTCCTATTCCTGACTGGTGTGCTCCGAAATTCATTGCATTGAAACCAGTGGCACCCGTATTGTCGTCAATGGCTACAACAAGGTTACTTACCCCATCGAGTACCACAGGGTTGGAGAATGGAAGCTTCACCCATCCGTGGCCTGATGTTATGAACGAATAGTTCTGCAACGCCAAGGTGAGATAGTTGGCACTGATGGGAGTGGTGAGCGTGTCGGCAGTCGTTTGTCCGATATAGACATCAATGAGACGAGGCTCTGAATCATCTGCTCCTGTGAAGCGGAAGGCGATGCCATAGAGCGTGTCGACCGAAACGGCTAGGTCGGCAGGGTAAAGCATCTGGCTATAGCCATAGTCGTCGGTGTTCTGTATGGGATGGGCAATTACATAGACATTATCTCCCTGTACCTCGGCACATGCCATCGGTTCGGGTGTAAAGGTGACGCTAAGTGCTTCGGATGCGACAGTGTCGCACAGGGTGCTGATGTCGGCCCTGAAGGTATGCAGCAGTGGCAGACCGCTGAGTGTGGTGTCGGTGCCGTGAGCCATGAACAGGGTCGTGTCACCCGAGGTGAGGTCGTAGAGTGTAATCAAAGCCCCTGTGATGGGCATATCGCTCTCAATGTCATACTCCCAGCTGAGCTCTGCCGAAGTGGCGCTGAGTACGGTAGCATCGACCGAGAGGAGACTGGCGCATGGAGTGGGCGACTCGATAAGAAGGTCGTCAATCAAGAGGTCATCATACGAGTTGTAGGGGCGGAAGGCAATGGCAAGCGGGGTGGTACCGAGACCGCGTGTGTTGAATTGGCACTCTGTCCATGAACTGCCCACTGCAAAGGTGTCGATAGGCATAAATGTGCTGGCATCCGTCGGGTCGGTCATGGCACCCACGATGAGGCTCACTTCGCGCCAAGAGTCTCTCCTCTTCAACTGAAAAGTGACGAACAGACTGTTGCCGGGAGCCTGGATAACAGGTGTTGCCATCTGGCATACCGAATAGGCATCAATGGCGATGGAAAGTTGCTGCTGATAGATTTCAGTCGCAGTACGGTAGTTGGTCCAGCAGTCGATGGAATTGTTGCCTTGGCTGAAGTCGTTGTAGTATGGCAACTGGATGCCGCAGAGGGTGGTGAAGGTGGTAGTGGCATAGCGACCGGTGTCGGTTCCTACAATTGCCGCCACGCGCACAGTGTATGTAGTATGCGGCACCAGCCCTGTGAGGCCGAATGAGCGACTGCCAACCACCGTGTCCACCACACTGTCCACCACAACGTGGTAAGCGGTGGCACCCGTCACAGCACCCCACGACACCCGTGCCGAGACGACATCGATGCTGTCGACCATCAGGCTGTCGGGTTGATAGATATAGATGGTGTTGTCGGAAAACACATCCACATTGTCTATCGCCACACCCCAATACGAAGTGGCATGGCTCCATTGCAGCGCAATACGACCATCGGGGCTGATGGCTGAGGCGAAATTGACGGTGTCGCGCAGGTAGTTGCCCCCATGGTTGGGGATAGTGGCAACGGCATGGAACAAGCTATCATACAGATACCCTACTGTCAGTGTTCCGGACGACTCGCTCCAATAGTCAAAGGCAATAGAGAGGTGCTGCAGACTGTCTGCAAACAGCGGCAGCACCACTTCGGCTTGGTTTCCATGGCCTGTAGCACTGCCGGCAAGGAGCAGGAGGGCATTGTTGGGAATACCGCTCAGGAATTGGTAGCCACCAGTGGTAATCACATGCGGGGCGTAGGCTGCATTGCTGCCATTCCAGTTGTAGCTCCAACAACCAGGCAAATAGCCAACAGTCGATGACGACACGGCAGTCACCCCCTCAAAGTCTTCGTGATAGGGCAATGCTATCCCGCTGCAGTCGAGCACCCTAATCACCCATATAGCGGTATCGGCACCGAAGTAGTTGCTCACCATCAAGGTGACGGTGTCGATGCCGCCAGAGCTATATACCTGTTGGAAAAGATAGCCGACCGCGCTATCGCCCGTCAGCGACGAATGCCAGCTTACGCCCAGCCCATACTGGGAGCAGTCGTTAAGAACGGCTGTCAACAATAGCGTGTCGCCTGTTTCCACATAGCTGGGGCCACTGATAGAAGCCAGCGGAAAGGGGTAATTGACCACTTCCACCGTCAGCATAGCGGTGTCGGAACCGTAGTCGTTGGTGGCGACAACAGTGAGGGTATCGGTACCAACGTTAGTATAGAAGAGTGTCACACTGTCGCCTGTCCCAACAACAGTTCCGATAGAAGAGTGCCAGCTATAGGCAAAGCCTTGTGGCGACCCTGCGGCAAGCGTGGCAACGACCGATAGGCTGTCGTAGGTGTAGACGGTATCCGGCATGTTAATAACCAGCTGGGGGGCTGAGCGGTCGTAGTCCACACGGATGTTGTCTATCGAAAATTCGTAGCCCCAATTATAATTGAAAGCGAAACGTATCTGCTCACCCAGATAATCATCGAGCAGCACAGCGTGGTAGTCGTCATTTGGTACATTCCCCACAAACAGTGTGTCTGTAAAGTCATCATAGTCTTTCCCACCAGTGGGTGATATTAATACCTTGACAGGTAAATTTGTAGAAGAGTAATTGGCGGGGTGGCTATACCACGAGAGCTGCAATCCGAGGGTGTCAGTCGGTAGGGTGATGAGAGGCGAGATAAGCAACGGGTGCAAACTTGCTGTCCCGCCCGGATAGGCGGTATGATTTGTGTCGCTAAGGTTACTCAGTATCCACCATCCAGGCCAACAGGGTATCTGATCGCCTTCCTCACCTATGCCTTCAAAATCCTCAAAGAAAGGCACGCTGACACCCGGGCAGTTGCTCACCATCAGTCGCAACGCGGTGGACGAGGTGGTGGTGTCGAAGATGTTGGCGATGGTGGCCGTCAGGGTATCTATTCCTTCGATGGTATAAACCAACGGGATGTGGACGGTTTCTTCAACGGTACTCACCGTGACGGAGGTGTCCAACAAAGTAGAGTGCAGGCTGTAGGCCACTCCTGTAGCTATGCAGTTGTTGCGGGTAATCAGATAGTCAACCGTGTCGCCCACCTCGGCTTTGTCAAGTCCCTGCCTAAACACCTTGCCCTCTGCTGTAAATCCTGTTATGGATGGAGTGGTAATCATTTGTGAACGTACCACGACCCATGCCGTGTCGCTGCCGTACGCATTGGTGGCAACAACGCTGACGGTGTCGGTGCCGTCCAGCAAGCCATACGTAAGGCGAAGGCTTCCCGTAGTGGTGGTCAGTGTGCTGTCGAGCAGCGTAGAGTGCCAGGTATACGAAACCCCAGCCCTATTGCCCTCGATAAGGGTGGCGGTAAAGGTGGCGGTGTCGCCGTAATAGTACCTGTTGGCGTCGGCTGCCACCGACACCACAGGCACCTCGGTGGTGCGGATAAGCACATCGTCAATATTGATATATTGGTCATGCACACTCACGGTGCGTATCAAATGGTGGGGATAGCTGCGGAAGGCAATGTGGATATGCTGACCGGCATAATCGGCCAAGCTGACGCTGAGAAGGTCGTCGAACCCGAACCGGGAACGTCTCAAGTTGTCGGTATAAAGAACGGTGTAATTCGTCGTGTCGGTGTAGTCGTTGTCGGTGGTTATCATCACGCTGTACCGTAGGTGGTCATACACGCCTATGTCCAAGGTGAGAAGCCAGGAGGGTCTCCAAAACAGGCGCGGAAGCAGGTTCGTGTCCGCTGGTAAGACTATCTCTTTTGAGAAAATCCAGTTGCTCAATGTGTCATTTAGCACATTGAGGTACAAGTATCGGTTGCCCGACCATGTGGTTGTGTACCAATTGCTGCCCTGTGGCTTGTACCAGCACAACGCTTCGTCACTGAAATCCTCCATCCAGGGCAAGGAGGTGGCAGGGTTGCAGTCGCTAACCCTCACCGTTTTCGTCACCGTGTCTGCCCCGTAAGCGTTGGCAGCTACCACGGTGACCGTGTCTATACCTCCGAAGGGGTAATGGATGCCGATGGAATAATCCCCATTCACAACCCAAGTGCTGTCCAAGAGGGTAGAATGCCATGTGACAGTCAGGCTGTCAGTGGAGCCACGCCGTAGCGCTGCACTGCACACTGTCGTCGAGTCAGTACTGCCCAGTGATGGCACCACCACCTGCCACAGTACAGGCAGGGTATCATAGTCTATCTTCACCCTGTTTACGAACGCCTGCAGTCCGGCCTCTTTGAACAGGCCTATTCTCACCGTCTGACCGGCATAGGGCTCAAGGTCGGCCACCTGCCACCATAGCTCGGATTGGTTGCGTGAATGCATGTCGGTGAACAAGGTGTCGGTGAACGAGGCAATGGCGGTGTCGGCTGTAGGGCTGAGTAGCACAGTCAAAGGTGAGGCACATTCCACCCACAGTTTCATATTGTGCATGCCCGAGTCGGGAAGGCTGATGGGTTGCGACAGCATGTAGGCACCCGTGCTGGATGCATACATCACGTTTTGAAACTGGCGGTATGCATTTTCCTCGTCGTGGAAGGCGTAGGTCGTCTCCTTCTGCCACCCGCTTATCACCCAACAGTCGTCGGTGTGTGCAAAGCCGTCCTCCCAGGGCAGGGCGGTGACGGGGTTGCAGTCCACCACATACACCACGGCGGTGACCGTGTCAGAACCGTATACATTGGTTATCACCAAGGTGATTGTGTCAGTCCCCGCCTCCGTATACACCACTGACCAGCCGCCTACAGCCGTCGAAGTCTGGTTCAGCAGGCTGGAATGCCAAGAGTACACCACGCCGCTGTCCACACCCTCAGACATGGTAGCAACATAGTTCACGCTGTCGCCCACATGGGCAATGGTGGGTGCTTGCAGTTCGGCAAGAGGACTTTGTTGCAGACGAAGCATCACATTGTCCACCCAGGCATATTTGCCCCATATCCCAGTGAGGACAAAGTCCACTTTCACATACTCTCCACGCCAAGGGTCAAGAGATACATGCTGTTGAGTATAGTTTGCCACGTAGTCGTCGAGCGTTAGCAATGTCGTCCACACCCCGCTGTCCACCGTGCCGTCGGCGGAACATGGCACAATGCGCACCTCCACATGTGGGGCTTTCACAAACTCCTCCGACTTATAGTCCCAAGAGAGGAAGATGCCGTCCGAATCGGGCAAGAGAAACACTGGAGACACCATGTGTTCGTTGAAGGGGGTTGCCGTCGATGATGCCGCACCACCTCGCATGGCGCTACCCACACGTCTCCATTTCGTATTGGTAGAGGTGTACTGCGACACATCCCAGCACGAGGTGGTGGTCGAGGTCCCGAAGTCTTCGCTCCAGGGCAGGTGTATCACAGGGCCACAGCCGGTGGTGAACTGAAACTGGCGTGTGCGGTAGCTGGTACGGCCGCTGTCGCATACGCTCTGCACAGTGCCATAATAGGTGGTGGTGGGGTCGAAGCCTCCACCAAGGAAGAAGTAGCTGTCCTCCATCGGCCAAATGGTGTCGATGCCTGCCGACGGTATCATCACCCGCAGGTCGGCCAGTCCTCCGTAGCTGTTTTGCAACCAGATGCCCGTAGGGTCTTGATTGGTGGAAGTTACGCTTGGCGGGTAGGGACATGCGGCGCTGTCGGGCGCAAGCATATACCAGCGTCCCCTTTCAGGCCACGATGCCACGGCATTGGTCAGCGTACAGGCCACATCTAAGCGCGACACTGTGTGGGTAGCAAAATCAATGAACACGACATCTTTGTCAACAGTATTGCCCCGCGTTGCCGACACACCGTTCTGCGAAGTACCGTCATAACCCGTACTGTCGCTTTCGCCATATACAATGCGCAGGGCTCCCGTCTCAAACAGTTGCACCTGGTAACTGTAATACCCAGGATAGAGGTTGCTGGAGTACTCCTTCACCCTTGCCTCCACCACCAGCACGCGACTGCCACTGTCGCCCAGCAACGCCATGCGGGTATAGCAGCTGTCGTCGTAACGGCCACGCCGCCCGAAAGGCTCAATCTTGGGGCCATTGGAAATGTTCGACCCCAATGGTTGGTTATAAGAGCCGGGAGACGCAATGCCCGAACCAAGCCTGACGGTGCCGTTGGTATTGGCCGAGAACTGGGTGTGGGTAGTAGCCCCAAATGTAAAGGGAAACCCGATGTTGCACACATTAGAAATCCCCGTCGTCGTGTTGTTGCCGTCGATGAGGGTAGAGTCCATCCCAGTGATGTCCATCCACAATGAGGTGTCCACACCTGTGGTAAATCCCCACGTGTCGACAACCTTTTGAGCTTGCATCTCAGCACCCAGCAGCACGCCAAGTGCCAATACTGATAACATTCTTTTCAACATATCTATTCAATTTTCAATTTGCAAAAATACACATTTTTTTTTATACGGTTACTTTTCCAATACAAATAAACATTCAATTTGCCCCATTAGAGCCATTTTATAAACGAAAAGTGACAGAAGAGACATTTTTTTTCTTTTTCGACAAAACGGATTGCTTTACACCTATACCCTGCAACCTATTTTTACTTGCACACAACATCTTTTTTGTTTCGTCATTATGTAATAGTAAAAAAGGAGGGCATCATGTCCAAGGAAACAGCCGCTGCCAGAGGGGCAAGAAGAACTGTTTGTTTAGTCGAGGCGGACACCCTCTTGACGCGCCTTACCGACAAGTTCATCGGCATTCGGCTTACCTGAAACGTTTCTTCCAGCTAAAGAAGTGCATTTATTTATTGCTGAGTTGTTAGTAATTTGAAAAAATAGTGTAAATTTGCAATCTCAAACACTTGTTGTTCGAGGTTTATAACTGATTATAGATTAATATTATATATAGATATGAGAAAATTGGCAGTGGTGGCTTTTGGCGGCAATGCGCTGTTGCGTAGCGGCCAAAAGGGCACTTATCAAGAACAAATAGAGAATGTGGAACAGACTTGCGAGTCGCTGTACAATCTGCTGAAGCGCAACTATAACATCGTCATCGGGCACGGCAACGGTCCCCAGGTGGGCAATGTGATGCTGCAGCACGAAGAGGGCAAGCGCGCCGGTATCGAGGCCATGCCTATGGATTTCTGCGTGGCCGAGACCCAAGGCTCCATCGCCTACCTCATTGAGATGGGTCTGCGCAACGTGATGGCCCGCCACGACATCCAGCGCGATGTGGTGACGCTGGTGACCCAGGTGGCCGTGAACCAGTTCGACCCCATGTTCCAGAACCCCACCAAGCCCGTCGGCCCCTACTACACCAAGGAACAGGCCGAGGAGTTAGCCAAGACCACCGGCGCCGTGTACAAGGAAGACCCCAAAGGTCGCGGTTGGCGCAAGGTGGTGGCTTCGCCTAAGCCCACCCGCATCAACAACATCAAGATTGTGCAGAAGCTGGCCCGTGCCGGTCATATCGTGGTGACCGTGGGCGGCGGCGGCATCCCCGTAGTGGAGGAGAACGACTGCGTGCGCGGCATCGAGGCCGTTATCGACAAAGACCTGGCCAGCGCCCTGTGCGCCGTGCAGATTGGCGCCGACGAGTTCTACATCCTCACCGACGTGCCCAAGGTGTATATCAATTTCCGCAAGGAGAATGAGCAGGCCCTCGACACCATCACCGTGGCCGAGGCCAAAAAACTGCTCGAGGAGGGTCACTTTGCCGAGGGCAGCATGGCCCCGAAGATTCGCGCCGCCATCATGTTCGTCGAGAACGGCGGCAAGGAGTGCATCATCACCGAGGCCGGCCAGCTGGACAACCCCAACTGCGGCACCCGCATCGTGCAGTAACAGTTTCGGATTACTCAGAATAATCAGAATACTCCGAATAATCAGAATAATCAGAATACTCCGATTACTCAGAATATCGCATCATCATGAACCAAATCACAAACTCACCAAAGTTCAGACCTTTCATGCTGAAGGTGGCCATCATGGGCGGAGTACTGCTGCTGGTGGCTTTGGTGCTGAAGCTGGCGGGTGTGCATTACCACGATGCCCTGCTCACGGTAGGCTTCTGCACACTGGCTGTAGTGGCATTCTTTCTGGGACAGATGTTTCCCGGCACCAATCGCGTCGGAGCACCCCTCTGGAAGTTTGCGATGACACTCACCGGATACTCGCTTGCAGCTGCCCTGATAGGGGTGCTGTTCATCATTATGCATTGGCCTGGCGGCGATAAGATGATGCTTATCGGCGTCGGCTGCGTGGCAGTCTGTGCAATCGCATGGCTGGTGTATTTACTATACTATAAGAAGAACAAAGACAATCAAATATTTGAAGAAGACAACAATTAATTATTTAAAACAACAATAACATGGCTTACAATTTAAGAAACCGCAATTTTCTGAAGATTTTAGACTTCAGCCCCAAGGAACTCAACTATCTGCTCGACTTGGCTCGCGACCTGAAACGCGCCAAGTATACCGGCACCGAGCAGCCCACTTTGAAGGGTAAGAACATCGCCCTGATTTTCGAGAAGACCTCCACCCGCACACGCTGCGCCTTCGAGGTTGGTGCAAAAGACCAGGGTGCTCACGTCACCTATCTGGGCCCCACCGGCAGCCAGATCGGCGTGAAGGAGAGCATGAAGGACACCGCCCGCGTGCTGGGTCGCATGTTCGACGGCATCGAGTACCGTGGCTTCAAGCAGGAGACTGTTGAGGAGCTGGCCAAATACGCTGGCGTTCCCGTTTGGAACGGCCTCACCAACGAGAGCCACCCCACCCAGATCCTCGCCGACTTCCTCACCATGCAGGAGCATGCCGGCAAACCCCTCGACCAGGTGACCTTTGCCTATGTTGGCGACTCCCGCTTCAACATGGGTAACAGCCTCATGGTCGGCGGTGCCAAGATGGGTATGGACACCCGCATCATCGCCCCCAAGGCTCTGCAGCCCGAAGCTTGGCTGATTGAGAAATGCCAGGAGATTGCCAAAGAGACCGGCGCCAAGGTGACAGTCACCGACGACCCCGTGGCCGGCGTGAAGGGTTGCGACTTTATCTATACCGACGTGTGGGTCTCCATGGGCGAACCCGCCGAGGTGTGGAAAGAGCGCATCGACCTGCTGATGCCTTACCAGGTGAATGCACAGATGATGAAGAACACCGGCAACCCCAAGTGCAAGTTCATGCACTGCCTGCCCGCTTACCACAACCTGGAGACCCAGGTGGGACGCGACGTCAACAAGCAGTTCGGTCTGGACGGCATCGAGGTGACCGAGGAGGTCTTCGAGAGCGAGAACAGCATCGTCTTCGACGAGGCCGAGAACCGCATGCACACCATCAAGGCCGTCATGGTTGCCACCCTGGGCGACTGATGAATTGAAAATTGAGAATTGAAAATTGAGAATTTGGCCTGCACAAAGCTAAATTCTCAATTTTCAATTATAATTCAATATCGTTGTATGGAAAACAATGTAATTCATACAAAAAGCCTCGACTTTGCTGTCAGGATTGTGCGTTTGGGCCGACACCTACAGGATGAATGCCATGAATACATCATCAGTAAGCAGATTATCCGTAGTGGGACAAGCATCGGCGCAAATGTTCGGGAAAGCCATAATGCCCAAAGTTCTGCAGACTTTATTTCCAAACTGACTATTGCTTTGAAGGAAGCTGATGAGACGCAATTTTGGCTTGAAGTCCTGAAACGCTCAGACATTATCGGGAACAAGATGTATGAATCATTGAATACCGATGTTAATGAATTAATAGCAATATTGACCAGTATAATAAAAACTACAAAAACTAAAAAGAACAATCGTCAAGATGGATAATTATCAATTTTCAATTCTCAATTTTCAATTCTCAACAGTCGGCACCACTGTCCTGATGCTTGCCATCTCCATATTCTTGGGACTGCTGTTGGGCAAGATCAAGATCAAGGGCATCACCCTGGGCATCACCTGGGTGCTCTTTGTCGGCATTGGCCTGAGTGCCCTCGGTGTGGCATGCAACCACGACATGCTGCACATCATCAAGGAATTCGGTCTTATCCTCTTCGTCACCGCCGTGGGCCTGCAGGTGGGACCTGGATTCTTCCGCTCGTTCAAGAAGGGCGGCCTGGCCATGAACATCATGGCATTGGTGAATGTAGCGCTGGGCGTGGGCATCACGGTGATTATCGCCAAGATGGCCAACCAGGAGCTGACGGACATGGCCGGTGTATACACCGGTGCCATCACCAACACCCCGGGTCTCTCAGCCGCACAACAGGCCGTGGGCGACCTCGGCATCGAAGGGGCTTCCGAAAGACTTGCCGCCGGCTATGCCGTGGCCTATCCGCTGGCTGTGGTGGGCATGATTGTCTCCTGCCTGCTGCTGCGCTGGTTCTGCCGCATCGACCTGAAGAAAGAACCCACCGAAGAAGGTCAGACCAGTCAGACTAGTCAGACAAGTCCGACCAATCAGACTTCCAAGAAAGGCGGCATCCTGCTCATCCCCATCTTCATCATCATCGCGCTGGGCATCGTGCTCGGCACCATCCCCATTCCCGTGGGCATGAAAGCCCCCGTCAAGCTGGGCTTGGCAGGCGGCCCGCTGGTAGTGTCCCTCATTGCCGGATGGCTCGGCGTGAAGAAAGGCTGGTACACCACCGAATTCACCGACGGTCAGGGCGTACACATGCTGCGCGAAGTGGGCATTGCCCTCTTCCTGGCAGGCGTGGGCCTTGGAGCCGGACAGGCTTTCGTGGCCACCGTGCAGACGCACTACATGTGGGTGGTCTACGGCGTCATCATCACCATGGTGCCCCCCATCCTCGTCACCCTTTTCGGACGGCTGGTGCTGCACCTCAACTACTACACCCTTATGGGCTTCATCGGCGGCTCGCACACCGACCCGCCCACCCTGGCCTTTGCCAACAACGTAGCCCCCGAGGGGTGCAAACTGCCCAACACCGGCTATGCCACCGTCTATCCCCTTACCATGTTTCTGCGTATCTTCACGGCTCAGCTGCTCGTGTTGATGGCCATCTGACAATATCATTAAACATCAAAAAACAATACAAATGAAGAAGATTCTATTTGCAGCAATGGTAATGTGTCTGGCCCTCCCCATGTGGGGGCAGTCGAAGACCGTCAACCTCAAAAAGGACGCCAAAAAAATCCAGAAAAAGGAGGTATCCAAGAAAGACGTCACCCCCGACGGCGAAAAGGTGAAGCTCTACGACGAGAACATCGACGCCATGGAACAGATCGACCGCGCCCTTGACCAAGCCCGCGAGAGCGGCCGCTTTGTCATCTGCCAAGTGGGCGGCAACTGGTGCCCCTGGTGCCTTCGCTTCGCCAATTTCATCACCGACAATAAGGAGATTGCCGATTTGATTGAGAAGCACTTCGTCTACATCCACGTCAACTACTCCAAGGAGAACAAGAACGAAGAGGCCATGAAACGACTGGGCAACCCCGGCCGCTTCGGCTATCCTGTGCTCGTCATCCTCGACGAGGACGGCCACGTCATGCACATCCAGAACAGCTCCTATCTCGAAGAGGAGAAGAGCTACAGCCACAAGAAAGTGCTGGATTTCTTCCAGAACTGGACCCGCGAGGCCATCGACAACCTGAAATAAACCGATGAGAGTGTCAACGTGTTAATGTGTCAATCCGCAAATCCGATTGGTGCATTAACACGTTTCTCATTTTTAAAGGGACACTATATCAAACTATAGGGGAAAACAAAGGAACCTTACAGCGCAACATTTCAGAAAAGCCATCAAGTCAAAGATAATCACACAGTCAAAACACTTCCTTCTGCATTATAATTGTTTTTTTATTTTTCTCAGAAAAAGTGTATATTTGTATCGCAATCCACAGAGATGACGGACGAAAGCATCATTATAACACAGTGATTATCAAACACACAAACAACATCATCAACAATTGTATGCATAGGAAAGAATTCCCATTCTTTTCTAGTTCAACACGGCAGCAGGACTGATGCAATTTCGCCAAATAGTTTTTAATCAATTTAATATTTATCATTTTTATCAATCAATGGAAAACCAAACAATGAAAAAGTACGAGACTCCCGACGTGTCGGTGATGGCCGTCAATGTCGAACGAGGCTACGCTTCGAGCAGCGTTTCCGAGGAAGGTGTTAATGCCGTTCGCACCAGTTACAGCAATGGCCCGGATAACAATCAAGTATGGAGCTAATCGGAGGACAACACAATGAAACATTCTAACATCATCCGCACCATGGCCGCACTGCTGATTGCAGGCACGGCTTTTGTCTCCTGCAACAAGGAAAGTGAGCCCGTTGCCGGCACGTTCACCATGACCGTCAACGCCGCAAAGGGCGACAACACAACCAAAGCGCTCTCACTCGACGGCACGACACTCACCGCCTCATGGGCTCAGGGTGAGAGCGTGACGGTATACAATGTTACCCGCAATGCTGACCTCGAAGGCAGTCTCGTGGCTCAGGGCGACGGTGCCAGCACCGTGCTGACGGGTACCCTCTCCGGCGAAATCGCCGAGGGCGATGTGCTGACACTGAAATTCCTCAACCCCGACTACAGCATGCAGGAAGGCACATTGGAATACATTGCAGCCAATTGCGACTACGCCGAGGCAACCGTCACTGTGGCTTCTGTAGCCAATGGCAAGATTACCACCACTGGCGATGCCGTTTTCGAAAACCAGCAAGCCATCGTCAAGTTCACCTTTAAAAACAGCGACGGCACGGAAACACTCAGTGCCTCGCAACTTGTAGTCACAGTAGGCAATAACAGCTACACCGTCACCACCGCTTCCGCCACCGGCGAACTCTACGTGGCCATCCCCGGCTTCAGCGGACAAGACATCACCCTCACCGCCACCGACGGTGTCAGCAACTATTCCTATACCAAGTCCAACGTCTCCTTCGCAGCCGGCGAGTACTATACCATTGAGGTGCGGCCGGAACTCGTCTCCGTGACATGGACTGATATAGACGACTACGAAAATGGCGGCATTAGTATTAGTGGGGCTTCTTATGGAGCGTCATATTATGATGGTAAAATCAATATGAGTCTACGGAGAGGTAGCGGACTAACCTTCACTTCTAATGTTGGATCTATTTCCAGAGTTGAAATCATTTGTGATTATATTGATTTTACCGCGCCTTCAGGGTGGTCATGGAATTCCGATAGCCATAAGTTAATATGGACTGGCACTCCGAATACTTCAGTAAGTCTATATACAGGAGCAGCAAGCGCAATCTACGATATTACATCTATCGAGTTCACCATGGATAATTAAACAACATTCCACCGATAAAGACGAAAAAAGCCCTGCAATTCGGCAGGGCTTTTTCGTCTTTTCATTACAACTATAGGGGTCTTCAATAAACCACCCCCTTGGGGCCTCACCCCTGCCGCCTTCGGGCTGGCAGGGATTTCTTTTTCTTGTCATGCCGGGAAAAAAGTGTATCTTTGCAAACTGAAAGAGGGAATATTTATGCTAAGCACACAGGACATAATAACACTACTGGATGGTTTCTTGCCTTACGCAAAAGACCGATATGGCATTACACGTTTGGGTGTGTTTGGCTCTGTGGCAAGAGGGGAACAGACCGAGGGTAGTGATGTAGATGTATGCTATGAGGGGCGTGCCCTTTCGTTGCTTACTCTCGACAGGCTGCAATGTGAGCTCGAAGAGCTATTAAAATGTCCTGTCGATGCTGTGAGGATACGTGAAAATATGAATCCTGCACTCCTTGCCCAAATAAGAAAGGAGGGGCTATATGTACGACACAGATATTCATGAAAAAGTATGTATAGTATCGACAGAACAACTCATAATGGTGAAATATCGTCTGATGGTAGTATTCCTTCAGTTGTATTCACGTCCGGCAAACAGAGATGTACGCCAATTATTATTAAAAAATACTTTTAATACAATATATTCTACAATATGACGTTTTAAAAAAAAATTTGACAAAGAGTAATATTATGGCAACAAGCAATCAAATAACTTTTAAGTACAAGTTTCCTGAAACTTATAATCCCGTTTATATCAATGGGGCTCATGGTGGAATTAATGTTCAAGGAGAGATAATTGCCAATTTCTATATGGAGCGTACACCTCTTCCGAACAAAGTCACTAATAATCTAAATACTGATGGTTCCTTGAGTGATGTTGTTTCTATTTTACCAGAGGATACGAGTCATTCGTATGTAAGATATGTACAGACAGGAGTTGTGATGAATCTTGTAACAGCCAAACAACTACGCGATTGGTTGAATAAACAGATAGAAATCTTAGAAGGTGGAAACAAATGAATAATTCTTCTTTTTTTCATATCCTTCCTACTGTCACAGCAGTTGCTATGTCGTTTGGCTCTGAGTTATGGTCATCACAATCAGACACACAAGCTTTCTTTAATTCATACACTAATATTGAACATCGTAATTCCAAACACGGTCCACAAGAAGCAACTTCGACAATAAGTATAAATTGGTATAATGCATCTCGTCTAAAAGACAACTATTTAAGATTATTAAAAATAAGTTCATTAGATAACAATTGGGATGGATATGGGGCAAAGCCCATCCCCAAAAATGTAATTGAAAGAGTAAAAAGGTTACTTTATGAACTTCCAGAAGGGGCCAAGTTGTTCCCAACAAGTCGAAGCTCAGTTCAGTTGGAATACCACTTGGGCGAAAATAAATATTTTGAACTTGAAGTCTTCTCAGACTCCTATTTTCTTTATTGGATTGACAAAGATCGTTCTTTTGAGAATAGAGTATATAAAAGAGAAATAAAGCAACAACTAAAAATGTTTCTTTCATAATGGAAGATACTATTGGCAAAGATGAATTCC
The DNA here is from genome assembly GCA_900317125.1 of uncultured Bacteroidales bacterium. Taxonomy (GTDB): domain Bacteria; phylum Bacteroidota; class Bacteroidia; order Bacteroidales; family P3; genus Colimorpha. The sequence continues at coordinate 221,734 of ONFR01000003.1, read as the reverse complement.
TCTATCGTGGCATACACGAAATATGGATAACCAAGGAGGATAATAATCGTATTTCTTCTGCTGCTTTTAAGCAAGCATCTGGCTGTTCTGTAGACCGAGACGGAGGACGGAAAAAGGAAGATTGTATATCTCGCCTACTCGGATTAAAGGATTTTGGAGCTGTTTGCCGTATTGTTAATTATGAAGTAAGTCAAAGCGGTGCAGTCTCTGTATATTGTCCATCAAAAACAAACATATATCACACAGAAATCAGAGACTCCCCCGAGAAAATAGAAATAAGTTCGAATAAGAAACTTCACTATTTGGTACAGCATTCTGAGATTGTTTTTGTTAAGACATAATGCTTTTTGCAAATGAATAATAACTATACATCAAAAAAACACAGAATATGTAGTATATCAAATTTTATATTGAATCAACCACCCATTTGTCCACTACAGTCCCTGCTGGCTTTTTGGTTGGCAGGATTTTTTTTCTTTCCATGTCGGGAAAAAGTTGTATTTTTGCAAACTGAAAGGAGTTTATTATGGATACTATAGAATGCACGACAAATCCTATCGCAAAAGTGTCGATTCATGCGCCGTCACCGTCACGTGATGCAAATGAAAAGATGACTAAAACGCCAGAAAGTGAACTGATGACGGTGGATGAATACTTCGGCATTTTAAGAAAGAGGGTAAACGAGTTTTATGACAACCTATAAGATGTGCTAAGCACCCATCTATTTGATCTATTCCCTGCTGGTCTATGCTGGCGGGGATTTCTTTTTCTTGTTATGTCGGGAAAAATGTGTATCTTTGCAACGTCAAACACCCCGAAGTCCGCAAGGGTGAGGGGTGGGCGACAGGACATATAGATAAGACGTTGTAACGGCGTTTATCTGCGGCTTGTTTGAATCTCGCAAGTTCTACTTGACTCCGCAATAACGCAATGTTCCATGTCCATTGTTGGGCATATAGTGTTCTACTATATACCGTCAGCGTGGGCTTCGGCATTGCTTATTCTGAGTCAAAGGCAATGCGAGAGCCTAAACAAGCGGGATAAGCAAAGTGGCAGATTCCCGCGCTCTTTTTTATATGTATGCTTACACTAAATAATGAGGTGTTTCTTGGGAATCAGCACCTTCTTTTAGTTTTTGGTTGCGCCCGACACGTATTAGGGTTAATAATATGAGTGTATCTTTTCAACTTAAAGAAACAAAAATAAGTAACACAGCATGCAGTGACTTCCGAAAGTTATGCGGCAATAAAAGATTGAGTAAAGAAGAGGTAATAGACATTATTGATTCATCAAGAAGAAGATATCATATAAGCGCCATGGGTCTGAAAAAAGGTCAAGATAGTTTAGGCAATCTATATTCAAAAGTATCTTATCTTTGTATCGTATTGGATGGGTATTTAACCAGTGATGGGAATCAAATAATTGCAAGGCGACAAATAGATTCAAAGGAGAAGTATAAAGGACTACATATTAGCACAGAAAAAGGACTAAAACAAATAATTACTAAGAAAACCCCTAATTTTATAGGAATTGCCGTATTTGAGAATAGAGAAAAACAGAAGGAATTCCTAGCAAAAATCAACTAACAGGTGTCAAACAAATGATGAATACACACTAAAGTCATTTTTTTCAATAATAATGAATTTATCATGAAAACAAAGATTATATCACTATTGATTTTTATAATAATCGGGTTTAGTATTAATGCACAATCTTTTTCTGCATTAAGTCCATCCGGTCACAATCTTGATTATTCTGTAATAGGCTCAAACTCAGTCGCTGTATCTGCCTATATTACCACTGATAGTGTAGCAGCTGAGTTAGTTATTCCTGATTCTGTTTCTTACAACAATACCACATACCTTGTTAGAAAGATAAATGGATTCGTAACAACAGGTATTTCATCCATTATTGTACCCAATACAGTAATTACAATTTCCCAATATGCATTTAATAGCTGTTCTGGACTCACTTCTATTACTATTGGTAAATCTGTAGATACCATTGGAAAATATGCACTTGCAAATAGCAGTTTAACAGTAATAAATTTTAATGCAGAGAATTGTAGGTCTATTTGGTCCCAAGATGGTTATTCTGCTTATACTTCATTATATGTAAGTGCATTTGGTACATCTATACAATATTGTTACTCAAGAATATACTGCAGCGGAGACAGATTTTTTCCAAATAATAGCCTCAACATCAGCACATTGAATATAGGGGATAGCGTAAGGTATATTCCTGATCAGGCATTTATGGGATTAGGAATTCATTCCATCACTGTCGGGTCATCTGTAGAATATATCGGAGGTGACGCATTTACGGGTAATAGTTTTGATTCCGTTATCTACACTGGAGATGTATCACAATGGTGCAATATATCATTTGGAAACAAGAGATCCAATCCAATAATATATTCTGGTAATCTCATTATTCACGGGTCTGCAATAACAAACCTCGTTATTCCAAATGGAGTTCAGACAATAAACGACTTTGCGTTTACCGGATTGTCTAATTTGACATCTGTCACACTACCTGCATCAATTACTTATATAGGAGATTCTGTTTTTGATTATTATAATGGGCTAACATCAATTATGATGAGATGTTATCCCCCTACAATCAATCCTGGTACCTTCTTGGGTTTCCCGATGAACTTCCCTATCCATGTTCCCTGTGGGGCGATGTCGAGTTATATGAGTGCTGCCAACTGGAACAACTTCACTCATTTTTTGGAAGACTGCGCAACCATTACGGTAACCGCCAATGACTATACACTTGGTGGTGTGACGGGTGGGGGCACTTTCACGGTTGGTGATACGGTGACACTGACTGCTATCCCCTATTTCGGGTCGCGCTTTATCGGGTGGAGCAACGGCTCACAGGAGAATCCCCTCACCTTTGTCGCTACCACAAGTCAGAACTTTGTCGCCGCCTTCGGGGTCGGGGAACTACCACATGACACCGTCTATGTCCACGATACAACATATATCACACAAATTGTGCATGATACTACTTACATCAACAACTACATCCATGACACGACATATATCAACAATTATGTCCACGACACGCTGATTGCCTATGTGAACCAGTATGTGCATGACACCACGTTTATCACCAACTATATCCACGACACCAGCTATATCTACCGCACTCAGTACGACACCCTGTTTGTCTATAACACCGTCCACGATACCGCTTGGCTCACGGCATACATCCATGACACCGCCTTTATCAACAACTACATCCACGACACCGTGTGGCTGACACAGACAGTGTGGGACTATATCCACGACACGGTGATAGAGCATGTACATCACTACATCCACGACACCACTTTCATCAACAACTATATCCACGACACCACCTATCTAACTCAGTACGTAGACCGCTATATCCATGACACGGTGATGCAGTACGTCAACCAGTACATCCACGACACCACTTTCATCAACAACTACATCCACGACACAGTAATCAACTACGTGAACAACTACATTCACGATACCACTTTCATCAACAACTATGTACACGATACTATCTTCTACCCCGTCTATATCCATGATACCACTTTCGTGAACAACTATATCCACGACACCATTTTCCGCACACGCTATGTATACGATACCACCTACATCAACAACTACATCCACGACACGGTACTGGTGTATGTCAGCGCAGGGGAAGACACCACGTTTATCAACAACTACGTCCACGACACGCTCTACATCTATCGCACCCTCTACGACACCACCTTTGTCTACACCCACATACACGATACCACCTTCCTCACGCAGTACATCCACGACACCGCTTTTGTGAACCACTATATCCACGACACCCTCTACCTCACTCAATGGATGTATGAGTATATCCACGACACCATCATCCGGACGGTGACAGAATACGTGCATGACACCACTTTCGTGAACAACTATATACACGACACTACCTACCTCGACCGCTACATCTACGAGTACCTGCACGACACCATCATGCAGTACATCAACCACTACATTCATGACACCACCTATATCAACAACTACATCCACGACACCGTTCATCTGACGCAGTACGTCCACGATACGGCGTTTATCTACCAGTACATCCACGACACTATCGTGAATTACGTGAACAACTACATCCACGACACCACCTTCATCAACAACTACATCTACGACACCATCTACCTCTATCGCTATATCTACGACACCGTCTATATCCACGACACCATCTATATCCAGGAGGGTGAGGGCATCGGCAACATTGCCCTGCTCAACGCCAAGATTTATCAGCGCAATGGGCAGATTGTGGTGGAGGGGGCTGAGGGCTACACTGTCTGTCTCTACGACGTGGTGGGGCGGTTGCTGGCCACCAGACGCGAGACGGCACAGGAGGTACTGCTTGACGTGCCTGAATCGGGTGCCTATCTGGTGAAGATTGGCGACGCTCCCGCAAGGAGGATTGTAGTGAGAAGGTAAGTTTATTGAGTAATAAAACTCCAACCCGCCTTTGAGCAAGACCCAAAGGCGGGTTGTTTCTTCACCCACTTTACGATATGGCTATCTCAGCATCCACAGTCGGAATACAGGGTCGGCAAATCTAACGCTCTTTCCATTCTTCTCTATCAGTTCCTTTTTGATAAGCGTTTCCTGTATCCTGCTTATGTTCGACTTTGAGCCGAGATTGTATTTTTTTAAGATTTCTGCTGAGGTAAAGTCGTCCGTCTCACCTGCCGCCATTGCTTTCAAGAAATTCAGTTGATACTGCGACAACCCCTCCGTCTGTTGGATAAACAACAGGGAATTTTGGTCAATTAAGTCTCTTACAGCTGTGTCTATTGCTTCTTCGCTAACCTCTGTGTCACTGCACAGCATTACGTTCCATGCTAATTGTTGGACATACGATGATTGGTTTTCTACTGTATCACAAATCCTTACCACCTGATCACTGGTTATCTTTTGTCCTTTTTCTTCGAATTTCCGAATAATAAACGGTGTCCAGTCAGCGGTAGGTATGGGCCGTAAGAAGAGAACGTCACCAAATTGATAGAAAGGCATTCGCTTGTTTTGGAATAGGTCTGCCAGCATGTGTTTCTTGCTTCCGAATAAACAATAGGAACAATTCTGCTGCAACTGCCATACCCCACGTATGCGTTTTTGTAGTGCTATTGAATCTGTGAACGAGCCTATCTGCTGAAATTCATCAATACACACTACAATATGCTTTCCAATCTTCTGTGCTATTTTTTCAGGTAATTGAAGGATTTCCTCAGGTGAATAGTCTTTAGGAGTGATACCCAACGACACGGACATCTCGTTTCTTGGGTCAGGACCGAATGATATTTTTGGTGTCAAACGAGTCAAAAACTCCTTGATATTCTGTAATAGCAGTTCACCCTTGTTAGATGTCTGTTTCAAGAGGGCCGACACTAGTTTGTTATAGAATTCGTATTCTGTGCGGCAATCGTAGATGTCTAAGTATATGACAGCAACGATTGAAGTGTCAACTTTAGAAATGACATGCCTCACCAACGAGGTTTTTCCCATTCTACGTGGGGATATCAGGATTACATTTTGACCGTTTTCAAAGTTGCGTATCAAACGCCTACTTTCATCCACTCTGTCTGTAAAGTTCTCACCATCAACGGCTACACCGTACACAAAAGATTTCTTCATGATAGGTAATTCTTATTAATTCCGATTGCAAAAATACGACTTTTTTCGAAAGTACACAAAGTTGTGGTCCACAAAGTTGTGAACTTTACTCTAAAAAAATGATGAGATATTGATTTACAGATTAATGAAACAAAGAAAGTAGTGACAGAAATGCCGTTTTTCTATGCTTATTTCTTCCCGTATTTTTCCTTGAAATAGGCGACCTCTTTCTCGCGACGGCGGTTCCAGCGCACCTGCAGCCAAGAGGAGACAATGGCAATGACTGCGCTCAATACTATGTCCAGTGGTATCTCCCACCACGAGAACGTCTTGAGGAAGAAGATGTCGATAACCCAATCAGCCACAGAAAGGACTATCAAGATTAATACATATTCGATAAAATAGTATTTAAAAACCTTTTCTTTGTTTTTTAATAGCAATAGTCTGCCTTCTTCAATGTGGTTGTCCATAGTAATTGTTCCTGATTTTATTACAAAAACTCAGAATGGTCGTCTTTATTGTACTGGAAAATGGAAAAAGTAATGTATAAGATGAGTTTTATTAATTTGTTTTCATTGTCGTTTTTTCTTCTCCGCTGACGCTATCGAAGTGCCACTGGCACTTCTTCACTTCGGGACGCAGGTTGGTTACATCTTGACTATCACCGCACTGCGCATTACGGTTTGTACGGTGTTACGAAGTGTATCACCTCTACGAGGTGATTTATAGAAGTCCCTTTTTTTTAATATTTTGCAGTTTTTTTGTATCTTTGCAATGTGAAATTAATTCTTACAAAGATGAAGAGACTCTGTATTATCGCACTTTTTGCGGCTTTGGTCATGGGCTGCGCCAACACGCCAAAAGCCTATCCTGATTTGAAATTCATGTCGTTTAACATCCGCCTCGGCAGCCAGTGGGCCGAGAACGAGGACGGTCCCAACGCCTGGTCGCAACGCAAGGAGGCCGTGGTGGCCATGATCCTGAAGGAGGCTCCCGACGCCATCGGGATGCAGGAAGTCCTTCCCCACCAGTTCCTTTACCTCGACAGCGCTTTGTCTGGAATGTATAAGGGCATCGGCGTGGGCCGCGACAACGGGCTGCCCGCCACCGATACCGCCTGCGACGGAGAAATCATGTGCATCTTCTACCGCACCGACCGCCTCGAGCTCCTCAACCAGCACACCTACTGGCTGAGCGAGACCCCCGACAGCGTCAGTTTCGGCTGGGATGCCGCCTGCCGCCGCACCGTCACCATGGGCCTGTTCCACGACCTCACGACCGACAGCAGTTTCACCTATCTCAACACCCACCTCGACCACGTAGGCCCTGCCGCCCGCCGCAACTCCATCCTTGAGCTTTGCACGCTGTGCGACACCTACCCTGGCCGCATCATCCTTGGCGGCGACATGAACTCCACTTTGGAGGACAGCATCTTCCTCCCCCTGACCGCTGCCAAACTCATCTCCGCCCGCGACATTGCCGACACCAGCGACAACGCCATCACCTACAATGCCTTTGGCAAAGCCGATGGCAAACAAATCGACCACTTCTTTGTCCGCGGATGGTCGAAGGTGCCGCTCTTCCGCACCCTCGACGGCGACTACGGTGTGCCTTATATCTCCGACCATTATCCCGTAATAACAACCCTCAGATATTAATCAGGCCATGAATAAAAGAATTATCCTCTTCCTAACGCTTGCCGCCCTGATTGTCGGCAGTGCCTTTGCCCAAAACAGCCTGAGCGGCAAGGCCCGCACCAAGGCCGACAAGAAAGCCGTTCCAATCCATCTTGCCTCGGCCAGCATCGACTCCGCAGCCGATGCCGCCGCCATCGCCCGCATGAAGCACAAGATGGACTCCATCCGTCGCCACCGTCCCACCGTGGCCCTTGTGTTGGCTGGCGGAGGCGCCAAGGGGGCGGCCCATGTGGGTGCCCTCGAGTATATCGAAGAACTGGGCATCCCCATCGACATGGTGCTCGGCACCAGCATGGGCGGTCTGGTCGGCGGTCTGGTGGCCATGGGCTACTCCAGTAAAGAAATCGACACCATCCTCACCTCCACCAACTGGGGTGTGATGCTCAGCGACCAGGTGCCCGTCAACAAGATGTCGTACATACGGCGCAAATACAACGAGACCTACTTCATCCGCTCCCCCTTCCGCTACGAGAGCGAAGAGTGGGAACGCCGTCAACGCGAAGACTACATCACCCGCAAAGCCAACGAAACCGCCAATCCCCTCACCTCCTCCGAGATGGGACAGGCCTACACCGCCAACCTCATCTCCAACCTCCCCGACGGCTACATCTACGGCTACAACGTCAACAACACCATCAACAGCCTCACCGTGGGCTACCAAGACTCGATGGACTTCTGCGACCTGCCCATCCCCTACTGCTGCGTAGCCACCGACCTGGTCACGATGAAAGCCAAATACTGGACCCACGGCCACCTGTCCGACGCCATGCGCGCCACCATGTCCATCCCCTTCTTCTTCACGCCTGTCCGTAAGGATGGCCGCATCTACATCGACGGCGGCACCCGCAACAACTTCCCCACCGACATGGCCCGCGCCATGGGGGCCGACTACATCATCGGCGTCGACCTCAGCCAGCCCCGCACCTATTCCGAAATCAGCGGAATGGCCAACCTCCTCATGCAGTGCATCTCGCTGATGGGCAAAGACGCCTTCGACAACAACCTCCCCCTGGCCGATGTCTACATCCACCCCGACATGTCGGGCATGAACATGATGAGTTTCGACTCCGCCTCCATCGCCGAATGCCTCCACCGCGGCTATGTCGCCGCACAGAGCCAAGCCGAGGGGCTTGAAGCCATCCTGCAGAAGGTCGGCCCCACCAAAAGCCGTCCGCTCAACAACACCCCCGGCATCAATATCCACAACCGCAAAGTGGTTATCGGCAACGTCGTCTACGAAGGCATTAAACCCGACATCGTCTCCTACTTCGAGAAGAACAGCAGCATTCATAAAGGTCATGCCTACAGCAGCGACGACATCGAAGAAGAGCTCGCCCTCATGTACGGCTCAGGACTCTTCGACCAAGTATCCTACAGCCTCTACGGCGACAAGGAACCTTTCACCCTTGCCTTCCACTGCAAGCGCGGCCCCATCCACCAGTTCGGTTTCGGACTGCGTTTCGACACCAAAACCATGCTGTCCGCAGCCTTCAACATCGGCTTCAACCGGCGCAAACTCTCCGGCTTCAAAGCCGACATCTCTGCCGTCGTCGGCAACAGCCCCTCCGCCACCCTCAACTTCCAATACGCATTCCTCAACGGTCCTTCGGTGGGTCTCAACATCCACACCCGCTACCAGACCATCGAACAGTACTCGGCCCAGACCAATCTCGCCGAAGGATTCAACACGCTGACATCTTGGTACAACACCGTCGACCTCTTTAGCCTCACCCACTCATGGCGCCACGGTGCCATTCGGCTGGGTGTCAAATTCTATGTATCACCCTTCGAGCGGAAAACCGCTTTCGAACCCGTCTATATATGGCATCAGAGATACGACACCATCCAAGAAGGCGGTACCTACATCATAGACACCAGCTACTATGTCGCCGACACGCTCAGAAGATCGTGGAACGGCATGCGTGCCGACTCTGTAAACAACTGGGACCACTTCGTCGTCGCCCCCTACTTCGAAGCCACTTACGACAACACCGACGACAGCTACTTCCCCACCAAAGGCATCAACGCCCGCTTCCGTTACGACTATTACATCTACCACTACTGCTACCCTGACGCATGGTATAATACGATCGAGCACATTTACTTTAGATCCAACAACATCAATGCCCATATCAAGGCCGCCATCCCTGTTGCCAAAGCCTTCACCATCCTGCCCTCGCTCTGGCTCCACTCCAACATCCAGTTATACGAAGGCAGAATCGTCGAAGGCATAGTCCCTTCATGGATGGAAAGCTATATTGGAGGCATCACCCCCGGACGATTCTACGAAAACCAACTTCCATACATCGGCTACAATATGCCCCACTTCTTCTCCTACTCCCATGCCGAAGTTGTGGCCAATATCGATTTCCGCTGGCAAATCGCCCCCAAAGACTACATCTCCTTCACCGTTGCCGGATTCAGCACATTGGCCGGCGATATCGATGCTGAGGAAGCCTCCGCGTATCGCTTGAACACCCTTACCGACTATGCCTTTGCACTGCAATACGGCCACAAATCGCTCATCGGTCCCATATTGTTCAACGTCCATTGGTCGCGCTACAACCAGCCCTCGCCCTGGGGTGTTTACCTCAGCGCCGGTTTCGACTTCTAAGGAAACCTCAGGTTACTTACAATAAAGCATCGAGGTTAAAAGGCTCGTCGCCTTTTAACCTCGATGCTTTATGTCCAATCACGGGCTGTTCCGCCGCGCCGTTCAGGCAGCAGGCTCCACTTGTTTCTTCTTGGGGAACAGCAGCGAAAATCCTATGGAAGCCACCAGGATGCCCAGAATCACTGCCAGCGACACCATCGTGCCAATCTCCCAGCCGAAAAACTCGTGCCCTATCATCTTCACACCGATAAAGCACAGCAGGAGTCCCAAGCCGTATTTCAGCAGCCAGAACATGTCCGTCACATTGCTCAGCAGGAAGAACAGCGACCGCAGTCCCATGATGGCGAAGATATTCGAGAAATAGACGATGTAGGTGTCCGTCGTCACCGAGAAGACGGCAGGAATGCTGTCCACGGCAAAAATCACATCCGAGAACTCAATCACCAGCAGCACCAGAAACAGCGGAGTCATATACATTCGTCCGTCGCGCTTGATGAAGAAGTCGTGGCCGTGGGTATGACGGCTCACCGGCAGGAAACGGCTGGCCAGTTTCACCACCGGATGGTTGGCCGTGTCGATGCGCTTGTCGCCCTTGTCGCGGAACATCTTGATACCGCTATAGATGAGAATGACGCCGAAGACAGCCAGCACCCACGAGAACTTGTGGATGACCGCGCCGAGCAGGAAGATGAAGAGGAACCGCATGACAATGGCACCCAGGATGCCCCAGAACAGGATACGGTGATAATACTGCTTGTCGATGCCGAAACTGACGAAAATCATTATCATCACAAAGATATTGTCAATCGACAGTGTCTCCTCAAGGAAATAGCCGGCCAGATACTGCTGGAAAATCTCCTTCCGGTAAATCGGGAGGGCATCGCCGAAATCCATCCCCGGCACAATCTTGTGCGCCAGCGACCCGCCTTTCACATACTCCAGCAACTCGTTCATATTCGTGATGCCGTGGACCCACTCGGCCTTGAACAGCAGCAGCAGGCCGAACAGCATGGCCAACGCCACCCAGATACCGGTCCAAATAGCCGCCTCCTTAATCTTGATAACGTGGTCCTTCTTGTGGAACACGCCCAAATCCATGGCCAGCATAAAGATGATGAACACCATGAAGGCCCCGAAAAACAGAAATCGTGTAGTCATACAATTATCTTTAATCTTTTTGTTATTCGTGTTTGCCAATAGGTAGGGAGCAAGGGCATCCGATAATAAAAAAGCCCATAGACGCGACCCCTTCGCACCTATGAGTCTCATCGATTGCGGGCAACGCCAAGCCTCGAAGGGCCAGTGACTTGTTGACGCTGTCCACGGCCTCTGCCGCCGATTACTCCCCCATGAAAGCGGATGCAAAATTACAACTTTTTTTCCACATAGCCGAATTTATTTTTCCTCCCGCGCCAAAGCCCACCTCCTCCATCCCTCCCCACCCTGCCTCCCTTCAATCACGGCTCCTTCCCGCATCGTTACAGCAACGTTACAGCCTATCATGACGGATAACGATGCTATAACGATACTGTATCGATGCTAGATTGAAGGGCGTCAGTGTGAAAAAAGAGGTGCTGAGATGGCCGCACAGAAGGTGCAGCGGGTGGGTCAGGGCTCGACCACAAGCGACGACTGTTGGAGGGTGAGGCGGTGGCCTTGCGCCCCGGGATGGGCGGCAAGGTAGCGATGCGCCACCAGTCCCATGGTGTGGCGCAGGTTCAGCTCGCCAACATGTATGTTGCCGTCCCAGTCCAGCATGTGGTCCACACCCAGGGGACCCTCGTAGCAGGGGGCTATGCGGTCGGCGAGCCACCCCTCAAGCCGCTCGCGCATGGCGGGGGTGTAGCCCACGCGGCGCGCTATCTCGTCGTCGGGCAGCAGGAGGTTGGCTCGGTACACTCCGTGTTCGGACTCGAAGAGGGAGTAGCCCTCGAAGCGCAACCGGCCGTTGTCCACATAGTATTCGAGGGCGAAATCGCAAACCACCCTGCGGCGTGGCTCGGCAATGACACATTGCTGCGAGGCGACGGTTTTGAGTATCCACTGCCTGTCGTGGGGCGTAAGGCTGTGGCTGACCCATCGCAACCCACGTCCCGAGCCGGACCATGGGGCTTTGAGCACCAAGTGCGGCGTGTGGGCTAGGAGGGCTTCTACCTGTTCTGTGGTCTGCACAGCATGGCTGTCGGGCTGCAGGGGCAACAGCGTGGAGCGATGTTGCAGCGTGCGCCAGCAGGCGAGGGTGGCGTCGTCGGGCATCAGACTGCGGGGCACACCGGCTTTGAGCAGGCGGGTGACAAGGGCGATATTCCATCCCCAGGGCACAATGGCTGGTTGGCCGGGGCCGTCGGACTGCTGCAGCCATTCGGCCACGCAGCGGCTGTCCACCTGGTCGGCGGCAAGTGCGATGGCTCCGGGGTAGAGCAGCTGCATGATGGAAGCACCCTCGCGGGCAAAGGCCAGTGCTGAGGCCGGCGCGACGAAATGGGGCCCGCCGTTGGCGAGACAGAGGTCGTGCTCGGGATTAAAGATGCAGAGCATAGGAGCCATGGATTACGACAGGTTGAAAAAAGGGGGGAGCTTTCACTCCCCCCATCCATGAAAAACAAGCTATTACGCTCTTATTTGTTCACCTGGAATTTGGTGCAACCGGTAGCAAAGAAATTGCAGATCTGGTTGGCGGCGGCAATACCGGCGTTGATGTTGGCCTCTTCGGTCTGGGCACCCATCTTTTTGGGAGTGGCGAAGTAGCGGCCTTCGAAAGCCTTGAATTCGGCATCGGCGTCGGGCATGATGTCGGTGATGTATTTGAGGTCGGTACGCTCGGCCATCAGTTTGAGCAGTTCGGGCTCGTTGATGACTTCCTTACGGGCGCTGTTGACGAGGATACCACCCTTGTGCATCTTGTTGACGAGGGCATAGTTGATGCTCTGCTTGGTCTCGGCGGTGGCGGGGATGTGGAGGGACACCACGTCGCAGGTCTCGAAGAGTGCATCCTGGTTGGCAACGGCTTTGGCCATGCCGGACTCGTTGATCTGGTCGGCAGTGAGGAATGCGTCGTAAGCATAGACATCCATACCAAAGCCCTTGGCGATGCGAGCCACGTTGCGGCCTACGTTACCGAAAGCAAGGATACCAAGTTTCTTGCCCATGAGCTCAGAACCGGATTTGCCGTTGTAGAAGTTGCGGACGGCGTAAACAAGCATACCCATGACGAGTTCTGCCACAGCGTTGCTGTTCTGGCCGGGGGTGTTCATGGCAACGATGCCGCGGGCGGTGCAAGCCTCGAGGTCGAGGTTGTCGTAGCCGGCGCCGGCACGGACGACGATCTTCAGGTTTTTGGCGTGGTCGATAACTTCCTTGGTGACCTTGTCGGAGCGGACGATGAGAGCGTCGGCATCTTCGACAGCCTTGTAGAAGTCGTTCACGTCAGTGTATTTTTCGAGGAGAGCCAGGGTGTGGCCATTCTTCTCGACCACTTCGCGGATGCCGTCAACGGCGACCTTTGCGAAGGGTTTCTCGGTAGCAACTAAAACTTTCATTTTCTTGATAATCTTTATTTCATCATTTCATCAGAGAAGACGCAAGAGGACTCCTGCGAAGCTTTTTCTCAGAGCCTTCTCTTACGTCGTCCCTGATTTCCATTTTTTCTTTGTTTTTTACGTTTATCCTTTCCCTCATCGGAGAACAACATAAATATTATGTCCACTAAGATGTCAAGCATCTACGTAAAATTCAAAATTACTTGTTGGCTTTCTCGAAGTCCTGCATGCACTGGACGAGAGCCTCAACGGCCTCGATGGGGCAAGCATTGTAGAGGCTGGCGCGGAAACCACCGACACTGCGGTGACCCTTGATACCAACCATGCCGCGCTCCTTGGCGAAGGCCATGAAGGCATCCTGCAGGTTCTCGCGGCCCTCGGCCATCACCCAGCAGTGGTTCATGATGGAACGGTCTTCCTTCTCGGCAGTGCCGCGGAAGAGGCTGTTGCGGTCGATTTCCTCATAAAGCATGGCGCTCTTCTTGAGGTTGATCTTGTTCATGTTCTCGACACCGCCGATGGTGTTCTTAACCCACTTCAGGGTCTCGTGCATGACGAAGATGGCGCTGACAGGAGGAGTGTTGAACATGGAGATGTTCTTAGCCTCTTCGGCAGCGTGGGTGCGGAAGTCGACCATGGTGGGCAGGGGGTTCATGTACTGACGGTCGGTGATCTTGCCGAGGATGTCCTTGCGGACGATGTAGAAGGTGACACCGGCAGGGCCGACGTTCTTCTGGGCACCGCCATAGATGAGACCATATTTCTTCACGTCGACGGGACGGCTCATGATGTCGGAGCTCATATCGGCAACGAGCATGACGTTGTTAATCTCGCTGGCGTCGAAATCGCGGCGGATCTCGGTACCATAGATGGTGTTGTTAGTGGTGATGTGGAAGTAGTCGGCGTCGGCAGGAACGGTCCAACCCTTGGGGATGTAGCTGTAGGTCTTGTCTTCGGAAGAAGCGACAATCACGGTCTCGCCGAAGTTCTTAGCCTCTTTGGCGGCTTTCTTTGCCCACACACCGGTCTGCAGATAGGCAGCCTTCTTGTTGAGCAGGTTGGCGGGGACATCCATGAAGCCGGTGCTGGCACCACCACCGAGGAAAAGGATTTCGTATTCGGCGGGGATGTTCAACAGGTCGCGCCACAGCTGACGGGTTTCTTCCATGGTGCGCTCCCAACCGGGGGTACGGTGGGAAATCTCGAGCAGACCGATACCAGTGTTGTCGAAGTCGCGGATGGCATTGATGGTGGACTCAATGGCCTCTTTTGGCAGGACGCAGGGACCTGCATTGAAATTATAAGCTGTTTTCATTTGATTTGAATTTAAGTATGTTATATTTAAAAATGTGCTTTTTTCATTTTGTTTTCCTGCTGCAAAGTTACTCTTTTATTTTAATATATTGATACTTTTTAAAGAAAAAAAAATTTTTTAGCATCCTGGGGGCGGGTACGGCGGTGTTAGCGATGGGCGGAAACGGCACTGGGGTTGGATGACGGGGGTGTGCCGATGGGTGAAACTGGCGGGTGGGGGTTCGATTTTTCCAACCGAAGAAGGGACGCGGAAAAAATATACTTTTTAACGGCATTGTGTGAATAAAAAAACAGGAATTTGAAGATTAGCGAGTTACTGAAAAGTGGCCTGATTGTGGGTGTATGATTATCAAGAATTTGTATGTAACGAACTATAAAACAATGCAGTACATTAGTTATTCATCAATATCAGACTACTGGTCAGGCAGTTGGTTGGCTTATCAACATTTTTGGCCGAAAGGGGTAAAATTCCGCAAAAAAATCTTGAACTTCGGAAAAAAAATCGTATATTACGAGGGCTTGAAAAAGGGGGCTTGGGCGTAAAATGGTTATTTTTCAACTTTTTCAAAGGGGCATGACGGAGTTCATGTACCGGCAAGCGGGGTTTGCTTTATATTTTTTTTCTGAATTGTGCAAATTTATTTTTCACCTTGATGGGTGATAAAATTGTTGCATTTTTGCATTACAGACATCGGAGGGGGAATGATTCATAAGTGATACAGAGCCAGTGTCGGGGAGCGGACTTTTCAACAGTCCGATGTTTGAAAAAACGCGAAAGCCGCCTTGTGCGGCCGGAAAAAAATGAGAACAACAAAGACAATGAACAATTATACTGAAAACGACTCGAGGATTATGGAGAAAGACTGCCAGAAAGTATGGGACGAATGCCTGGGATTCATCAGAGACAATCTCACGGGAAACGAGACAGACAGGGTGTACAGCACCTGGTTTGAACCTATCGTCCCCTTGAAGCTGGACGGGAGCACCCTTATTATTAAGGTGCCGAGTCCTTTCTTCTATGAATGGCTTGAGCAGAACTATGCCGACTTGCTCGAGCGAGCCATCCAGCTGACGCTGGGCGACGATGCACGCTTGCTGTACAGCGTGGTGATGGACACCAGCATTGCCGAGCAGCCCATCACTACCCGCATGCCCTCAACCGGAAGGCCTTCCACTATCAACCAACCCCGTGATGTGCCGATGAACCTCAACCACGAAGACAGCAGGGAGTTCCCCAACCCCTTTGTCATCCCGGGCATACAGAAGGTGCGCGTCAACTCGCAGCTCAGTTCGTCGTACACGCTCCTCAACTATGTCGAGGGCGAATGCAACCGACTGGCCCGCGCGGCAGGCTATGCCGTGGCTGAAAAGCCCGGCAAGACCGCCTTCAACCCCTTGATGCTTCACGGCGGCGTGGGACTGGGCAAGACCCATCTTGCCAATGCCATTGGACTGAAGACCAAGGAGCTGCATCCTGAAATGACAGTGTTGTATGTCACCTCCGAACAATTCATGCAGCAGTATATGGATGCCGGACGCAATGGCACCACTTCCGACTTTGTTCATTTCTACGAGATGATTGATGTGCTGATAGTGGACGACATCCAGTTCTGGAGCAACAAAGCCGGTCGTACACAGGAGGCCTTCTTCCACATCTTCAACACCCTGCACCAGGCAGGCAAACAGATTATCATCACCAGCGACAAAGCCCCGAGCGAACTGCAGGGCCTTGAGACCCGTCTCACGTCGCGCCTGAAATGGGGTTTGGCTGCAGAGCTGCTGCCTCCTGATGTCGAGACCCGCATGAGTATCCTGCGCCAGAAACTGGCCAACGACGGAGTGGAGATGCCCGACGAGGTGATAGAATATATTGCCTACAACATCAATACCAACGTCCGCGAACTGGAAGGCGCCCTCATCTCGCTGATGGCACAGTCGTCGCTGAACCACCGCGACATCACCATCGACCTTGCCCGCCAGATGGTTGACAAGTTCGTGAAGAGCACCAACCGCGAAGTGACCATCGACTACATCCAGAAAGTGGTGTGCGACTACTTCAACATCCCCATCGAGAGCATCCAATCGCGCACACGCAAACGCGAGATTGTCCAGGCTCGCCAGCTGACGATGTACTACGCCAAAAAGCTGACCAAGTCGTCACTTGCCATCATCGGCCTGCAATGCGGCAACAAGGACCACGCCACCGTCCTCCACGCTTGCAAGACCGTTGCCAATCTGGCCGAGACCGACAAGCAGTTCCGTTTCTGGATTGAGGAGCTTGACAAGAAGTTTAAGGAATAGACCCAACATCCATGAAAGTACCCTTCAAGCCCGGCACACTCATCTACCCGCTGCCCGCCGTGATGGTGAGTTGCGGCGACGCACCCGAGAACTACAACATCATCACTATCGGGTGGACCGGCACGGTGTGCAGCGACCCACCCATGTGCTACATCTCTGTGCGCCACGAACGCTACTCGTACGATATTATCAAGCGTACGGGTGAGTTCGTCATCAACCTCACCACCGTCGACCTGGCCCGCATCACCGACTGGTGCGGGGTACGCAGCGGCAGAGACTACAACAAATTCAAGGAGATGCACCTCACTCCCCAGCAAGGGCAGTTGGTCAAAGCGCCCCTCATCGGCGAAAGTCCTTTGAACATAGAATGCCGTGTACGCGACATACGTCCCCTTGGAAGCCACGACATGTTTCTGGCCGACGTCGTAGCCATCGATGCCGAGGAACGGCTTATCGACAAAAGCACCGGCGCCTTCCAGCTCAACCACGCACAGCCCCTGGCCTACTCCCATGGAAAGTACTATTCTTTGGGCGAGAAGCTGGGCAGCTTCGGCTTCAGCGTAAAGAAACAATCAAACCGTAAATAACAATCCCCCCTCTATCATGAGAATCGTATGTGTAGAGCCTCTGGGCATCAGCCAAGAGCACTTCGAAGAGCTGAAAAAAGAGATGGCCTCCAAAGGTCATGTCTTTGAATATTATATGGACCGCAACGAGGATACCGAAATCCTTGCTTCGCGCATGGGCGAAGCCGACATTGCGGTGATTTCAAACATCCCCCTGCCTGCAGCAGTCCTGAGCCGCTGCCCTAGCCTTCAATACCTATCGGTGGCATTCACCGGCCTCGACCATATCGATATGGACTTCTGCCGCGAACACCACATCACCGTGCAGAACGCCGCCGGGTATTCCACCACAGCTGTCAGCGAACTGGCCGTGGGACTCATGCTCGACGTGCTGCGCCGCATCACCAGCCTAGATGCCGCCACCCGTCAGGGACAGGGCCGTGGGGCCTTTCTGGGACGCGAACTGCGGGGCAAGACCGTAGGTGTGGTAGGCACGGGAGCTATCGGCACCGCCACCATCCGTCTGCTCCTTGCCTTCGGCTGCAAAGTGATAGCCTACAACCGCAGCCGTCACGCTGAAGTGGAGAAGATGGGTGTAGAATATACCGACCTTGATTCATTGATGAAACAGAGCGACATCGTCACACTGCATGTGCCGCTGAACGCCGAGACCCACCATCTTATCAGCCGGGAGCGCATTGCGATGATGAAACCCACTGCCATCCTCGTCAATACTGCCCGCGGCAATGTGGTGGACATCCCCGCCTTGGCCGAAACATTGAGCAACCACTGCATCGCCGGTGCCGGCATAGATGTGTACGAGAAAGAACCTCCCCTGCCCTCGGGGCATCCCCTGCTGGCTGCACCCAACTGTGTATGCGTACCCCATATCGGGTATGCCTCGCGCGAAGCATTCGACATCCGCGCCGACATCGTCTTCGACCACGTGCGCCAGTATCTCGATACCATCCGCTAAGCACACCACCACATCACAATACATCGCCGCCTCCATCCGAGACGGCGATTTTCTTTTGATTACCGCAAAAGTGTCACGGTGCCGGTGACGACACGTGGTTCACCCTCCAAGGTGGTGTAGTGGCAGATATAGGCGTAGGCCGACATGGGGCTCTGCACGCCACGGTAGGTACCGTCCCACCCTTGGTTGATATCCTTGGTGTGGAAGATGCAGTCGCCCCAGCGGGTGTAGACCTGCAAGTCGTAGTCGCGGATGTTCACCCCATAGCCCCGGAAAAGGTTGTTGGTCGCCTCGCCTGGCGTGAAGACATTGGGGAACCACAACCTGTCCACCCGTATCGGCACAATAGTCACGGCCGTGTCGGAGCATTGGTCGTTGCCCACCGTCAGCATCACCACGAGGCTGTCCGCAACGACTGTCTGTCCCCCTCCGGCGTCGGGGGTCACAATTCCAAGGTGGGCAGCATTGCAGTGTATCACCGAGTCGTCATTTATCACCAACGGCGTTTCGCCATTCGACGCCTGCGGTGCTACGCCCACCCTCCACTGTCGCCATTTATCACCAGCAGCGGTACGCCCTCCGCTCAGGCTCAGGTCTGTGGCTGTGAATTCCAGTTGGTGTTCTGTCAAGTAACCGGGATCAACCATCATGCGTGCCTCCACGTCCTCCACGGGCAGCAGCCACAGCGTGTCGGCCACCGGGCAAGAAGGAGCATCGCACCAGTCGGCAGTGAGCACATATAATGTCGGCGAGGCGGGAGCGAGACGCAGCGTGTCGCGCTGCAAAAGTTGTCTGGACAGCATACTGTCGGCGGGCGAAGAGACAAATCGGTAGCACAGCGTGTCCACCAACGGGACAGCGTATCCCAACCATCCCCGGCAGTGGGGCTGGGCTTGGAAAGCATACTCCACCTGCGGCCGCACCGAGAGGTGGAGCACCACCAGGCTGTCGGTACCCGCATGCGACACGAAACGGACCGTGTCGCATCCCGGACCGTCGAACGTCACATCCTGCAGGGTGAAAGGCAACAGGCTCTCACATACCGTCTGGTACCGCTCCTCCCTGCTGCTGAGGTGCAGCGTAACCACGCTGTCGCATCCCACAAGCGTACTGTAGCGCACACGGTACACCGCCGGTCCCCAGAAAGGTTTCCCCGCAAAGCGGTACGTGTCACCCAGTTCCATGGTGTCGACCACATCGACATAAACCCTAGGATGCACATGCAGCATCAGCATGGTGAAACGACAGCTGTCCAAACGGCTGTACACACCCGCCTGCATAAGATTCCGGCCGTTGAAACGATACACCTCTCCCTCGCAGATAGTGTCGTACAGCGTGTCGGCGGGAATATCGATGAACAGCGTATCGCTCACCGAGTCGACACAATCGCCGTCGGCCAGCATGGCGTAGAGCGTGGCCACATGCCAACCCGGAGCGCCGAAATGGTACACCGGGTGCTCATCCTCCACCACCGTCTCGTTGTCGAAGACCCACCTGTACCGCTCGCAGGGGAAGAGCGTCAACATCGAATGAGCACTGTCGCGTGCCACGACGCTGTAGTTGTGGAACCGGACAGCATCGTCGCACGGGTCGGGCACATCATATCCGAAATCAGCCACCGGATAGCGGCCACCCACATAGGTGGTCATCACAAAGCTGCACTCATGGCCCGACAGGCGATGACTCACGCGGCAATGCAGCTCGGAGCCGTCGTTCATCACCATCCCAGGCACAGGAAATCGAAGGCTGTCCGTCGACGAGAGGGTCACCGACGTGTCGGCATCGCTATACCATCGGTAGGAGAAGCCCTCCGGAGCACGTACCACATACTCCTGCACCTCGCCGCAGGCGGTGTAGCGGAAATGCTTGCGGCCGCCCTCAAGGGCGAAATAGCCATAGCCGAAATGCCCCCTCTGGGCACAGTCGCGGTTGGACAGTGTCACGTATATCGTCTGCCCATGCATCGGTGCAAGGTCTACCCCCACCACATCCCAGTCGCGCCACAGCACATCGTACTGTCCCCTTCGCCAACCCGACTGCTCCTCGTCCTGCATGTCGCCCGTGCCGGAGACAAACATGCCGTGATAGCAGTCGCCCAGACTGTTCCCGACCGAATCGGTAATATCGAATTCGAACTGGGGCTGGTTCGCCAGCGGATGTTTGGGGTCCTGCTCCACCAATGCATAGCGTAGCAGCAGCAGGTCGTACCGGTTCGTGTCCACATGCAGTGTATAGGAAATGGCCTCCTGCTCGGCACCGTTGCGCCAGTTGCCCAGCCTCACCGACACGCAGTGCCCCTCGGGCACCGTGCGCAGACATCCGTCGGTGCGGGGGTCGCGCTCCAGCGCGTCGCAGTGGACTGTATGCCGCGACATGGGGGACAGGCTCCCAAAGTCTGCCAGTTCCCTCCGCTCCGATGGGTTGAACGTAGAACCAGTATAGCATATCACCCCATCCGAGGTCAAATCATAGAAAGCCAACCCCTCGGCCGTAGAGCCAGTCAGCGTCTCATTGCTGCATGGTGCGCGGAACAGTACCCGCGCAGGCGCCGACAACTGACTGTCGGCACAAGACCCATACACACGTGCCTCGTAGTCCACCCCCTGGGCCAACCCCGTCAACACCACCTGTGTGTCGGCAGTGGTCAGCATATTGCCCGTCCCCTCGGCAAAGCCTGCCGTGTCGTACTCCACGGCATACATGCCATATCTGCTGCAACCCCTCCACACCAGCTTCGCGCTGTCGGGACCTGTCCACCTGGTCTCCACCCCCTTCAGGGCGGGCGGCAGGCAGAAGGTGTCGACAGGCGTGAAGCAATAATATCTCCCAATCTCCGGCCAGTCATTATATGAGGTTTCGTCCATCACCGTGTCGTACGCGGCATGTGTCCTTGGCGACACATATAAATATTCATGGTAGTGCATCTGCACACCTATCCATTTTCTCCCTGCGTTGTTCCGTCTTTCTATCTTGTACGCCAGCACCACCTTGCCGTCGCCCTCGTGCAGCTGCACCTGCCACCAAATCAATTCCGACGAGGTATACCACCACGCCGGGCGGAACTGCAGCACAAACACCCTGTTCCCTGCCGAGTCGGGCTCGGTGCAGCCGCTGAAAAACCTCACGTCGTCGAAACTCAACC
The DNA here is from genome assembly GCA_900317125.1 of uncultured Bacteroidales bacterium. Lineage (GTDB taxonomy): Bacteria > Bacteroidota > Bacteroidia > Bacteroidales > P3 > Colimorpha. The sequence goes on along the minus strand of ONFR01000003.1, from coordinate 199,925 downwards.
CCCAGATACACGACAAATCGAAACCGTTGCTACATGGCATCTCCAGTGCATCGGTACCGCCCAGGGGTTGCTCGTTGCCGAAAATCACCGCTCCGTTCCTCGCCACCGACAGCGACGTGAACGTCCTGTTGTGAAAAGTGAAGGCAAACGGTAGGGGCACCTTCGCCTCCTCAAACACAAGCACCGTCTGATGCTCCTCGATATCAACCCACATGTTCTCGTCCACTCCCGTGGCGAAAGCATAGCCGTACGCCTCCGTCACCTGACCGCGGCACACCCACGTCAAGGCTACAAGGTACATAACGAGCATCAACAAACGTCGCATGATGGTATTGTATTGTTATTTTTCCAATCCCCTCAGCCAACCGATCTCCTCCGCCCAGCGTGTGGGGTCGGGGGTCTCCAGGATAATGGGCAATTCGTCGAAACGGGGGTCGTTCATAAAGCGCGCAAAGAAGTCCCTCCCCAGCATGCCGAGGCCGAGCGACTCGTGGCGGTCCACATGGCTGCCTGCCCCCTTCTTGCTATCGTTGAGATGCACCGCACGCAGGTATTTCAACCCCACCACGCGCTCAAACTCCTCCATCGTGAAGTCATAGCCCATCGGGGTACTGAGGTCGTAGCCCGCCGCCAGGGTGTGGCAGGTGTCGATGCAGACGCCCACACGCTGCTTATCCTCCACCCCCTCGATGATGCGGGCAATATGCTCGAAACGCCAGCCCAGATTCGTCCCCTGCCCCGCCGTGTTCTCAATGACGGCCGTCACCCCTTCGGTCTGACCGAGGGCAAGGTTAATCTCGCGGGCTATCTGGTCCAGGCACTCCTCCTCTCCAATCTTGTTCAGATGGCTGCCGGGATGGAAATTCAGCATCGCCAACCCCAGCTGCTGCGCCCGCTGCATCTCGTCGAGGAAAGCGGCACGGCTCTTCAGCAGCGTCTCCTCGTCGGGCGAACCCAGATTGATAAGATAGCTGTCGTGGGGCAGCACATAGCGGGCGTCGAACCCCCGTTCAGCCAGCAACGCCTTGAAGCCGTCGATGTCCCCTTGCGCCAAAGGCTTGCTCACCCAGCTGCGCTGGTTGCGGGTGAACAGGGCAAAAGCCGTGGCCCCGATGGCCTCGGCGTTCAATATGGCGTTACCCACGCCTCCCGATGCACTGACATGTGCGCCTATATACTTAGTCATAAAGTCTTATTTTTTATATTATTCCAATTTGCAAAGATACGCTTTTTTTTCAAAATGAGAGTTGAGAATTGAGAAAAACACCCTCACAATTCTAAATTCTCAATCCAAAGGAAAGGAGAGGCTCACAACAGGCGGCGGCGCCAACATGTCGGAGGTGTTGTTGAGACGGGCGAAGAGCGCGTGGATGATGAGTGCACTGCCCGTGCCTATCAGCGCACCCGCCAGCACGTCGGTGGGATAATGCGCACCGACATACAGACGGCTGTATCCCACCGCCCCAGCCCAGAGATAGGCAGGCAGCACGACATACCACCGGGGATAGACGAGCGAGAGGGATGTGGCGGTGGCAAAGGCGAAGGAAGTGTGGCCCGAAGGGAATGACTTGCTGGCCACATGCTGCAGGCAGAAAAGGTCAGATGGGTAAGCCACCCACGGACGCGGACGGCCAACCAGGGCTTTTAGCCCCATGGTCAGCCCGGCGTTGAGTAGGAGCGCACCCCCCACCTCGCAGGCATTGGTGAGGAGGATGTCGCCCTGCCGGGTGTCGGGGTTTGTCCATCCACACACGGCCAGGGTGGCAGGGACAACCGGGGCAAGGACGAAAGAGTTGCTCACCCACACCCACAGCGTGTTTGCCGCTGGTGTGCGCGAGTCCTGAAGGCTCTTAAGCACAGTGTAATCGGTTGTCCTCACTGTGCCCATCAGCGAAGCGGTCAGGCGTGGTGAAGCAACAGCGGCTGTGTCAATCACCGACTTATATGCCGACACATTTACACCACCAGCCACGCTGTCTCTCCCGGGAGCATCCGGCGACTGCGCGGCAACGGTGGATGAGAGCAACAAGACTGCTGCTATGAGGAGGCGTTTCATGGCAGACGGTGGGCGTTCACTTGATTGGCCACATAGCGGTTGTTCATGTCGAAGATTTGGTCGATAGGACGCGAGAGCTTCTCGACGAGGAGATGGGTGTTGTCCTGATGTTCGATTTTCTCGAGCTGGTCAGCGATGCTGTTCCAGTCGTGAGAAGAGACGATAAGGGGCACCAGATTGAGGAGGTCGAAGTTGTCGACAATCATATTATCGATACCCTCGGTCTCGATGCGGCTGTGGGCGCGAGCCAGACGGATTTCGCCCACCTCGGCTAGCACCTGCTGGTACTTCTCGTAGAGGACATACTCGTTGAGGAGGAAGGCAACGATGCGGTCGCTGAGGCGGTTCCAGACGGAGGTAGGGATGGGACGGGAGACGAAACGCCCGAGCATGAAAGAGCCTGCCGTGAGGCCGTTGAGTCCCTGACTGAGACAGATGTCGGCGACAGTTTGGAAGAAGTGGACCTTGCGGGCGGTGTTAAGCAGCACAAAAACGCGCGACTGGTCGAGATGGGAGCCCATCTTGCTTTGCAGCACTTCGCGCACGTATTGGTCGGAGTGGCGGCTGTACCAGTTGTTGACGATGCCTTTGGCCGTGTCGGGACGGTCTTGAAGTTCCAAACGGATGAGACGGGCGAGTTTGTCGAGGTCGTCGATGACGGAGGCCTGTTCGCTGGTGACAATCTCCTGGTAGTCCTCGTAGGCACTCTTCATTTCGGCAAAGAACTGCACCTCGTCGGGGGCCAGTGAGACAGGTTCGCCACGCAGATATTTGGTGAAGCGGGCAGGCTTGAAATCGGCAGTGCCTTTATAGATGGTCTGCTGGCGACTGGAGACGGTGACGTCGTCGAGCTCGTGAAGGACAAGTCCCTCTTGGTTGACCACAACGGTCTCGTCGCCTTGTTTTTCGAAATGGATGCCGTAGTTATGCAGGTCGAGGAGGGCAGGGATACCGTAGCCACGGCAGGCTGTGACAACATGGATGGCGGCGGGCGTCATGCTGAGGATGGCATGGACTTCGTTGAGGGTGATGGTGTCTTCGGGAACAAAGCGCTCCTGGCACAGGCATACCTGCTTGCCACGTGCGGCCATCTCGCGAGCCTTGGTGGCAGAAAAACAGAGGACTGCACTGATAGCCGTGCGGGGCAGGACGCTGATACCACGACCGAAGAACTGGAGACGCTGCATCGAGCGGTCGTCGATAGCGGCGGAGACTATCTGGCGCAGATGGTAAGGCTTGATGATGTCCATGACCTGGGAACGGTTAATGCGTCCCTCACGTAGAAGGTCGATGGCAGAGATGAGGGCGGCACGGCCTGTCATCTCACTCATATTGAGCTGAAGGACGGAGAAGAGGCTGACCTGCCGCGGACGGGTCTCGACGGCGAATTCGATGGTGACAGGCGAATGGTAGCGTTCCTCGAGCTTGACGAGGAGGGGATGGAAGTGGTAGACGGCGGGAAAGTCGGCTTTGATAGTGTCGCGGTTGGTGTAGGCACGGTCGTCGGAAGTGACATCGCCGGTCATGATTTCTTCGCCAAAGATATTGCGGTAGCTTTCAATCTGGCTGCCCTTACCCGTGCGGCTGTGGCGGGAGTAGAGGACTCCAGGATAGGAGGCATTGTTGCCAATGGTCCACACCATGCGCTGAAGGATGAGAGACGGCGAAGCCTGCTTGCCTTGCATGAAGGTGAGGATGAGGTCCTGATTGTCGGTATAGAAGGAATAGACATGCCGCGTGAGGAGGAGTGCCTGATAGAAGGCATCGGTAAGAAGGCGAACACCGTCGGGACGTGCGTTGGAGATTTCCTGTTCCATCTCGGCGATGCGCTGCTCCTGGAGGGGCAGGGAGAGGGATATGTCCGTGGTGTCATATTTACGCTCTATGCCCAGCATCTCGCAGAGGGTGTGGAGGGTGGAGAGGTAGACGCGGTTGGCCATATTGTCGTCGTAGGAATGGCGAAGCGCGGCATGGGTGGTGCGTGTGACACCAATATTGAGGAGGGTCGGCATGAGGCCGGGGATGTATTGCGGCATGGCACAGCGGATAGCGAAAACCAGCGGGTGGTGATCGTCGCCCAGACGCAGACGCGTCATGATTTCGAGGTAATGTATAGCCTGTTCGAGACGCTCCTCGAGATGTTCGGGATGACGCGACATTTCGGCGGTGAGGATGACGAAATCGGGGACGGGGTAACAGTTCTTGGTGAGTTCCACCAGCATGCGGCCTTTGTAGCTGATGTCGAAATCGGAAAATGTTCCGGGAGTGATGGCGGTGATGAGTTCATCGTTTTCGGGCAGGGGATTTGCCTCCACATAGTTGATAATCTCCTGGCGGAAATGCTTGCGGTGGGAGGCCAGTTCGGCTAGTTGTTCAGGGGTGGCGGTATTGTCGCGTTCGGCGAGAAGTAGGCGCAGATAGTGTTCTTTCTGCTCGCCACGGGTTTTCAGCAGGAGGTACATGTCGTACCAACGAGGGGGGATCTCGCGAGGGGTTGTCTCGCCGTCGAGGGTGTAGATGACTGTGCCGGGTTTATTGCCTTCCAGGGTGTTGCTGACGTCGTCGACGTCGCAGTTGAAGACTTCGGGTCCGCACAAGGCATAGCGGCGGACCATCTGATAGTTGGGGTAACTGGCTCTGATAAGTATTTTCATAGATTACTGAGGTTTAAAGTGATTGTTATTAATTGGGGTTCTCTTCTCATTTTTTCAAAACAGAACGATTGCCTTCGTATGCTACGATGAGGGCACAGGCAGAGTCGATGATGTTGTCGCGGCCGGTGGTTTGGCAGGCGGAGCGGTCGAAGGGCAGGAGGATGTCGGGTGGCACGCCGTTCTCGTAGTTGCGGCCATCGAGGGCGATGGTCCGTGTGATGGAGAATCGGTAGCGCCACCCATTGGGCAGCACGCCCATAGTCGGCAACCCCATGCCGCCGCCTGTGGTGTCGCCCATGAGGAAGAGGTTGTCGTAGGCCTGGGTGGAGACGGCGAAGGTGCTGGTGGCGCTGAAGCAGCCACGGTCGGTGAGTACCACCACGGGGTTGTCGTACGTTTTGCCTTTGTTCACTGGAGCGTATGTCGGCTCAAGGGGTGTGAATTGGTCGTGACCAGGGCCGGATTTTATCTGGCTGTAGTAGAGTATCTGGCCGTTGGAGGGCATCACGCTCAGCAGGTTGTTGACATTGGAGAGGCTGCCGCCGCCGTTGCCCCTCAGGTCGAGTATCATACCCTTGGCATCGGGGTAGGCGGCAATGATATGGCGTAAGCCTGCCTCGCTCACACCGTTGTTGAAGGAGCCGTAATAGACGTAAATCACCTTGCCGTCGCACAGCGAGGAGTGGGCAAGCCCCCCGGTGCTGTGGTACCGCGAGCCAAGGTAGTTGAGCACCACTACATTCATGTCGACTCCCGACTGAGAGTAGAAGCGCCGATGGACGGAATCGGACCGCGAGACGTCGAAAGTCCCCACAAGGTTGACATGACCGTCGTTCAACCTGTCGAGCATGGCTGCACAAACGGCGAACAGGCTGTCGGAACTCATGGTGTCGTTGACCATAGGCCGCAGCGAGTCGTAGACGGCCTTCCAGTCGACCTGTTTGACATCGAACATCGAGTACTGCTCGTCCACACGCAGCCATAGATAGTCAAACACCTGTGCACGTGTGGCTCCAGGCTCCTGCATCCAAGCCTTCTCGCACGCTACAAACATAAAAAGCATAGCGGCCAGCAATGCTACAGTATACCATTTTTTCATAAGCTGAAGAGTAATTGAAGTGTTAAACCATGTGAGGCCTGCTGCATACGCCACGGTGCCACATTTTCACGCCCCGACACACGCGAGGTAAGATAATGCCAGTCGTATGACAGGGAGATGCCGTTGCCACTCTTCAACCACCTCACCACCCCAAAGCGCGTCGACACGCCGGGCAGAGCAGTCAGGTAGGTGTGGTATTGGTCGAACGCCGCCGACAAGGGGTTGGCAATCTCGCGGTCGTAATTGTTCAGATAGGAGAATCCCGGCCGCAGCATCAACGCCATAGGCAGTACGGACATCTGTCCATAGAACATCCATCGCCGGACGTTCATCTCCGCCCTGGTGGAGAGTGAGAGCACCGCGAAATTGGACATTCCCACGCAGGCGTTGGCGAGCAAGGGGTTGTAGCGGATGTCGAACATGTCCCCCACCCCGGCTCCAGCCCATACCCGCAGCGGTCCCCAATCAGCAAAATGCCGGAGTACATCGAAACCGGCCGCGAGTTGACCTCCCCATGTATGAAGGGCAGAGGGACGGAGCACATAGCCGTATCCACCTCCACACAAGGCAATGGAGCCATCGTAACGCCACATATCGTCAGATGCCTCGAGGGCGACAGCAGGCGAGAGTTCGAAACCGCGGTACACGACGGGTGCGGCTCCCAGATCGCGATAAACACCCACGCCGAGACCGCTTCCCAGCCCCAATCGCCACTGCATACCTCCAGTCTGCTGTGCTCTGGCCACGAGCCACGGCGCTACACCAAAAAGGAACACAAAAAACAACCGTTTCATAAATTTTTTGTCGAAAATCTGTCTATTCAAAAAAAAAGATTTATCTTTGCATTTCGATTACAAAAGTACAAATTATTTTTCACATAGCGAAAATTAAATACATAAATACAATGAAGACAATAAGAAAGGTATCTATTTTCAAGGTGGCCGCTATTGCATTTATGGCTGCGGGCTGCCTTGTTTCCTGCAACCAAAACACCCAAAACGGACCCACCGTCAACGAAATGCAGACCCGCCTGAACGACATCATGAAGGAGTATCAGGAGATGCAGAGCACCTGCGACGACTACAGCCGCCAACTTGCCGCTAAGGACAGTTCCATTCAAGCCCAGGCTGCCGAAATCCAGCGTCTCATTGACCAGTTGAACAACGCAGGCAAAGGCACTGCCACCACCCGTAGCAACCGCACCGGTTCGAAGACCAACACTGCTAAACTGAAGAAACTGAATGCCGAGCTCTCTGCCCGCAAAGCCGAGATTGCCCGCCTGCAGGAACGTCTGAACCAGCAAACCTCTGAGCTCAATGCGTTGAAGGCTGCCGACAACTATGCTGACCGGGAGGCTCTTGCCCGTCTTCAGATGCTTGTGAAACAGCAGGAGAACCGTATCATTGCCCTCACCAACGACAAAGTGCGCCTCACCTGCACCAACGACTCGCTGGTAGCCCACGTGGCCTACCTGATGGGACAGCGTGCTGAGAACGAGAATGCCACTAACGCAGAATATGCCGCCCAGGTTGCTGCGCTGCAGAACCAGGTGGCCAACCAGCAGAACGAGATCAACCGTCTGAGAGAAGAACTTGCCAAACAGGCCACCATCGCCGAGGCTTCGCAGAAGAGCCAAGCCCCTGCCGAGACCAAGACTGATATTGCCAAGACCAAAGGTTCCATCAACAAGAAACTGGCTCAGCTGCAGGCTCAGTGCGACGAGTACTACGAGGAGTTGGAGCGTCTCCGCGCCGAAAACATTATCCTCAAGAACGAGAACGACAGCCTTCGTAGCGAGGTGGTCTCCATGAAGAAGAATGTGGAGAATGTCGCTGTCGAAAACGCCAAAATGGCCGCCAAGGTCAGCCGTGCCTCCGTCCTCTCCACTTCCGAGTTGAACGTCACCCCGCTGAAACGCCTCAGCAACGGCACCGGTAAGCCCACCTCGAGGGCTTCCGCCACCCACGCTTTCCGCATTGAGGGTTATCTGATGGGCAACTCCGTTGTGGAGCCCGGCACCATCACCCTTTATGCTGTCATCACTTCGCCCTCGAATGTGGTGCTGCACAACGGTACCGTGGAGCAGAAATTTGACGCCAACGGTGTGCGTACCACCTACACAATGGTGCAGGCCTACGAGTTCACCGGCCAGACCCGCCCCTTCGACATGAGCTGGAGCTGCGACGACCAGATGGAGCTGGAATCCGGCGTGTATCGTCTCAGCCTCTATGCCAATGGCAACCTGATCGGGGTGACCGAGTTTAAGTTGAAATAATCACGGCCTCACGCTTTGCCGCCCGGAACAGTAATAATGTCGAATCAGAGTATATACGATTCTTTCCGCAAGGCATACCCCGAGTTTGTCTACGAACGTTATGGATACGATGTGCAGTCCGACGGGCTGCACATCGTTTTTACCTTCCGTATAGGCGACAGCTTCGTCTTCACCCCTTCGGCAGTCATCCCTCGGCGCAATTTTCTCTGTTTTGACCAGCCTGACGACATCCTTAATACCCTGGTGTTCAACATCGGAATGATAGAACTTATCAGCTACTGGAAATGTATCTGTCCTCCTGTCGTTACTGTCCGGTGCGGTCACCTTTCCGAAAGCCAGATTCTCTTCTGGAAAAAGCTTTACTTCAACGGCCTGGGCGAATTCTTCTATATCAACGGCATCCATGCCACCCTCGACGACTTCCTGCAAATCAACAGTTGTGAAGAAACAGAATTCCCCTGCCGCCCCATTCACCCGGTTTTTCAATACCCAAGCAACCACCTTGTCCCTATCGGGGGAGGCAAAGACTCCGTGGTCACCTTGGAGCTACTCTCTTCACTGACCCCGGCAAATAACCTCCCACAGCATCGACCCGTCCCCCTCATCATGAACCCACGGGGGGCCACCGTTGGATGCATCCAGGCCGCAGGCTATGCGATGGACGAGGTTCTTGTCATCCAACGTTCCATCCACCCCCTCCTCCTTGACCTCAACAGCCAAGGCTACCTCAACGGCCATACCCCTTTCAGCGCCATGCTTGCGTTCTATACCCTGCTGGCTGCCCAACTGAGCGGAATCCCCAATGTCGCCCTCTCGAACGAGAGCAGCGCCAACGAATCAACCGTTGTGGGTACAGGCATCAACCACCAATACTCCAAAAGCCTCGAGTTCGAGAACGATTTCCGCCAATATGTGTCTGAGTTCATCTCCCCAGCCTATAACTATTTCAGTTTCCTCCGCCCTCTCTCCGAATTGCAGATTGCCATGCTCTTCAGCCGCTACAGCCAATACTTCAGCGTTTTCCGCAGCTGCAATGCCGGCAGCAAACAGGACATCTGGTGCGGCAAGTGTGCCAAATGCCTCTTTGCCTACATCATCCTTTCCCCTTTTATTGCCCCGCAGCAACTCAACGCCATTTTCGGCAAGAACATGCTCGACGACCCCGACATGCAGCATTTTCTTTTGGAACTCACGGGGCAGGCTGAAACTAAACCCTTTGAATGTGTCGGCACCATCGACGAAGTGAACACCGCGCTGTGCCTCACCCTCAACCGCTGGTATCCAGACCAACGTCCCACTCTCCTGCGCAACTACTCCCCTAATCCTTCCCACCCTGCCATTCTCTCCCAACTCCTTCCCGACCACAATCTCACCCCATCCTTAATCAATCTTTTGCAAAAAAATGTACAGGCAGCAACAACTTGACGACCTTTTGGCCAACCGCCGCATCCTCATTGCCGGATATGGCCGTGAGGGCAAAAGCACCCACGCTCTCATCGAGCAATATGTGCCTTCTGCCGTCGTCACCATTGCCGCCAACGATGATGAAATATTCCGATGCCTCGACGAATCCAAAAACAACCCCTACGACCTCATCATCAAATCGCCCGGCATCCCCACCATGAAACTTGAAGGGCTCTGCAACCCCGAAACAATCACCTCGCAGACCGACCTTTTCCTCCAAATCTACGGTGACCAAACCATTGCCGTCACTGGCACTAAAGGCAAAAGCACCACCACCACGCTCATCTTCCACGTCCTCAAAACCACCTTTGCCGACACACGGAAAGTCATTCTTGCCGGCAACATGGGCATCCCGCTCTTCGACATCCTCCCCCAAATCGCCCACGACACCGTTGTGGTTGCCGAATTCTCTTGCCACCAACTCGAAAACATCCATCGCGCTCCCCATATCGGCATCATTCTCAATCTTTACCAAGAACACCTCGACCACTACCACAGTTACCTCGATTACCAAATGGCGAAGATGCAGATGATGCTGCGCCAGCAAACCGGCGACCATTGTTTCTATTGTACCGACAGCCCCGACCTGAACCTTCTTGCCAAGGAGTTGTCCCCCAAAGTCAGCTCTACACTCCACCCCTACTCTATCGACCAAGCACTCCACTCCGACATAGCGACCCTGCCCACATCCTTGCAGGGCAACCACAACCTAAGCAACATATTTGTTGCGTGCCAAGCCACCCAACTCATGGGCATCCAGCCACAGCAGTTTGCCCAAGCCCTTGCCTCCTTCCACGGTCTCCCGCACCGGCTCGAACTTGTCGGCACCTTCCACGGCATCACCTTCTACAACGACTCTATCAGCACCATCCCCGAAGCCACCATTGCGGCCTTGCAGGCGCTACCGCAAACCAGCACCCTGATTCTGGGCGGTTTCGACAGGGGGATAGACTACAGCCCGCTTGCCATTTATCTTTCCACCCCCAATGGGATAGACAATATTGTCTTTGTCGGCAAGGCGGGTGAGCGGATGAAACAGGAATGGGAGCACCTCTCGCCCAGCCCGCTTGAAGGGAAGAGCCTGTTGGTCGAAAACGACTACGCAAGGATCGTTGCCTGGTGCTATCGCCACACCCGCCGCAACACCATCTGCCTGCTCTCGCCCGCTGCCGCCAGTTACGACAGTTTCAAGAACTTCGAGCACCGCGGCAATACTTATAAGGAACTAATCATGCAGCAACAATGACCGACTTCGCTTCCATACGCCAAGACCTCCACTGCCATCCGGGCATTTCGGGCGATGAACACTACGCCCACGACCTCATAGTGCGCCAACTCAACGCCTGCCACCCCGACGCTGTATTCACCCATGTAGGCGGCTTCGGTGTCGTGGCAATATGGGGCAAGGAGCCTAGCCGCCCTACCATCGCTGTGCGTGGCGACATCGACGCCCTGCCCATCGGCCACCGTTGCGGACACGACGGCCATACCACCATCCTCCTGCAGCTGGCCGAACAGATAAGCGACAAATACCCTCAGTCGTTCAACAGCATTAACATCATCCTTGTCTTCCAACCCGAAGAAGAGACTGGAACGGGTTCGCAGAAAATCATCGACGCAGGGATATTACAGCAATACAACATCAAAGCCATCTACGGCTTCCACAATCTGCCGGGGTTCCCGCTGGGCACTGTTGTCCTTAACTACCACACTTTCGCTGCAGCCTCGACCGGGGTCATCTACCGCCTCACCGGCCGCAACACCCATGCCTCGACTCCGGAGAAGGGTCTCAATCCTGGACTGGCTGTTGCCGAAATCATCCAATCATTCAACCGCCTCAACAGTACCGATACCGACACTGACCATTTCAAACAGAGCACGCTTATCTGCGTCCGACTTGGCGAAGAAGCTTTCGGCACTTCGGCAGGACAGGCCGACATCATGTTCACCCTGCGTGCCTTCACCAACAGCTCGATGCAGCAGCTCTTGGCCGAGGCCAACGACATCGTCAACCAAACTGCCGCCCGTCATCATTTGCAGGTCGCTCAAACATTAAGAGACCCATTCCTCGCCACCGAGAACAATTCCACACTGGTGGAATTTGTCGAACAACACTGCACCTGTCGACAACGTCACGTCCTCACCCCTTTCCGCTGGTCGGAAGATTTTGCCAACTACCTGCAGCTCTTCCCCGGTGCCATGTTCGGCATCGGCTCGGGCGAGAAACAGCCCGAGTTGCACCATCCCGACTATAACTTCCCCGACGCGCTCATCAAGCCCGCCGCTGATATACTCATGAATATCATATCCCATTTTTCAACAAACACCGAATTGTAAAACATAATAATATAATACGAGAACACTATGAAGAAGTTTTTATTTACGATTGTCTTGACTGCCCTGGCCTTCGCAACGACAGGTCAGGAGCTGAGCCAACCCGAGTTTGACGGGCAGAGCTGCACCAGCATCATGGTGGGCAAACGTGCTTCACGCGACGGCAGCGTCATCACGTCGCACACCTGCGACGGTCGCTACCGCACCTGGATGCACATGGAACCCGCCGCCGACCATGAACCCGGAACCGTTCACCCCGTGTACAAAGGTACGTTGCACACCACGTTCCTTGGTGACACTACCGGCGTGAAGCTTGTGGGTGCCATCCCCGAAGCTGCACACACCTATGCCTACCTCAACACGGCATACCCCTGTCTCAATGAGCATCAGTTGTCCATCGGCGAGAGCACGTTCGGTGGTCCCGACACCCTGCGCAATCCCGCCGGTATGTTCCTTATCGAGGAGCTGGAACGTGTAGCCCTGCAACGCTGCACCACCGCCCGCGAGGCCATCCGCCTGATTGGCGGCCTGGTGAAGGTCTACGGCTATGCCGACGGTGGCGAGTGCATTACTATTGCCGACCCCAAAGAGGTGTGGCAGATGGAGATTCTGGGCGAAGGCAAGGACAACATCGGTGGCGTGTGGGCTGCTCAACGCATCCCGGACGACCATGTGGGCGTCAGCTGCAACATCCCCCGCATCGGTCGGCTGCAACGTGCCAACACCGAATACTTCATGTGCTCGGACAATATCGAGGCTGTCGCCCGCCGTTATGGCCTGTGGGACGGCAAGGGTGAATTTATCTTCTGGAAAGCCTTCAACAGCAGTTACGCCAACGGCAAGAACTTCCGCGAACGCGAATATTTCATCCTCAACGCCCTGGCCCCCTCGATGGAACTGACCATGGACACCACCGAGCTGCCTTTCTCCGTCCGTCCCGACCGCAACGTGGATGTACGCAAGGTGATGGAGCTGCTGCGCAGCACCTACGAAGGCACCGATATGGACATGTGCAAAAATGTGCGTATGCCTGTCACCCAGAAAGACAAGAACGGAAAAGAGCATACCGACACCATCATCAGCCCCATCGCCAACCCATGGCTCAGCTCGGCCATGCAGCGCACCCTCAACACCATTGCCCCCGGCACGATTGAATTCCGCCGCACGGTTAGCGTGGCTTGGTGCTCCTATTCGTTTGTCTCCCAGTTGCGCGACTGGATGCCCGACTGCGTGGGCGGCATCTGCTGGATGTCCGTCGACAACCCTGGCCAGTCGCCTCGCGTCCCCATCTTCTGCGGTGGCAGCGAACTGCCCCAGCCCTACAGCATCTGCGGCCAGAAAGAATACAACCCCGATGCCATCCTGTGGAAATACCGTCGTGCCAACAAGCTGGCCACCGTGGCTTGGCAGCGTACCAAAGGCTCGATGAACAAGGAGCTGCAACGTCTGGAGGATAACGTCTTCAACAGCCTCGAAGCCATCGAGCGCGAGGCCACCCGTCTCGACCGCCTCGGCCGTATCGACGACATGCGTGCCACCCTCAACGGCTTCACCCGCGACCAGTACGAGAACACCTCCTTTGCCTGGAGCCAACTCGAAGCCAAATACTGGAACATGTTCGGCATGGGATTCTAAGTAAAGTGAAATGTGAAAAGTGAAAAGTGAAATGATAGGGGTAATATCCACCCCTGTGAGGTTTCACTTTTCACTTTTTATTTTTTAGCGAATCCATGGTGGCAGGTTATACTTATCAGTACTTATGTCGCCTCCCTGTCGGGACGTACTCCGTTGCCTCAGACAATCACCGCCCTGATTACGGTGTTATTCATATCTCACCTTCAAGGGGGTGATTAAAAGAAGCCCCCTGGCGAAAAATGGTATTACTGGGGGAATATGATTTACCTGTCCCCTGCAAGGTTTCAATTTTCAACTTTCATTTTTCAATTTTCAATCTCTCCATGGCCGATTTGGATAGCAAGCGCCGCGAAATGACCGAAACGCCAGTTCCCCGACTGGTGTTCCGTCTTGCTATTCCGTCGATGATCAGCATGGTGGTGACGGCATTGTACAATGTGGTGGACGCCGCTTTCGTCGGCAGGCTCTCGACCGAGGCCACTGCGGGTATCGGCATTGCCTTTGCCTACATGACTTTCATCCAGGCTGTGGGGTTCTTCTTCGGTCACGGTTCCGGCAACCACATCTCGCGTGCCCTTGGTGGACGCAACTATTCCGATGCCAGCATCATGGCCGCGGTAGGGTTCTTTTCGCCGCTTATCGTGGGACTAATGTCTGCACTTGTCGGCCTGCCGCTGTTGCCACAACTTGTTGTGCTGCTCGGCGCACCTCCCCAAGTCGTCCCCCATGCGTGCAACTACCTACGGTACATCCTGCTGGCATCGCCGTTCATGATGTCGGCCCTCACACTCAACAACCAGCTGCGCCTGCAGGGCAATGCCCGTTTCGGCATGATAGGCATCGTCAGCGGCGCCATCCTGAATATCATCCTCGACCCCATTCTAATCTTTGCGCTCGACATGGGGGTTACCGGTGCCTCGGTAGCCACCGCCGTCAGCCAACTGTTTGCATGGTGTCTGTTGCTGCGCGGCACCATGCGCGGCGACTCTGTCCATATCCGTTTCGGGAACTTCAAACCCTCGTGGGCCTGCTACCGCGAAATCATTGCCGGAGGACTCCCGTCGCTCTTCAGGCAAGCATTCAACTGCGCCTCGGCGGTGATGCTCAACTATGCCGCTGCCCGTTACGCTCCTGTGGGGCAGGAGGCATCGTCGGTGGCGGCCTTTGCAGTCGTGTCTCGAACAACCATGTTCGCCTTCTCGCTTATCTTGGGATTCACGCAGGGATTCCAGCCCGTATGCGGCTTCAACTATGGCGCCAAGCTCTACCGCCGCGTTCGCCAGGCGTACCTTTTCACACTCGGGGTCTCCACAGCCATGCTTACCCTCCTCTCGGCATTGGGCTATCTCTTCGCTCCGCAGATTATCGCCCTCTTCCGTAGCGAAGACCCCATGCTGATTGACATCGGCGCCAACGCCCTGCGGTGGCAATGCATCATTTTTCCGCTCTGCACACTGGCCACCACTACTGGCATGCTCTTCCAAAACATCCGGCTAACCCTCCCCGCCACACTCCTGTCTATCGCCCGGCAGGGACTCTTTTTCATTCCGGCAGTCCTTATCCTGCCCCATTTCCTCGGCATCCACGGTGTCGAGATGGCTCAAGCCACCGCAGACCTCTGCACATTCCTGCTCACCATCCCCTTCGCCGTTTGGATAAACCGCAAACTGACACGGTAGAAACACTAGGGAATTATTTATTTTACTTCCACCTCTTGTTGGTGGAATTATTTTCAAACCACTCCTGATGGTCTTGTATCTCCTCCTTCTGCCAGTCGCTGTCGGGGAAAAGGCTGTCGAGTGCAGCATCCACCTCGGCGGGGTGACAATGGCGCAAATAGCTGACTCCCTCGTAGATGTATTCGCCAGGCCATCCATCAGCCCATTCCAGCATGGCGACATAGCGGTGCATAAGCGGTTTGCAACCCTCAGCCGCACGGCTGACTACAACAGAGTCGATTATCTCGGGACGGGACTTCTGTCTGCCCTCGGAATTGTCCAAAGGCCATTCTCCTACATGCCAGAATACCATATACCTGTCCCGTGTATCGGGGAGCAGGGCGATTAACTCATCATCGTCCAAGTCCATACCGCCATTCAAACGCTGTGCTGCATCGTTCAGGCGGATATTGTATGCTGCCTCACGTTCCAGCAGGCGTGTCATCTCGTCGGCATATTGTGTCTCCCAGCGGACACCCTCTTCCAGCAGAAGTTTCCATTGGTGGCGTTTCAGTGCCGCCTCCTCGTTGCGGGGTGCGGACCCTATGCGGTTATGGCGGTCGTCCACTGCGCCTATTCTCCAGCCATCATCCCCCTTCTCTACATAGAAAAAGACATGCTCGCGATTGACAATACTGTCGTGGTTGATGTTATCGGGCTGTGCCACCACCACATCGTACCAATCCGTCCCCTCCACTTGGGTGATTTTCTCAGCGCGGATACCCGGCCAACAATCCTGCCCTTGGATAAAGATATCGTAGTCCAGCCAGTCCTCACGCTCCGCATCCCGACGCTGCTCCAACTCGTCTGCCACACGTGGCGACAAATAATTCTTCAGACACTCCTGCACCCGTCCGTAGTCGGATACCCCATCCCCACAGGACAGGGCAAGATAGTCACTGTAAAATGCAGCCAACATGTCAGTCGGCGTTTTCTGTACACAGCCCCAAAGCATCACTGTGCAAAGCACCGAATAGAATAGCAATTTCTTCATATCAATGAATTTATAAAGGTTATCAAATATGGCAGGAAGACGATAACACCCACCACTGCGGCACCTATGGCGCACAACAGCACAGCCCCTGCGGCAAGGTCTTTGATGTCGCGTTTGCGGTCGTCACGCTCGGCCTTGACGAAGTCTGCCGTCCGCTCAATGGCGGAATTCACCGCCTCGGCCGCGAGTACCATGGCTATAACTATCACCACCGCCGTCCACTCGCCCGGTGTGATGCCGAACACAAATCCTGCTCCTACGGCCAACACTGCCGCCACTGCATGAATACGGGCGTTATGCTCCTCCCGGAACAATACCCTGAGGCCTGCAAAAGCATAGCCGAAGCTCTTTATCCTCTTGCGGAGTGAAAACTTCTCGTTTATCATGATTTCCATCTTTTTTGGTTAACGTCGCCATGGACGATTTATTGTTAAACCCAAAACAATTCTAACAAGAAAGATGAGCCTCTGTCTGCACGCCATCTCCTTTCCCTACAACAATCCACATATTCCTTTTCATATCAAAATACAAAAGAACTTGTATATTTAAAAAAAAGTGTATATTTGCATTATATAACCAATATCCAACTAATATTACAATCCCATGAAAACCAAAACACTAATCATCATCTTAATGCTCCTGTCGGCAAGTGAAGTGCTGGCCCAGAGCCGCATTTGGGAGATGCCGACCACCCCGGCTGACACCACCATCGTCAGGGAATGGCGCGAAGGCAAGTATATCGTTTACTCCAGGCAAGGCTCGAACCAAACAGTGTCGTACCACGACAATCTATCTCCCACGATTAGGTCTGCACAAATCCCACCATTCGTAATCATCAACGACTTTCGCATATTCGGAGACATGGTCTATGCCGGAGGCAAAATCCCTGGCACACCCTTTTCTCATGGACTGTTGGCCAGTTTCAGCATCCACGACCTGATGGGTGCCAGTGGCACGTTCTATGTTATGACATTCATTATAAACAACATTGGATTCAGCACCTGCCAAGATTTTACTTTCCCTGACTGCCACGTGTCTGGAATCAAACGTATCTTCCCATTCCAAAGCGGGTCGGCCACCTGCGTGGCTTACATCGCCGACGATTCAATAGTGGGTTCAGGCTCCAGCGGCATTGGATGCCGACGCGTGGGTTACGGCGACGCCCTTTTCTCCGGCTTAGCATGGTCAATCGACACCTTCCACTACAACAAGGACGCTTTCAACCTGTTCTCTGACTTGACTGCCACCGACAACTACATTGCACTGGTATCGAGGGATTGCTACTACAACAGGCTTGAATTCGTCGTGCATGACAAAGGAGCCAACTATGCCAATCTGCCACCGACTCCAGGCAGCGATATCTATTTCTTTACCGACCACAAGGTTACTGGAAAGGTCATGTCCACAGCTTTGGAAGAAGACATCTTTGCCGTGGCCTACCACTACGATGTACCCTCTCAGGATGATGGTCTGGCTGTGAAAGTATTCAAAATCTCGGCAGGAGTCCCCTTGCTGTTATACAGCCTTGAATTCCCTCCCGCAACAGCCTCTTCAAGCACCTGCGAGATGAGGGACATACGATACGACCGTTCCTCAAAAGAGCTATGGATACTGAACGACATCACCAACTCCACTAGCGGGACATTCGGCAGTTACCTCTACCGCATTGACATGGCCAACTTTTATGCCGGAACTTATGAGGCACGATATATATCGGGATACAGATTTCATTCATTGGACGACTTAAGAAACGGCGGATACACCTTGTCGGGAACCAAGTCGGGAATGCTTGGTGTCCATGTTGAACAGAACCCCTCCGCCTCTGTCCTTTGCACCAACGTCGAGATTGTCAAAGGAATCAAAACCACACCTACTATGCAGAGATACCAGAGATCCATTTGTACTTTTTCTCCTGAGGTATCAACCCAATTATATTCATTTACAGTATATGATTCCCCTGCAACAATAATATGCAACCATTAGAAAGGAGACAACCAATATGAAAAGAATTATCACTACAGTAATAATGATAATTATGTCCAGTATGGCACTGGCGCAAGGGTATGTACGGATAGACACTGTCATTCGTCCATACATCCAATTTGACTACCAAGCTTGGGTTGATTCGGGCAACCCAATGTATACTGGCTACTCTATTCTGTCTATGTACATTCCCGACTCCTCGGGGACAGAAAGGGAACATACTATATACGGTGACTTACTGCAATACAACTACATCGAAGGGGGAGCCGACATCGTGGGACTGACCATCTGGGTACGGACAGAATGCGGGCCACACTGTCAAGGACACGAATCCGAAGGCCTTTTCCCCGCAGAATTCCTGTACCTCTACGATGCCTCTCCCGACACCTTCGAACAAAAGGAGGTAATCTCCATCAACGTGTTCAACCCTTCGTTCAATGGAACCTGGCTCGGTCGCGATACACGTACTAACAGATATGTTTGCACCGACCCCATGTACAATTTTGATGTAATGATCCCTACGATGTTTGAATATCAGCACTTCTTCGACAAACCCATCCATGTAGAGGATTCCTTCTATGTTGGTGTATCATATAATTATGCTGAGTGGGCTCAAGGCTTATACGAATGGTCGCTCAACCCAAACTATGATGAACCATATCCATCCCATCCAGAATTACAATACGGTCAAATGACCCAGATTGGAAGGTTTGTCGATGGCGATTGCCGTATGCCCAATATGAAGAAAAAAATCCGTTGGAGGCTGGACTCCACCAATTGCCTGTATCCTGCCTATACCCTTGATTTCCCCTTTAACGAATGGGCTCCGACTGAGTCGAGGGACTTCTGGATGGCTTTCCCGCTCATCAAAGTATACGACACCATCTGGACCGTTGACACACCTGCCTGCCTACCCGTCACACGCTTCGGACTTATGAGCCGGTTCGGCGACACCATTATGCTCCGCTGGGACCCCGACCGGGATCACAGCGAGTACCAAATCTCATACGGCCCCGAAGGCACCCCGCCCGACAGCGGCACCTTCGTCACCTGCAACACTAACCGTTGGCAATACATCGACACCATCCTCTCCGGTGCCTCCATGGTGGCCTATGTCCGCACCGTCTGTAGCGAACTCGACACCCTCCGCTTCAGCACATGGAGCGACCCCGTCTTCTGGCAGACTCGAAACTCATCCATCTCCAACGCAGGTATGGACAACCGTCTTAGGCTCATCCCAAACCCCGCCTCCGAATTCGTCACCCTCCACTCCGACTATTTCATCTCCTGTGTGGACATCTACCACTACGGCGGCATCAAGCACAGCTCCCTGGCTCCGCACTCCCACACTGCCGCCTTCTCCGTCAAAGACTGGCCGCGAGGCCTCTACCTCGTCGTGGCTCACACCCCATTGGGCGACATCACCAAGAAACTGGTGGTAGAATAAAAACTCAACCCATATTACGCTACAGGGGGACAGGTCGAGCCTGTCCCCTTTTTTTATTGTTAAAAAAACAATATATAAAGCCTGTAATTAAAATAATAAATGTATCTTTGCACCAATAAACACATTAAAATACATCATCATGAAAAAGTCGTTAATCATTGTAGCTGTGGCATGTAGCCTTTCGTTTGCATCATGCACCTTTCTGGACAATCTAGCCAACAACCTGTCCAGCATAGCCAATTTGGCCAACTGCGAATACTCTCTGCAGAACGTCTCCAACGTCTCCGTGGCAGGTGTCAACGTCCGCAATATCGCCAGTGGACAAATCTCCGCCACCGATGTGGTGATGCTGGCCTCTGCCATCACTTCCAAACGCGTGCCCCTTGCACTTAACGTCAACATCGGTGTGAAGAACCCCACCGACCGCAACGCATTACTCACCACGATGGACTGGGCCCTCGATGTTGCCGCCAAGGAATTCGCCACCGGCACCACCAATCAGAACTACAACATCAACGCCAAGAAAACCACCACCGTGCCCCTGGGTGTGAGCACCGACCTTTACCAGCTCTTCTCCAGCTCGGGAGTCGAAGCACTCAAAACCTTCGCCAGCAGCTTCACCAAGGAAGGCACCTCGTCGCAATTGGGTCTGCGCGTGCGCCCCTCCGTGTCCGTTGCCGGACAGACCATCAAATCGCCCACCTACATCCAAATCATGAAACCCGCCACATCTACCGGCACCACCTCCAGCACCACCTCCGGCACTAACAGCGGCAACAGCGGCTCAAGTTCCTTCGGCACCCTCAAACGATAAAAAAACAATAATTAAGAATTATTTTTACAATCAGTGTTGCCCCAATTATTAATTGTTACTATTCAATCCACACAAGAATAACTTATTAAAAAAATACCTATCACTATGAAAAGAACAATTTCAATCATCGCCGTTGCAGCATTCCTGCTGCTGGCAGGCAAATCACAGGCTCAGAACCTCGGCATCAATCTCGGTTATGCTCCGCAGACAACCACCGACTTCATCGTAAAAGACATGAACGGTTTCTTCGCAGGAGTGAACTACAACCACGCCCTTTCGGGCAACATCGGACTCTCCTTCGGTCTCCAGGGACGTTACAACATCAAAAAAGAAGAGGGAACCTTCCTATCAGTTAAGGGAACATCCACCCACACCCAAATCCTGCTTGACGTGCCCCTGCTGCTCAACTTCGCCATCCCCTTCGGCAACAACGTACGCCTGGCCATTTTTGCCGGTCCCATGTTCAGTTTTGCACTGAGAGGCAACACCCACCAAAAAGGAACCGAATCAATCACCGGCCTGTCCGCCGAAAAAGACTTCAACTGGTATGGCGAGAAGTCCAACTACAACCAGTTCGACCTGATGGGTGCCGCAGGCGCAGCACTTGAGTTCCAGCAATTACGCCTCTTTGCTGGCTACCGCATGGGCTTCCTCGACCTCAACAAGAGCGACAAGGCCAAATCCACTACCTCCGGCTACTTCGTCGGCCTCGGCTATATCCTCTAACCCGTTTTTATAACCAGCGGCTGACCGCCCGACAAACACTTCTGGCGGTCAGCCCATTAATCACCTGTGGCGGTCAGCCACTTAAAGATAATGAAAAAGACAGTCACCCTTATCCTTGCGGCCGTCGCCATGCTCATCGGCACAGGCGCCCGCGCCCAGCATCTGGGAATCCATGTAGGCTACGCCCCCGAGAACATACCCGCCTTCTCGTTCAACCCCCTCACGTTGAACAACCCTCCCAAAATCGTGCAAGGCGACATGCAGGGAGTGTACCTTGGCGTCACCTACACCCTGAACTTTTCTGATAACTTCGGCGTCACCGCCGGAGTGAACGGCCGCTACAACACGCGCAACTACCAGTTCACCATGGCCATGCTGCCCTCTTCAGCCAAAGAGATGCAGGTCGTGGTCGACGTCCCTGTGCTGCTTCATTTCGGCATCCCCTTCAGCGACTATTCCCGCTTCTCCTTCTACGGCGGACCGCTGGTGTCGTATGCCGTCATGGGCTCATCAACCTATACCAACTCCCTCGTCGGTGAATTCGGCAAGAGAGACTGGTATGCCGACCCCGCACTCCTCAAGCGGCTCAATGTGCAGGCCACCTTCGGCCTCGCACTGAATGTGCGCCACATCCGCATCTTCGGCGGATATGTCATGGGCATCCTCAACATCGACGCCCACGAGCACGCAAAAACCACCACCTCGGGCGTGTATCTGGGTCTCGGCTATACCTTTTAACAACTGAAACAAACCCACCGCCATGGGCGGAAGAAACGTGCATTTCCATCCGGAGGTGCACGTTTCTTTTATCCCCGACCCCGAGTCATGCCCCCAGTCCGAAACCATCTTCCAGCCGCAGTTCCTTCGTTATATATTTTCTATTTTGTTTCTTTATTATTTAGTTATTATTTCTGTACAACTGATAAAGACTAGATGAAGACCGATGGAAAGCCAATCAAAATGGAATACAACATAGGGCGTAGGTCAGAACCTACTGCCAGTCTGCCACAAGCCCAGTTGGCCAACAGGGGGTTGCCAGTTGATTCTGCCAAACACGCAACGACCGACCGAAAGGCATGCCGGACAGCACGCTGCACGGCCGCTACTGGGCGTATTTGTCACCCAATAGTATTTTTGTGAGAAAAAAACAAGGATATTACAAGTTTTTTTTGTATCTTTGTAGGTTGATGTATTTTGGATACATTTTATTAACAAATAGGAAATGAACACATTATAAAGATGGAAGAGAATCTGTCACTGAATTTTTTGGAAGAAATCATCGAACAGGGGCTCCGCGAGGGCACCTACAACAGTATTCTGACGCGCTTCCCGCCAGAGCCTAACGGTTACCTGCACATCGGCCATGCCAAGTCGATATGCCTTAATTTCGGCCTCGCCAAAAAGTATGGCGGCAAAACAAACCTCCGTTTCGACGACACCAACCCTGTGAAAGAGGACACGGAGTATGTAGACTCCATCCAGCAGGACATCCGCTGGCTGGGATTCGACTGGGCGGGTGTACACTACGCCAGCGACTATTTCGAGCAGCTGTATGAGTGGGCCATTGTCCTCATCAAGAAGGGACTGGCCTACGTCGACGACCAGACACAGGAGGAAATCCGCGCCGGCCGCGGCACAGTGACCGAACCCGGAAAGAACAGCCCCTGGCGCGACCGCTCGGTTGAGGAAAACCTCGACCTGTTTGAGCGCATGCGCAAAGGCGAGTTCGCCGATGGCGAAAAGGTTCTGCGCGCCAAAATCGACATGGCGCACCCCAACATGCAGCTGCGCGACCCCATTATGTACCGCATACTGCACGCCAACCATCACCGCACCGGCGACAAATGGTGCATCTACCCCATGTACGACTACGCCCACGGCCAGAGCGACTCGATTGAGCATATCACCCACAGCATCTGCACCCTGGAGTTCGACATCCACCGCCCGCTCTACGACTGGTTTATCGAGCAGCTGGGCATCTTCCCCAGCCACCAGTACGAGTTCGCCCGCCTGAACATCAACTACACAGTGATGAGCAAGCGTAAACTGCTGCAACTGGTGAAGGAGCATTATGTGAGCGGCTGGGACGACCCCCGTATGCCGACCATCTGCGGTTTCCGCCGCCGTGGCTACACGCCCGAGAGCATCCGCAACTTCTGCGAGGACATCGGTGTGGCCAAACGCGACAACATCATCGACTATGTGCGTCTGGAGAACAGCCTGCGCGACCACTTGAACAAGGTGGCCCCGCGCCGCATGGCTGTGCTGAACCCCGTGAAGCTGGTGATAGACAATTATCCCGAAGGGCAGACGGAAATGCTCACCGCCGTGAACAATCCCGAGAACGAGGCCGACGGTACCCGTCAGGTACCCTTCAGCCGCGAGCTGTATATCGAGCGCGAGGACTTTATGGAGGATGCCCCCAAGAAGTTCTTCCGCCTGAGCCTGGGCCGCGAAGTGCGCCTGCGCTATGCCTACTTCGTCACGGCTCAGAGCGTGGAGAAGGACGCCGAGGGCAACATCACCTGCATCCATTGCACCTACGACCCCGCCACCCGTGGCGGCGACGCCCCCGACGGCCGCAAGGTGAAGGGCACGCTCCACTGGGTGAGCGCACAGCACGCTGTCGACGCCGAGGTCAGGATGTTCGACCGCCTCTTCGCCACCGAGGCCCCCGACGAGGCTCCCGAAGGCAAGACCTTCCTCGACAACCTGAACCCCGATTCGCTCAAGGTGCTGCAAGGCTGCAAGCTTGAACCCGCCTTGGCCGATGCCCGCATGGTGGTGAACGAACGCGGCATTGAAGAGCCGATGCGCTTCCAGTTTGAGCGCATGGGCTATTTCTGCACCGACCGCGACAGCACCCCCGAGCACCTGGTGTTCAACCGTGCCTGCTCGCTGAAAGACACTTGGGCTAAGATTAGTCAGGGTTGATAGATTTGATAGAGGGGATAGACTTGATAGACAATAAGCTATTATGAAACAAAGCTGTCTGCTATACACGTTTGTGGCATCGGTGTTCCTGATGCTGATCAGCGGTTCGCTGCTGACAACAGGTATGTTCATGGACGGCTTGATATACGGCAATGTGGCGGACAACATGGCCTCGGGTGCCTGCACCTTCTGGCACCCCATGCACTCGCCGTCGCTGCATGCCGACTTCTACGAGCATCCACCTCTGGTGATGGGGCTGCTGGCTTTGTTCTACAAGCTTTTCGGCACCCACGTATGGGTGACGCGGCTGTTTACCATGGTCACCACCGTGCTGACGGCCTGGCTGACCGTGAGGCTGTGGCATCGGATGGGCTACGAGCGGCGGACGGGATGGATACCCCTGCTCATGTGGGTGCTGATTCCCGCCATGTCGCGCAACGCCCACGACAATATGCTGGAATGCACAATGGCGATATTTGTGCTGGCGGCTGCGCTGAGCCTGCTGCCCCGCGAAGGTGGCAAACGGCTGCTGCACGCGGCGCTGGGAGGTCTGTTCCTCTATCTTGCATTCCTGTGCAAAGGATTCACCGGGCTCTATCCTTTCGCCCTGCCGATGATTGTGTGGGTGGTGGATTGGGCCATGGGCAACCACAAGCACCTGGGGCGCGCCCTGCTGCAGGCGGTGGCGGACACACTGATGGCCCTCAGCACTTTTGCCGTCTGTTTTGCCGCCACGGGACTGCTGTTCCCCGAGGCGGTCACCTACTTCGAGACCTATCTGTCGCACCAAGTGCTCGGCAACCTCAACGCCCCGACTGCCAACAGTCGCTGGACCATCGTGAAGAACTTCTTCGAACAGACCATCATCCTCTGGGCTTTGGCCTTAGTGGTGGTGGGTGTCATGAAAGCGAAGGCCCACAAGCGTGTGGCCAAGGCCGACAGGAGGGTTTTCTGGATCTGTTTCCTCCTCGCCCTCTCGGGCGTGCTGCCCATAGCCATCAGCCTGAAACAGCACGGCTTCTATATCCTTACTGTATACCCCTTTGTGGCCGTGGGGCTGGGAGCCATCATGCAGGAGCCCTTGACCCGCTGGACAAGCACCGAAAGCAAGACGTGGCGGAACGCCCTGATTGTCGTCACCCTCTTGGCGGCTGCAGGAGCGGTGGTCCTCAACGCCGTCAACTATGGGAAACCGGGTCGCGATGTGGCCATGCAGGAGGATATGCGGACGATAGTCCCGCTGCTGGAAACAGGCGAGCAGGTGGGCATTCCCCTTGCCCTGTCGCAGGAATGGAGCCTGTATGCCTACTACTACCGCGAGAAGCATATCGACCTGAAAAGAACCGACCTCTCCCAACCCCAGCAGCCGCTGCCTCGCCACCTGCTGACCGACGGGAGCTTGGCCGTACCCTCCGACCTCTATGTCGAGACCCCCTTGCCCACACAACAATATAAACTATACGTATTGAAAAAATAAAAACACATCATAATGAAGATATCGTACAAATGGCTGCGTGAGTATGTCGACACCGACCTCACCCCGAACGAACTTGACGAATTGCTCACCTTCAGTGGATTGGAGATTGAAGGTGTTGAGAAGGTTGAAAGCATCCGTGGAGGACTGGAGCATGTAGTGATAGCCCAAGTGCTCACCTGCGAGCCCCACCCCGACAGCGACCACCTGCACCTTACCACCGTGGACGTAGGCAGCGGCACCCCGCTCAACATCGTGTGCGGTGCCCCCAACGTGGCCGCCGGCCAGAAGGTGGTGTGCGCCCAGATAGGCACTAAGATATACACCTCCGACACCGAGTTTTACGAGATTAAGAAAGGCAAACTGCGCGGAGCCGTGAGCGAGGGCATGCTGTGTGCCGCGGACGAGCTTCAGCTCGGCTCGGACCATGCAGGCATCATGGTGCTCCCCGACGACG
Source organism: uncultured Bacteroidales bacterium (assembly GCA_900317125.1). GTDB lineage: Bacteria > Bacteroidota > Bacteroidia > Bacteroidales > P3 > Colimorpha. Next base: position 173,861 of record ONFR01000003.1, on the reverse strand, counting down.
CTCCCGTGGGTATGCCCGCCAAAGAGTACTTCCATCTAGAGGAGGACTATACGCTCGAGGTGGCCATCACCGCCAACCGCAGCGATGCCACCAGCCATATAGGTGTGGCCCGCGATGTAGTGGCCGTACTCAACACCCGCAACCAAGCTGGCAAGCATATCCAGTGGCCCGAGGTCGCCGACCTCAACAACGCCACCGGAAAGAACGGCATCCGCGTCACCGTCGAGGAGCCTGAGCTCTGCCCACGTTACACCGGCATCACCCTCGAGAACGTCCACGTGGCCGACTCGCCCGAGTGGCTGCAGAACAAGTTGCGCACTGTGGGCATTCGTCCCATCAACAACGTGGTCGATGTGACCAATTTCGTCCTCATGGAAGTGGGACAGCCCCTGCATGCTTTCGATGCCGACAAAATCACGGGCAACCACGTGGTGGTCCGCACCCTGCCGCAGGACACCCCCTTCGTCACCCTCGACGGAGTGGAACGGAAGCTGGACCACCGCGACCTGATGATCTGCAACGAGGAGGAAGGCATGTGCATCGCCGGTGTGTTCGGCGGCGAGAAGAGCGGCGTGACCCACAACACCACACGCGTCTTCCTCGAGAGTGCCTATTTCAACCCCGTCAGCATCCGCAAGACCAGCAAGCGCCACGGCCTGAAGACCGACGCCTCCTTCCGCTACGAGCGTGGCTGCGACCCCAACATCACCCGCTGGGCGCTGCAGCGTGCCGTGCATCTCATCCAGGAGCTGGCCGGTGCCACCGTCGCTTCCGAGGTGGTGGACCTCTACCCCACCCCCATCCCCCGTGCCGAAGTGGACATCAACTTCGACCGTGTCTTCCGGCTCATCGGCCAAAGCATCCCACTCGATGCCATCCGCACAGCCCTCACCTCGCTCGACATCGAGATTGTCTCCGAGACCCCCGAGGGCATGAAACTCCTCATCCCTTCCTGCAAAGTGGACGTCACGCGCGAGTGCGACGTTGTGGAGGAAATCATGCGCATCTACGGCTACAACAACATTCATATCGACGAGCGCATCAACAGCTGCCTCAGCTTCGGCACCAAGCCGAACCCCAACAAGCTGCAGAACGTCGTCAGCGACATGCTCACCTACAACGGCTTCAGCGAGATTATGAACAACTCCCTCACCAAGGCCGAATACTACGAGAACAACCCCGACTTCGACGCCGCCCGCAGCATCCACATTCTCAATCCCCTCAGCAAGGAGCTGAACGTCATGCGGCAGTCGCTCCTCTATTGCGGCATGGAGTGCATCGTGCGCAACCTCAACTACAAAATCCACAACCAGAAGCTCTACGAGTTCGGTCGCACCTACCAGCTCTCGCCCGAGGCCCTTTCCGCCGATGCCGAAGCCGAAATGTCCGTCACTAAGAAGTACGTTGAGACGCAGCACCTCGCCCTCTTCATGACCGGCGACATGCAACCCGAGAACTGGAAAATACCCGCCACACCCACCGACTTCTACTACCTCAAGGCGCAGGTGATGAACATCCTGCGTCGCATGCGCGTCAACTTCTCCCGCCTGCAGATTGTCCCCGCCACCCAACATTATTATGCCGAGGGACTGGCCTTCGTCTACCGCGACAACCACAAAGTCCTCTGCACTATGGGCCGCATACGGCGCGACACCCTCAAGCAGATGGACTGCAAACAAGAGGTCTTCCATGCCGACATCGACTGGTCGCTCCTCCTCAAGAGCTATCCCACCAAAGAAGTGCTCTACGCCGAAATACCCAAGTATCCCGAAGTGCGCCGCGACCTCGCCCTGATTCTCGAGAACAAGGTCACCTTCGCCGAGATTGAGCAAGTCGCCTTCAACACCGAGAAGAAACTACTCAAGCGCGTCAGCCTCTTCGACGTGTACAAAGGCAAAGGCATCACCGAGGGCATGAAATCCTATGCCGTCAGCTTCATCCTGCAGGACAAGGACAAGACCCTTAACGACAAACAGATTGAAGCCGTCATGGCAAAACTGCAGAAAAACCTCGAGACCCAGCTGGGTGCCACGATAAGACAATAACCCATGAGCGCCACTGCCGCCAACCCCTACCGCCGCAAAGGACTGTTAGCCTACAGCCCCCGTGTGCTGCTGGCCCTGCAGCAGGCCATCGGAGGGAGCAAAGACTTCTTCCAATGGCTTGTCGAAGCCGGCTACACCGAACTGGCCGCCTTCAGCAACTTCCTCCAGGACGACGTGGAGGCCGAGCAGTGGCTCGTTCAGCACAACTACCACTGGCTGGGACTCCTCAGCCACGCCATCGACGGCGACCCCCGCGCGCGGCAATGGGTGCAGCAGAACCTCCACGAGGCCAACCTCATGTTCGCACTCGCCTGCCGCAAAGACGACAAAGCCCTCTCCTGGCTCAAATTCATGAAACTCGACATCCTGCTGCGCCTGGCCGACCAAGTGGCCTCGCTGCGCAACAAGCAAGAGCTCGATGCCAGTTTCCCTTACAAAATGCGATTCTAAAGAATTATGGAAAAGAACGACAATAACAAACGCCCACATCGTCCGCGTATCAACAAAAGCGGCGATGCCAAACCGGCCGCCAAGCGTCCCTACCGCAAGGATGGCGACAGACCCAATGCCTCCACCCGTGCCGACAAACCGGCGCGTCCACCCAAGCGGGCCAAAGACCCCAACCGTCCCAAGCACCCTCCTGTCCGCAAGGAGAAAGTGCCGCCCCCAACCCCCAAGCCTTACGACGGCACCATCCGCCTCAACAAATACATCGCCAACGCCGGCATCTGCTCCCGCCGCGAAGCCGACAAACTCATTGCAGCAGGCAGTGTCTCGGTCAACGGCAAAGTCATCACCGAGATGGGTTTCCAGGTGCATGAGGGCGACGTGGTCAACTACGGCGGCGAGACCCTCCGCTCCGAGCGCAAACGCTACTTCCTCCTCAACAAGCCCAAAGGGTTCATCACCACCGTCGACGACCCCCAGGAGCGGCAGACCGTCATGATGCTCATCGACGGGGCCTGTCCAGAGCGCATCTACCCTGTGGGACGCCTCGACCGCAACACCACCGGCCTCCTCCTCTTCACCAACGACGGCGACCTTGCCCGCCGCCTCACACACCCCTCCACGGGTGTATACAAAATCTACCAGGTGGAAGTGGACAAAGCCGTCACCCGCGAGGACATGAAGCGCATGCTCGAAGGCATCGAGCTTGAAGACGGCCCCATCCACGTCGACGACGTGCAGTACGTCCAGGGTGCCAACGACAAACGCATCGTGGGTGTGGAGCTCCACTCGGGCAAGAACCGCATCGTGCGACGCATCTTCGAACACCTCGGCTACAAAATCCACAAGCTGGACCGCGTAGTCTTTGCCGGCCTCACCAAGAAAGACCTTCCCCGCGGCCGCTACCGTGAGCTCACCGAGAAAGAAGTGGGATACCTAAAGATGATCTGATGTCCGCCAAACTCATACTCTTCCCCGTCCCCATTGGCGAAGGTCCTGCCAGCCTCTCCATCCCGGCCTACAACCGCGAGATGCTCAACACCTGCCGCTATTTCATTGTTGAGGATATCCGTACAGCCCGCCGCAACCTCAAGCTCATGGGCTACGACACTCCTATCGACGATGTCACCTTCTACGAGCTCAACGAGCACACCGCCGAACTCGACATCGTCCACTACCTCGACCCCATCGCACAAGGCCAGAACGTGGGACTGATGAGCGAGGCCGGCCTGCCCTGCATCGCCGACCCCGGCAACCTCATCACCTCCATGGCTCACCGGCAGGGCATCGAAGTGGTGCCACTCGTAGGGCCTGGCAGCATCTTCCTCGCCCTCATGGCCTCCGGATTCAACGGGCAGAACTTCGCCTTCAACGGCTACCCGCCCGTCGACCGCAACAAAATCCTGGCACTTATCAAGACCCTCGAAGCCCGCATCCACCGCGACAGCCAGACCCAGATTTTCATCGAGGCTCCCTACCGCAACGACAGGCTTCTCAACCTCTTCGCCGCCCACCTCATGCCCACCACGCGCATCTGTGTGGCCTGCGACATCCTGCAGCCCACACAGTACATCCGCACACGCATGGCGCGCCTGTGGCTCACGGACCCTCCCATCCTCCACAAGCGCCCCGCCATATTCCTATTATACAAATAAAAGGTCGGACCCGTCCGACAAGTCCGACAAGTCCGACCCCCAAAAAAAGCCAACAAAACAAACAACTTAAAACAATAAAATTATCATGAAAAAATTCGATCCCGCAACAGCCATCCAGCGTGTTGACGGCCGCGATGCCAACCGCGGCGTGAACCCCGCCATCTGCGACAGTGCAACCTTCACTTTCCCCGAGGCACACCTCATGACCGAGACCTTCCACGGCGAAACCGAAGGCTTCTTCCTCTACAGCCGTCACTGGAACCCCTCCAACCTCGCCCTCTGCCAGTCCCTCGCAGCCATGGAAGGCACCGAGGCCGCTTGGGTCACCGGTTCCGGCCTTGCTGCCATCACCTCCGCCCTCATCCACGAAGTCAAGGCCGGCGACCATATCGTCAGCTCCATGACAACCTACGGCGGCACCTTCGCCTTCATGGCCAACTACCTCAAGAAATTCAATGTTGAGACCACCTTCGTCAACATGCAGGACCTCAACGCTGTGAAGAAAGCCCTCGCCGAGCACCCCAACACCAAGGTCGTCTACACCGAGACCATGAACAACCCCCTGCTCCGCATCGCCAACATCCCCGAGCTGAGCAAGATGGCTCATGCCGCCGGTGCCAAGCTCATCGTCGACAACACCTTCACCCCGATGATTTTCAGCCCCTGCCAGCTGGGCGCCGACGTCACCGTCTACTCCATGACCAAGTACGTCAACGGCACCAACGACTGTGTGGCCGGTGCCATCTGCGGCTCCGCTGAATACATCAACAGCCTCATCGACGTCAACACCGGCACCTGCATGCTCCTCGGCCCCGTGCTGGACCCCATGCGCTCCGCCTCCATCAACAAGAACCTCCACACCCTCCACATCCGCATGAAGAAACACGGCGAGAACGCCATGTACCTTGCCAAGCGTTTCAAAGAGGTGGGATTCAAATACAACTACCCCGGCCTGCCCGAGCACCCCGACTACGAGCTCTTCAACAGCATGTGCAATGAAGGCTTCGGCTACGGCGGCATGATCAGCATCGACATGGGCACTGCCGAGAAGGCCAGCCGCATCATGGAAATCATGCAGCGCAAGGGCGTCGGCTACCTCGCCGTCAGCCTCGGCTACTTCAAGACCCTCTTCAGCAACAGCGGCAAGAGCACCAGCTCCGAAGTGCCCGAAGACATCCAGAAGGAGATGGGCATGAGCGAAGGCCTCATCCGCTTCAGCATGGGTCTGGACAACGACATCGAAGCCACCTTCCAGCTCATCAAAGAGTCCGTCGAAGAGAGCAACCGATAAACCCCATCAGCCCACAGCGGCACTCTCTGCGAGGTGGCGCGGCCTTTGCCGCGCCACCTCGCTTTCATATCCATTCTTTTACAAATAACGTTAAAGCTCCGCTCAGATTTTTGTTTGTGGATTTTTTTGTGTATCTTTGCAAATTCGGTTTCGTGTGTCGAGACCTTAAAAGAAATTGTAGTACAAAAACATAGCAAAAAAAGAAAACAAGATAATGGCAAACTTTCTATCCAAACTGTTTGGCACCAAGTCCGACCGCGACTTGAAGGAGGTGAAACCCTTCCTCGATGCCACACTTAAGATTTATCCCGAGATTCAGAAACTGGACAACGACCAGCTGCGTGCCAAGACCATCGAGTTCAAGGAGCGCATCCGCAAAGAGGTGGAAGCCGAGGAGAACGAGCTGGCCTCCCTGCGCCAGCGCATCGAAGAGGAATACGACATGCCCGTGGTCGAGAAAGAGGAACTCTACAAGCGTATCGACAAGCTGGAGAAGGAGTCGTACGACAAGACCCAGAAGGTGTTGAACGAGATTCTCCCCGAGGCTTTCAGCGTGGTGAAGGAGACCGCACGCCGCTTTGCCGAGAACAGCGAAGTCGTCGTCACCGCCACCGACCACGACCGCGAGCTCGCCGTGAAGCGCGACAACGTCAACATCGTCACCGGCCCCGACGGCCAGGACAAGGCCGTCTTCAAGAACCAGTGGATGGCTGGCGGCAACATGATCACCTGGGACATGGTCCACTACGACGTGCAGCTCATCGGCGGCGTGGTGCTCCACAGCGGCAAGATTGCCGAGATGGCCACCGGCGAGGGTAAGACCCTCGTGGCCACCCTGCCCGTCTATCTCAACGCCCTGCCCGGCAAGGGTGTCCACGTCGTCACCGTCAACGACTACCTCGCCAAGCGCGACTCCGAGTGGATGGGCATGCTCTTCGAGTTCCACGGCCTGAAGGTCGACTGCATCGACAAGCACGAGCCCCACAGCGAGGAGCGTAAAGCCGCCTACCGCGCCGACATCACCTACGGCACCAACAACGAGTTCGGCTTCGACTACCTGCGCGACAACATGAGCCGCAACCCCGAGGAGCTGGTGCAGCGCGGCCACAACTACGCCATCGTCGACGAGGTCGACTCCGTGCTCATCGACGACGCCCGTACCCCCCTCATCATCAGCGGCCCCACCGGCAAGGACGACGAGGACCAGGAGTTCGACCGCTTCAAGCCCGTCATCGAGAAGCTCTACAACGCCCAGAAGAACCTCGTCACCAAAGTGCTCGCCGACGCCAAGAACGGACTGGCCGCCAACCCCGACCCCAAGCCCGAGGAAGAGCCTGCCAAACTGCTGCTCCGCGCCTACCGCGGTCTGCCCAAGAGCAAAGCCCTCATCAAGTTCCTCAGCGAGACCGGCATGAAAGCCATCCTCCAGCGCACCGAGAATTTCTACATGCAGGAGCAGAACAAATACATGCACATCATCGACGACGACCTCTACTTCACCATCGACGAGAAGAACCGCACCGTCGAGCTCACCGAGAAGGGCATGGACTTCCTCACCGGCCTCGGCGAGGACCGCAACTTCTACCAGCTGCCCGACATCGGCAGCATGCTTGCCGAACTCGAGCATGAGCAACTCTCCCCCGAGGAGAAAGCCGCCAAGAAAGAGAAAATCTTCAGCGACTTCGCCATCCAGAGCGACCGCGTCCACACCGTCGACCAGCTCCTCAAGGCCTACACCCTCTTCGAGAAGGACATCGACTACATCGTCGACGAGAACCGTCAGGTCAAGATTGTCGACGAGCAGACCGGCCGTATCATGGAAGGCCGCCGCTGGAGCGACGGTCTCCACCAGGCTGTTGAGGCCAAGGAGAACGCCAAGGTCGAAGCCGCCACACAGACCTACGCCACCATCACCCTGCAGAACTACTTCCGCATGTACAAGAAGCTCGCCGGCATGACCGGTACCGCCGAGACCGAGGCCGGTGAGTTCTGGGACATCTACAAACTTGACGTCGTGGTCATCCCCACCAACCGTCCCATCGCCCGTATCGACATGGACGACATGATCTACAAGACCAAGCGCGAGAAATACAAAGCCGTCATCGACGAGGTTGAGCGCCTCATCGGCATCGGCCGTCCCGTCCTTGTGGGTACCACCAGCGTCGAGACCTCCGAGCTGCTGAGCAAAATGCTCAAGATGAAACGCATCGAGCACAGCGTCCTCAACGCCAAGCTGCACCAGAAGGAGGCCGAGATTGTGGCCCATGCCGGCGAACCCGGTCACGTCACCATCGCCACCAACATGGCAGGCCGTGGTACCGACATCAAGCTCAAGGGCGGCGTGCGCGAAGCCGGCGGTCTCGCCATCATCGGCACCGAGCGCCACGAGAGCCGCCGTGTCGACCGCCAGCTGCGCGGTCGTGCCGGACGTCAGGGCGACCCCGGCAGCAGCCTCTTCTTCGTCTCCCTCGAGGACGACCTCATGCGCATCTTCGGCTCCGAGCGTATCGCCAGCGTCATGGACCGCATGGGCCTGCAGGAGGGCGAAGTCATCCAGCACTCCATGATCACCAAGCAGATCGAGAAAGCACAGAAGAAAGTCGAAGAGAACAACTTCGGCATGCGTAAGCGCCTGCTCGAATACGACGACGTCATGAACAACCAACGCACCGTCATCTACAACAAGCGCCGCAACGCCCTCTATGGCGACCGACTCAGCATTGACATCAGCAACATGTTCTACGACACCTGCACCCTCATCTACGACGACGCCCTCCAGAGCCACGACTGGGAAGGCTTCAAGATGGAGATGATCCGCGTCTTCGCCATCGAAGTCCCCTTCACCGAGCGGCAGCTCTTCAACGCCCGCCACGACGATGCCGTGCAGAAGCTCTACGACATGGTCTACAGCACCTACAAGGAGCGCATGCAGCGCATCACCGAGCTCGCCTACCCCTTCATCAAGCGCATCTACGAGAACACCCGCTATATCAATGTCGCCTTCCCCATCACCGACGGCAAGAAGACCCTCAACGTGGTCACCCCCGTCAAAAAGTCATACGAGAACAAAGGCCGCGAAGTGCAGCTGAGCATCGAGAAGGGCATCACCCTGGCCATCATCGACGACCTCTGGAAAGACCACCTGCGCGAGCTCGACGAACTGAAGACCAGCGTCCAGAACGCCAGCTACGAGCAGAAAGACCCCCTGTTGATCTACAAATTCGAGAGCTTCAACCTCTTCGAGAAGATGCTGCTCGAAATCAACCGCGAGATCTCCTCCTTCCTCATCCGTGCCAGCCTGCCCGTCAAGGAAGACGAGGACATGAAGGAAGCCCGTCAGCCCAAGCGCGACAACCGCAATCTGAAAGCCAGCCACGACAGCGCCGCCACCGACACCCAGCGCGCCATGGACCAAGCCGCCCGCCAGCAGACCGGCGAGCGTCCCAAGCCCCAGCCCGTGCATGTCGAGAAGAAAGTAGGCCGCAACGACCCCTGTCCCTGTGGCAGCGGCAAGAAATACAAAAACTGCTGCGGCAAAAACGAAGAATAAAGAAGGAAATTGAAAATTGAAAAAAGAGAAAAGAATAACAAGAAACTATAAAATCTATAATATCTATAAAATCTATTAAATCTAGAAAAAACTAAAAAAAGCCCCAAGAAAATGACCACAGTAAGATTAGGAAAATCGGAGCTAATAGTCCCCAAGAACGGCTTTGGGGCCCTCCCCATCCAGCGCATCACCCTTGCCGAGACCGTGCACCTGTTGCACAAAGCCCTCGACAACGGAATGTACTACTTCGACACCGCGCGATTCTACACCGACAGTGAGGAGAAGCTAGGGGCGGCCTTTGCCGACCGGCGCGACAAAGTCATCATCAGCACCAAGACCGGTGCCACCCGTGTGGAAGACTTCTGGAGCCAGTTAGAGACCAGCCTGCGCCTGTTGCGCACCGACTATATCGACCTCTACCAGTTCCACAACCCCGCCTTCTGTCCCAAGCCCGGCGACGGCACCGGCCTCTACGAAGCCATGCTCGAAGCGCAGCGGCAGGGCAAGGTGCGCCATATCGGCATCACCAACCACCGCATGGCGGTGGCGCACGAAGCCATCGACAGTGGCCTATACGAGACCCTGCAGTTCCCCTTCTCCTATCTTGCCAGCGACGACGAGCAGGCCCTGGCGGAGAAATGCCATCGTCACGACATGGGCTTCATCGCCATGAAAGGGTTAGCCGGAGGCCTCATCAACCATGCCGCCACGGCTTATGCCTACCTGGCCCAGTTCGATTATGTCGAACCCATCTGGGGCATCCAGCGCGAGAGCGAGCTCGACGAGTTCATCTCCTTCCAGAACAACCCGCCCGTGCTCACCGACGAGATGCGTGCCCGCATCGAGCGCGACCGCCAGGAGCTCTGTGGCGACTTCTGCCGCGGCTGTGGCTACTGCCAGCCCTGTCCTGCCGGCATCGAGATCGAGAGCTGCAACCGCATGTACCTCTTCCTGCGCCGCGCCCCCTACAATGTCTATCTCACCGACGAGTTCTACGACAAGATGCAGCAGACCACCAAGTGTCTGGGCTGTGGGCAGTGCCGCAGCCGTTGTCCCTACAACCTCGACACCCCCAACCTCCTCAAGCGCAACTATGCCGACTTCATGGAGCACTGGAGCCGCAAAGAGCAGCTCAACCCTGAGGGGTGATTGCCACCCGTAGCCGTACCACCGACCCCAAAGCCCAAGCCCATGAAACGGACATTATGCATACTGCTTGCCCTAAGTCTGCTGACCCTAGTCGGGTGTAAGAAAGACGACACCATCGACTGCACCGTCTATTGGCAGCTCTACGCGCCCGTCGCGGAGAAGCACCTCACCGTCACCGACATCGAGCGGGCCTTCCAGCAGACCTTCTTTGGCTATTACGAGCGTGTCAACGACAACACCGTGCGGGCGTTGCACACCACGCCGCGCGACGTGCGGTCCATCACCCTCAAGCTCGCCAGCATGGCCGATGCCCTGCTCGACGGCTCCTCCGACCCTGCCCAGGGCCCCATCGAGGTGAGGGTCTTCATCGACTTTGGCGGCTCCTATATCGACGAAGTGTGGAGTAAGACCTACTGACCCTCCTAGGCATGAAACGCCCGGCACACCTCCTCTGGGCCTTGCTCCTCCCGCTGCTCCTCCTCCCCGCAACGCCCGCCAACGCCTCAACCCCCTCCGCCTGCAACCCGCCCGAGGGGGACAGTCCTGTTGTCGTCACCACCCTGCTGGACACCGTCGACCCCGACGACGGAGTCGTCTCGTTGCGCGAAGCCCTGCGCCATGTCGTCGCCAGCGGCGCCCCTGCCACGGTCACCTTCAACCTCAGCCAGAGTGCTCCCGTCATCCTTCTCGCCGACACCCTCCCCGCCATCGTGAATGCAGTCTGCACCATCAACGGCCGCAACCGCGGCCCCGGTGGCGGTATAGTCACCATCGCCGGCAGCGGCACCCACAAGCTCTTCACCGCTCAAAACGCCACCCTCACCCTCGACAGCCTCAATATCACGGGCGGCTATGCCCTGGGGCCAGGCGGAGCCATCCTCTGCTACCAGACCCTCCTCACCCTGCGCCACTGCACGCTGAACGGCTGCCAGGCCACCCACAGCGGCGGAGCCATCTACTGCGGAAGCGACCCGCCCAATCTCTCGCGGGTCATTATCACCGACTGCCTGTTCACCGGCAACCACTCCTTGAATGGTGGCGCCATCTGCATGTCGGGCTGCGACACCTCGACCATCGCTCGCACGCGCTTCCGTCACAACACCGTAGCCACCCGTGCCCACGCCCACTGCTATGGCGGGGCCGTCAAAATCGAGACATCCCTGTGCCGCCTCGACAGGTGCCTCTTCGCCGACAACCACGCCTACATCGACACCAATGGTTTAAATGAAATCACTATTAACGGGGGAGCATTATCTGTCAACACCAGTCAGGTTACAATAACAAACACCCAATTTGATACCAATAGTGCATACACTATCGTCGGGCGTTTTTCTTCGGGTGGTGCCGTCTACACCAACAGCAGCACCCTCCATATCGTCAACTGCCTCTTCCGCGCCGACTCCGCCGACGGCAAAGGTGGTGCCGTCTACAGCACCGGTGCCGACACCTCCCTCCGGGTCACCCTCAGCCAGAGCTCCTTCGTCGGCAACTATGCCCGTCAGGGGCTCGGCGGTGCCTTCTGTCAGGAAGGGAAAACACGCCACATCACCAACAACTGCACCTTCTACCACAACCAGACCGACATGGGCGGAGCCCTCTTCTTCCACAACGCCAGCGGCATCAGCACCATACTTAACAGCACCTTCGTCGGCAACCTTGGGGCCTACGGTCTGGGCGGAGCGATAGCCTGCCTTGGCGGCGACATGCAGCTCGTCAACAACCTCTTCGATGGCAACCTCGGCGACTCAATACCCAACGACCTCTACATCCACCGCAATACAACAGCGTCTGCCTATGGCAACGCATGGGCTGCCACGCCCGCCAACCTCGACAACGCCGAAGGCAACGCCCTCGTCGCCCTCCCCCAGCTACATGCCGACACCAACGGCCTGCCCATCCCCGCTGTCCTAGCGGTGAACGGCGTCCCCCACACCCTCTTCCCGCCCCTCGCCACCAGTGTCTCCGCCACTGGCGGCATCCTCACCGCACACAACACCGGTCTCTCCACCACCGCCCGACTCTGCTCCGCCGGATGGCGCGACAACCGCACCGGCGCCCTCCTCGCCTATGACCCCATCCCCGACAGCCTCGACCAGATAGGCTCGCTGCGACGCGTTGACAGTACCAGCATAGGTGCCATACAACCCATGCCCGACATACTCATCCCCGACACCGTCACCGCCTGCGACAGTTACCCCTGGCGCGGCGACACCATCACCCTCTCCGGAGACTACCTTGACACAACTCATAACCCCATCCTATGGGACACCATCTATTCCCTGCATGCCATCATCCACCTGGGCACCCACCAATCATACAGCGAGAACGCATGCGAGCAATACACCTGGCACGACAGCACATACACCCACGATGGCACCTACACCTACATCTATACAAACAACGAAGGATGCCCCAGCACCGACACTCTGCACCTCACCATTGCCCAGCACGACGACACAACCTACCACATAACCGCCTGCGATGAATACACATGGAACGGCACATCATATACAACATCCGGAACATATACTTTCGACCATTGCTTGCGAACAATATACATGGCACGATGTCAACTACACTCAAAGCGGTACATATACTTACGACTATACAAACGACGATGGATGCCTCAGCACTGACACCTTACTCCTCACTATATCACAGCACGATGACACTGCATACTACATAACAGCATGCGACCAATACTCATGGAATGGCACAATATATTCAGCATCCGGAACATACATTTTCGACCATTCTCATCCGGGCTCACCCTGCACCAACGTTGACACCCTCTACCTAACAATTAACTTCGGCACACATAACTCCTATCACCTAGATGCCTGTGAGCAATACACATGGCACGATGTAAACTACAACTTGAGTGGAACTTACACATACAACTATACAAATATCGAAGGGTGTCCGAGCTCGGACACCCTCCACCTCAACATCAGTCAGCACAACGACACCACTTACTATGTAACTGCCTGTGATGAATACACATGGAATGGCACATCATATACAACATCCGGGACATACACATTCGACCACACACAGCAGGGTTCAACTTGCACCAACATTGACACCCTCTACCTAACAATTAACTACGGCTCGCATAACTCATACTATCAAGATGCCTGTGAACAAATCTCTTGGCACGAAATCAACTATACCCAAAGTGGTACTTACACATTCAACTATACAAACAACGAGAATTGCCCAAGTTCGGATACCCTTCATCTCACAATTACCCAGCATGACGACACAACCTACCACATAACCGCCTGCGATGAGTACACATGGAACGGCACTACATATACATCATCCGGAACATATCCATTTGACCACACACAGCAGGGGTCACCTTGCACAAACGTTGACACACTCCACCTAACAATCAATAACAGCTCCCACAACTCTTATCACCAGAATGCTTGCGAGCGATACACATGGCATGATGTAAACTACAACGAGAGTGGTACCTACACCTATGATTATACAAACAACGATGATTGCCCGAGCACTGATACCCTGTACCTCACAATCTCCCAACAAGATGACACCGCATACTATGTGACGGCATGCGATGAATATACTTGGAATGGTACGACACTCACAACTTCTGGTACATATACTTTCGACCATTCTCAGCCGGGCTCACCTTGCACCAACATCGACACCCTCTACCTGACAATTAACTACGGATCGCACAATTCCTATCACCAAGATGCCTGTGAGCAATACACTTGGCATGATGTCGTATACAATGAGTGCGGCACCTACACTTACGACTATACTAACATCAATGGCTGCCCCAGTACAGATACTCTTCACCTCAACATCAATCAGCATGACGACACTGCTTACTATGTGACAACTTGTGATGAGTACACATGGAACGGTACAGCCTATACTGCATCCGGAACATATACATTTGACCATAGTCACCAAGATGCCTGTGAGCAATACACTTGGCATGATGTCGACTACAATGAGAGCGGCACCTACACCTACGACTATACTAACATCAATGGCTGCCCCAGTACAGATACTCTCCACCTCAACATCAATCAGCATGACGACACTGCTTACTATGTGACAACTTGTGACGAGTACACATGGAACGGCACATCCTATACAACAACCGGAACATATATATTTGACCACACACAGCCGGGCTCACCTTGCACCAACGCTGACACCCTCCACCTCACAATCAATAACAGCACTCACAACTCCTATCATCAAGATGCTTGCGAACAATATACATGGCACGATGTCAACTACACACAAAGCGGTACATATACTTACGACTATACAAACAATGATGGATGCCCCAGCACCGACACCTTACTCCTCACTATCTCACAGCATGACGACACCGCTTACTATGTGACAGCCTGCGATGGATACTCCTGGAATGGCACAACATATACATCAACCGGAACATATACCTTCAACCATTCTCAGCCGGGCTCACCCTGCACCAATGTTGACACACTCTACTTAACTATCAATAACAGTACTCACAACTCTTATCACCAGGATGCTTGCGAGCAATACACATGGCATAACGTAATCTATAACGAGAGTGGTACCTACACCTATAATTATACAAACAACGATGATTGCCCGAGCACTGACACCATGTACCTCACAATCTCCCAACACGATGACACTGCATACTATGTGACTGCCTGTGATGAGTATACTTGGAATGGAACGACATTCACAACTTCTGGCATATATACTTGCTTGCGAACAATATACATGGCACGATGTCAACTACACTCAAAGCGGTACATATACTTACGACTATACAAACGACGATGGATGCCTCAGCACTGACACCCTGCACCTCAACATCAGTCAGCACAACGACACTGCTTACCACGTGACTGATTGTGATGAGTATACTTGGAATGGTACGACATTCACAACTTCTGGCACATATACTTTCGACCATTCTCAGCCGGGCTCACCTTGCACCAATACCGATTCACCAAGATGCCTGTGAGCAATACACTTGGCATGATGTCGACTACAATGAGAGCGGCACCTACACCTACGACTATACTAACATCAATGGCTGCCCCAGAACAGATACTCTCCACCTCAACATCAGTCAGCACAACGACACAACATACTACGTAATCGCCTGCGATGAATACACTTGGAATGGCACAACATATACTGCATCCGGAATATTTACCTTCGACCAATCTCAGCCAAGCTCAACCTGCACCAACATCGACACTCTTCACCTCACAATCAATAACAGCACACACAACTCATATCACCAAAATGCCTGCGAGCAATTCTCTTGGCACGAAATCAACTATACTCAAAGTGGCATTTACACCTATGACTATACAAACAATGATGGCTGTCCTAGCTCAGACACCTTGCACCTCACTATCTCACAGCATGACGACACCGCTTACTATGTGACTGCCTGCGATGAGTATACTTGGAATGGCACGACATTCACAACTTCTGGCACATATACATTTGACCACACGCAGCAGAGTTCAACCTGTACTAACGTTGACACTCTCTACCTGACAATTAACTATGGTTCGCATAACTCCTATCACCAAGATGCCTGCGAGCAATACACATGGCATGATGTCTTCTACAACGAGAGTGGAACCTACACTTACGACTATACAAACGATGATGGATGCCCCAGCACTGACACCCTCTACCTCGACATTAATCAGCATGACGATACTGCTTTCTATGTGACAACTTGTGATGAGTACACATGGAACGGCACAACATATACAACATCGGGGATATATACTTTTGACCACACACAACAGGGGTCAACTTGCACCAACATTGACACCCTCTACCTAACAATTAACTACGGATCGCATAACTCATACTATCAAGATGCCTGTGAACAATTCTCTTGGCACGAAATCAACTATACCCAAAGTGGTACTTACACATTCAACTATACAAACAACGATAATTGCCCGAGCACGGACACCCTCCACCTCAACATTAGTCAGCACGACGACACAACCTACCACATAACCGCCTGCGATGTGTACACTTGGAATGGCACGACATTCACAACTTCTGGTACATATACTTTCGTCCATTCTCAGCCAGGCTCACCCTGCACCAACATTGACACCCTCTACCTGACAATTAACTTCGGCACACATAACTCCTTCCATCAGGATGCTTGCGAGCAATATACATGGCACGATGTCAACTACACTCAAAGCGGCACATATACATATGACTATACAAACGACGATGGCTGCCCCAGCACTGACACCCTCCACCTCGACATTAATCAGCATGACGATACTGCTTACCATGTGACAACTTGTGACGAGTACACATGGAACGGCACTACATATACAACATCCGGAGCATATACTTTTGACCATTCTCAGCCAGGATCACCCTGCACCAACATTGACACCCTCTACCTCACAATCAATAACAGCTCCCACAACTCCTATCACCAAGATGCCTGTGAACAATTCTCTTGGCACGAAATCAACTATACTCAAAGTGGCATTTACACCTATGACTATACAAACAATGATGGCTGTCCTAGCTCAGATACTCTGCTCCTCACAATCTCCCAACACGATGACACCGCATACTATGTGACGGCATGCGATGAATATACTTGGAATGGAACAATATATACAATATCGGGGACATATAATCCATAACAGCACATATAACTCCTTCCATCAGGATGCTTGCGAACAATATACATGGCACAATGTCAACTACACTCAAAGCGGTACATATACTTACGCCTATACAAACAATGATGGATGCCAAAGTACAGACACCCTGCACCTCAATATCTCACTGCATGACGACACCGCTTTCCATGTGACTGCCTGTAATGAGTATACTTGGAATGGCACGACATTCACAACTTCTGGTACATATACTTTCGACCATTCTCAGCCAGGCTCACCCTGCACCAACATCGACACCCTCTACCTGACAATCAACTACAGTTCACACAACACCTATCACCAAGACGCCTGCGAGCAATACACTTGGCACGATGTAAACTACAACTTGAGTGGAACTTACACCTACGACTATAGCAATGACGACAATTGTCCGAGCTCGGACACCCTACACCTCAACATCAGTCAGCATGACGACACCACTTACCATGTAACTGCCTGCGATGAGTATACTTGGAATGGAACAACTTATGCATCAACCGGAACATATACCTTCAACCATTCTCAGCCGAGCTCACCCTGCACCAATATCGACACACTATACCTGACAATTAACTACGGCTCGCACAACTCATACAATCAAGATGCCTGCGAGCAATACACTTGGCATGAAATCAACTATACCCTAAGTGGCACATACACCTACGACTATACAAACAACTATAATTGCCTAAGTACAGATACTCTTCACCTCTACATCAGTCAGCATGACGACACCACATACTACGTAACCGCCTGCGATGAGTATACTTGGAATGGCACAACTTATACATCAACCGGAACATATACCTTCAACCATTCTCAGCCGAGCTCACCTTGCACCAATACCGATACCCTCTACCTGACAATTAACTACGGTTCGCACAACTCCTATCACCAAGATGCCTGTGAGCAATACACTTGGCATGATGTCGTATACAATGAGAGCGGCACCTACACTTACGACTATACTAACATCAATGGCTGCCCCAGTACAGATACTCTCCTCCTCAACATCAATCAGCATGACGACACTGCTTACTATGTGACAACTTGTGACGAGTACACATGGAACGGCACAGCCTATACTGCATCTGGAACATATACATTTGACCATAGTCAGCAAGGCACCCCCTGCACAAATGTCGACACACTCTACCTCACAATCAATTACAGCACACACAACTCCTATCACCAGTATGCTTGCGAGCAATACACTTGGCACGATGTAAACTACAACTTGAGTGGAACTTACACCTACGACTATAGCAATGACGACAATTGCCCGAGCACAGATACCCTACACCTCAACATCAGTCAGCATGACGACACTGCTTTAATCCATAACAGCACATATAACTCCTTCCATCAGGATGCTTGCGAACAATATACATGGCACAATGTCAACTACACTCAAAGCGGTACATATACTTACGACTATACAAACAATGATGGATGCCCCAGCACCGACACCTTACTCCTCACTATCTCACAGCATGACGACACCGCCTATTATGTGACTGCCTGCGATGAATACACTTGGTATGGCACATCCTATACAACAACAGGAACATATACATTTGACCATACACAACAAGGGTCCACTTGCACTAACGTTGACACACTCTACCTCACAATCAATAACAGCACACACAACGCCTATCACCAAGATGCCTGTGAGCAATACACTTGGCATGATGTCGTCTACAACGAGAGCGGCACCTACACCTACGACTATACTAACATCAATGACTGCCCCAGTACAGATACTCTCCACCTCAACATCAGTCAGCACAACGACACTGCATACCACGTGACCGCCTGCGATGAGTATACCTGGAATAGCACAACATATACATCAACTGGGACATACACATTTGACCATTCTCAACAGGGGTCAACTTGCACAAATGTTGACATCCTCCACCTCATAATCCATAACAGCACTCATAACTCCTTCCATCAGGATGCTTGCGAGCAATACATCTGGCATAACGTAAGCTACAACGAGAGTGGTACTTATACCTACGACTATACAAACGTCGATGGATGCCCGAGCTCAGACACTTTACACCTATCAATCTCCCTGCACAACGACACAACCTACCACATAACCGCCTGCAATGAATACTCTTGGAATGGCTCAACATATACAACATCTGGAACATATACTTTTGACCATACTCAGCAGGGTTCACCCTGCACCAATGTTGACACCCTCCACTTAACCATCAATATCAGTACTCACAACTCTTATCGACAGGATGCTTGCGAGCAATACACTTGGCACGATGTAAACTACAATTTGAGTGGAACTTACACCTACGACTATAGCAATGACGACAATTGCCCAAGTACAGATACCTTACACCTCTCTATCTCACAGCATGATGACACCACATACTATGTAACCGCCTGCGATGAGTATACCTGGAATGGCACAACTTATACATCAACTGGAACATATACATTTGACCATACACAGCAGGGATCATCATGCACAAACGTTGACACCCTACACCTAACAATCAATAACAGTACTCACAACTCTTATCATCAGGATGCTTGCGAACAATATACATGGCACGAAGTCAACTACACACAAAGCGGTTCTTATACTTACGACTATACAAACGACGATGGCTGCCCCAGCACAGACACCCTGTACCTCACAATCTCCCAACACGATGACACAACCTACCACATAACCGCCTGTGATGAATACTCTTGGAATGGCTCAACATATACAACATCTGGAACATATACTTTTGACCATACTCAGCAGGGTTCAACTTGCACCAACATCGACACTCTTCACCTCACAATTAATAACAGCACACACAACTCCTATCACCAGGATGCTTGCGAGCAATACACTTGGCACGATGTAAACTATAATTTGAGTGGAACTTACACCTACGACTATAGCAATGACGATAATTGCCCAAGCACAGATACACTACACCTCAACATCAGTCAGCATGATGACACCACATACTATGTGACTTCCTGCGATGAATACACTTGGAATGGCACAGGTTATACAGCATCAGGGACGTACACTTTCGACCATACGCTGCCGAGTTCACCCTGCACCAATGTTGACACCCTCCACCTCACGATCAATAGCAGTACTCACAACACCTTCCATCAGGATGCTTGCGTGCAATTTACTTGGCATGATGCCGTCTACAATGAGAGCGGCACTTACACCTACAACTATACAAACGTTGAAGGCTGTCCGAGCTCGGACACCCTCCATCTCACAATCTCCCAGCACGATGACACTACATACTATGAAACCGCCTGCGATGAATACTCTTGGAACAGCACATCTTATACAGCATCGGGGACGTACACTTTCGACCATACGCTGCCGGGCTCTCCTTGCACCGATGTCGACACCTTGCACCTGACTATCAACCACAGCTCCCACGACGTCTTCCATCAGGATGCTTGCGACCAATACGTCTGGCACGATGTGGTCTACATCAAGAGCGGTACCTACACATACGACTACACCAACGGCGAGGGGTGTCCAGGCGCTGACACGCTGCATCTGGTGCTGCACTACAGCAGCAGGGGTGCGGAGTGGCAGACGGCGTGCGACACTTTCCGCTGGGCGGCGAACGGCAGGCTGTACTCCGACTCAACCGTGGACACGGCTCGACTGCTCAACCAGTGGATGTGCGACAGTATGGCCGTCCTGCACCTCTCGCTGTCGCCTTCCTACCACTCTGACACGATGGTGTCGGGATGCGACAGCTTACAATGGGAGGGCAGCACCTACACCGCCGACACGACGCTGACGGACAGCCTCACTACCACAGCGGGCTGCGACAGCATTACGGTGGTCCGCCTTCATGTGGCACCACGCCCGCGGGCGGCGATGGCGCTGAGCGCCGACTTCCTGACTGAGGAGGCCCCCACGCTCACGGCGGCGGACATCTCCCACGGCCCACACCGACGGCAGTGGTACGTGAACGCCCATCCTTACGACACCACGCCCGCCGTCACCTACCGCGCCGACCTGACGGAGGACTCCGTGCGCATCGCTCTGGCCGTGGCCACGGAGGGCTGCACCGACAGCACAACGCGGAGCATCCCCTTCAGGCACGAGGAGCTGTATGTGCCGAATGTCTTCTCGCCCAAGGGCAGGGAGGAGGAGAACAGCCGCTTCGGGGTGCGGGGCGCGACGGTGGACTACGAGCTGCGAATATACAGCCGCAAGGGGACCCTGGTGTTCGGCAGCAAGGACCCCTCGGAACAATGGGACGGCACACACAAGGGGGCACCCTGCCCCCAGGGGACTTACCTCTACGTCATCAGCTACACCACGCCGGCAGCTCCCACGGTGCCGAAACGGAAGACGGGGAGCGTGCTGCTGCTACGCTGACGAGGGGCCGACACGGGACCGCCACAGGGGCGCTTTTGAGAAAAAAAGTTGCTGAATCGGTTTTTTTTCGTATTTTTGCAAATTCTAACCGGCAACCTCCCACGACCCGAGGGACTGCACTCCCACTCGTCGGCGGAACCGTCGCCACCCGTCATGCCCACATGACGGCACAACAAAAAACAGATTGACAGCATACAACGACAGCACACTGAGAGCACATTGACAGAATAACGGCAACCGACTCTATCGCCGGTCCTCGCCCCCAAGGGGCAGGGACGGGAGGAAAGTCCGGGCAACACGAGCCACCATACTTCCTAACGGGAAGGCGGCAGGGAGGTAAGCGCCCTGACGACAGCGAGTGCCACAGAAAGAGAAACCGCCGGGCTTTCCGTCCGGCAAGGGTGCAAGCGCGGGGTAAGAGCCCACGACGGACGGCAGCGATGCCGCCTGATGGCAAACCTTATGGGTTGAAAGACCAAATATACCGGCAGCACAGGGCTGGCTCGCCCTTTGCCGGGGGGTAGGTTGATAGAGGCCGTCGGCAACGACGGCAGTAGATTGATGATAGAGACCGCCGGCATCGGCGGTGACAGAACCCGGCTTATGACGTTGCCGTTTCTTTTTTTGACTGCAGAACGATGAAAAGACACTATTCTACCACTCTTGCGGCACTGATGGCGGGATGCCTGACGCTGGCCGCTTGCATCAACCAGGGCACCATGGTCGACGTGCCCTCTACGTTGATGTCCTATCAGCACAAACCCACAGAGGCCAAGCTGCTGGCTGTGGCCAAGGCCTATGCCGAGGCCATCAACCGCAACCTCAAGGACCAGGCCCCCTACCCCGGCCAGTATGCCGACTACGGCGTCGCCCTGGCCAGACTGGGATGCCTGGAACAGGCCAACATCATGTTCAACAACGAGAAGATGCTCTTCCCAAACAGCTCGCCCTACGTCGACCAGCTGAAGCAGGCCCTCACCCCCAACCAGCGTGGCGACAACCGCGTGGACACCTCGGCCATCGACCTCCGCACGCTGGACACCATCACCGTCCACTACACCCCCGAGGAGGAGGCCCTGCGACAACAGCAGGCCGACGACCCCGCTTTCAAGCAGATGATGAAGGAGCAGGCCCGCGAGGAGCGCGAACGGCAGCAGCTGCTGAACAAGCAAGCCCGCGAACAGGCACGCCAAGAGCGCGAGCGACAGGCACAACAGACCAAGCAGGCTCGCGAACAGGAACGCCAGGAACGCGAGAAGGCCCTCCAGGCTCAACGCGAGGCTGAACGCGAGGCACAGAAGGCACAGCGCGAAGCACAACGCGAGGAGCAGAAAGCCCTGCGCGAGGCGCAACGCGAGGCTCAGAAGGCCGAACGCGAAGCGCAGCGCGAGGCGCAGAAAGCCGAACGCGAGGCCCTGAAGGCGCAACGCGAGGCCGAACGGCAGGCCAAGGCCGCCGAGAAGGCCATGCAGGACAGCATCGCTCGCGCCGCTAAACAATTAGAGAACCAATAGTCCATACACCGCCATGCCGAGAATCAAATACCTACTGCCTCTGGTCGCCCTGCTGCTTGCCGTGTCGTGCAAGAGCGAGAAGAAGGTGACCACCTACAACGAACTGTACCGCGAGAAGCCCGCGACCATCCTCGTGGCACCCGTGCAGGACAACGCCAAGCGTCCCATGGTGAAGACCACTCAGGACAGGGTGCTGAACGACGAGCTTTCCGCCGCGGCACACTATATGCGGCAGACCCTCTCCTACCCCCTGTCGAGCCAGGGTTATTACGCCACCGCCCCCCTCACTTCCGACATCCTCGTCGAGAAGCTGGGGCTGGACTACAACAAGCTGATGAACGCCGACATCTCCATGCTCCACAGCTCCTACGGCATCGACGCCGTGCTGCTCACGGCCATCCACAAATGGCAGCAGCCCGAAATCAACGAGATCGTGGTGTACACCGAATACACGCTGCGCTCCACCAAGAGCGGCGTGGAGCTGATGCACGTTTGGGTACGCGGCGACAAGATGCAGCCTGTGGACGTGAAGGGGGAGCCTGTGGAGCTGTCGACAGACCAGGCTTTCATCGACCGGAGCGGCATGGGCAGCAAGCTCGCCCACCGCTGCATCCTGCTGGAACAGATGAGCGACTTCGCCTTGCGCAACCTGCCCACAAGCATCAGCCGCTGGCATTTCCAGCACGACCGCTACATCTCGTCGAACCCCGTGTTCTATAGCTTCACCATCAACCCCGACGGCAGCATCGAACGTTCGGACTACTCAGAAGACGCTTTTGGAAATGAGTGTTTCACAGATTGAGCTTTCGCTGACCCCCGCCCTCTACGAGTGGCGCACCCTCAAGCAGGGGCATACCACCGTGGCCGTCGACGTGCTGAGGGCCACCACGGCCATCTGCGCCGCCTTCCAGGCGGGCGCGGAGTGCATCGTGCCCCTTGACAACCTCGAGGCCCTGGAACCCTTCCGCGCACAGGGCTACCTGCGGGCCGCCGAGCGCGGAGGCAGGAAAATCGGCGACGCCGAGTATGGCAACTCCCCCACGGAATACATGTCCACCGACTTGCACGGCAAACGCATCGCCTACAGCACCACCAACGGCACCGTCTCCATCCTGCGCGGCGGCGACGCCGACCGCACGCTGGTGGGCTGTTTTGCCAATATCGACGTCCTCACGGAGCGGCTGCTCACCCAGCCCCAGGACCTGGTGATCCTCTGCAGCGGGTGGAAGAACGACTTCTCGATTGAGGACACCCTCTTTGCCGGCGCCATCTGCCGCCGGCTGCTGGACAGCGGCCTATACACGAGCCACCACGACGCCGTGGCGATGGCCGTGGCCCTGTGGGACGCCTGCCAGGGCGACCCCTACACCTACAGCCTGCGCCACGCCAGCCATGTGCAGCGCCTTTTAGGCTTCGGCGCCGAGGCGGACATCGTCTTCGCTTTCGAGTGCAACACCTGTCCCGTGGTGCCACAGCTGAACAACGGAGTACTGACATGCAAATGACAAAAAGCCATATACACACCACGTTGCTCGGCGTGCTGCTGCTGGCGACGGTCCTGCGGCCCTTGGCGGCAGCGGGACAACGCAGCGACAGCCTGACGTGCCGCTACGACCACCGGCTGACATGGGGTCAGACCGTGGCCCCCACCCTGCTGCTGGCGGGAGGGGCTACCGTGGCTTTCACCCCGTCGCTCCACGACAACATCGACATCAAGCTGCGCGACTGGCTGCAGCTGGACGGCCACAAGCGGTACGAGGCGGAGAACCTCCTGCAGTACGTCCCCATCTCGTCGGTGGTGCTGCTGAAAGCATGCGGACTGGAGAGCCGCCACAACTGGCGCGACATGGTGTGCCTGGGGGCGGGAAGCGCCCTCTTCACCGTGCTGTTCTCCAACGGCCTGAAATACACCATCGGCAGGGAGCGCCCCTATCCCGGGGTGTTCACCAGCTTCCCCTCGGGGCATACGATGACCGCCTTCTTCGGCGCGGAGATGCTGCGACGGGAGTATGGCGAGGAGTATCCCGCCATCGCCATCACGGGCTATGCCGTGGCGACAGGCGTGGGTCTGCTGCGCATGTATAACAACCGGCATTGGGCCAGCGACGTGCTGGCAGGTGCCGGACTGGGGATTCTGAGCACCTCGCTGATGTACTGGCTAGCCCCTTACCTACAGTTCTAAAAGCACAGCACACGATGCACCCCATTGCCCATATCGAGAGCTGTTTTGCCACCAAGTTCGGCATCCCGCGCCAGGCGGGCATCGTCGACACCCCGGCACGAATCGTCTTCGAGCCCGAATACCGGGTACCCGAAGCGGTGAGGGGGCTGGAGGATTTCGAGTATATCTGGCTTATCTGGCAGTTCAGCGAAGCGGTGAGGCAGGGCTGGTCGCCCACCGTCCGGCCGCCACGGCTGGGAGGGAACCGCCGCATGGGGGTTTTCGCCACTCGCAGTCCCTTCCGCCCGAACGCCCTGGGGCTGTCGTCGGTGCGGCTGACAGGCATCGAGCAGCATGCCACCCTGGGGGCTGTGCTGCATGTGACGGGGGCCGACCTGATGGACGGCACTCCCATCTACGACATCAAGCCTTACCTGCCCTATACCGACAGCCATCCCGACGCCCGCAGCGGCTTTGCCCCACAGGCTGCCGACACCCTGCTCGAGGTGCAATGCCCGCAAGAGCTGCTGGAGGTCCTTCCGCCGGCATTGCGGCCAAGCCTGACAGCGTTACTCGCCCACGACCCAAGGCCGCAGTACCAGCACGACCCCGGACGGCTGTACGGGATGGAATACGGCGGGTGTGAAATCAAATTCAGAGTGACCGGACGGACAGCAGTGGTGGAGCGCATCGACCCGAAGCGTCACGACGACGAAGCCGCTCAGGAGCGGTAGCGCACCTCGTGCGTTTCGCCGTCGGCTGCAATGAGCGTGGCGGGGAAGATAGCCTGCGCCTCGGCCAGCAGCTTCTCCGGCTCCTTGAAGCGGGCGCTGATATGCGTCAGCAGCAACTGTCCCACATTAGCCTTCTTTGCCATCGTGGCCGCCATGACGGTGGTGCAATGCAGCTTCTCGCGTGCCACACTGTCGAAAGAGTGGTCGAAGGTGCTCTCCATGCACAGCAGGTTCACCCCCTCGATATAGGGGAGGAAACGCTCGTCGTAGGTGGTGTCGGTGCAATAGGCGTAGCGGCGGACGGGGTTCTTGCCACGGGGTTTCTCCTCGACAAGATAGCCGTAGGTGGGGACGGAATGGAGCAGCGGGAAGGCATACACGCGGCACAATGGCGACTCGAAAAGCAGCTGGATGCCCTCGGTGAACGAGAGCTCGTGGTAGTTGAGCTCGAACTCGATATGGCTCCCGGAGACCTGCATCAGCAGGTTCATGGCGTCGCGGATGCCGGCGGGAGCGTAAACGTCGACAGGCTGCTGCCGTCCGCAGAGGTGCATGCTGCTCACCAGTCCGGGAAGCCCGAAGAAATGGTCGCCGTGGAGGTGGGTGAGGCAGATGTGCGAGATGCCCTGCATCTTCTGGTGATAGACGCGGAGCTGGGTCTGGGTGTTCTCGCCGCAGTCGAAAAGCATCCTGAAGCCGTTGACGTTCACCACCTGTCCGCTGCAATGGCGGGCGACGGTAGGCAGTGCGGCACCGGAGCCGAGTATGGTCGTGTAGAAATTCACCTTATGACAACCTCCTATAATTTATTGCTTGAAGGCTTCTCAATTCTCAACTCTCAATTCTCAATTCTCAAAATAAACGATGGCGCCGGTAGTGGGGTCGAACAGGGCCTTGAAATGGCGATGGGGCAAATCGACCACGGGGCCGAACTGGGCTACGGGGAGCGTCACCTGATAGTCGAAGAGCTCGCACGACAGCTTCATCTGCGCCAGGGAGGGCAGACGGTACTGGAAGTTGTGCTTGGCGAAGAAGGCAAGCCGCTTGGGATGGCGGCTGAAAGCGCGCACCTGCTGCATGGTCTTGTCGGGACGCAAGGTGCAGACCACGGGGAGGGCATCGTAGTCGTCGCTCTCGCAGATTCCCTCGCTGCGCGAGAAGTAGAAGAGGACAAACTGCTGCACCGAGTCCTTGGCGCTGCTGGCGGGCTTGGGGTCGATGAAGAAATGGACGGTCTCGACGACAGGCTTGCCGATGAACTGAGCCAGGAGGACAGCCTCTTTCTCCTCCAGCTGGTGGAGCAGCTCGCGTTTCCCCTCGGGGGTATAGCGGTCGGAGAGGGCGATGTCGGCGCGGGTGTCCTCGAGCTCGGCAATCTCCTCGGCGGCACGCTGGGCGCGCTGGCGCAGCGAGCGGGGAGCCTTCTTAGTGGAGAGACCCGTGGGCTGGCCGGGACGGTCGCCACGCACATAGAATGTGTCGGTGCGGTCGTAGAGGTTGTAGGTGGGCAGCATCTTGTCGGCGGTGGCGTTATGCAGCACCAGCTTGGCATCGCCGTCGGTGAGCTGGTTGACCTGCATGGCGGGTCCCAGCTGCTCGGACACCTCCTTGGGGGTCATGCCCACGGCGCAGAGCAGATGGCGGTTGTCCACCTGCACAGAGATGCCGCTAGGGGTGACCAGATAGTAATTGTCGGGGTCGGCAACGACGGTATAGGACGACGACACATTCTGGATGCGGTAAGGCTTGTCGACATCGAAATTGTCCAGCGCGAGCATCTCGGAGGCATACTCGCTGAAGACAGCATCTTTCAAATCATAATACTGGTAGGTGACATCGACACAAATCTGTGTACGGGGCAGGGAATAAAACACACCCTCGCCCATCACACCGTTGTCGCCGCTGACCGGGGTGACCGAATAGCACCCCCACAGCAAAGCCGTTGCGGCAAAAAGGAATGGCAGTTTACGAAACATATCTATACAATATTTATTTTCAATGAATACATTCTATTTCTCCTTCACCCTGATGGCCAGCAGGCCGATGAAGGTGAGCAGTCCGTTGACCAGCAGAATCTCAAACCCGAAATGGTAGCCCGTCCACAGGGGCATATACATCTTCAATGCAAACGAGAGCACGGGAGCCAGCACCGCGACCAGCGGCACCCAGCGGTCGCGCACCTTCCGCTTGGTGAAGAGGCCGAAGGTGTAGAGACCCAGCAGCGGGCCGTAGGTGAAGCCGGCGATGTCGAAGAGGGTGTCGATAAGCGACTGGGTGTGGAACGGACGGAAGGCGATAATCACCAACAGGTAGAGCAGGGCGAAGCCCACATGCACCCAGCGGCGCAGACGCACCGACGACCGGGAGTCCTCGCGGCGGTCGAACCCGAGGAAGTCGTAGCAGAAAGTGGTAGTCAACGCCGTCAGCGTACCGTCGGCGCTGGAATAGCCCGCCGCCACCATGCCGAGGATGAACACCACCGCGGTGAAGGTGCTAAGATGGAAAGCCACGGAGGGGAAAATCTTGTCACCCATGACAAGCCCCTTGGCATCCACAGGCAACTCGAATCCGGTGCTCTGAGCGTAGGCAATCAGCGCGGCACCCAGGCAGAGGAAAATCAGATTGACAACAATGAACAGCAGGCTGCTGGTCATCACATTCTTCTGGGCATCGCGCAGATTCTTGCAGGTAAGGTTCTTCTGCATCATGTCCTGATCGAGACCCGTCATGGTGATGGTGATGAACATGCCGCTGAGGATTTGCTTCCAGTAATACTTGCCGGCTGTGGGGTCGGTCTCGAAGACGCGGGTATAGCCCGCATCGGCCGAACGGCGGAGCAGCTGCGGCAGTGAGATGTCCATCTCGTGGAGAATGGCCACCACGGTGGCGATGGCGGCAAGGAGCAGGAAGGTGGTCTGCAGCATGTCGGTCCACACCACCGTCTTCACTCCGCCGCGGAAAGTGTAGAGCAGGATGATGCAGATGAACACCACCGCGATAGCCCAGAAGGGCACACCCCATCCCCTGAAGACAAACTCGTAAAGCACAAAGACCACCAAATACATGCGCAGCGCCGAACCCATGAGGCGGGAGATAATGAAAAAGAGGGCTCCTGTCCGCTCGGAAGCGACGCCGAAACGCTGTTCGAGATAGCTATAGATAGAGGTGAGGCTGAGCCTGTAATACAAAGGCAGCAGCACAAGGGCGATGACCGCATAGCCCAGCACATAACCGAACACCAGAGGCATATAGGTGAACTGGCCGTAGTACACCCCTCCCGGCACCGAGAGGAACGTCACCCCGGAAAGCGAAGCCCCGATCATGCCGTAAGCCACCACCGGCCACGGCGACTTGCGCTGCCCACGGAAAAAGGCATCGTTGCCCGCCGACTTGCGCGACGAGAGCCACATCACCGCAAAAAGCAGCACCGTGTAAGCCACAAAACAGATTAAGACAACACTTTCCATTGCACGTTTAAATTTTTTTTGCAGTGCAAAGATACTAAATTTTTCCCATTTCCGTTTTTTTTCGTAACTTTGAACTCGCAAAAATACGTTCAAATACATCAAAAAGTCAGTACAACATATTAGTATAAAGAATATTATGAAAAATAAGCAAGTTCTGGCGATCGCCGTATTCTTGGGATTTGCGGGTTGTTTGGCCGCCCAAAACAACGACAATCTGCGTGGCCGCATCAACGACCGCCCCACCCAGGCAGTACAGCGCCGCCCCAACGCACCACAGAAAAATGAACAGCGTATGCCCGAGCAGCTGTCCGACTGCCAGCGCGACGGTCTGCACGGGGAAGTGAAGAACGTCCTCTCCGTGATGTATGAGGCCGACAACCACGCCAACGCCGGACGGGGAAGCATCCTCGAACGGCTCAAGACCGTCTACAACCAGAAAGGGCAGCGTCGCAGCCAGTCGTACCTCTCGAACGAGGAAGACATGATTTTCCGCACCAAATACAAGCACGACGATTTCGGCCTCGTCACCCTCGAGCACATCCTCGACCCCGACGAGAACATCATCGGCCGCACCTACTACCTCTACGACCCCGACCTCATACTGACCGAAGTCTATATCGAAGACGAAGAGCGCCAGATTGAAAGCCGCGTGCTGTACAAATACGACGCCCAGGGCCGCCTCAGCCAGCTCAGCTACAACGACCACGCAAACAACGTCTTCCGCCGCGAGATTTACATCTACGGCGAGAACGACAACATCTACAAGACCGTGGTCTTCAACGCCAAGGGCGAGAAAGTGCAGGAGATACGCTACGAATACGACGAGCACAACGAGCCCGTCAGCTCCACCCTCTTCGACTATTACGAAGACCCCAACGAGCCCGAGCTCACCATCACCCTCTACGAATACCGCTACGACGAAGAGGGCAACTGGGTGACCCGCTACGAATACCAGGTTGAGAACGACAAGAAAATACCCGTCTACATCGTCGAGCGCGATATCAAATACTATTGACACATTTTTTTGGTTTATACATAGGCAGCATCCCGCCCACCACGGCGGGATGCTTTGTTTATCCCCCCATCAGCTCACGTGTGGCAGACCCGCCGCCACACCTTCGTCACCACCTGAACTGCTCCAGAGTCCTCGATTCTTCGGTCGTTAATTCCCAAGCATTCAATAGGGATTACGTCGGTCTTGCCGTCGTACTATCCCCACATTTTACATCCCACTTTGACTAAGTTTCCATCGTATATTACCAAGTGTACCGAAATAATATAGAAAATAAAACCAAATCGGTCGTTAGAAAACCGAAAATTCCTACGGTCTAACTGCCGAATCGTGCAATGCACGGGGATAAACCGTGCCCCGTACCTTGTTCTGCCTACCCACCCTGCGCCATGGAGCGGCAACGTTTTCCCCTCGCTACGGAGAGGGGCCGTTCAATCCTGTATTGTTATAGTATCGTTATAGCTTCGTTACTCGATATGATAATGGAAAACAAGACTATAAGCAGGCATCATCGAGCCGGGATTGAACGGCCCAAGTGGGTCGTGCCGTCCGCTGAGTGCGGTTATCCCGATTGATAAGTCGACTAATGACCGATTTGGGATAAATACAAATATTATAGAGTGTCAACAACGGTGTATTCCCAAACAACAACGGATATGGCTCTCTCGGCCCGGACAACTACTACGACTGGGGTCATTACATCGACGCTACCATGTGGTTCACACTCAGCAGGACCGAATGGGCTTATCTGCTCTATACCCGCGGTGTCTCCTACGCCCGTTTCGCCAAGGTGCAAATCAATGGCGCCAACGGTTTGCTGCTCTTCCCCGATGAGTTCCTCTGGCCCAACGACAACCTCGCGCAGCCCACTGCCCTGAACGATGCCTCCGCAGATTTCACCCAAATCAACTACACCGCTGCACAGTTCAGCGAGCTGGAGGAAGCCGGATGTGTGTTCCTCCGTGCCAACGGCTACGTCGAACATAATGGCCATAATCCGACCCATGCGAATCAAACCTACGGCTACTACTGGACCCGCGATTTCGACGGCAACCAGACCCACTCCTACCTCTACTTCGACAATTCCAGTATCTCCCCCAACGACAACAATGCAACTGTGCATGCAGGCTACGCCCTCTGCATCCGCTTAGCACGCAGAGCTGAATAAACATCACATCAATAAACTAACACAAGCGGGACGGCATGCTTCAATGCCTCCCGCTTTTGTTTTGGCCAAGATAAAGAAAGTGGTCTGAGTGGGGTGTCCCCGCTCAGACCACAAACATATAGCGATGAATCGTTATTAGATCTTGGTCATCACTATGTCGCGCAAGGAGAAATTCAACGTCAAAGTGTTGCCGCTGACTTTGAAAGTCAAGCGATACTCGTTGGAATCGCCTTCCTGATACAGCAGGCCGACACCTGAGCCGTCCTTGTAGGTGTAGGTGCCCTTCATCACGAAATCTGTACCGTTCACGTTCCTTGTGAAGGTCATCTCCTTGTTTTGGCCGAACGTTACAGTGTAGACAACTTTGACACCATGATAGGTTGCGTCTTGCTCGTTGACAAGTTGCCATTTGGTACCGGCAAGGGAATTGTCCTCCTTTTCCTTAGTGCATGAGGACATGGTCATCATTGTGGCGGCAGCCACAAAGAACATAAGTAATTTAATTGTTTTCATTGTTGTGTGTATTTAATGGATAATAAAAATTAACACATCTGTAACGCGAAAACGCATATTTTATTGTGTCACTATTCCTCATAATGCATATTGGGATAAAGAAGACAGCCTGCCAAAGAGCCGGACTGTCTTCTTTCCATGTATTATTGCACAACAAAACGCGTTGCAGAGGTGCCACGCTGCGAAGTGTATTGCAACATGTATACACCCTGGGCAAGGTACTCACATCGATTGTAACTTCGGACGAATACAAATATAATAATAAAAAACAATAGGAGGCAAAAAAAAACGACAAAGCCATGTGACTTTGTCGTTTCTGTACCCCGGGGGGGACTTGAACCCCCACGCCATTGCTGACAGCAGATTTTGAGTCTACCGCGTCTACCATTCCGCCACCAGGGCGTTTCGGGAAGTGCTTTGGAGCAGCCCTTGAGGGCACCTGTTCCATCACTTTTTCTCTCTCGAAAACGGGTGCAAAATTACGCACTTTTTTCGACATGGCAAATTTTTTTTTCAAAAACTACAATAATCAAGAAAAATAGTGTATCTTTGCAGTCTCAAAATCAACACAAAATGGGCGAAAAAAAAACTGATAAAGTATTCATTTTTGCGGGCCGTGCAACAGAAAATCTGGCCCACAGAGTAGCGGATATTTATGGAATTCCGCTTGGAAATTCCACCGTTTTCCAATATGCCGACGGAGAATTCCAGCCTTCCTACGAAGACACCATCCGCGGTGGCACGGTCTTCATCATCCAGTCCACCATCCCTCCCACCGACAACCTTTTCGAGTTGCTGCTGATGATTGATGCCGCCAAGCGTGCCTCGGCCGAGAAAATCATCGCGGTGATACCTTACTATGGTTTTGCCCGTCAGGACCGCAAGGACAAGCCCCATGTGCCGATTGCCTCGAAGGTGATTGCGGACATGATTCAAGCCGCCGGTGCCGACCGTGTCATCTGCATGGACTTGCACGCCGACCAGATTCAGGGTTTCTTCAACATCCCCGTCGACCACCTCTACGGCTCGTCGCTGTTTATGCCTTACATCCGCGAGAAGTTCGATATCGAGGATGTGATGTTCGCCAGCCCCGACATGGGCGGCAGCAAGCGCGCAGGCATGTATGCCAAGACCCTTAACAATAGCTTTGTCATCTGCTATAAGCACCGCAACAAGCCCAATGAGATTGGCGAGATGCGTCTGATTGGCGACGTGACCGACCGTCATGTTATCCTTCTGGACGACATTATCGATACCGGTTCGACCATCTGCAAGGCTGCAGGCATTATCATGGAAAGCGGAGCCAAAAGCGTGCGAGCCATGATCACCCATCCGGTGCTGAGCGGCAATGCTATCGAGAAGGTGGAGAACTCCGCCCTTGAGGAGCTGGTCACCACCGACACCATCCCCCTGAAACGCCAGAGCGACAAGATTCGCGTCCTCAGCTGCGACTGGCTGCTGGCAGAGGCTATCCGCCGCGTGGTCTGCTACGAGTCGCTGGACAACCTCTACGAGACCACCATCCACCACAAGGGTGTTATCCACCGCATGTAAAATGTGTTAACGCGTTAATTTGTTATCGTGTTAGTCGATTTACGAAATAAATACTGAAATCTTTTTTAATTCACAATAATCATTAACCGGCCATTGGGCCACAAAAAACAAACAAAAAAATGAGAATAGTATCAATGAGCGGTTCTCTCCGCGAGAACGTAGGGAAAAAAGATGCTAAGGCTCTCCGTCGCGAAGACAAGGTGCCTTGCGTAATGTACGGTAAAGGTGAGCAGTATCTGTTTGCTGTCCCCCAGACCCAGTTCCAGCGCATCCTGTTCAACCCCGAACCCTGCTACGTCGAGATTGACCTGAACGGCACCAAGCATCGCGCCATGCTGAAGGACATCGATTTCCACCCCGTGACTGAAATCGTGTACCACTGCGACTTCTACGAGCTGAGCGACGACAAGCCCATCGTCATGTCCATCCCCGTCCACACCACTGGCACTTCGGTAGGTGTTATGAAGGGTGGTAAACTGGCTTACAAACAGAAGAGACTCAACGTGAAGGCTCTTCCCGCCGACATGCCCAGCGAGATTCTTATCGACATCACCAATCTCGATGTTGCCCAGCGCTGCAAAGTGCAGGACATCGCCACCGAGAACTACTGCATCCTCAACCCCAAGAGCAGCGAGGTAGTTGTTATCAACAGCACCCGTGCCGCTGCCACCGGAGCCAACGAGGTTGTTGAGGCCGAATAATAATCCAAGTTGAAACTAAAACCTAAAAACTAAAAGGTCACCTGTATACCTTTTGGTTTTTAGGTTTTGACTTTTAGCACCTTTCCCCATGCACAAAGCAGGCTTTGTAAACATCATCGGCAACCCCAACGTGGGCAAGTCCTCCCTGATGAACGCCCTGGTGGGCGAACGTCTCAGCATCATCACTAGCAAGGCTCAGACCACACGCCACCGCATCATGGGTATCGTTAACGGCGAGGATTTCCAGATTGTCTATACCGATACCCCGGGCATTGTCAACCCCCACTACAAGCTCCACGAGCAGATGATGGGAGTGGTACGCAATGCCCTCGAGGATGCCGACCTCTTCCTCCTTGTCACCGAAGTTGGCGAGACGTTGAAGAACCAGGAACTCTTGGAACGAATCATCCGTTCCGACACGCCAATCATATTGGTCATCAACAAAATTGACCTCTCCAACCAGCAGCAGGTCACCGACAAGATAGCCTATTGGCACAATCAGATTCCCCGGGCGGTCATCATTCCCGCCTCAGCCACCGAACGCTTCAATATCGACAGCATCTTCGACCACATCATCCAGCTGCTGCCCGAGAACCCGCCCTATTTCCCGAAAGACGAACTGACCGACCGCTCCATGCGTTTCTTTGTCAGCGAGATTATTCGGGAGAAACTGTTACTCTACTATCAGAAAGAGATTCCTTACAGCTGCGAAGTGGCTGTGGAGAGCTATGAAGAGAAAGAGGGTGTGGACAATATCCGTGCGATCATCTATGTGGAGCGGGAATCGCAGCGCGCCATCCTTATCGGCCATCAGGGCAAATCCATCAAGAAGGTGGGGATAGAGGCTCGCAAAGACATTGAGGAATTCACTGGCAAGAAATGTTTCCTCAACCTGTATGTCAAGGTGATGAAAGACTGGCGCAACAGCGACCGTGCACTGAAGCAATTCGGCTACGAGACCAGCGACTAACCCCACCAACGCATCACGGTCTCCAACCATGCGGCCTTACATACTCTTCATTAGTGTATTGTTTCTCGTCGGATGCCGACACGCCTCGCCGTCAGGCACCCTTTGCGATACTGCCGACAGTTCTCCCGTACAGGAGGACTCCGTTCCTATCGCATCCCAGCCGACACCCCAACCCTACACACCCACCGAATGCATGTTGCTCAGTTTGGGGCTTGTCGATGTGCAGCAGCTGGACTCCTCGATCCAGGTGCATCTCGTCTATTCCACTCCCGACAACTTCACAGGGCAGACACTCTACCCCGACATACACAGGGCTTTCCTGTTGCCGCAACTGGCTCAGAAGATTGACGCCGCACAGAAAGAGCTGCAGCGCATCCGTCCCGACCTGACGCTGATGATACTCGATGCCGTCCGACCCTTGTCGGTGCAGCGTTCGATGTTCAGCCTTGTACAAGGCACGCCCCTCAACATCTATGTATCCAACCCGCGCAATGGTCCCGGCCTGCACAATTACGGCGCGGCCGTCGACATCACCCTTGCCGATACAGCAGGCAACCTGTTACCCATGGGTTCCGACTTCGACCACTTCGGTCACGAATCGCATATTGACAATGAATACGAGCTACTCAGCTCGGGACGCATCACGCAGCAGGAATACGACAATCGCCGTCTCCTACGCCGATTGATGCATAGCCAAGGGTTAATCACTTTCCGTTCGGAGTGGTGGCATTTCAACCTCATGTCACGCACACGGGCACAGCAAACACTCAAGCCTGTAGACCTATAGACCGAGCAACACTATAGTCCTATAACATATCGCGCCACCCGCAGTTGGAGATAACTGTATTTGCCTTCAAAATGCTCATACACCTCCTTAAGGCGTGTCGCATCAGGATGGTCTGACCAATAGGCCGACAACTCCTCCAATGCCTCTTGCGGCAACAACAGTTCGGGGTCGAGAACATCATGTTCCACCGCGGCAAAAAGGTAGCCTTCCGTAGTACTCACGGCACGGTTCAATTCCCGAGCCACCTCATCCACCGTCCTGCCCTCAGACATCAGTATCGCCGCCTGCTGCCACATGGGCACTTTTTCCTGCTCTGCCTCCTCGTTAATCTCCGGCAGAGAGATGCCCTTTTCCTGGCAATAGTCGTGCACAACCTGCATGATTTCGGAGCCGTATTTCTTCAACTTTATCTTGCCCATGCCTGGCACCTCTTTCAACTCTTCCATCGTCAAGGGCAACCGGTCGGCAATGGCCAGGAGGGTCTTCTGGTGCATGATGGCGAATGCCGGCACCCCAGCCTCCTCGGCAATGTTGCGCCGCCAAGCCGACAGCATCGGCACCAAGCCGGGATGCTGCACACCCTCGTAGACCTTCTCGCGCCGTTCGCGCTTGGGTTTGGCTGGTTCCTCTAGTTCAAAGTCCACCTTGGCCTTCTGGCAGCGGACTATATCAAACCCCTTTTCGCCTACACTTTTTAGCAGATGCCTCTTCAAGCCGGAATCGTGGCGGTAGCGTTCGGCCAACTCTTTCAGGCGGCGTGCCACCTCCTTATTGTCCACATCCACATCCAGCAGCGGCTGCACACGATTGTCGATAGCCTCTATCACACCTTGGAAATAGACCGACGCCTTGCCGATGCGCTCTTGCATCAATGTGCCGGACTGTCCGTCGGCGGTTTGTCCAATAGCCGTCAGCTGGCGGCGAAAACGGCCTGCCACCGACACCATTTCCTCAACCTCGCCGAGACACAACTGCGAAAGGGCCCCTGCCTGAGCGGGATACACCGAACGCAGATGCTCCTGAAAGAGTCGGTTCAGTCCCTCGGTATCGTGTTGCAAGGTGCTGAAATCAAACAAATCGAAGAGGACATCATAGAAATACTGTGACCTGAAGCCGTCGAACATCTGCTCAACCTGTTCGGGAGGCGTGAAGGTCTGGTTGAACTGCGCAATATCCTCGCTGCCAAAGGCACAGCGGGAAGTGACCGGCGACAACAGGGTCAAGCCTTCAAGACTGCGACAGCGACTCAGCGCCACGTATACCTGCCCGTAAGTGAACGCACCCGACACATCCACCTGCACCCTGTCGAAAGTCAGTCCCTGGGCCTTGTGGATGGTGACAGCCCAGGCGGTTTTGAGGGGATACTGCACAAAGACGCCGTCAAGCTTCTGCTTTATCTGGTTGTCGGAACTGTCAATTTCGTATTTCCATGTATCCCATCGCTCCTGCCCTACATTGATACGTTCCCCCTCACTGTTCACCACCACGATATGCTTCTGTCCGTCAGACGTGTCGTCGTCGGCCTCTATACTGTCCACCACACCTATCATGCCGTTATAATATCGGTGCGCCGAGCTGTCGTTTTTTACAAACATCACCTGAGCCCCCTCTTTCAGCTCCAAATGCCGCTCGGTGGGAGCAGCACTGTCGGGGAAATTACCCTCCACCTCAGCGTCAAAGATGTGGACAGGCGTGTCCAAAGCTTCCAAATGACGACGGTTGACCTCGTCGGCCTGCCAGTTGTGGGTTGTAAGCAAGATAGGCTCCTGCCCATCGGCGGAGACAACAGGGGCGCCAGGTTTCCGCACACGGGAGTTGAGTGCTGCCAGCGTAGTCTCGTCGAATCTGTTGTCGCGGATGTTGTTGAGCAGGCGCAGAAAGACAGGGTCCTGCTGGCGGTATACTGTGGTCAATTGGATAGTAACATACTGCAGCCGTTGCAAAGCCTTGCTGTGGAAGAAGAACGGCGAAGGGTATACCCTGTCCATATAGGGTCTCTCCTCGTCGGTGACCACGGGCGCAAGTTGCTGCACATCGCCAATCATCAACAGCTGCACCCCCCCGAAGGGACGGCTGCTGCGCCGATAGCGTCGCAACACAGCATCCACCGCGTCGAGCAAATCGGCTCGCACCATGCTTATCTCATCAATAATCAGCAAATCGAGTGTACGAATAACGTCCACTTTCGCCTTTCTCAACTGCTTCTGGCTTTCGGGGAGCTGGTATTCTGTCACCAGTTCCTTCACCTCGGGCAGATAGGGGCAAAAGGGCAGCTGGAAGAAACTGTGTATCGTCACGCCTCCAGCATTCACTGCTGCCACGCCCGTCGGTGCCAGCACCACATTGCGTTTTGAACAGTTGGCAACAACATGGTGAAGAAACGTGGTTTTCCCTGTTCCTGCCTTTCCAGTCAGAAACAACGAAACACCCGTCTCGTTCACATACTTTTCAGCCAGTTCGATCTGAGGATTTCTCTGCTCCATAGCTCACGCCCTACTCGGCGGCACCCGCAACTCAACTGATGGGTACCCGGCGGTCGATTCCAAAGCTCATGGGCGACACCTTCAGCACCGGGGCAAACTGCAGGCGCTTCCACTCGTTGATACGCACCTTACGCAGTACCTGCGACACCAATTCCTCATCATAGCCCTCGGCCACTATCTCCTCGGCACAGAGCTGCTCCTCGATATGCAGATTCAAGATGGCATCCAGCACACTGTAATCAGGCAGCGAGTCGGTGTCTTTCTGCCCGGGACGCAACTCGGCTGAAGGGGGTTTCCGGATGGTATTGACAGGGATTCTCTCCACCTCGCGGTTCACATACTCCGCCAACTCATATACCTCGGTCTTGTAAAGGTCGCCGATGACACTGATACCGCCACAGCTGTCGCCATACAGGGTGCCGTAGCCCATGGCAGCCTCCGACTTGTTGGTGGTGTTCAAGGCCATAGCCCCGAACTTGTTGGCATAACTCATCACGATGGTGCCGCGGATACGGGCCTGCATGTTCTCTTCGGTCACATCTTCAGCCCTGTCGCCAAACACCGGCTTCATGGTCTCCTTCAGCAAATCAAACATTGGCTTGATGGGCACGATGTCGTAACTGACCCCCAGATTGTTGGCCAGATCCACAGCGTCCTTCACCGAGTGGTCGGTGGAGTATTGCGACGGCATCAATATGCCGTGTACATTCTCGGGTCCCAAAGCATCGGCAGCCAACAGGCAAACCATGGCCGAATCCATGCCGCCCGAAAGGCCCAACACTGCCCTTTGCAGGTGGTTTTTACGGAAATAGTCCCTTAAACCCGTCACCAGCGCCTTATACACCAATGCCACCACTTCGGGTTTCTCATCCTCACAGGGCTCGAGCAGCTGTAGGTCGACGCTGGCTGCGCTCTCTTCAAAATAAGGCAGCTGGCACAGCACAACCCCTGCGGCATTCAAAGCCATCGAGCCACCTGCAAAGAGTAGGCTTCCCTCACTGCCAGTACGGTTGGCGAACACCAGTGCGGCATTCAGGTTCTCCACAATCTTGTGCATGCGGTAACGGATACGATAGGGCTTGTTATAGTCGAACACGTTGCATCCGCAACAAATCACCACATCGGGCTGACCGGAGTGCGACTTCGACAGCTCCTTCAAGTCTTCGTAGAAGCCTATCGCCAGCGACTGGTCTTGATACTGGATGGTCTGCACCCCCTCACCGCGTACGAAATAGCGTTGCTCGTCGGGAGCCAGATATTTCTTGGTGATGATGCCACGGATGGCACAATTCTGTACAAACACGATGGCGTTGCACAGACCGCGGTCTTGTATCTGCAACGGCATACCCACCAGAAAGGCGCGGTGCTCCGACCGCTGCACCAATTCCTGCAAGGCCGCCTGGGCACGTTTCTGGACGTCGGTGTAGGCCACCGAACCATACAACGGCGCACCGCACAGTGTGCAAGCAGGAAAAACAGTCAACAGCGCCTCCTTGCTTTCAGGAGTCTCCAACTCTTCCAAAATCCATTTCAGATTTTCTTCAGGATTATTCGACACAATGTCGTGTTGTACTATATGTATATTCATAATCAACGTGTTTTTGCAATTAACGATGTGAATTAATTTCTGCAAAGTTACATTTTTTTTTCGTTATTTGCAGAATTTATGTATATTTGCAGATTGAAAAGGTAAAGACATTATCCAGTAAACAAATTAATAACAAACTAAAAAACAACATTATTATGAAGAAAATTTTTGTACTTTTAGTGGCAGTATTTGCCCTTGGAATTGCTGCAAACGCACAGGATGCACTGGGTCTCCGTTTCGGCGGCGGCACCAAGTATGGCGCTGAGATATCCTATCAGAAGAGCTTGGCAGCTAACCGTCTTGAGTTCGACTTGGGAGTGAATCTGCCTGATTTCGACTTTTTCTATCTGACCGGTGTCTATCAGTGGAAAGGCGGTCTTACCGACTGGCTGGGTTGGTATGCTGGCCCTGGTGCAAAGGTAAGCTATTGCAAGAACCACGGTGTAGGAGTTGCTGTTGCCGCACAGCTGGGTCTCGAAGCCAACTTTGCCAACTTTCCTTTCCAGATTACCGTCGACATCCGTCCGGAATATGAGTTTGTTCTGCCCAAGGAGTGCATCAACCATTTCAGCTGGGCTGCCGCTCTTGGTATCCGCTACAAGCTGAACTAATCATTATTCAATATAATGAACAGCAATAGAGGTTTGACAACTGTCAGACCTCTATTTATTTACCATCTATTTTCTGCCAAATTCGGGTTTCAAGTCCGTTCGGGAGGAGTTTCAGGAGGACGGGCGCCAGATAGTTCATCACACCGGGCTTGACATAATGGCGTTTACGGACCATGCCTCGCAGGGCGCGGCGCACCATCCACTGAGGTGTGCGGACGATTCCAAGACGGGTGAGGAGTTTGAGTGTGGCGGGCTTTATATTGTAAAGCGGTGT
The DNA here is from genome assembly GCA_900317125.1 of uncultured Bacteroidales bacterium. GTDB lineage: Bacteria > Bacteroidota > Bacteroidia > Bacteroidales > P3 > Colimorpha. Next base: position 133,072 of record ONFR01000003.1, on the reverse strand, counting down.
GGCGATGGCGCCGGGCAGCACGGTGGTGACTCCCACGCCGTAGGGACGCATCTCGAAGTATAGCGACTTGGAATAGCTTTTGAGATATGCCTTGGTGGCGGCATAGATGGTGATGCCCGGTGTGGGCATCTGGGCAACCATGCTCGAGACGTTGATGATGTAGCCTTGGCGGCGGTGTTTCATTTCCTCGCCGAAGAGAAAACAGAGACGTGTGGGGGTGAGCATGTGGAGGGAGAGCATGGCTTCTGCGCGGCCGACATAGTCGGGGGTGAGTTTGTGGAAGAAGAACATGCCGGCATTGTTGACGAGGATGTCTATCTGCAGTCCTTCGCAGCAGCACCAGTCGTAAAGCTGCTGTGCTGCATCGGGGGCAGCAAGATCCTGGTAGCGGCCTATGGCACGTACATGGTATTGTTGGCTGATCAGCAAGGGCAGTGTGTCGAGCTGTTCTTGCTGATTGGAGACCATGACGAGGTTGTGGCCGCTCTGTGCCAGCTGTCGGCAGTATTCCAAGCCCATGCCCGAGGTGGCTCCAGTGACGAGTGCTTGCATAATCCTAAATTGAGATCAAATCATATCAAGGGCGCGTTCGATAAAACGGTTCAGAGGCACTGCGGCCTTCCATACCTTTATCACCTCGTCGAAGAAGTCGTCGGACATCACCTCGCTCCGCGACATCTCATGCATGCAGCAGTAGTCGTTGTATTTGAGCAGGTCAATGTCGGGCCAGTCGGCAGAATAGCCCTTGGGCGGACGGGAAAGTTTTTTGGAGGTGAAGAAATCTCGGCCATAGTAGCGATGGTAGTCAGGGTTGTCGAGTATTGCCTTGAAATCGTCGGTGCAATAGAAAATCTCCTGCCTGATGGCCGCCAGTTGCTTGCTGCTGGGCATAAAGAAGCCCCCGCCAAGGGAGCAGTTGCCCTGCAGGCCGTAGTCCTCCTGCCCAAGTTGCAGATAGTAGCCGGGGACACACTGCGTACGGTCACCGCCGAAAGGAAGAAAACAGGCTATATGGGTCTTGTAGGGGCGTTTGTCGTGCGAGAAACGCAAATCTCGGTATATTCGATATACACATTGCTTGGCAGAAAGGCCTTGGACAGAAGGGTCGAAGGGTGCCATTGCATCGATAAGTTGCTGGGTAAAGTCCATGAAAGAGTCACGGATGTCAGCCCAGCGCAACTTATTGTCGTTAAACCATTCACGGTTATTGTTAACCGTCAGTTCTTCAAAAAATTGGAACGTGTCGGGATGAACTTGTGCTGTCATTCTTAAAATTATTCTTGTTTGAATATGCAAAGTTACGAATATTTTTTGTAATTTTGCAGTCTCAATTAGTAAAAAATAACTAACAAAAACAATATTACTATGACAGAAACCGTTAAAACCTTAAGAGACAGTGCAGCCATGCGATGGATAGCCTTGTTGCTATTGGCATTGGCCATGTTCTGCAGTTACGTATTTATGGACATCCTATCCCCCATCAAGGACCTGATGCAGGAAACCCGTGGCTGGGACAGTGCCTCGTTCGGCCGTATGCAAGGCGCCGAAGTGTTCCTCAATGTCTATGTGTTCTTCCTCATCTTTGCAGGTATCATCCTCGACAAGATGGGCGTGCGCTTCACTGCCGTCCTTTCTGGTGCGGTGATGCTCATCGGCGGTCTGATTAAGTTCTATGCTGTCAGCGACGCCTTCAAAGGCACGGGTATTGAAATGTGGTTCACCAACAACCTCAACTGGAATGGCGAACTCCCTGTAATCGGTGCCATCCTGCCGTTCTGTGCCGGTATGCCCGCTTCTGCCAAGCTGGCCGCCTGCGGTTTCATGCTGTTCGGTTGCGGATGCGAAATGGCCGGTATCACCGTGAGCCGCGGTATCGTGAAATGGTTCAAAGGCCGTGAGACCGCTTTGGCCATGGGATCCGAGATGGCTCTTGCCCGTCTGGGTGTTGCCACCTGCATGATTTTCTCGCCCTATTTCGCCAAACTGGGCGGTGAGGTGCACGTTGACAACGCTGTGAAATTCGGTGTAGTGCTGCTCTGCATTGCCCTCATCATGTTCATCACCTACTTCTTCATGGACAAGAAACTCGACAGCCAGACCGGCGAGGCCGAGGAGAAGGACGACCCCTTCAAGATCAGCGACCTTGGCAAGATCTTCACCAGCCTGGGATTCTGGCTTGTGGCCCTGCTTTGCGTGCTGTACTACAGCGCCATCTTCCCCTTCCAGAAATATGCCGTCAACATGCTGCAGTGCAACCTTGACCTGACCCCTGCCGACCCCAACACCTACTGGGGCGGAAGCTCGGTGACCTGGGTGCAGTACATCCTGATGCTGGTTGTGGCAGCAGGTTCCTTTGCCAGCAACTTCATCAAGAATAACAAAGGTTTGAAATATCTCCTGATGGGTATTGCCGTAGTGGCTCTGATTGTCTACTGCTACATGGGATATATGCGTGGCACTGCCGAGACCATCTTTGCTGTGTTCCCGCTGCTGGCTGTAGCCATCACCCCCATCCTTGGCAACTATGTCGACCATAAGGGCAAGGCCGCCTCGATGCTGATGCTTGGCTCCATCCTGCTGGTCATCTGCCACCTCACCTTTGCCTTCATCCTGCCCGGTGTTTCGGCCAAATCGGCTGCTGGTGGTGTTGTGGTAGCATACATCACCATTCTGGTGCTGGGTGCCTCCTTCTCGCTGGTTCCTGCCGCCCTGTGGCCTTCAGTGCCCAAGCTGGTGGATGAAAAGATTATCGGTTCTGCCTATGCCGCCATCTTCTGGATTCAGAATATCGGCCTTGGCCTGTTCCCCGCCCTTATCGGTATTGTTCTCAACAAGACCAACGAAGAGGGTGCTGCCGCCCACGAGCTCAACTACACCTGGGCACTGGTCATGCTGGCCGCCCTCGGCATTGCAGCCCTGCTTATCTCGATTTACCTGAAGGCTGTTGACAAGAAGAAAGGCTATGGTCTTGAGGAACCCAACATCAAGGATTGACATCCCTGACAATAACAATAAAAAAAGAGCTGCCCATCTGAGCGGCTCTTCTTTTTTCTCTCTAAACGTACCACCAATGCTCTTCTGGACGATAGTTTCGGAAGCCTACCCTCTCCCTTTTGAGGCATGAACCTATCATCCGTTTATCGGCTGCACCATCTTACGGAGCAACTCGATATCCAGCTGCTGATAGGTGGGGTTGGAGGAATTGGTGAAATACTTACGGTTATTCTTGTAGTTCTCCTTGTCGTAATCGGTAGCCTTGACGAAGATGGTGTGGGCAACAGCGCGCTTGAAGCTTTCAAACGAGAGCGTGCCTTCCTCCCAACGTTTCTTGTCGGCAGCAGAGAGGTACTTGGTATATTTGGCATTCATTGCCGCCGAAATCCGTTCCGCACCTTTGGCCTGCGGGTTGTTCTGCATGGTTTCGTTGTAGTTGCGTGTCAGTGCAGGGAAATCAACCCAGCTGGTCATCGTAGTCTCCATCAACTGGAGTTTGCGGCGACGGTTGTCGGTATAGTAGCCGAGGTAGGCATGGCAGGGCTCGACAAAGATAACCGGCTTAAGGCCTATCTTGCGCATGATTGAAGCAAAGAAGACACAGGCATCGACACAGTTGGCCTGACGGGTGTTGTACACTTGGTCGAAGAAACGAATATGCTGCACATTGGCGCGCTCGGTGGGCGACGAAGTACACGAAATAGAAGAATAAGAGATGCCACGTTCCAAGGCATAGTACCAGATGGCCTCCACCTGCTGTACCACGCTCTTGGCATCCTTCTGGTAGCCTGTAATCTTAGAAACTACTCCCTGAGACATGATATCGGTAAGAATGCTATCGATAAAGGGATGCTCCTCGTTGACGTAAGCTGCAAAAAGCCAGCGGAAATCGTGCAGCTTGCCCTCACTGTCCAACACACTGAGGAGACAGTCGTTAGCGGACCGGTAGTTGATTCTCACGTTCTTCACATCCACCTCCTCGTCATTGATATAGCAGGTAAACGTAAGGTCGGCGGTGCCTTGCTGGCGTATTTGGTACAGCTTGTCGTATTTCCACTTCACCGACGGATGGAAGGTATAGCGCATATCCTTCACCGGGAGCACCTCTTGGAAAATAGTGACGTAGTTGAGGTTGGACGAGTCGATGGTGATACGCAGCACCGAGTTGCTGGCCGGTGCCGTGACCGACACGGTGAAGAGGGCATTGGTGTCGTTATTGCCAAAGTTCTTGTCGCTGAGGCCGGCCACGCCCATCACCAGCGAAGGATAGAACTGGTTTTCCAGATAAGGGTTGTACGAAGCCTCGAAGTCCACCAGCGAGGGGTCGAACACCTTGGGCTTGACATGATGGCACGATACCGTCGTCAGTGCCACTAGAATCAAAAGCAAACCGAACTTGCGTTGCATATATATGACTGTGAGAATTGATTGTTTACAACTACATAAGGATTCCCGAAACAAAGACCACCAGCAGTGCTACCGGCACCACATAGCGGGCAAGGAAACGGAACAACCCATAGAAACGCCCGCTTAGTACTCCGTGGTTTGTGAACTCGTCGCGCACATCTTGTTCGGGCATCATCCAACCAAGGAAGATCACTGTACCCAGCGCACATAATGGCGGGAGATAGATACTGTTGAGCCTGTCGACAGTATCGAAGAGTGTAAGCCCTGCCAGTTTCATGTGCGAGAGCGGTCCTAACGACAGCGAGAAGAGCACACCGAAAATCGTGGACAAGATGAAGAAAAGCACAGCGCCCACCACACGACGGGTCCCCAGATGCTCGCTGGTAGTGGCGGTGAGGGCCTCGAGCAGGGAGATGGCACTGGTGAGGGCGGCAACCATCAGCAGGAGGAAGAAAATGGTGGCGAAGACCACTCCAGCACTGCCCATCGAGTTGAAGACATTGGGCAGTACACAGAACACCAGACCTGGACCGCCAGCAGGGTCGAACCCACAACTGAACACTGCCGGGAAAATGGCTATGCCTGCCAGAACAGCGATGAGTGTGTCGCACACCGTAATCCACATGGCGGTCTTGAAGATATTGTCGTTAACAGGTATATACGAACCATACACTATCATGACACCCATGCCCACGCTCAACGAGAATAGCGACTGCCCCAGAGCGGCCAGAATGCCTTCACCCGTCAGCTTGGAGAAGTCGGGCGAGAACAGATATTCCACCCCTTTGTACGCTCCGGGAAGGGTAAGGCTGCGGACACACAGCACCAAAATCAATACCACCAGCACAGGCATGAGCACTTTGGATACATTCTCGATGCCTTTCTGGACTCCTCCCAGGATAACCAGCAACACCAAGACAGAAAAGACGACAAGGAACAGGGCGGGTTTCCATGTACTGGTGGAGAACTGGGTGAAATAATCAGAGATAGGGGCTGCACTGGTGCCCAAGGCTGCCAGCGAACCCGAGAGTGCCTCCCACACATACCCCGTGGTCCAGCCCGACAGGACGAGGTACTGCGACAAGATAAAGAAACTGGTGACGATCCCCAACAGACCTATCAACCCCCACCCTTTGCGGTCGGGACGCAGTGCCTGGAATGCTTTGACAGGGGTGTGCTGGGCCCGGCGGCCGATGATAAACTCCGACATCATCAGCACAGCGCCGAGGAAGAATACAAAACCAAGATAGACGATGAGGAATGCTCCGCCGCCGTATTTACCACAGGTATATGGGAAACGCCATATATTGCCAAGTCCCACGGCCGAGCCTACCGCTGCCATGATTGCCCCCAGATTCGAGGAAAAGGATTTCTGTTGTGTACTCATAATAGGAAATTGTTATCAGATTCTCACTGTGATTAATAAAGGGTCTCTTACGGCGAGTCAATTATTCACCAACTCGGGGTTGTGGGCCACATAATCGGCCCATTGTTGTTTCTTGCTCTTTCGCACCCTCGTGGGCTTCAACTGGCTGCGGATGTCGCCCAGGGGGTCGGTCATCTCGAGATGGCAGGTATACGCCACCGCCAGCGCATCCGAGGCGTCGAGATACTGAGGCAGGTCGTCGAAGCCGAAGATGCTTTGCAGCATCGCAGCCACCTGCTCCTTGGCGGCATTGCCCGAACCTGTCACACGCTGTTTCACTGCGGCAGGCTCATATTCGGTATACGACAGGTCGCGGCTCATGGCGGCACCGATAGCCACCCCCTGGGCCTTGCCCAGTTTCAGCATCGACTGCACATTCTTGCCCGCAAAAGGGGCCTCTATCGCCAAGTGGTCGGGGTGATAGGAGTCGATAATCCGCTGTGTGGTGTCGAAAATCTTACGTATGCGCAGGTGGAAGTCGGCAATCTTGCGCAAATACAGCACATCCATCACCACCAAACGGGGCTTCGGCCCGTCGGTGTCGAGAAGGCTGTAGCCCAAAACCTGTGTACCAGGGTCTATACCGAGTATCAACATTGCGACATAATTTTTGCAAAAATACGATTTTTTTTTGTATCTTTGCAAATTATCCGCAAAAGAGATATAATTATTTAAATACAACAATACCATGGACAAACTGATTATCACCGCCGCCATCTGCGGCGCAGAAGTAACAAAAGAGCAGAATCCCGCTGTTCCTTATACCGTTGAGGAAATCGTCCGCGAGGCCAAATCGGCTGTGGATGCAGGTGCAGCCATCGTCCACCTGCACGTCCGCCACGACGACGGTACCCCCACCCAGAGCCGCGACCGTTTCCAGGAATGCGAAGAGGCCATCTATAAAGAGTGCCCCAACGTCATCCTTATTCCCTCCACCCGAAATGGCCACCCTCGACTGCGGCACCTGCAACTTCGGCGACGAGATTTTCGACAACACCATGCCCACCATGCGCGCCTTCGGCAAACGCATGATGGAGCGCGGCATCAAGCCCGAATACGAGTGCTTTGAGATGGGTCACCTCGACACTATCCTCACCATGGCTCGCAAAGGCCAGGTGCCCGGTGCCCCCATGCAGTTCAATTTCGTCCTCGGCGTGCCCGGCTGCACCCCCGCCACCGTCGACAACCTCTGCTGGCTCGTGAAGAACATCCCCGCAGGCAGCACCTGGACGGCCACCGGCATTGGCCGCTACGCCTTCCAGCTGGCCGCCCCTGCCATCGTCATGGGTGGTAATGTACGCGTCGGTTTCGAAGACAACCTCTATCTGGAACGCGGCGTGCTTGCCAAGAGCAACGGCGAGCTTGTGGACAAAGTAGTCCGCATGGCCAAACTGCTGGGCCGCGAAGTCGCCAACAGCGACGAAGCCCGCGAAATTCTCGGCCTCAAGCAGCGCTAACAGCTTATTCTGTAAGCCTTCAACGTAACATTATGACAAGGAGACGTGCCAAGGTGCGTCTCCTTTCATCAAAAAAAGGCACCAGTTGGCCAATCGCCTTCCTCCCGATTCCCACCATTTATTCATTAATCTGTACTATACCGAACATCATTATGAAACACGCATTTACCATCTTAATATTAATCCTCTTGGCCGCAACAGCTGTGGCTCAGACCCCCGACAATGACGATTCGAGGGCAACAGCATGGAGACACGCCCTGCACCATCGCGACCAGTACCAGCCTGCCGGTAAACGCCCCATCCCCGTGGCTACAACAACCACCGAGGCCAAAGGGACGACCGCCCTGCCGACAGACAGGGTATGGTTCCCAGGCGAATGGGAGGAGGTGAAGGCCGTGGTGGTGACGCCATACTATCTGTACCGACCCGCAAACCAACCACAGAACGAATACTACTCGGCCGAGCCCATCTTCCGAGGCTTGGCGGAGTATTACCGATACAACAATGAACGGAGGTGGGTGTCGACAGGAGAGTACGGCCCATACGTCAGCATCCTGGACACTACGAGCCGTTTCGGTCGGGTGTTCTTCAACCTGATGGACGGCATACAGCAAGGACACGCCGAGGCGTGGGTGCGTGTTGAACGCCCCGCCGACACTGCATCAGTGCTTCGTACCCTGTCTCGAATGCAGCTACGCCACGACAGCGTGCGGTTCATCATCGCCCCGGGCAACTCTTTCTGGATGCGCGACTGCGGCCCCATATGTTTCTACCATGGCGACCACGACAGCCTGGCCATGCTCGATTTCACCTACTACACACACCGCAATCTGGACGACTCGCTGCCTTCCTTCATCTATCAGCAGATGGGCATCCCCAACTACAGCACCACAATCGAGTATGAAGGGGGCAACTGTCTGGTGGACGGTGCCGGCGCATTGATTACCAGCGACCGTATATATCGAGCAAACGGCGACACCGTGGGTCCTGTAACTTGGGACGGCCACAACCCCTCCAGCATCCATTACCAGCGCAAGGAGCCGCTCTCCCCCCAGGCCACCCGTCAGGCAATGGCCAGCCTCATCGGCCAGCGGGTCACCTATGTCATGCCCGCCTTTCAATACGATGGGGGGACAGGCCACGTCGACCTTTATGTCGATATGTGTGAAGAGAACGGTTTCGTATTCTCGCGCATGCCAGAGCGTTACAGTGACTGGGACGATTATGCCACGGGGCAAAGCAACATCGACACACTATGCTCCTACCCCTCCCTGTTCAACCGTCCGTACTACGGGTCCGAAATTCCTTTCCCCTCAAAAGAAAACGGCAGACCATTTGCCGACCAGGACGAGTACAACAAATCTTACACTCGCTCATACAGCAACCACATCATTGTCAACAATCTGATTATCCAGCCCTGCTTCTCGAATGTGGTGAACGGCCTCCCCAGCGAGCGATGGGACCTCGAAAACATCAAGCAGCTGCAAGAGGCGTATCCGGGCTATACGATCTATTGCATTGATGTGCGCACATTCAACGGAATGGGGGGTGCCATTCACTGCATCACCAAACAGATACCCGCCGACAACCCCGTGCGCATTCTGCACAAGAGCGTGGTGGGCAATGCCAGCGACATGCACGGCAACGACATCCCCGTCAGTGCCATTGTCACCAACCGCGACGGCATAGCCCATGCCGAGTGCATCTACCGCATTGGCGGAGCCGAGTGGGACACCCTGCGCCTTGCTGCCAACGGCAACAAGTTCTCCTCCCGCATCCCCACGGCCAGCATTGTGGATGGATTCCCCGACACTTCGGCAGCAAAGCTCGACACCACTGTCACCGTCGATTACTACCTCAGCGTCACCACCACAACTGGCAAGACTGTCACCAAGCCCATGACAGCAAGGCAGGGCGGATACTACACGTTTTATTTCGACAACACCCGTCCCCCGATCGACAGCAGCCGCTACGACTTCGACACCACTAACCGACCGATGGACGACATCACCTTTGCCTTCGACTCCCGACACACCTCCTACGACACCAGTTCGGCACCCCATCTACAGACTATCGTCCATCCGATGGAGTCAGGCTTCGGGCAGTTCTATCCCAACCCAGCTGAGCACCAAGCCAGCATCGCCATCGATTTGGGCGAGGGCTCGGCATGCAGCATTGTACTGTACGACAACCTGGGGCGCACCGTCCACCGCTCCACCCTGCAAGGAACTGACCGATTCCTGTTCAGTATAAGCACCGACGGACTGCCATCAGGCATATATACCGCTGTTTTCCAATGCCGCAACCGCTGTGTGGTACGACGGCTGGCAGTAAGGTAAACCATAATGCGGCAGTAAGCTCCCTGAGCCAAGGGACTCACCATTTCATCTTAGCTCCTAAGGGATTGCGACTTCACAAAAAGCACTTTGTCGAATTACAATATGAAAAAAACAGATATATTTAAAAAATTATGTATATTTGCAAAACAATAACAAACTGCTTAAGAAATAGCAACAATAATTAAAACAATAAATTATGGCAAATTATCATCTTTTTTCGGCATCAACTGCCAAGAAACATGCACTATCCCTATTGTGCATGATGTGCCTCGTTGTCTCCCCCATGTGGTCACAGACGACCAGGCTGTTAATCAGCAGCGACGACCCCACAACGGTCGATTCCGCCAAAGTGTATGACGGCAACACGATAGCTCATGTCAATCATGTGGGTGCCTTGATTGGAGTGGAGGCAACTCACTCCAATGTTGCCTTGAATGCCATCGCCAACTACATCTCCCCCAATGTCGACGGCATCAACAGGATTGTGGTAACCTACACCCTTTCCGGCTCCGATTCGAGCTATTATCTGCCTCCTTTCAACGACACATTGCCCGGTGGTATTACCGCCAAGTCTTTGACGGTGGCTGGCACAACCATCGACACCGCCAAAGTGTACAACCGCGGAGTGCTTTTGAACATCTCTTCTCCCGGCACGCTGTATGGTGCCATTGATGGCGACGATGTTCACCTCTCGGCCATCGCCCGCTTTGCCGACCCCAATGTGGGCGTTGACAAAGAGGTTGCCGTCACCTACAGCTTGTACGGCTCCAGCGCATCCAACTATGTGGTTCCTGCCGGCTTCACCCATGTGGCCGACATCCTGCCCGCTGTCATTACTGCTCCTGTTGCCACTGTTGCTACAGGCAAAGAGTATGACGGCAACATCACCTGCCCCGTCATCGACCAAGGCACTATTGAAGGTGTGCTTGTAGGCGACTCGGTCACCCACCTCGTCACAGCTTCCTTCACCAACCCCAATGTGGGCATGATGAAGAGAGTGAACCTGTATTACTTCCTGCAGGGTCCCCAAAGCAACAACTACACCATCTCCTTGCCCGACACTGCGGGTGCCGGCTCTGCTTTTTCCTCCATCTACGGCCGCACCATCGAGGCTGAAGGCTATGTCATCAAAAGAGAGAAAACCTACGACGGCACCGATGTAGCCGAGGTGCTTGTTCCCGCCACGGCCACCAATCTGGTCGGCAACGACAATGTCACCCTTATCACCACCGCCCGTTTCGACTCTCCCGAAGTGGGCACCAACAAGCAAATCATCGTGCATTTCGCCATCGAAGGTGAAGATGCAGGCAACTATCTGGCTCCTGCTGACGAAATCTACGGTATCAGCGGCGCCATCATCCCCGCCACCATCATCGATACCACTGTCGGTGAACGCGGCATTGTTTCCACCACCTCCAAATACTGCCAGGGCGACGAGGCCAATCTGGGTGTCCACATCACCCAGGGTATTCCCACCTTCTACACCCTCAGATTCTCCGAAGAAGCTCTTGCCCAGGGTTTCGCCGACATCACCGTACCTGTCACCATCGAAGCTGGTCAGACCTCGGTCAATGTAGCCTTCGACATCCCCCTTGCTTGCAAGGAAGGCAAATATAGCGTGGTCATCACTCTCGGAAACAGACTTTACAGCACGATTTCCACCACTTGGCATTTCTCCGTCAACATGTCCAACTCCTATCTCGTTGCCGCCTTCGACGATGTGGTCAGCATCGACAACCGCGAGAACCGTTTCAACACCTTCCAGTGGTATCGCAACAATGAGGCCATCGAAGGTGCTACCAAACCCTACTATCAGGATCCCCGTGGCTACCTCGAAGGCGCCTACTCGCTCCTGGTGAACAAGGGCACCGACGACGAACACTACATCTGCCCCCTCAATTTCTACACCTCCGATGTGAAGAAAACCGTCTCCGCCAACCCGAACCCCGTCATCAACACCACCAAGGTAAAAGTCACTGGTTTCGAGAGCGAGCAGCACGTGCTCACCATCTTCAACAGCTACGGTGCCATCCTGCTGCGCACCACCTTCAACGGCGAAGAGTATGACATCGACATGACCACCATGCCCCACGGCACATACATGATTAATGTCGACGGCCTCACAACCAAAACCGTTAAGCTGTAATAACCACTTCAATCATTAATGGCATTAAATAGAATCAATATGAAAAAATTAATAACTGCAATCATGCTCCTGACGGCTACCGTTGCCGTCTCGGCCCAGATGACGGACCATAACAACAACCTCCAGCTCTATGTTGGAGGGGGTGTGCATTCGATGCTCTACTCTCCTTTGGAGGGGAACTACCACATCGGCTTTGGCGGTGTGGCAGGCATCCAATACCAATACATGTTCAACCATCACTGGGGATTCGGTCTTGGCGTTGAGGCAAGTTCTCTTGCCGCCTCGGCCAAGTACACCTACTCCATCGTCGACAAGCAAGTCATGCTCCCCGGTGCCACCTACTTCGCCGACGTCAACACCAACCTTTACAACTTCCGCGAGGCGCAACGGGCTTTCCTGTTCAGCGTACCGCTGGAAATCATCTTCCGCGCCCCCATCAGCCCCAAGAGCGCTTTCCAGATGGGAGTCGGCGCCGCCCTTGACCTCCCCCGCTTCGGCAAATACAAAGTCACCGACGGCAACTTCTCACGCTCGGCCTACATGCCCCGCACCAACGTCACTTACGAAGATATGCCTTCTCACAACCTCGGCAAATATGCTGCCGAAAAACTGAATGGCAAACTCGACCTGCTCAACCTCACTTGGAGCGTCCTCGGCGACCTCGGCTTTGTAATCAACTGCAACGACGCCCTGGGCATCTACCTAGGCATCTATGGCAAATATGGTTTCAACAACATCAACAATCTCAGCGAGGCCAAAGCCATCCAGCTCAACTATTCCAACGAGTACAACAACACCTTTGCCTCCGACCGCGTAAGCAAGGTCACCCCCCTCGAGGCCGGTATCAAGATTGCCCTGCGCATAGGCATGGGCCGCAGCGTTGACTGGAGAGAAATCGAGGCTGCCGAAGCTGCCGCTGCAGCTCAGGCCGAAGCCGACCGTCTTGCCGCCGAGGCTCAAGCCGAGGCCGAACGCAAAGCCGCCGAAGAGCGTGCCATAGCCGAAGCCATCGCCAAGGAGAAAGCCGCTGCCGAAGCTCGCGCCAAAGCCGTAGCCGACTCCATCGCCCGCGAACGCGCTGCCGAACGTGCCAGCGCCGAGGCTCAAGCCAAGGCACAAGCCGAAGCTCTGGCCAAAGCTCAGGCCGAGAAGGACTCGCTGGCACGCGCCAAAGCCGAGGCCGAAGCCCGCGCCAAGGCTGAGGCTGCCGCCCGCGCCAAAGCCGAAGCCGAAGCTCGCGAACGTGCCCGCGCCGAACAGCGTGCCCGCGAGGAAGCCGCCTTTGTCGAAGGCTATAAGGATGTAGCCTACTTCGAAACAGCAAAAGACATGCCCATCTTCGGCCAGCTCAACGACGACTCTTGGGTCAACCTCAAGAACATCATGGATAAACATCCAGAGGTGAAAGTCACCATCACCGGCCACACCGACAACGTTGGCAGTGCTGCCTCCAACATGAAACTCTCTCAGAACCGTGCCATCAACATCAAGAAGATGCTTGTCGAGCGTGGCATCCCCGCCGACCGCATCACCACTGTCGGCAAGGGCGAGACCGAACCCATCGAGAGCAACGCCACCCCCGAAGGCCGCGCCAAGAACCGCCGTATCGAAATCACCATCGGCAAATAACAGCCCCCTGTGCTGCCTCACAGCGCAGCATCAACACAGAGACCGCATCCCGCTACGGGGCGGTCTCTGTTATTATTTACCCTAGTCGGTCATGCAGAAACCAAATCCTCCGGCAATGACTCAACGGCCCAACCAAAACTCAATATGTCAAACATCTCTGGTACACAACCCTCCTGTCACTCCTACACTCGCATTTCCGATTGCAAAGATACACTGCGCCATCCTATACCCAATCAATCACTTCCTCTTCTATCCCTCCAATTCCCCTATCTGCCTCCTCCACACACACTAGTCTTCATATCCCGACAACCTGGGAAAAAAATTAACACTACTATAACCCCATGATTAAACAGCACTTATCAAGAAATTGGTTAAATAAGCCATTCTTTTTTTCACTATTCCAAAAAAAATATGTACTTTTGCAAAAAGAAATGATAAGGCATTTCAATGCAAGTTCACGGGTTCGCCTTGCTTGAACTGCCACCAGATGTTGATTGAACCCGACCGAACAATCATACGCCATGAAAAAAACAACTTTTTGGGCTCTGCTCTTCACCGCTTTCACCTCCATCCACTGCTTCGGGCAGCCTCTCAGCAATATCTATTCCTTTCCCTCCGAGCAAGGCACAAACCTGCACATCCGCTCGCTCAATGCCGGCAAGGACCTGATTTACCACTGCACCAACACCATCTACCACACTTTCCTCTGCCAACCCGACCTTTTATACTTTTCAAACTCAAACATGAATATGTACAAATACACCATCCCCCCGTTTGCCGACATAAATGGAGGCGTCAACTACACCGTGGCCGACATGCATGTGGTGGGAAACGTCTGCTACATCTGCGGCAAAATGACCAGCACGGTGGGGTCGCATTGGGGCGGTTCAGGATATGTTTATGACTACGAAGACAATGGCTATTTTGCACGCATCGACCTCGACAGCATCTCCAAAGTCTTCGCCACAATCCACCCCCTTGCCGACAGCACCTCCCGCAGCCTGCAGCCTTCACCCAATATCAAAATCAGCTTCTGCAAACTGCCTTACACCAAGGAGGTGTCGAAAATGTGCGTCAGTGTATCTAATGGCGACACACTCATCGCCCTTGTTGGCCGGAGTTCGGATTCCCCTGCCGGCCCCTGCCTTACGGCCTTGAAAAAAGACGCCAACGGCTGGGATTACCAATGGATCAAAGTGGATGACCCCTTGGAGTATTTCACCGATGTCGTTTTCACAAGCAAGAGCCTGTTCACAGCCTCCCGGTTCGAGGACGACCACTACTCTTTGGGGGTTCGTTTCGTCAACATCGCGGAACTCTTCGAGACCTACAACTCAACCGAATTCGAAACCCTCAACAAGTTCAACACACAAGGCATGTACTACGGCAGCGTCGAACCCACATGGCGCCTCAACGACGACCCCATACACATGGTTGCCATCCCCGGCGATAATGACGTTGTTCTGGGTCACGAAGGACGTTTTTATCCCCAAGGCTACGATTACTTCTACGAAGATATTTGTTTATATTACATCTCTGGTGATCAATCGAATGTGACTATGACCAATGCCTTCTCTCTCAATTGCCATCCTAGCGAGGAAAGGTTTTTCTTCGACATGCAGTACATCCCCGAGCAGTCGTGCATCGGTGTCCTCGGTTCTGTACTCGAAGGCATCTTCCACGATACTTACCTCTCGCTTTTCAATTGGTCCACCAATGTCCACATGGCCCACTTGGGGACCGACAAGGCCGTGGCCATGGATGTCCACAACGGCAGGGTATCTCTCCTCGGGAACAGAACATCCAACAACGCCCTTTTCCACTACCGCGAGATGAGTTCCCTGATCAACCAGCCACCGCAGTGTCTCCTGCAAAATATGAGTTACTCTCGAAAGATATATGGGAATGCCGCACTTACAACATCGGAATCAATCATCTCACACGCCATTAACTATCCTCAACTAAATTGGCGTTTTAACTATCGGGTCACACCCACCACGGTCGAAAGCTCCGCTGTATGCCACGAATAATGCCGCCGCACAGCTCTTATACAGCCCTTATAAAAACAACCTATAAAAAAACGACTACAATGACCAAAAGAATTCTTTTTGCCTGCCTTTGTCTCATAGCCATTGTCCACCCTCTGGCAGCACAGACCCCCGACACCATTGCAAGTATCTACGGCCGTGTGCCGGGCTATCAATACACCTGGTGGTACGACACCAACTGCAATGCATTCTTCGACACCAACAGCAATTGGCTGCAGACTTATGGAACCATCGGCCTTGTTGTAGGCGGCCCCGACCTATGGGATGACGATCGGATGATTCAAGGCTTTTCTGAAATGGTGGACCATCCATCTGCCATTTCGTCAATCGGAGTCATCTGGAGGGACAAATCGCTCTATCCCGACATGAGGTATGGGTATCCCGTGGCCAGTTCGTCGCGTGTGCCCGAATACATCAAAATATTCCAGTTCGACAGTTTAGCGGACACAGTGTGGCTGCTCGACAGTGTACGGTGGGACACCGCCGAAGCCAAGATTCTAAAACTGCCAAAACATTCCGACACTGCCAGATACGGTTTCTTCCCAGTCTATTTCTCCGAGATAAAACTCGACAGTCTGGAAAAGCCCATCGTGGTCGACTCCATGTTCTTTCTTCTCTCTACACACTACAATGGTTATACAACCAATTTTGGCACAATACTTCACAATCCGATGGGGATTGCCTACTTCCTAATCCAGCCTGCCCATCACGTTCCTTCTGACGGGACGAACGTCTGGTGCTATAACAATTGTGAGGGGCAGATCCCCCGGAGGCGGAAACTTTTGATGCCCAATAGTTGTCCGCCGGGGAGGACTTGCTGGCACGGCATCAATTACAGAGAGTGTGCTGGCCGCCAGATGTATGGAGGCATATTGGTGAAGATTGACTATGCCAACCTCGATGTGCGTTCAGCCGACACCAACATGGGCACTGCAGGCCCCGGCGGGAAACGCTCCATCAATGTCAGCCATCAAATCAAAGCAACTCCCAAGCTTGGCTACCGCTTCATCTCCTGGAACGATGGCAACACCGACAACCCCCGTTCCATACTGCTCGTACACGACACTACCCTGACGGCTATTTTTGCCTCGGCCGAGCAGTTTGAAGTCATCGCCCAAAGCCACAACATCTATGGCCGGGTCACCGGCAGCGGTTTCTACTATATCGGCGACACCGCCACCATCCAGGCGCTTGTCCGCATACCGGGCTACCGTTTTCTGCACTGGAACGACCGCGTCACCACCAACCCCCGCAGCTTTGCCGTGACCCAGGACACCATCTTCACCGCCTACTTCGTCCGCAACCAAGGCATAGACGATAACGTCGCCGACAGCTCTATCTTCACCCTTACTCCCAATCCTGCTCTTACCGAGGTCGAGGTTCGTATCGCCCCTGCCATTGCCAACCCCTCAGCCTGCCGCATCGCCTTGCGCGACGCCGAGGGCCGTCTGCACGCACTTGTCCCCGCCGAGGGCGAAACCACCACGCTCTCCACCGCTCACCTCCCGGCAGGCGTCTACTTCGTCACCCTCACCACACCACAGGCCACCGCCACCCGCAGACTTATTGTGAATTGAGAATTGAGAATTGAGAATTGAGAGTTGAGAAAATTGAGAGTTGAGAATTGAGAGTTGAGAATTGAGAATTGAGAATTGAGAGTTGAGAATTGAGAGTTGAGAATTGAGAGTTGAGAATTGAGAGTTGAGAGTTGAGAATTGAGAGTTGAGAATTGAGAATTGAGAATTGAGAGTTGAGAATTGAGAATTGAGATTCCCCTACAGGTCTCAATTCTCTTTTTTTTCTCCACGTATCGAATAAGAGTTGAGAATTGAGAGTTGAGAATTGAGAGTTAAGAATTGAGAATTGAGATACCCCTTCAGGTCTCAATTCTCAATTCTCAATTCTCAATTAATCTATTGCTCGGGGTCCTCGTCGGGCAGGAGCGACATATACAGGTCGTAGAGTCCACTGACGGCTTTGTGTGGTGTAAACTTCTGGCACTGCACCTTCCCTTTCTCCACCAGCTCAGCCCGCAGTGCGGGGTCGTCGATTATCGACTTGAGGCGTGCGGCTATCTCGTCGGGGTTCTTCGGGTCGGCATACTGGGCGGCATCGCCTCCGGCCTCGGGCATAGAGGAGACATTGGATGTCACCACAGGAGTGCCACAGCACATCGACTCGAGGATGGGAATGCCGAAACCCTCAAAAAGGGACATATACACCGAGGCCACAGCTCCGGCATAGAGCGCCGGGAAGTCCTCGAAATCGGCGTCGTGCAGGATGTGTACCCGCTCGGTGAGGCCATTGGAGCGTATAGCTCCGGAAAGCACGGCATGGTAGCCACCATGGTTTTTCCCCACAATGACCAGATGCACATCGGCAGGCAGTTGGGCCAAAGCCTTCACCACGGCCAGCTGGTTCTTGCGCTCCTCGATAGTGCCGACACATATCACATACTTCTCGGGCAGATGGTAGGTGCTGCGCACATAGTCGATATCGCTCTCGGCAACGGGTTCCCAAAACATGGGGTCGCACGACTGGTAAATGACTCTGATTTTCGACTCGGGCACATGCAGATACTCCATCAAGTCCCTCTTGGTCTGCTCGCTGATGGCCACCACCACATCGGCTATACGGCACGAATGGCGTTGTTTGATGCGATGCACCACGCGGTCGAGAGGTTTGTAGAACTGAGGGTAGCGCCACACAATCAAATCGTGCATGGTGACCACACGCTTGATGGAACGGGGTATGCCGTGGGGCAGCTCGTGGCTGAGACCGTGGAACAGCTTCACCTTGTCCTCGCTCAGATGCACCGTCACTCCGAAACGCCGCCAGATGTCGGGAAAAAAGCGGTCGATACTGGAAGGAGTGCGGGTAGAGATGTTGGCGTAGCCCGAGAAATACTTGGCATATTCGCCTGATATCCGGGGTGAGTAGAGGAACGCCCGGAGGTTCTGATGTTCGGATGCCAAACCACAGAGCAACATCCGGCTATAGTTGCCCAATCCCGTATTGTTCTGAAAAGCACGCTTTGCGTCGAATCCGATTACCATAGGTCAATCTAATTTTGAATTTGCAAAAATACGAAAAAAATATGTATCTTTGCATTTTCAATCGAAAAAAAATGAATCGTATTTCAGCAATAATCATCACACATAACGAGGAACGCAACATAGGGCGGTGTATCGAGTCGCTAAAAGGCGTTGCAGACGAGATTATTGTGGTGGACTCGGGGTCGACGGACGCCACCGAGGCCATCTGCCTCGGCCTGGGCGCCAAGTTCGTCCCGCACCCCTGGGCAGGCTACTCCGGCCAGAAAAACTATGCCAACTGCCTTGCCTCCAACCCTTGGACACTCAGCATCGACGCCGACGAGGCCCTCTCCCCCACCCTGCAGCAAACCCTACGCACACTGAAACAGGAAGGACTGCGCGACGACACGGCCTACAGCATGAACCGTTTGACCAATTTCTGCGGAAGTTGGATACACCACTGCGGATGGTACCCCGACACAAAGGTGCGCCTGTGGCCCAGCGGCAAAGCCCGGTGGGAAGGCAACATACACGAAGAGCTCCGGCTGGAAGGGGTGCCGTGCCGCGACCACCTGAAAGGCGACCTGCTGCACTATTCCTATTACGAAATCGACGACCTGGCCCGACGCCAGCCCCGCTACTACCAACTGGCCGCCCAGTCGGCATTCGACGCCGGACGCCGGGCAGGCATGGCGGCCATCGTGCTGAAACCCTGCTGGACCTTTGTGCGCGACTACCTGTTGCGCGGCGGCTTCCGCGACGGAAGGGCAGGCTACATCCTCTGCCGCATGAACGCACACTACACCTTCATGAAGTACACCTCCCTGCTCCAAAAATGCTCCGCCGCGAAACAGGGCAAACACAAAAAAAACTGACCAAACAGATAGAGGCGTCGTTCAATGCAGCATCCTTCCTGCATCGTTATCCGCTCGTTACAGCATAATAATAACGAAAAACATTCGAGTAACAATACTTTATAAATCCCATTTTGATATAAGTTACATACCAGCGACCCATGCCCGAGATAAACAACACCAACAGAAATCTGTTCAAAAACTACAGTCTCGAACAGAAACAACAACTCTACCAAGCCGCCGCCGAATTGTTCAGCGAAAACAAACGCGACCTCTTCGACCGCTTGGTGCTGAACCGCACCCGCCACATCAGCGTGGTGCTGGAAGACATATTCCAAGCCCACAACGCCAGCGCAGTGCTGCGCAGCTGCGACTGCTTCGGCGTGCAGGACGTGCATGTGATAGAGGACCGCAACCACTATGCGCCCAACTCGGACGTATCGATGGGGTCGGACAAATGGGTGGACTACTACAAGCACCCCGACATCCTGCAGACCTACGACGAGCTGCGCTCGAAGGGCTACCGTATCATCGCCACCCTGCCTCACGAAAACGACACCCTGATCACCCAGCTTGACATTTCGCAGCCGGTGGCCCTGGTGTTCGGCACCGAGCTGACGGGACTGACCCCCGAGGCCATCGCCCATGCCGACGGATATGTGAAGGTGCCGATGTACGGGTTCACCGAGAGTTTCAACATCAGCGTCTGCGCCGCCCTGTCGCTCTTCTGCCTCACCGAGAAGATGCGTTCGGACCCCTCGATAGCCTGGCAGCTGACTGCAGACGAACAAATCACGCTGAAACTCTACTGGGCCATGCAGGTAATCCGCGACGGCCGCCATGTGATGGATCACCTGGTGCAAACCCTTTTCGGCAACAAGTAGCCACCCCCGCCCATGAATATATTGATAGACCTGAGCATCCTGCGGCACCCTTACTGCGGCCTCGGCCAGATAGCCCTGAACTACGGGCGCTGGTATGCCCGCCACGCCCAAGGGCTGGAGCCGGGCACCGCTGTCACCCTGCTGGTGCCGCGCAGCCACATCGGCGCCTTCGGCAAGGATGTCCGCTATATCGAAGCCAAGGACATCTATCGGCTGCTGCCCTGGCTCCTCCCCCGTTTCGACCTCTGGCACTCCATCCACCAGCTCTCCCCCTTCCGCCCCGGCAGGGGTACGCCACGCATCGTCACCATCCACGACCTCAACTTCCTCTACGAAAAGCACGGAGCCAAGCAGCAGCGATACCTCCGCCGCCTGCAACGGGAGTGCGACAGCGCCAAGGCCGTCTGCTTCATCTCGCAGTTCGCCCGGACCACGGCCGAAGAGCACCTGCGCCTGGGCTCCACCCCCCGCTACACAGTGTACAACGGGGTTGAATCACTCGTCGACGGACCCCAGCAGCCCCCAGCAGGCATCGACACCGACAAGCCCTTCCTCCTTAGCATCGGCGTGGTGAAACCCAAGAAAAACATCCACACCCTCTTCCCCACGATGGACCTGCTGACGGAATACAACCTCGTTGTGGCGGGCGACGACCGCGACGCCTATGCACGGCAGCTCCGCACGCAACTGCCCGCCCACCCCAACATACTGATGACCGGCACCGTCGGCGAGGCCGAACGGCGGTGGCTCTATGCCCACTGCACCGCCCTGCTGATGCCCTCGCTGAGCGAAGGCTTCGGCCTGCCCGTTGTCGAGGCCATGCAATGGGGCAAACCCGTCTTCGCCTCGCGGTGCACCAGCCTGCCCGAGATAGGAGGCCAGCACGCTTTCTACTTCGACGACTTCAACGCCCAACACATGGCAGCAACCATCCGCAACGGACTGTCGCGCTACACCTCCACCATGGCGGCCCAAGCCATCGACTATGCCGCCACCTTCGACTATGAACGCCACCTGCAGCAATACTGGCGGATATACACCGCCGTCGCCGAAAGCAGGCTGGCCCCCGCTCCTCACCACGATGAATAAAAAAAATAAAAAAAGTTCAGGACAATCAAAAAAAAATAGTATCTTTGTAGTTTGAACACGAAAACAAACAACAAAATAAATAACACAATATGAAAAGGATACTCATACTTGCAACACTCTTGGCAATGAGTCAGACGCTGGTATTTGCCCAGAAAGAACATTCAATCAAAGAGGCCGATGTGCCCATCCGCTTTGTTAAAGACTTCCAGAGTCAGAACAAGAACGCCCAAAACGTCACTTGGACTATGACCCCCGACAGTGTTTATTACATGGCCACCTTTGTCAACTCCGACGGAGACCTGCAGGCACAACGTTTCTCCAACCACGGTACCGAGACCCGCTACTTTATCGAGCCCCAGTACTATCCCCACGCCATTAAAGACACCGTTGCAAACCGTTTCCCCAAACACAAAATCACCTGTGTCTACATCCGCAACCTCAAAGGCAAGATGACCTACCAGGCCCGCATAGCTCAGTACAAGGGCTTCCTCTTCTGGAAGAAGGAGACCAACGTGAAGACCGTCTCGTTCGAGACCGACTGCAAACTGATTGAAGTCATCGACGAGCAATAGGTCCCCGCCCAACTCTACGATAAATAGCACACCCTGCACAGGGTGTGTTTTTTTTTAACCCAAATCGGTCATTTGGCTTTGGTTGTCAGGAAGCCGGAATCCCCTTCTTATGGTGTGATTTCAGCCAAGGGGCAACGCCCGACTTTTTCCCAAAAGAGGTTTCGTTTTGGGTGAAAAATGTTAATTAACAACAAATAATTTTGTATGTAAAAAAAAATATATATATTTGCAAATGAGACATCATGAAGCCATAATAATATCTCATTGTTAATAAACATATTAAGAAAAACAAACTTATAGGACAATTATGAAAAAGATAGTTTTATTTGCCATAGCCGTCCTATGGATGGTGGCAGGAAGGGGTCAGCGGCCTGTGGGAGACACGATTGTATGCCCAGACTCAACATATTTTACCTATATTTACGATTGGTGTGGCGATGACCATATTCCCTGGATGGTTCAGACTGATTATAGCCATTGGAATGGGGTAAACCGATATACATTAGAGGAGACAGACCCTGATGGATCGATGGAACCTACTGAAATGAATTATTTCCATGGTAATGGGATTGTAGGAACGCAGTATGTCACCGACCGCCCCCTCAAGATAGTGGGGATAGCGGCACCGGCATACATGGAGCCTGCTCGTGACACAACCTTCTCTGGTCTGTCCTTGCCATTAGGAAGCGGATTCCCAAACACTTTCCCAAACACGCGAGACATCACCTTGGCGGGAAGAAACACTGATTCAATGATACTATATAAGGTGACCCCCGACGGCGGAAGTCTTGTCGAACTGATGGCTGCAGGGTGGCGAATGGAAGACCCACACAGATATATCCACCTTCCTCCTGGAAAACTGGGGCAACCCAATGAATGGCCTAATCGTCCATTGGACAGCTCATTGGTTGTACCGTTATATGAGGTGATGTTTGAGAAACCCGTGGTAGTGGAGGACACCTTTGTAGTTGCGGGAACATACCTGAACAACGAAGGCAGCTGGGAATGGCAATGTGAGCCTATGTGGGAAGAGAATAGAAGGATGATGTGGCTGTGGAACCACTGCCCTACACGTTATATAGATTGGAAAGGGGAGGCACCGGAACCTGATAGTAGAAGAATCCTTTGGAGTAAATTCCGTACCGCGCAATGGCAAAAGCAAATAGCTGCAAGGATGAATATATATAACACCTTTGCCCCATTTCATTCCCCGTTGATTTTCCCAATCATCGAGCCGGGGTTTGACACAACGCTGTGCCACGACACGAGGAACATCCGCGTGACAGACCGGACGGACAGCAGCGCAACGCTGATATGGGACTCGGGCGACGGAGGCCCATGGGAGGTGGCTTTCGGCAAGATGACTGACCAGTGGACAGACTATACTTTCACCACCACCACCAGACCAACCCTGACCGTGACAGGACTGGAAGTGGGAACGATATACTTTGCCATGATACGTTCCTATTGCAACGTGACCCATGAGTATGGCGCCTGGGTCGGCCCCGTGGAGGTGGAAATCTACCAGCACCACAACCCTCATGAGAATGGTATAGACAGCCCCGCCGACGGCGACAGATGGGTCAGCCTGATGCCCAACCCCGCACAGGGTGCAGTGAGCGTGCTATCGTCGTACAGGCTGAACCGCATAGAGGCTTATAACCTGAAAGGGGAAAAGGTCTTTGAGCAGAAAGCCGACGGCATCACGGCCGAGTTTGACGTGAGCGGCTGGGCAAAAGGAGTATACATCGTGGCCCTGTATCCTGAACACGGCGTGGTGACCAAGAAGCTGGTGGTGAGATAGCACCGCAATCAGCGAATACAATTACTCCGAAACCGATTTACACACAAGAAGGGGGGGCAGTCGCTTTGACCGCCCCCCCTTGGTGTCCACATGCCGGTGGACTATTCTACATTCAACAGGTAGTATGATTTCTTCCCTTTCTGGACAAGGATACTGCCACAGGAGAGGATGTCGGAGGCTGAGAGGCGGCAATCCTCACCTACTTTCTGTTTGTTGACGGAGATGGAGTTCTGCTTCAACTCGCGGCGTATCTCTCCTTTGGAGGCGAACATGCCGGTTTCGGCAGCGAGGTCGATAAGACTGACACCCTCGTCAATGGTC
Organism: uncultured Bacteroidales bacterium; assembly: GCA_900317125.1. Classification (GTDB taxonomy): domain Bacteria; phylum Bacteroidota; class Bacteroidia; order Bacteroidales; family P3; genus Colimorpha. The sequence goes on along the minus strand of ONFR01000003.1, from coordinate 109,067 downwards.
GAGCGGGAGACAGTGAACTGGGGTACTCCTTCGAAGACGGAGAGCATGGTGGCGCGGTCGAGGCTGTTGAGCTGCTCGGTGGTGCCTTTGCCGAAGAGGAGTTCGGAGGCTGAGACGGCCATATCGTAGTCGCGCTGCGAATGGACACGGCAGGTGATGTCTTTGGCCAGGGCGCGCTGGAGGACACGGCGCTCGGGGGCTTCGGCATGCTGACGCTCGCATTCGGCTATCTCTTCGCGGCTGAGGAGGGTGAAGATGCGGATATAGCGGGCAGCGTCGACATCGGAGCAGTTGAGCCAGAACTGGTAGAATTTGTAGGGGCTGGTTTTAGCGGGGTCGAGCCACACGTTGCCGCCTTCGGTCTTGCCGAACTTGGTGCCGTCGGCTTTTGTGATGAGGGGGCAGGTAAGGGCGTAGGCTTCGCCTCCCTCCATACGGCGGATGAGCTCGGTGCCGGTGGTGATATTGCCCCACTGGTCGGAGCCGCCCATCTGCAGCCGGCACCCTTTGGTGCGGTAGAGCACCAGGTAGTCGTAACCCTGAAGAAGCTGGTAGCTGAATTCGGTGAAAGAGAGACCCGTTTCGAGGCGTTTTTTCACCGAGTCTTTTGTCATCATATAATTGACGGTGATGTGCTTGCCCACATCACGGATAAAATCGAGGAAGAGGTAGTCCTTCATCCAGTCGTAGTTGTTGCATATCTCAGCACCGTTGACGGGGTTGTCGAAGTCGAGGAACTTGGCCAACTGCTGGCGGATGCAGTCGACGTTGTGCTGCACCTCGTCGACGGTGAGGAGCTTGCGCTCAGCAGCCTTGAAGGAGGGGTCGCCTATCATGCCGGTGGCACCACCCACGACGGCCAGGGGCTTGTGGCCTGCCATCTGAAGGTGCTTGAGGAGCATGATACTGACCAGATGGCCTATGTGGAGCGAATCGGCAGTGGGGTCGATACCGACGTAGGCCGTGGTGACTTCTTTGTTGAGTTGTTCTTCGGTCCCGGGCATGATGTCGTGTATCATACCGCGCCATTGGAGTTCTTGTACAAGGTTTGTTTGCATCGAATGAAAGTATATTAATGAATGTAAACAAAAAAGAGGTACTGAGAGTTGCCAGTACCTCTTTTCCTATCTAACTGTTGTTATCTTACAATTAATTTCGAAGTGGCTTTCTGGCTTCCGACAACGACGTTGACAAGATACATGCCATAGGGCAGTGACTGGCAATCGACGGTGTGGGTGTAGACGCCTTCGGCGAGGGTGCCAAGGTTCTCGGTGTAGACCACCTTGCCGCTGAGGTCATAGATATAGACCGTGGCTTTGCCGGCATTGGCAACGGTGAGTTCCATGGTGGCACGGTCGACGGCAGGGTTGGGATAGAAGCGGACTGCGTTCTGGCCATTGGACACCACAGAGGGGATGCCGAGATAGACATCGGGAGGAACAATCTCGTTGCTGTGGTCGACGACATAGCTGCTATCCATGAAAATACCACGGCCGTAGGTGCCGAAATACATGGCTTTGCTCCACTTGGTGCGGGGGTAGACATAGAGCACCTCGCTCACACCTTCGTGGCCGATATGCTTGATGACGGGATAGTCGTAAGTGACCTGGTACATGGAGGTGACAGGAACGCCGCGGAAATCGCCGTATTCAGTCCAGTTGTTCTGGCCGACGCCACCGTTTTTGTATACGCCCTCTTCGGTGCCCACATAGACTTCACCCTTGGTGCATTCCACCATGGCGCTGTAAGCGGGGACATTGCCAGGAAGGGTGGCGTAGGTGATCTGATAGTTGTCGGTGGTGGCGTTGTTGATGTAAGCGACATCGGGGTTGTCGTTGTTCAGGCCATCGAAAGTGAGGACGATGCAGTCTCTGCCTTCGCGGGGATCGACATTGATGGAAGAGATGCGGCGGCCGAAGAAGAAGCCATTGGCGTCAACCATCATGGTATCGATGGTGGTGATACGGTTGTTGATCTTATAATTGAAGTTGTCGCGAATCTGAGCGACATTCAGATTATAGTTGGCGCTGTTGAGGCCGTGCACACGGACGATGAAGGACTGCTTGAGGGTATCGTTTTCAACAACGATGAAGGCGCAATCGCCATCGTTTGACAGGGCAGTGTAACGGACATAGATGTGGGGGTTGGCAACACCGTTGACACCGTAGAGATGGCTCCAGAAACGAGTTTCGTTGGTTTCGTCGAAGACCTTACGGAAATCGTTGGGGAACCAGCAGTAGGAGACATTGGTATTGTTGGGGAAACCGCTCTCGACAGTGACGGCCAACATACGGCTGGCAAAGGGTATGCGTGCGCGCTGGGTGAGTTCGTCACGAACGATGAAGGAATGGTCGAAGACGTGGTAGAAGGGATAGGAGGCATGAGCGGGCGAAATAATCATCATGGAGTCGCCAGCCTGGATGCGGAAGTTGTGCGAGAGGTCGTGACGCACACCGTTACGACGGATGAAGCTGAGGGTATCGATGACAAATGTCAGGCTGTCGTTAGCGGGATTCTTGTCAGTCTCCCACATGTAAATCTGACCGATGGCGGGGCCACCCTCGACAAGGTCGGACATGAAGGCATTGTCGGAAGTCCAAGTCTGGGTGTTGGTATAGTTGGAATAGTCGGCAAAGGCACGGCCGATAGAAGCGTTGGCCGAAGAGACAAAGATGTTGCGGCGAACGAAGGGAAGATACTGCATGAAACGCGAAGCGGCCACTTTACCACCGTTACCCTTCCAAAGGACATTGGCCATGTGGTTCATGTTGGTGCGGCTGTTGTCATACCATGTGGAATCGTTGACACCGCCGTTATGGGTAACACGACCCTCGATGAAGGGGCAGGCATTGCTGTTGGCACCGCTGATGATGGAACCGTCGGGGGAAACAGCGATACCATTAATCTGGACATTGTTCAGACCTCTGTTGTAGTTGACAAAACCTGCGCGTTGAGAGTTTGTGGTGTAGACACCGCCGTCGGTGGCGATGACAAAGGTCTCGTTCATCCGGTTGGCATCTTCATCCCATACAACAAAAGGAGTGATTTCCTGGACACCCGAGTGCAGGAATGCTGCATTGGAATAGACGTACGACATGTAGTCGCCAAAGTTGAGTTCAATCTCGTTGGAGGAGAGAACCGTCCACTGATAGGGGGAGTTCTCGACATAGCCTTTGCCCTTCCAAAGATTGGCGCCGGCAATGTAGACCTCGGCGGGGTCGATGGGGCTGACAGCGAGAGCACCGGAAGTTTTGGCAGTGGCGGCACTGGTGAACGGGGTCACTGTGGAGGTAGAGAGAAGAAGCCAGGAGTTGGTGTTGCGGGTGAGATAGAGACCTCTCATCAAACCGTTGGCATCGCTGGCCATGGCATACAGATAGCTCTCGTCGGAGGGAGCAAGAGCGAGGTCGATATATCTGGTCTTGGTACCGAAACCTTCGCAGCTGCCAGTGATGTTGACAGGAGCTTCGCCATTGATAACATCGCTGATTTTGTACACACCGCCCTTGCATGAGAAGAAGGCGCGATTGAACTGCTTGGAGACCACAATGGAGCGGACATCACCCTGGAAAACAGACTGAGGAGCCTTAGTCCAGTCGCTTTGCTGAGCGATAACCCAGCGGAAGAGGCCTTTGGGAGTGGCAATGTAGATGTATGCGGACCCTTGAGCGTTCATTAAAGCGATCTGGTTCACAGATGCGAAATTGGCATCCAGATCATTGTTGGGGTTTGTCTGATTGAGACGGGTAAAGGAAGCGGACTTGATGTTGAAAAGGAAGAGACCGCGACCCATGGCAGCCATCTTACTGGCATTGGAGGCCTTGTTGTAATAGCTCTCGCCTGTACCAATAAGTATAAGGCTGTCGTTTACACGAGCCATGCAGCTGATGGGAAGTGTAAGTTCTTTGCCATCGACATAGCAAGGAAGATAGTGCCAGTACTCGTCATTGAAGTGACGAATATACAGACCGCCAGAAGCTGCACCGGCATACAAGGCATTGGAACGGTCTTGCTGGAGACCGCTATTGACGGCAACGACAGATGTCACACGACCGCCGATATTGTCGGGTCCAATCTCAACCAATTTGTTACTTTGAAAATTTGCTGTTTGGGCAGTTGCAGTGCCTGCAAGACAGACACAGAATCCCACAATCAAGCCGAGAAGTACTTTTCTACTTTTCATAAGATTTTAATATTTAATTAGATATTTAATTTTCATTCAAGTATTTTAATTAGCAAAGATACATTTTTTTTCGATAATAGCATGCTTTTCGTGCTAAAAAAACAAAAAAAAGTGTTTTTTCGGCAATAAATGAGTTGGGGGGACGTTATCAAACCGAAAAAAATGACGAAGCAGACACCTTTTTGTGGGACAATGGTAACAGCATGCTTACCGACTCACGCAAAGCCGAACAATCCTACCCGTCAAGATAGCAAACGACATAAATAACAATATTATATATGGAAGAATTTGTCAACATACAAGAACTGAACGACCGCATTGCCCGGGAGAGTGCTTTTGTCGATGCACTGAACCTCGAGCTGCGGAAAAACATCATTGGACAAAAACACATGATTGAGAGCCTGATGATAGGTCTCCTCAGCAACGGCCACATCCTGCTCGAAGGTGTGCCCGGTCTGGCAAAGACACTGACCATCACCTCTCTGGCCAAGGCTATCGATGCCAAATTCAGCCGTATCCAGTTCACACCCGACCTGCTGCCTGCCGACCTTTTGGGTACAATGATTTACAGTCAGAAGACCGAGTCCTTCAATGTCAAGAAAGGCCCCATCTTCTCCAACTTCATCCTGGCCGACGAAATCAACCGTGCCCCCGCCAAGGTCCAGAGCGCACTGCTCGAAGCTATGCAGGAACGTCAGGTAACCATCGGTGAGACAACCTACAAACTGGAAGAGCCCTTCCTGGTCATGGCCACCCAGAACCCCATCGAGCAAGAAGGCACCTACCCATTGCCCGAAGCCCAGGTCGACCGTTTTATGTTGAAAGTGGTAATATCCTATCCCCAGAAAGAGGAAGAACGCCAAATTCTCCACCAGCAGCTCTCCGACGCACCTGCCAGCCAACGTCCCATCCTCACCCCGGCCGACATCATCAAAGCCCGTGGGTTGGTCCGCGAGGTATATATGGACGAGAAAATCGAGAACTACATCACCGACATCGTCTTTGCCTCCCGCTACCCCGAGCAGTACAACCTCGGCAACCTGAAGGGGCTGATAAGCTACGGCGCTTCACCACGTGGCAGCATCAATCTGGCGCTTGCCTCAAAAGCCTATGCCTTCATGCGCCGCCGCGGCTATGTGATTCCCGAAGACGTGCGTGCCATGGCCATGGACGTCCTGCGCCACCGTATCGGCCTGACCTATGAAGCCGAGGCCGAAAACGTCACCAGCGAAGAAGTGGTCAACGAGATACTGAACCGCGTCGATGTGCCCTAACCGGCAGCACCGGCTCCCTCCAGTTCATTATCATTATTAATAGACGTACAACTGTTTATTACTTCCAGTGGAACAGAACAACGATATATTAAAAAAAGTCCGCAAAATAGAAATCAAAGCCCGCGGGCTTTCCCGGCAACTGTTTTCGGGCGAATACCATAGTGCCTTCAAAGGGCGCGGCATGGCATTCAGCGAAGTGCGCGAGTATCAGTACGGCGACGATATCCGAAGCATCGACTGGAACGTGACCGCCCGTCTGCACCACCCTTATGTCAAGATATTTGAAGAGGAGCGCGAGATGACGGTCATGCTGCTGGTTGACGTGAGCGGATCCAACCGTTTCGGCACCCATCACCAGTTCAAGGAAGAGCTGGTGGCCGAAGTGGCCGCCACACTGGCTTTCAGTGCCATCCAAAACAACGACAAGGTTGGCGTCATCCTCTTCAGCGACAGAATAGAGAAATTCATCCCTCCCAAAAAGGGCAGCAGCCACATCCTGCGAATCATCCGCGAATTGATCACATTCCGTCCCGAAAGCAACGGCACCAACCTCGCACAGGCACTGGGCTACTTCTCCAATGTCATCAAGAAACGCTGTACCGCATTCCTGCTTAGTGACTTCTACGACGACGGCTACACCGATGCCTTGAAGATTGCCTCCAACAAACACGACCTCGTGGCCATCCGCATCGCCGACGAGAAAGAGGAGCATCTTCCCGACCTCGGGCTGGCTAAATTCTACGACCCCGAGACCGACGAAACCATCTGGATCGACACCGCCGACCCCTCGGTGCAACACGATTTCGAATCGCGCTACACCGACCATGTCAACAAAGTGGAGGAATCGCTCCGGAAATACGGTATCGACAGAACCATCCTCTACACCGGCGAGGACTACGTCAAAGAGCTAAAGAAACTATTCGAACGCCGTTCAAGACCCGGAAACAGATAATCAAGGAACACCACCCTCACGCGCACTTGAAAAACGATAGGTTGAAACATGTATAATTCGAGACGACTATTCATCATATTGTTATGCTGCCTTGCAACAATGGGAACCCGTGCCGTGGCACAGGAGGCCGACCCTGACGCCTCCCTGCCGCAATACCGGTTCCGATTGGACAGCACCAGCATCATGCTTGGCGACCAGACAGTGCTTTCTATCGCCAAGACTCCCGTTTACCCATCACTCGACGACTTGACCAACAACGACATCGTTGCCGTCAGACAGTGGATGGACACCACCGACGGCACCCTCTACACCGCCCTCACAAGCTTCGAGCCCGGCGAGCACTGGCTGCACATAGGTTCCGACTCCGTTATGCTGACAGTGAACGACGTTTCAAATGTCGACACCACCACTGCCAACATCCGCGACATCGCCGACATCATGAAGCAGCCCTACACCTTCGGCGAGATAGCACGCGCCGTCCTCTGCTTCTGGGCCTTCTGGGCAGTAGTGGCTTTGGCAGTCTTCATTTTCATTCGCGTCAAAAGTCGCAAACCGCTCATCAGCCTGCCACAAGCCCCTCCGCTGCCGCCCGACACCCGCGCCCTTCAGCGTCTCGAATCCTTGAGGCAACGGCAACTGTGGCAACAAGGCATGGTGAAGGAATACTACACCGAGCTGACCGACACGGTTCGTGAATACCTCGAGGAATCCTACAGCATCCCCTCCACCGAGATGACCTCCGGCCAAACCATCGAGGCATTCCGCCACGCTCCTGTCTACACTGAAGAGAACGCCATGGCATTAGGACAGATACTGCAAGCCGCCGACATGGTCAAGTTTGCCAAATCCACTCCCCAGCCCTATCAGCACGACATGGCACTCAACCAGTCCACACAATTCATCAAGAACACCGCCGCCTTGAACCCCAAACCCGAGTCATCCGACACCGACGAGGGGCAATCAACCGACTCAAACATTGCTGAATCATGAACAACATCACCTTCGCCCATCCCTATCTGCTCCTGCTGCTCCTAGTCATCCCCCTGATGGCGGTGTGGTACATCATGCGCTACCGGAAGCAGAAGCCAGCCCTGCAATTCTCCAATATCAGTCTGTTCAAAGGGGTGCGCAAAACCTTCCGCCAGCGGGCATACCCGCTGCTTTTCATCCTCCGCATGGTTGCCGTGGCAGCCATCATCGTTGCTTTGGCACGCCCCCAGCGCATGCTTAGCCGTCAGGAGATGAAAGTGGAAGGCATCGACATCGTCCTGGCCATGGATGTCAGCGGCAGCATGTTGGCCGAAGACTTCAAACCCAACAGGCTCGAAGCTGCCAAGAAAGTGGCAGCCGACTTCATCGACGGACGCAAAAGCGACCGCATGGGCCTCGTCGTCTTTGCCGGCGAAGCATTCACGCAGGTCCCCCTCACCATCGACCACAACGTACTCCTCAAACAGCTCTCCGGGCTCAAAGACGGAATGACCAAGGACGGCACCGCCCTCGGCGACGGACTTGCCACCGCCATCAACCGCATCAAAGACAGCGAAGCCAAAAGCAAAGTCATCATCCTCCTTACCGACGGTATCAACAACCAAGGCGCTGTCGACCCGCAGAGTGCCGCCGAGATTGCCGCGCTCTACAACATACGCCTGTATACCATCGGCGTCGGCACCAAAGGCCTTGCCCCCTACCCCTTCCGCGATGCCTTTGGCCGCAAACGCTACCAGAACGTCCCCGTCGAACTCGACGAAAACCTGCTCACCCAGATGGCACAATCCACCAACGACGGACAATACTTCCGTGCCACCAACAAGAAATCCCTCCAGCAAATCTTCAACCAGATAGACAAGATGGAAAAGAGCAAGATCGATGTCACGCAATACTCCCAGACCAAAGACGAGTACCAAGGCTGGCTGATTCTCGCTGCCCTTGCCCTCCTGCTCGAAATCCTGCTCGGCCTGTTCTATTTCCGTAGCACTCCTTGACACATCAACTAATAAACACAATAAACACGTGATACATTTCGAACATCCACAAATACTTTGGGCACTGCTTCTCATTCCCCTCTTCGTAGGGCTCTGGATATGGCTCCTGCTGCGGGGCAAAGAGCGTCTTGCCCAGTTTGCCGACCGCAACATGTTCGGCCGCCTCATTCCCGATGCCTCCCGCTGGCGTCCCTCCCTCAAATTCGGACTCATCATGTTGGGAGCCGCCTTCCTCATTCTTGCCTTGGCCAACCCGCAGGAAGGCAGCAAAATGGTAAAAGGTGAACGCATCGGCAGCGACATTGCCATCTGTCTCGACGTCTCCAACAGCATGATGGCCGAGGACATCCAGCCCAACCGTCTGGAACGCAGCAAGCGCACCATCAACAACCTGCTCTCCGCCCTGGGCAGCGACCGCATTGCCCTCGTCGTGTTTGCCGGTAGCAGCTATGTGCAGATGCCCCTCACCAACGACTACAGCGCCGTAAAGCTCTTCCTCGACCAAATCGACTGCAAGCTCATCAGCACCCAGGGCACCGCCATCGGCGACGCCATCGAGAAAGCCATGGAGACCTTCGGCTACGGCGACCCCGACCGTGAATGGGTCAAGAACCAAGGCCGCGCCATCATCGTCATCTCCGACGGCGAGAACTTCGAAGACGACGCCCAGGCCGCCGCCCGCAAAGCTGCCTCCGAAGGCATACTGGTTTGCACCATCGGCATGGGCCTTACCGAGGGGACACCCATCCCCGAATACCGCGGCAACCTACGCGTAGGCTATAAACGCGACATCAACGGCAACACCGTCACCACCCACCTCGACGAAGCCACCCTCACCTCCATAGCCCACGCAGGCAAAGGCATCTACGTCCGTGCCACTAACATCAACTCAGGTGTGCAGGAAATCGTCCGCCTTATCGAAGGACTAGAGAAAGACCACTACGGCGAGGCCATGTTCTCCGAATACGAAAGCCGCTACCAATACCCACTCGTTGCAGCCATCGTCTGCCTGCTCGCCGAGCTGCTCATCTTCGAACGCCGCAACAAGAAAATCAATCTCGACAAAATACTGCGTAACCGCAAATCCAATTAATCCCCAAGCACGATGAAACCCTTCAAACATATCACACTCCTTCTGCTGCTCGTCCTGCTGCCTGCATTGTTGTCGGCTCAGAACAGGACCGTCCGCAAAGAGACCCGCCAAGGCAACCGCGAATACAAGGCCCAGCACTACGACCGTGCCGAGGTCAACTACCGGCGCGCCCTCCACAGCGACAGCAACGCCTACCGCGCACAATACAATCTGGGCAACACGCTCTACCGCCAGAAGAAGTACGACGAAGCCGCCACCCACTTTGGCCACGCCCTCCAACAGCCCGACCTCGATGCAAAGAAACGCAGCCAGATTCTTCACAACCGTGGCAACAGCTACCTCAAAGCCGGCCTGCAGAAAGAGAACCGCAGCGAAGGCATGCAGCAGTTCCAGCAAGCCGTCAACGACTATCAAGAAGCCCTGAAGCTCAATCCCAAGAACGACGACACCCGCTACAATCTTTCCTACGCCAAGAAAATGCTGCAGCAGGCCCAACAGCAGCAACAGCAGCAAGGCGGTGGACAAGACCAGAACAAAGACAACAAAGACCAAAAGGACAAGAACAAAGACAAGGGCAACAACGGCCAGGACAAACAGCAAGACCAGCAGCAACAAAATCAGCAGCAGAACCAGCAGCAACAGCCCAACCAGCAACAGCAGAAGCAACAAAAGCAACAGCAAAAGCAGCAACAACAGAAAAAGCAAGATGCCGAGCGACTGCTGGAAGCCGTCAAGAACAACGAGAAAAACACCATGAAAGAAAACGCCAAGAAAGTGGAAGCCGGCGTTCCCCGCAACATCGAAAAAGATTGGTAACAACCCACTCCCCACTCCTAACGCGAAACAGTGAAACGACAATACATTAAGTTATTACTATTATAATATGAGACACCTATTAGCATTCAGCATCTATCTTTTAGCATTTCTCACCCTTTCGGCGCAGGAACTAACCGTACGTGCCCCCGGCCGGGTGGATGTAGGAAGCCGTTTCGAGGTCCGTTACGAAGTCAACGACCGCGCCAGCGACTTCCGCGGCCCCTCCTTCAAAGGGCTTTCCGTCCTCTCAGGCCCCATGGTCTCCCACCAGCAGGGGATGACCATCATCAACGGGCAAATGTCGCGCAATGTCTCAACAGGCTTCACCTATATCATCCTGGCCGATGCCGAAGGCACCTTCAACATCGGCAGCGCCTCCTGCAATGTCGACGGCAAACGCGTCACCTGCCAAGGCTTCTCCATCCGGGTGGAAAAAGGCTCCACCCAGGCCCCGCAGCAAAACGCCTACGGCGGTGGACAGCAGCGCCGCCAGTCCGCTGCACAGCCCGCCCAGTCGGGCAGCATCGACAGCAAATCGCTCTTCGCGCGTGCCAGCATCAGCAAAAACAACCCCTACCAAGGCGAACAAGTCATCCTCACCTATAAAATCTACACACAAGTATCGCTCAGCCAATACCAGATCGACAAACTGCCCGGCAACAAAGGTTTCTGGAGTGAAGACATCACCCGCGACGGTGCCGTCCGCCAATACGAAGAGACCGTCGACGGCCGCCGCTACATGGTGGCCGAGATACGGCGCGGAGCACTCTTTGCTCAGGAAAGCGGCAAACTGACCATCGAGCCCCTCGACCTCGACGTCCTTGCCCTCGTGCAACGCCAGCGCCAACGCACAGGCTCCATCTGGGATCTCTTCGACGACCCCTTCTTCAATCCCACCCAAGCCGTCGAAAAGCACTTGCGCACCAACAACATCAACGTCCATGTCAAACCCCTTCCCGAAGCCCCCAAAGGTTTCAATGGGGCAGTAGGTAGCTTCAACGTCAAAGCCGAGACCGACACCCGCGAAGTCCGTGCCAACGAAGCCATCACCTACCGTCTTACCGTCAGCGGCGCCGGCAATCTCATGCTCATCGACGCTCCCGCCATCGAATTCCCCAAAGTCTTCGAAGTCTACGACCCGCAAATCAACGACCACATCAACCGCAGCAGCAACGGTATCAGCGGCAGCCGCACCTTCGAATGGGTACTCATTCCACGCAACCAAGGCGACTACACCTTGCCCGCCTTCTCCTTTGTCTTCTTCGACCCCAACACAGGCCGCTACGTCACCAAGCGAGTCGAGGCCATCCCCGTCCACATCAACAAAGGCGACCCCAAATCCATGAAAAACGTCACCAGCAACAAGAGTGACGTCAAACTGCTCAACAGCGACATCAACTACATCCACACGCAAAATACCCGTCTCACCCCCCTGCTCAGCCGCGACAGCACCCCCTGGTGGTTCTGGCCACTGCTGCTGCTCATCCTTTCCGGCACCGCTGCCGCCATCATCGTAGGCCGCCGCAACCAGGCTCGCCAGCAGGACATCGCCGGTGTACGCCTGCGCCGCGCCACCAAGATGGCCCGCCGCCGTCTCAAATCGGCCGCCGCACTGCTCCACACCGACAATGACAACCGTTTCTACGAAGAAATCTACAAGGCCATCTGGGGATGCCTTGCCGACAAATACAATATCGAGCTCTCCCGCCTTAGCAGCGACACCGTCCGCCAGTGCCTTGCCGAGAAGCAGGTGCCTGACGAGCAGCAGGCACGCATCCTGCACACCCTCCAGCAGGTCGATATGGCACGATTTGCTCCGGGCGACGCCTCTACACGCAAACAGGAAATCTACGACGAAGCCCTGCAAATGATAGTGATGATTTAACAACCCACAAGACAACCGAAATGAAAAAGATATTCATCCTCATCCTCCTCGCCATGGCCGTATCGGCCACAGCCCAAACCCCTGAGCAACTCATGCAGCAGGGCAACGACGCCTACGCCAAAGCCGACTACCCCGCCGCCATCCAGCACTACAACGCCGTGCTGCAAGCCGGCCAACAATCCGCCGACCTTTACTACAACCTCGGCAACGCCCACTACCGCCAGGAAGAATACGGCCTCGCCATCCTCAACTACGAACGCGCCCTGCGCCTCAACCCCCGCTTCACCGAAGCCCGCGAAAACCTCGACCTCGCCAACACCAAGACCGAGGACGAGATAGCCCCCCTGCCCGAGATTTTCCTCTTGCAGTGGGCTCACAACGTCGTGGCATGGTTCAGCCCCACCGGTTGGCGCATCATTTTCCTCTGCCTCCTGGCAGTCCTCGGCGCACTCACTGTCCTCTTCGTCCTCCGCGACGACTACCTCTGGCGCAAATGGACGCTCATCGGCGGCAGCGTCACCGCCGTGCTGCTCCTCCTCAGCCTTGCCTGCACCATCTCTTCCAGCGTCAGGTATAACCGCCACGACGGCGCCATCGTCACCGTCCCCATGGCCGTTGTCAAAAGCTCGCCCGAAAGCGGAAGCGTCGACAAACTCATCCTTCACGAAGGCACCAAGGTGAAAATCGACGAGACCGTGGGCGACTGGCACAAAGTACGCATAGCCGACGGCAATACCGGATGGCTGCCACAAGCCGAAATCACCATTATCTAACACCCCATAAAACACCCCAACCATGAAAAAGACACTGTTACTCATCGCCACCCTCCTCCTTGCCCATGCCGCGTGGTCGCAAGAGGATGTGAAATATGTCGACGACGAAGAATGCGGCTGCGAACTCGTATTCATCGACGGCATCCAAACCACACAAAGCGGCGACCGCTTCGGCTTCAAACGCGAAGACGGCACCGTCATTGTGCCCAACAAATACCTCTTCGTCGACAAATTCCATGGCAACTACTGCAAGGTGTACATGAATTACGACAGCTGCGGCCTCATCAACCGCCAAGGCGTGGAAATCATCCCCTGCATCTACAAGGAGGTATTCTATCCCACCGACAGCCTCATCATGGTGCAGCGCGACACCCTCTACGGCTATTTCGACACCCTCGGCCGCCAGCGCATCCCCTTCCGCTACCCCGCCGCCTCGTCCTTCTCCGAAGGCTTGGCCGTCGTGGCAGAATACATCGACAGCGAATTCGTCGCCTACGGCTTTATCGACCACTTCGGCAACACTGTCATCAAGCCCTCGTTCCAATACGCACTCCCCTTCTCCGAAGGCTACGCAGTGGTGAAAGACTACGACCGCTACGGCATGATCGACCGCAAAGGCCGCGAAGTCTTCCCCATCAAATATGAGATTCTCACCTCCATGTACGAAGGCCACCTCTTTGCCGGCGACAACGATGGACTGGCACTGTACAACAACCGCTTCGAGCCCCTCACCAAACCCGTCTACACCGAACTCGTAGGCAAAAGCGAAGAGCGCATCCTCGTGAAGCGCGACGGCAAATACGGCTACCTCGACAACAACGGCAAAGAGATCATCCCCTGCCAATACGACAACGCCGGCATGTTCAAGGACAGCCGCGCCTACGTCTCCCGCAACGGCAAATGGGGCATCATCGACCGCATGGGCAACGCCGTACTCCCCATCGAATACGACAACAGCGGCTACCGCGGCGAAGCCTACATCTACCACGACGGACTGGCGCTGGTGGAGAAAGACCACCTCTACGGCTATGCCGACATCAACGGCAACCTGATCATCTACCCCTGCTTCCAAAACGCCTACCAGTTCTCCGACGGCCTTGCCCCGGTATTCATCGGGCTGTGGGGCTACATCGACACCAAAGGCGACTTCTTCATCCCGCCCGTCTTCGACATCGCCGGACCCTTCTCCTGGGGCCGTGCCGAAGTGATATACCACGGCGAGATACATAAAATGAACACCGAAGGCCAGTGCGTCAAAAACTGCAAGAACGCACCCAAGTCCTGGCGATAAACCCTCATACCAACCCCAATCAACCCACCCCTGACCATGGAACAGACAACCCACGACGGCACCGTGCTGACCGTACAACCCGGCTTGGTAAAAGTACAGATGCAGGTCCTTAGCGCCTGCGCCGCGTGCGAAGCCCACGCCCGCTGCACCTTCTCCGAAAAGAAAGACAAGATTGTCGACATCGAGACCCCCCAATGGCAACAATACCACGAAGGCGACCCCGTCACCGTCATCATCAACAGCGGCCACGGTCTCCTCGCCGTCCTTCTTGCCTACATCCTCCCCGCCGTTGTCATCCTCGCCACCTTTGCCCTGCTCTTCTCCCTCCACCTGTCCGAGCTGTGGGTAGCCCTCATCACCCTTGTCGCCGTGGCCCTGTACGGCGGCATCCTCTACCTCTGCCGCAACCGTCTGCAACAGAAATTCACCTTCCGCCTCGCCAAAAGGGGCTGACCCCGCCACCCTCCCCCTCCTGCTTCAACACTGCACTAAGTTCGTTCAATCCAGCATCGTTACAGTATCGTTACAGCATCGGTATCCGAATATGATATAGGATAACAATCCCGATGCGACGCTGTAAGGATAGAAGATTGAAGGGCGCCACTGCCCGCGCGCCGCACCCATGCGCCCATACAGCCTTGGGAAAAATATTCACATTTGCCCGTTGATTAATTTTCAGAGAGACACCCTGCTAATTGAATAAAAAGCCATAATTTTGCATTTTGAAAAATAATATCCACAGCGCAATGAAAATCACACGCAAATCACACCGCGGCCTAGTGCTTATGGCAATGCTGGCTGTGGTCGCCTTAGCCCCCTTAGGCACTGACGCCCAAGAGCCTGTGTCTGCTGCACAGACCGAGCACCAATACAACGACGACATCCATTCGTTCATTCTCAAACGGCTTCGCCAAACCACCCTGCAGCGCGAAAAAAAGATGAACAAACAGATTCAGCAGATGCTTGTCAACCTCCCCAACGCCGAGAAACTATACGACGAAACCTTTGTCCGCATCACCACACAGGTTGTTGAGGACACCACCGAGGAAGGTTCGCCCGAAATCAACTTCGTCTACAACATATCGTACAACTGCCATCACTTTGAGGGAACTGAGGACGACTACCCGTCGGGAGCCTACCTGTGGTCCACCTCCAACTCGTGCCGTGCGATATGCAACCTCACCAAGTCCATGATTGAAAGCGAGCTGAGCGACATCTTCACCGCCGGACGCACGACCACGATAACCATCACCTCCACCACCGATGCCGCCGAGATACAGCACATCGACTACAAAGGGGAGTTCGGCGACCTGCGCTACATGCCCGCTGTGTTCAACGACGAGAATGTCCGCATATCCGTCGACCAAAAGGACGGCATCACCACCAACGCCCAGCTGGCCTACCTTCGTGCCCGCAGCGTGCAGAGCTTCCTCGACGAGCAGGTCGGCGTCCTGAAGCGGTCGCAGAACGAATACCGCTTCGTCACCCGCTGCTTCGACATGACAGGTCCCCACTACCGCCGCTCTAGCCTGCAGATAGTGGTTCACGGCGCCTTCGACGCTGCCGCCCGCAGCCTTGAGGCCGCCCTGCTCAACGACGAGTATGTCGACTTCAACATCCCCCATATCGAAGAGAACATCAACAGCAAGACCTACGCACTCATCATCGCCGACGAGGAATACACCGCACCGCTGCCCAACTGCGACTTTGCCACCAACGACGGCGATGTGCTCCACCAGTATTTTGTCCATACCCTCGGCATCCCCACACGCCACGTAAAAGTTCTGCACAACGCCGGGCGACAGGAGATCTACAACGAAGGCATCCACTGGCTGAAGGACATCATCAAGGCCCAGAGCGGCGACGTGCATATCATCATCTACTATGCCGGTCACGGCGTGTCGAACCAGAAGTGGGCGCCCTACCTTATGCCCAGCGGGGTCGACGTCAGCAAAATACGCGCCTTCCGCAGCAAGACCGGCACCCTGCCCGAGGACATAGTGCTGAAGGGCGGCGATGCCGAGAAGATTCTGAGTCAATGCATCTCCTTCGACACCCTCACCGGATGGTTCAACCGCGTGGAAGCGTTGAGCTACACATTTATCATCGACGCCAGCTTCGACGGCATACAGCGTAGCGGCAAACCCTTCTTCACCATCAAGAAAGAGTCCAAGCGCTACCGTACACCTCGCGTCCGCAGTGATATTGTCGTCTTCATGGCTGCCGACGGCGACAAGACCGCCTACTCCTTCATCGACCAGCACCATGGTTTCTTCACCTACTATATCTTGAAAGAGCTGAAATACACGCGCGGCGAGATTACGTTCCAAGACCTCTTCAACAATGTCACCAAAAACCAGGCCTACGAGTCGTCGCTGCAAGGTAAACTGCAAGAGCCCAGCATGATCATCGGCGGCAAGCTTGGCGAGAACTGGGGCACACGCACCTTTATCAACAACTAACAGCCACCACACCCCTGTGTGGATGGATATATGCCCCCATATACTCATCCACACATTGGTATAACCCTAGCATGAAATGAAGTATACACCCGATTTCATCACCCATCTCAAACCCGACGAAGTGTTCGTGTTTGGCAGCAATCTTGCCGGACACCACGGCGGCGGTGCCGCCCGGCTGGCCTACGAGCGTTTCGGCGCTGTCTACGGCCAAGGCGTGGGGCTGCAGGGACAGAGCTATGCCATCCCCACCATGCAAGGCGGTGTGGAGACCATCCGCCCGTATGTTGATGAATTCATCAGCTTTGCCCAACAGCACCCGGAGCTCACCTTCCTTGTCACCAAGATAGGCTGCGGCATAGCCGGATTTACCGAAGAGGAGATTGCGCCCCTTTTTGCCGACGCCCATCTGGTGCCCAACATCGTGCTGCCGAGGAACTGGTGACGCCCCCCGCGACAACGAAATGTTATTTTTGCATAAGGCAATACTAAAACAAGCGAAACAGCGTTACAGCATTATTTAAAACGAATATTTAATTCTATCACAAACATGAAAAAGATTCTTTTCGCAGCAGCCGTCATGCTGTTGACCATCGGAGGAGCCTATGCTCAGAACAATTTCCGTGGCATTGTCAAATACAAAATCGAGAGCACCGGAAAGGTCGATGTCAAGATTCCCCCCGAACAAGCCTCGATGGAGATAAAAGTGTACGACGACCAGCTGCTTTATGAGCAGACCATCCAGCACGGGATGAAAGTGGCACAAGCCATCGACTTCAGCCAGGCCATCTCCTACCTTGCCGCCAACGGCATCGAGCTGGAGACCTACACCGGAGACGGTAAATTCATCGTCCGTCAGGAGATGACAAAAGAACAGCTGGACAGCATCTATATCCCCGATGTCGAAGCCGGACACTACTACTATGAGAATGTGAACGAGACCAAGGAGATGCTGGGCTACACCGTCCACAAGATGATTATGCACCGCTACAATGAAGAGGGTGTCGACAATCCCGCCGAGTGCTGGTACTGCAGCGAGATTGGCCCCGAATACTGCATTGTGATGGGCAACCTGAAGGGATTCCCCTTTGTCTACACCCAGGAACTGGGCGAAGGACGTGCCATCACCATCACCGCCGTCGAGGTGGTGAAGGGCAAGGTGAAGGAAGTCGACATGCTGCTGCCCGCCGGCTATAAAGATGCCTCCGGCGAAGAATTCGAGACCTTCCGCTCCGAGTTGAAGGATGCCATCGAGCTCCTTGAAGACTAATCAAGAAAAAGACCGAGGAATAGAACCCTGACGACCTAAGAACAGGAGACTCATCAACAACAGAGGGCTTGAGGGGAGAGGGAATGCTCTAACCTCAAGCCCTTCGACATAAACACAAAGTATACTCAGAAAACCTAAAAAGAGAAGCACTACCGATGCCGAAAAAGAAAACAAAGAAAACCGTCCGACCGACAAGCCGCCTTGTCGAGTTCTGGCGCACCCAACGCTGCCGCCACCTGAGAGGGGCATGCTATATCCTGTTCGCCCTCTTCCTTGTCATCGCCATGATATCTTTCTTCATCTCATGGCCTTCGCACCAAAACTGGATGGGCGCGTTGGGTTTCCACCTCTCCAAACTCATTATACAAAACACCTTTGGCATCGCCTCGTTTGGGTTTGCTCTCATCATCTTTGTATATGGTATGCGCCTGCTGGGGCGCAACATCCTGCCTTGGTATAAAACATTCTGGAGCACCCTGTTCTGGATGGTGTGGATATCGTCGGTATTGGGCTACTTTTTCGGCCGCTGGGGTAAAGGCAATATCGTGATGGGGAACTATGTCGGGGTGACCGGCGACTTTATTGCCGAGCAATGCAACCATCTCATCAAATGGGGTACGCTGGTGCTGTTCCTATTTATCGGAGTGGTGTATCTCATCTTTGTCCACCGCGTCCACATCCGCACCCCCAAGGTAAACCTCAGCCTACCCGACATCAAGACTATCCTCCCCGCCGCCAAAGAGAAACCCCAGGAGGTTGTAGCGGAGAAAGACCCCGACACACCGGAGGAGAAGAGCGCACCCGCCCCCGCTGTGACACCACCGCCTGCCACGCCCGTCGAGGACAACAAGATTACCTTCTCGCTTGATGACGAATTCAGCCGTGTGAACCAACGAGCCCAAGCCCGTGCCGAGGCTGAGCAGAAGGCCACTCCTGCCGACCCACAGCCCGCGCAGCAGCCGGCATTCACCATTGCCGAGACCATGCCGGAGAAACCTGCCGCCAACAGCGAAGAGCCTGCACAGTACTCGGAATTCGAGAATGTGCATACAAGCCATCATTACACGATAGACGAATTATACGACCCCCATCTCGACCTCAAGCAATACCAAATGCCCACCACCGACCTGCTCACCGACTGGGAAGTACGCAACGTGAAGGTATCCAAAGAGGAGTTGGTGGCCAACAAAGACCATATCGTTGAGACCCTGCGAAACTACAACATAGAAATCGTAGAGATTACCGCTTCGCCGGGGCCCACTGTCACCCTATACGAAATCAAGCCTGCTCCGGGTATCAGAATATCGAAAATCAAGAGTCTGGAAGACGACATTGCCCTCAGTCTTTCGGCCTTGGGTATCCGTATCATCGCGCCCATTCCCGGCCGCGGCACCGTCGGTATTGAAGTGCCAAACGCCAAGCCGCAGATTGTGTCGATGAAGAACATGCTGGAGTGCGACGCATTCCGCAACAGCGGAAAGATGGAACTGCCCATCGCCTTTGGCAAAACCATCAGCAACGAACCTTACGTCACGGACTTGGCAAAGATGCCCCATCTGCTCATGGCTGGAGCCACTGGCACGGGTAAATCGGTCGGATTGAACGCAGTGATTACTTCGCTCCTGTTCAAGAAGCACCCGTCGGAGCTGAAATTTGTCATGGTAGACCCCAAAAAGGTTGAGCTCTCGCTCTACAACAAAATAGAACGCCACTACTTGGCAAAACTGCCCGACAGCGATGAGGCCATTATCACCGACGTGAAGAAAGTGGTGCGCACACTCAACTCGCTTTGCATAGAGATGGACCAGCGCTACGACCTGCTGCGCAAAGCCGGTGTGCGTAAGATAACGGAATACAACGATAAATTCATCCACCGACAGCTCAACCCCGAGAACGACCACCGATTCCTCCCCTATATCGTGCTTGTGATAGACGAGTTTGCCGACCTCATCATGACCGCAGGCAAGGAGGTGGAGATGCCGATATGCCGACTAGCCCAGCTTGCGCGTGCAGTAGGCATACATCTTATCATCGCCACACAGCGTCCCACGACGAATATCATCACCGGCACCATCAAAGCCAACTTCCCTGCCCGTGTGGCATTCAAAGTGACCAGCGGCATCGATTCGCGCACCATCCTCGACTGCAGCGGGGCGCAACGACTCATTGGCCGTGGCGACATGCTCATATCCCTCTCCGGCAGTGACCTTGTGCGCATACAGTGTGCCCTTATCGAGACCGAAGAGATTGAAGAGCTTGCCGACTTCATCGGCACACAAAGGGGCTATCCCGACGGGTTCCTCCTGCCTGAGTACCTCGATGAGAACGAAGAGCCTAACAAGGACTTCGACCCCAAACAGAAAGATGAATTCTTCAACGATGCCGCCCGCTTGGTAGTGGCCAGCCAGTTCGGTTCCACATCGCTCTTACAGCGTAAACTACAGCTCGGGTACAATCGCGCAGGACGCATTATCGACCAGCTTGAAGCAGCCGGAATCGTCGGACCCTATAACGGATCCAAGGCGCGTGAAGTGCTAGTACACGACGAAGTGCAACTGGAAGAAATCCTCCGCAACCTGTAAGCCTCAATGTCCGCCATAGACGATTACTGCATCCGCCACACTTCGACAGTGGGAGGCCCGCTGAACGACATCTACCGTTCGGTTGCACTGCATACGGCCAATCCCCACATGGCTTCCTCTCCGCTTCAAGGCGGTTTCCTGCAGATGATGGCAGCCATCCTCCGCCCCGATGTGGCAGTGGAGATCGGCGCTCACGCAGGCTATGGCTCAGCCTGCATTGCCAGCGGCATGGGCGGTCACGGGATTTTGCATCTAGTAGAGGCCAATCCCGAGTACCAAACACTCATCTGCCGACACGCCGAGATGGCAGGAATCAGCGACAGGATACGCCTGCATATCGGACAGGCAAAGGACATTATTCCCAGCCTCCCCGACTGCATCGGGCTGGCCTATGTCGACGCAGACAAAGAAAACTATGACGAATACTACAGCATGGTCCTTCCCAAGATGAAGAAAGGGGGAATAATGCTGTTCGACAACATGCTGTGGTACGGACGCGTGGTAGAAGAGGAAGCGCATACGTCGCCTTCCACATCGGAGCTACGCTGCCAACGCGAAGCACGACTGCTGCATCAACTGAACAACCGTATCACCCTCGACGAACGGGTAGAGAATATACTCCTCCCCTTACGCGACGGTATCATGATGTGCCTTGTGCGCTAAAACAATCAAAAAAGGGAACAGACTCAATACTCCCACTCACAAAGAGTATAGCGAGGTGCGGCAAGCCCCTGCAGATAGACCATCTCGGCACAAGTCTTGCCCATTTGACTCAACTCCTCGGTTGAATAATAATCAACACTCATATTAATCCTGATACAGCGGCAGCGCTTATTGCACGACACCATTCCAAGAGAGAGCATCAGCACCATTATGGCCATAGGCATACAACGCCATAACCGGACGACTGGTTTATCTATCCTCATCTTCATTTCTTAAAAAGCTGTCTATTCTATGTTCATCAATATTGCGATAATGGAAAGTGGCTTTAACATTACCGTCGTCGAGCAGAAAAACCATAGGACGCTGGCCATAGGTTATTTTCAGGAAAGACATCACAGGAACCCGATAGCCGGGACGCAGAAACGAGACCGAATCCAGGGATAGGGTCGACTGAATGCTGTCCGTAGAGGGCAGCAGATAAACAAACGCGGCGGAATCCAATCCATCGCGACGGCAGATATAGGTCAATTTCTCATCAGCCATCCGACAGAAAGAACAGCCCGGGGACAAGAAAGCCACCACATGACGCCCTTCATCCAAGTGAAGTTGAGCAAGGTCGCCATCGTCAGCTACCGACTGCTTGAACATCTCGGCATCATACAGTTCGTCGGAAGGACCGAAAAGCCAGTTGTCGGGGGCAGATAGAATAAATACCGTCACCACAGGTGCAAGCACCACAGGCAGCCATACAAACCAACGCGGCCGCCACTTCCAAGGGCGGGAGCCCATAGAAACAAGCAGCAACACAATGAGCACGGCATTCTTGAGGAGCGAGCGGACGGGGTCAATCGAGATGAGTGGTCCCATGCAATGGCACGAATCAGTCCTCCCTATTAATGCGGCATAACAGAGAAACACCGAGAAGACAACCAGCATGAGTAGAGCACAGGTATCGACGAATTTATTCCAAATGTTGGCCAACAGTCCAATACCCACCAACAGCTCGGCTATTATCACCAACCGGGCGAAGAGGAAAGCAGCATTCAGCTGCAACACATTGAATGAAAAAAGATAAATCTCAAACTCGTCGATAGCGACAAGTTTGAGAATGGCCGACACGATAAAGAAGAGGCCAAGAGCCATCCTCAAGACCAAAGCGGCAATGCGGGCAGGCCTGCTACTGAAGGTTTTCATTGCTCTTCTCGCACTTCACGGCATAAACGTTGCGCACAAGCTTCCCTTCGAGCAACTGCTCGAAACCCACGCGCGTGATTTTGCTGCACGAAGCGCCTGGCTCCACATCGAAATAGGTCACCAGCGGACGCCCTTGAGCATCGACCTCCTGTATAGCTTGGCAACGGCACTGCGTGCTCTTGGAGCAACCTGCCACCAGAGCTACCGCAGCCATCAATAATAACATGGATATTGTCTTCTTCATAACTTCGGTCTATTTAATCATTTGTTATACACTATCAGCGAGTCAGCCTCGAAGGGGTAATCAGTGCACACAAGTGTGTCGACATGCAGGTTGTCCAGAATATCGTAATAACGGGCAAAAGACAAACTATGGCAGTCCCCTTTGCTGATAGTCACTATACGCACCGTCTGTGTGCCCAACACAGCACAGCGGCAATTCTTGTCTTTCGTGCATGCCACGGTCAGCAACATTATTGCCGCGGCCACGAGAAGGAGTTTTTTCTTCATAATTAGTATATCTATTTCAAAATGCAAAAATACAAAAAAAAATTCAAATGCCAAGATTTTAAATGAAAATCTGTACTATTACTTACAATATGCACGTCCGGTATATCAACATCGCCCAACCGTAAACAAGGTCTATTTGAACTCGTTCACCGCAACAATGTCACGGTGCCGGTCAGCGTCTTCCAGCTGGAGTCGTGACCATCAATATAACGCACATAATAGACATAGGATGACTGGGGGCATATTCGTCCTTTAGAAGTCCCGTCCCAATATTCAGTCAGGCCGTCGAACTCGGTTACGATGTCTCCCCTGCGGTCGTAGACGGACACTTTGCATTCGACAATATCCTCACTGCAGGTCACGGCGAACCGACCGTTTCCGCCCTCGCCGGGGATGAACACATTAGGTACCAATACCCAAGAGCTGTCGGGAGGATCCCTTCGCCAGGCAGGGATGATAATGAGTGTATAATAGATGATGCTGTCGCAGGTGTCACCGATACTCAGATGGATGGGGGTGGCATGTTGCTCGGAGCTGAAGGAGCGTCCATTGAAGGTGACTGGCAGCTGGTCGGAATAAACGGTATCGAATTCCCAATGGCAATGGGGACAGGTGACGAGGTCTATCTGCCACAGTGTGTCGCACCCCGAGGGTGTCCAGTAGGTGGTGACATAATAGATGCCTGTGGAGTCGAACTCGTTGCCACGGAATGTGTAGCTGCCTTCACAGAGGCTGACCGCGAATGCACTGTCGTAATGGTTGTGGAACAGCAGTTGCACGGACAATGTGTCGGGTTTCATAGTAAAACAGCCCTCATCCTCATATTTGAAGATGACTTGGACAGTATGGCGACCTGTATCCTGAAACAGATGAACCTGTGGCTGGCTGAAGCCCGCATCGTTATGCGAATACGACACTGAAGTGCCGTCGCCAAAGTCCCATAACACACTGTCGCATGGACGCTTGTTTTGGGCAAGGAAGGTAACTGGGTCATAGAGACACCATATCGAATCGGCTGGGAGATCCTGGGCAGGTGTGCCGTTCACCCATAGGAAAGTGCCACCCGGCTGCACATGAGGAAGATTATAGATAGCATGTTGGGCATAGCCTGCAGCAGATTGTATGGCCATGAACCGGCTATTCGTAATACTTTTGATGACGTGGATACCCTGGGAGTTGAACTGATGGGTGTAGGGAAAACAGGCGTAGCTGTAGGGCGTTCCGCTAATAGGCGAAAAGTAAGATGCCACCGGGTAATCATCCACACGTAGAGAAGGAACCACATTTGTGTGTGCGAAAATGTAGAGAGAAAAATAACGGCCACCGAGATTATGATCCTCATCTATCTCGGAGATGGTCCCGTAATTCACCTGTCCATGATGCCACCATTCCTCAGGGGTGATGGCGAAACCGGCCTCGTCGCCCAATTCCGTAAACCAATTTATGTCAGCATATTCCTTTACGATGGCTGGAGCTGAAGTCTGAATAAAGAAAGGTCCCTCCTGATCATTCATTTCAAACCACTGGGTTTCACCTTTATTCACCGTAAGCTCCCGGAAGTCGGCCGTGCCGCGTGCGGCATCGATGATGGTTATGTCGGTATTGTCGTACAGACCCGTGATGCGGATAAAATCGGTATCGGATAATTGAATATTGGGTATCAGGAAGTTGGTGGCAGCATAACGAGTAGGAACAGCCTGTTCCATAACCATGTCGAATGTCCAGGAGTTGATACCCTGCGGTACCAGTCTACCCCTTGCCACTTCACCTATCTCGAAAGGGATATGCACACGGCTTCCACCCTCAAAGACAGCAATGCGCTTGCAATCGCGAGCCTTGATATGTGTTCCCGACAAGTCAACTATAAAGGGATCTATCCTGAACGTGTCCCCATCAAAGGAATGCCGCTGGATATAAGGATTCGTTAGTAGAAAGTCAGTATTGGGAGCATTTCTAGTATTAAGATTGTGGTAATAATAGGGACCCATCAGGTAAGTAGGATAATATTTTTCTCTTACCTCTCCCCCACCCATATGATACATTTCCCCCGCGTTGAGCATGATGGAGAATGTATCGCCTTTGGGGCGATTCAGGATATCCCAATCGCCCAGCTCGATGTCCACAATCGTACTGTCCTCAACTCCGACAATATCAATGGTCTGTCGCAATTGCCTGATGAAAGGGTCTCCTTCTCCATATTCGTCAGGAGGTAACCTAGTCGAGTCGAGATAAGATTCACCATCTTCTATAATACGCACTTTGGGATAAACCTGCGAAACATATTCATCGCGCAGCATATCAGTAGGGAGGATATTGGTTGCATCATACAGACCAGCTCCCCAAACTGACATGAAAAGGGAGATGGTGTCGGTGCTTGTGACATGGAATGCTCTGGGCTGCGGAGCGTTCATGGGTGCATCAGTATAGTCGTAGTGTGGCACGAGAGGCTCTTGAAACACAACCATGTCTAGGAACCTACAATATTGCTCAGGGATGATGATGTAGTTTGTGTCGGGAGGGCACATGCGGCGGTGCATGATATGATAGGTTTGCGACCAATCGAGCCTCGGTGCAGACACTGTGACATCGCAATCACGCTCACAGACCACATACAGCTCTGAATAGTTGGCCGAGTAAGCAGCGTTCGTTCGGGGGAAACAAACCCAGAAGTCAGTCCCCTGGGTGGCATATTGCACTCCACGGTGGTTATATGGGTTGTCCTCCTGCGCCACCATGCGCAGCGGCAACAGGGCTAACAATATAATCCATATCGTTTTTGAAAAAGAACAATGTGAGTATGTCATGTATGTAAATATTAGAACTAACAGGTATTAAGGTTAATAAGTACCACCCATTGTGCATTCACCATTTCGTAATCATCCTTTCTTCCTCTTTATAGCCGGGAGCCACAGGTCGCGTTCAAACCATAGTGCAGCGGCAAAGTAAACGGCCACCAGCAGGGTGTTCCATGCCAAGCGCCATCCCAGCGGTTCGGGCCGGAACCACACCGAGAGGCCATAGAGCGTCAGGGCCAGCACAAAATAGGCCAGAATACGCTTGACATCGTAGGGCACGGGAGCCAGCTTGTGTCCCACACAATAGGAGAGCAACAAGCATACACCATAACCTGCCACTCCGCCCCAGGCACAGGCCATATAGCCAAAGCGGGGCACACCAAAGATGTTGACGGCAAGCAGCACCACGCATCCTGCTGCGGAGAAGACTGCTCCCCACCAGGTCTTGCCGGCAAGTTTGTACCAGAACGACAGGTTGAAGTAGACGCTCATGAGTATTTCAGCCATCATGACGACGGGGACAGCACGCAACCCCTCCCAGTAGCCCGAGTGAATGATATACTTGAATATATCCAGATAGGCCATGACGACAAGGAATGCCAAGAGGGCAAAGATGACGAAATACTTCATCACCGCCGCCTGGCTTTCGCTGCTCTCACGGCTGCGCCCTCCGCCGAAAACAAAGGGCTCGTAGGCATAGCGGAATGCCTGGGTAATCAATGCCATAATCATGGCTATCTTGACGCATGCGCCATAGATGCCCAGCTGCACCTCGCCATCAGGACCGGTGACAAGATGACGATAAATAATCTTGTCGGCCACCTGATTCAGGATGCCCGCCACACCCAGCAGGAGCAACGGCCACGTGTAGCGCAACATTTTCCGCACAAGGCTTCGGTCGATACCATGGCGCAGATAGCCCAATTCGGGAAGGAAACCAAGCGTCACCCCGGCAGTGCACAACAGGTTGACCGCAAACACATAGCCCACCTGCCAATTGGGGTTGTACCACCGCATCAATCCCGGATGGGAGACGCTGAGCCTGGGCGCCACGAGGAACACAAAGAGGTTAAGGCCGATATTGCAAACAATAAAGAGGAGCTTGAGTGCGGCGAACTTCCATGCCTGTCCACGGAAACGGAGCCAGGCAAAGAAGATGGCCTGAAAGGCATCCAGAGCCACCACGCACCCCATCATCATCACATACTCGGGATGGGCGGCGTAACCCATCGCCTTGGAGACGGGCACCAGCAGGAGACCCAGCAGGATGACGAACAACGCACTGACACTGCCCACCGTCAGCGCCGAAGTGGAGAACACCGCCTCGGCACGGTCCTTGTTCTTGTTGGCGAAATAGAAGAAGGTTGTCTCCATGCCGAAGGTGAGAATCACCAGCATGAGCGCCGTGTAGGCATACAATTCGGTCACCACGCCATAGCCTCCCGACGAGGCGGCTATTTTGTAGGTATACAACGGAACCAACAGGTAGTTGAGGAATCGCCCCACTATGCTGCTGACGCCGTAAATCATCGTGTCCGAGAAGAGTCGTTTAAGATTGTTTGCCATGTTTTGAATTGAGATTTGAGAACTTTATGAATAGAGTTGAGAATTGAGATTTTAGCAAGTATTCATACCGATTTCTATTTATAACGTACCTTGTCGGATATTATTGCCCCACCACTCAAATAGTTTTTTTCGGCAGTTGACCACTCGCGCTCCCGGGCATCGCTCGAGCTGGTATATGCGGGTACAGTTTTGGGGGTGGCCGACCCAAGGCGACAGCACAACCGAACATGAAAACAGGCAGGCGGCACCGAGGCGACCCGTCAGCTGCAAGCCGTTAATTATTCTTAACTACCACTATATAAGGTTGCAGATACGGATATTTTTCGTACTTTTGCATTTTAAAAAAAGTAGATGAAACACTTTTGTTCCATACTGCCGAAACTCCCGGTGCTTATCCTGCTACTCGTCTTGACAGCGTGTGGCAGGAAAGTCCAAATAACAGAATACGCCATCATCCCCGAACCTGAATACGTGGTGCTGAAAGGGCGTTCCTTTACGCTTTCATCGTCGACAAGGCTGTGTTTTTCCAATCTTGGCCGCAATACACCTACGGCAAAATACATCACCAACTCGCTGCGTCGCATGCATGTGCGGCCTTCTTTCACCGGCGACCCGAAGAGCGACTGCATCCTCTTTGCCCTGAACGACACCATCAACCCCGAGCTGGGCGAGGAGGGCTACCTGATGCAAGTGCAGCCCGAAGGCGTCTTTATCAGCGCCAACAGCGAGGCGGGACTTCTATATGCATTCCAGACATTTGTGCAGATGCTTCCCGCCGACATCATTTCAACCTCATACACAAATATCACACTGCCGGAATGCACCATCCTGGACCGTCCCCGCTTCCCCTTTCGCGGGAACCATCTGGATGTCTGCCGCCATTTCTTCACTGTGAAGCAGATTAAACGCCACTTGGACTTAATGGCGGCCTACAAGCTGAACAAGTTTGTATGGCACCTGGCCGACGACCAAGGGTGGCGCATCGAAATTGAGGAATACCCCGCACTCACGCTGACGGGAGCCTGGCGTGTGGACCGTTCGGACTACCCTTGGGGCAGCGCGCCGCCACCCCGCCCCGGCGAAGAACCCACCTACGGCGGTTTTTATACCGCCGAAGACATTGCCGAAGTGGTGGAATACGCCGCCCAGCGCAATATCGAGGTCATCCCCTCCATCGACATACCCGGACACTGCAGTGCCATCCTGGCCTCATACCCGTCTCTGGGCTGCGACGGGAAACCCCGCACCGTGGCCAACGGCCCTTGCTGGCCACACGATGCCACCCTATGCCTAGGGAACGACTCCACCCTTCCATTCCTATATACGGTGGTGGACAGGATTGCGTCGCTCTTCCCTGCCGAGGTGATTCACATCGGCTGCAGCCCCTGCAGCACCGAGCCATGGGAGACATGCCCCAAGTGTCAGGCGCTGAAGAGGCGGTTGAGCCTGGGCAGTGAAGCCGAACTGCAGGGGTGGGTAATAGAGCAAGTGGCCGAACACCTTGAGCGCAAAGGCAAGCGTATCATGGGATGGGACGACATGCTCGACTGCGGCACCCTGCCACACGACGCCCTAGTGGCTGCCACCAGGGGCGACAGCGTGACCGCTATAGCCTCCCTGCTTTCGCAAGGCACTGTGGTGTCCGACACGCGTTTTTGCAGCTTTGACTATTATCAGGCCGACTCGGCCTACCAGCCTGTCGCCTCACCCCAATTCCTGCCCCTGCAACAAGTATACCGTTTCGACCCCATCCCCGCCACGCTTACCATCCGGATGCCCGAACATGTGTTGGGAGGCCTCTGCCTGCTCTGGACCGACAATATCAAAACCTACGAGCAAGCCGAGTACATGCTGCTGCCTCGCCTCTGCGCCTTTGCCGAGTGCCTTTGGTCATCGCCCGGGTGCAAGGACTGGACACACTTCCGACACAAAATCGAGCAGCACAAAACCCGTCTTTCAGAGAGCGGCTATGCCTACTGTCCCGGCTCGTTCAAGCCCATTGTGACCAAAACGCTGCAAGGCGACCGACTGCTGGTAAATGTGACCTCCGAAGTGGAAGGGTGCTACATCTATTACACCACTGACGGCAGCGACCCCACGCCCGAGTCGCAGGTGTTCGTCTCCCCCCTGTTGCTGCCCCAAGGCACACAGCTGCGCACCCTGACCTACTATCAAGGCAAACCCCGCGAGGGAATATACAACTATAATCTTTGATTACTCAATCCCCACCCCTGAATGAAAAAACCGTTAGTATATGTACTCCTTGCCCTATCCACAGTGATTTGGGGCGTTAGTTTTATTCTCACCAAAGAGATCTTTGTCACCCAGCCGCATATCACCGTCTTCATCCTGCTCACCTTCCGGTTGCTGATGGCATCGGCCATCACCATTCCCACACTCCTGCTGCTGAGACGGCTGGAGTCCATCCGCCGTGGCGACCTGAAATGGTTCCTCTTGCTGGCGCTCTGCGAGCCGTTCATCTACTGCATTTGCGAAACTTGTGGTGTGCAGCTTGTAAGCGGCAGCATGGCAAGTATTGTGGTGGCGACCATCCCGCTCTTTGTTCCTTTCGGCATGGCCATTGCCTATAAGGAACGTATACAAGTCCTCACCCTTGCGGGCATTGTTCTTTCGCTGGTGGGATTGGGGGTGATGCTTCTGTTCGGCGGGGAGGCCGGAGGTGCCAACCTCGACGCTAATCCACTGGGACTGGCCTGGCTATTTGCGGCAGTGTTAACCGCCGTGGTCTTCACCATCCTGCTTGTCAAATTGGTGGGCCGCTACAAACCCTTCACCATCACCGCGTATCAGAACCTCTTCGGCTGCCTCTATTTCATCCCCCTAATGCTCATCGTAGACCACTCGCAACTGCCGCTGCTCGACTACTCGCCTAAATTCATCGTCATGATAGCCATCCTCGGCATCTTCTGCAGCACACTGGCCTATGTTTTCTACAACGTAGGTGTGCAACACCTGGGAGCCACGGCCGCCTGCATCTTCAGCAATGTCATTCCCGTCTTCTCACTTATTGCGGCCATCCTTATCGGCCAGGAACACCTCTCATGGTCAAAGCCCATCGGCATCGTGATTGTTGTCTCGGGCGTGGTGCTTGCACAGTTGAATGGCATTAAGAAAACGCATCGGGACCGCAAGTGACACCTGTCGCTTAATATTTGCTCATCTCCATTATCTCCAACTCCTTTGGCGAGCCGTCTATCACAAAACGCACCATTGTCGCCACTTTGTGGAACCCCACCTTGCCCGCTGCTCCGGGGTTGATATGCAGCAACCCCATCTCAGAATCGTACATCACCTTCAGTATATGGCTGTGCCCGCAGACATAGATGTCGGGGCGTTCATGTAGCAACAATTCGCGCATCTCCTTGGGGTAATGCCCGGGCCAGCCTCCGATGTGGGTCATCACCACCTTCAGCCCCTCGCACTTGAACAACTGTGTGCGCGGGACATCAAAGCGCATCTCGTAATCGTCCATGTTGCCATACACCGCTCTCACAGGCTTCCATTCCTTCAAGGGCTCCAGCACCCCACGCCCTATGTCGCCTGCATGCCACACCTCGTCGCAGTCCTTGAAGAAGGTGTACACCTGCTTGGGCAAGGTTCCGTGGGTGTCGCTCAACACTCCTATGCGTTTCATTCGTTGGCGTGTATTTCTTCCAGATTCTCCGCCACCATCTCCTTCAGGTAGCGGATGATGGACAAATCGTTCATGCTCATGCCGCCCAAAGCCTCTTTCACCTCGTCGGTGTCGAACACAAACTCTCCTTCGTCGGTGATGTAGGTGATGATGAAATGGATGTCCTCGTGCTGCGACACAAGCATCACCAGCGTCCCTGTCAGGTCGCCCATCGGCGGGCGGTCCCAATGGTCGTGCTGGAACCAGAACTCCAGCCGGGTGCCTTTGCCCAGCTCGCTGGTCAACTTCATGCCACCTCCGCAATTCTCGGTATTCATCTTTATCAACGGCAGCCCAAGGCCCACTTTACGCGTAGTGCGCGAAGTAGTGTACGGGTCGGTCACCTTGGCCAAAAATTCGGGCGACATACCCTTGCCATTGTCCTCTATGGTAAAGTGGAAATCGTTGTCCTTTATGCTGTCGCGGATTGTGAGCTTCACCTCTGTAGAGTTTGCAGCGGTCGAATTCTCCATCAAATCATACACATGCATCGATAATTCTTTCATAGCAATAGATATTTTTTCGGTGCAAAGATACTAAAAAAAACAATAAGGCGTTAATGTGAATATGAATTTTAAGAAAAAGAACACCAAGATACTCCTTGCCTGCCTCTTGGCAACACTGGTTTTCAGTGCGTGCGAGAAATTCAAAGGCGATGTCGAGGTTCCCGCTTTCCTGCATCTCGACCGCATTGACATCGTTCCGCAACCCCAAAACGCCCCCTCTTCCGAGCCGGGGTTCTATTCCTCTATAGTGGATGCGGCCCAATTGATTTGTTACTTCGACGGTGACGATGCCGAGACGAACTTGGGCGTATACCAACTGCCCTTCACCGTCCCCATTCTGCACCACGGCCCCGTAGAATACATTAAGGTGGTGCCCGTCATCAAGCAGAACGGCATCTCCGGCACCCGCATCTCCTACCCCTTCTTCCAGACTATCCAGATTGACGATGTGCTCGTTGCCAAAGACAGTATCACCAACTTCGGCACCCTCAACAACGGGCAATGGACACTCAACGCCCACTATATCCCCCGTCGACAAATGGATATCCTATTGGAAGACTACTTCGAGCCCACCAGTTTCTCCACCAACTTCGACTCATGCATCACCTGGGTGCGCGACGAACCCGAAAATGCCTGCTCAGGGCAAGGCTACGGCCTGTTGGAAGTGCCCGACAGCGTCACCACCTCCACATTCTCCATCAACATCGACCTCAATCCCAAGACAGGACAGGTGCTCTACCTCGAGATGGACTACCAAACCGACCTCGACCTTTACGTCAACATGCTCGGATTCGCCTACAGCTCCAGCGGTTCCGCCAGTTCCAAACCCATTATGACCCTCCTCCCCAACAACCGTTGGCAGAAGATATACATCAATCTTGGGCGCACATGGGGCCAATACAACTACAACACCCCCATCCGACTCTTCTTCCAAGCCGCCAACCCCAACAAGACCGGCGGAAAGGTAAAGATAGACAATGTGAAAATAGTTGCCAAATGATTCTTCCCGGCCGCAACACCTCCCCCACAGGCAAACAACTACCGAGGTGTCCGCTGCCACTCCAACAAGTAAAACACGTATAACATACTCTTGACTGCATGAAAAACGCCCGATGGGTCACCGCCCGATACCTGATATTCGACTTCCTCAGCGCCGCCACGGCCTGGGCACTCCTCTTTCTGCTCCGCAAAGTGGTGTTCGAACACTTTGACATCAACCAACTCCCCTCCATCATCGCCGACGCCAACCTGTGGCGCGGCATCATAGCCGTTCCCCTAGGCTGGATAGCGCTCTACGCACTCCAAGGCTCCTACAAGAACGTGCTGCGCAAATCCCGCCTCAAAGAGCTGCAGCAAACAGCCATCGCCACCCTCATCGGCACCGTGGTGCTCTTCTTCGCCCTGCTGCTCGACGACTATGTCGACACACGCAGCAACTATTACATCTCCCTCCTCTTCCTTGCTGGCGTCCATTTCGCCCTCACCTACGGGTGCCGACTGGTGCAGACCTCCGCCACCGTGCGCCGCGTCCACAGCCGCCAACTCGGGTTCCCCACCCTCCTCATAGGCAGCCACAGCAAAGCCTACAGCACATACCTCGACCTCGAGAACCAGGAACGCTACTCGGGCAACATCTTCGCCGGTTTCGTCGAAGTGGAGGGTAACGACACCCCGTCGGCCTGCGAAAGCCGTCTCGAGGCCGTGATGCCACGCCTCGGCACCACCGCCGACGTTCCCCGCCTCATTGCCGAGCACAATATCGAAGAGGTCATCATCGCCGTCGAGGACACCGAGCACACCCGCATCCAGCAGATTCTTCGCATGCTCGACGGCTGCGGCGAAGTCATCATCAAAATCACCCCCGACGCACGCGACATCATCCTCGGCATGGTACGTGTCGACAGCATCTTCCACTCCCCCCTCATCACCATCAACACCCGCCTTATGGAGGAATGGCAATACAGCGTCAAGCGGCTCTTCGACATCATCCTCTCCCTTTTTGCCCTCGTGCTGCTCAGCCCCATTTTCCTCCTCACTGCCATCATCGTCAAGTGCACCAGTCCCGGCCCCATCTTCTACGCCCAGCAACGCATAGGCTACCGCGGCAAACCGTTCACCATGCACAAATTCCGCAGCATGTACATCGACGCCGAAGCCTGCGGCCCCGCCCTCTCGCGCGACGACGACCCCCGCATCACCCCCTTCGGACGATTTATGCGCAAAGTGCGCCTCGACGAGATACCCCAGTTCTACAACGTTCTCAAAGGCACCATGTCCATTGTCGGGTATCGTCCCGAACGCCAGTTCTACATCGACCAGATAGTGAAACGCTGCCCCGAATACCTGCTGCTGCAGCGCATCAAACCGGGCATCACCTCATGGGGACAAGTCAAATACGGCTACGCCAGCACGGTGGACGAGATGTGCGAACGGCTCAAATACGACCTGCTCTACATGGAGAACATGTCCATCACCACCGACCTCAAGATACTTATCTATACTGTATTCATCATTCTTCAAGGCCGTGGCAAATAAGCCTGCGGCAACCGCACAACACGAAACAACAACAAATATCAACAATACAAAACAACGACCCACAAAATGAAAAAGACCCCATTCCTACTCCTTGCAGTAGCCACGGCATCCTTCAGCATCCTCTCGTGCCAGAGCAATACCGAGCGTGCCACCCTCAACAGCCAACGCGACACCCTGAGCTGGGCTATGGGCATGAGCCTTGCCGAAACAACCAAAAGCAATTTCTACGACTTCGACGAAGAGGTAGTCCTCAAAGCCTTCAAGAGTTTCCTCGCAGGCCGCGAACAGCCCATCTCGCAACAAGAATATGAAGATGCCTGCGCCTATATTGGATTCCTTGCCGCCGCCGAAAGCCGCCGACAGGATCAGCAACAATCCACCGACAACGCCAAACGGCAGGAAGAAACCTTTGCCAAACTCCTCGCCCAAAAACCCGACCTGAAGCAAGCCCCCCAAGGGTTCTACTACGAAGTGCTCCGCGAAGGCAAAGGTCCCAAAGCTACCGAGGGCAAGCGCATCGAGTTCGACTTCAAAGGCATCAACATGTTCACCGGCGAAGTCATCGAGCAGACCTACGGCAAACGCGGCTCGGTGGTGCATGTGCTGGGCAAGCCCATGTTCGAAGGCATATTCGAAGGCCTCCAGTTGATGAATGCAGGTAGCCAGTTCCGTTTCTACTTCCCCTTCGAGAAAGTTGTCGGTGCTCGCGGCATCCCGCCATACACCCCCGTCATCTACGAAGTCGAGCTGCACAATATCTACAACGACTAACCCTCCACACCCCCTCTCCGCTACCTCACCATATAGGCACAAGGGGAACAATACAAAAAGCAGATGGCTCCTCAGCCCTTACTGTCTGGCGAGCCATCCTTTTTTTCAATCGTCTTGTGGTATCACGCTTGCTGCTACTCTACCACCAGTTTCTTCACGGCGGTGCCTTGCACTGTCTCCACCTTCACCACATAGCAGCCTTGCGGCAGCCCCTCTGGCAATTCAGCTTTGTACTGCTCGCCTGCATAGTGCTTCTTCTGCACCACACGCCCACTCATGTCGCACACCTCCAAACTGCGGATTGCCCGCTCCGACTGCACCACTGCATGTCCCCGCGTCGGGTTCGGCAGCACCTCCACACCGTCTGCCTCTCGTTCGGCCTCGTCCACAGCACCGTTCCCCAAACGGATGATAGGGAAAATACTCGGATGACCCGCTGCTGTCAATCCTAACTCCTCCACATCGGGAATAAAATTTGTATAATCATTCCAGTGAGTACAACCGGGCGTCCAATTCTGCACTCTTCCATGATAAACTTTCAAACTGGTATACCCTGGCACACAAAATGTATGTCTACCCGAAGCGTCCACTATAGAGACTACCGGGGTACACCCAATAATATCGCCGGGTGAAGAGGGGTTCAAATCACGAAATCCAACAAAAAAAGTCCCTTTCACTGTCACAGGGCTATCGAAATAGAATTCATACACGCCCGTCCTTACCCCTCCCGTGTCAGAGAAATGCATACCCTTGTCTGGATACTGCCCTTTACTTATCGTGAAGGCCTGGCGTTTCACCAGCCGCAACACCGTGTCACCCTCTGTCCCCTCATATATCATAGCCTCTAATTCTGCATCTACCGGAAAGCCGTTATTATAGGGCCAAATAGCTATTTCTGCCTGAGAAAAGGAAACACCATAGAAGAGGCCATCGCCATATACCCCAAAGCACGCTGCCAGCCCGTAAATCTTGCACGAGTCAACACGCGACGGGCTTGCAAAATTATATGGATGAAAGTGCAACCATATAGTATCTGTTGAAACTTTATATCCGTTTGTTACCATGAGCAAGTTATCAGAAAGAGGGTGATCCACATACCAATTCATGTAATTGGAATACGGGAAATATATATCCTCTATCTGCGCCTGTGCCTTCTGTCCACCGTCACAAAGCAGCAACGCAATAAAACTTAACAATAAAGCAACTTTTGTCTTCATAATAGATTTATTTTAGAATTCAATATCAATTACTTATCAGACTAATAATACGCAATCTTTGCCATCACTTGTCATAAGTGTTTTTCATTATTGATAGTGTTTAAGTTAATATAATACCTTTATTTCACTCTGACATTCAACATTATACATTGCATACACACTGCACTTTCGTTCATTAAATCCACTGCAAATATACACATTTTTTCCAATCCAAACCGATTATTAGTGTTTCATCGGCCCGAATCTGTCATTTTTTTCGGGGGAAAGTAAAGGGAAGCCAAGTCCCTGAATCATCGGTCTTTCTTTTCTATATATTTTGTCTATTATTTACCTGTATTTTACCTATTATTTAGGTAAGGTAAATAATAAGCAGCCGAAAGCCTGTCAAAACCGGATGCAAAATGCGGAGGTGGTATGACATAAACCCTAATGACCGATTTGGGATGGAAGAACAACGAGGAAACCAAGGTCGAAGGAGGCTCGGCCGAGATACGGACAGGCAAACAACCACCTTGGCAGCTCTGTCGGCCGCCGTAACAGAGAGGTACCGGCGGAAAAAGGAAACAAGGCACCTGGAGTTGTGCCTTGCTTCGTGAAATATGTCTTGTATTACAGGATGGCGGGGGTCAATAGCCCAGAATCTTGAGCATGGATTTGTGGCTCTGTTCTTTTGCAAACAGTTTGGTAATGTATTCGCCGTCCTCGTCCTTGTCGATGATGATGTGCTTTGGAGCTGGGATGAGGCAGTGCTGGATACCGCCATACCCCCCGAGACTCTCCTGATAGGCACCGGTGTGGAAGAAACCGATATAGAGCGGGTCGTCTTTCTGCAGCTTGGGCAGGAAGATGGCGTTGGCGTGCGAGTCGGCATTGTAGTAGTCTTCGCTGTCGCAGGTCAGTCCGCCAAGGAAGACACGCTGGTATTCGCAGTCCCAGTGGTTGATGGGGAGCATGATAAAACGCTGGTTGATACCCCAGGTGTCGGGGAGAGTGGTGATAAATGAGCTGTCGATCATGTACCACATCTCGCGGTCGTTCTGTTGCTTCTGGTCGAGAATGCTGTAGAGGGTGGCTCCGCTTTCGCCGACGGTGAAGCTGCCAAACTCGGTGAAGATATTCGGCTCTTCAACACCACGGATGGTGCAGATGTTCTTGATTTGGGCCAGCACCTCCTCGGCCATGTATTCATAGTCGTAGGTGGCAGCAAGCGATGTTTTGCAGGGGAAACCGCCTCCGATGTTGAGTGAATCGAGTTCGGGACACACCCGTTTGAGGTCGCAATAGACGTTGACGCATTTCGACAGTTCGTTCCAATAGTAAGCCGTGTCGCGGATGCCGGTGTTGATGAAGAAGTGGAGCATTTTGAAGACAAACTTCTTATTTGGCTTGACCTTCTCCTCATAGAAGCTGACAATGTCGCTGTAGCGCATGCCAAGGCGGGAGGTGTAAAAATCGAACTTGGGTTCTTCCTCGGAGGCGATGCGGATACCGAGTTTCATGGGTTGTGCGGGCGACTCGAGAAGGGAGTCGAGCGTATAGTACTCGTGCTTGTTGTCAAGTATGGGTATGATGTTGGAGAAGCCGTCGGAGTGGAGCGAAACGATGTTCTCAATATACTGCTGGCGCTTGTAGCCGTTGCAGATGATGAAAATCTCCTTGTCGATAAGCTGCTGTGCATAGAGCTCCTGCACCAGATTGATGTCGAATGCCGATGAAGTTTCGAGGTTGATATCGTTCTTCAAAGCCTCTTCGAGCACAAAACTGAAGTGGCTCGATTTGGTGCAGTAGCAATAATTGTAGGTGCCGTTGTAGTCGGTCTTGGCTATTGCGACATTGAACATACGCTTGGCGCGCTGTATCTGAGAGGTGATTTTGGGCAGATAAGTAATCTTGAGCGGAGTGCCGTATTGCTTGATGACCTCCATCAAAGGGATGTCGTGGAAGTAGAGTTCGCCATCTTCTGTGCGGAACTCATCTTGCGGGAAATCGAAGGTCTGGTCGACCAAATCGTAGTATTTGTTTTTCATCCGAGTGAGTTTGTTTTATTGTTATAAACACCATCCAAGTGCAGCGGATTGGCAAATAAATGCCCATCCAAATGCGCTGCAAAGGTACATATTTTTATCAATAAACAAACAAAATAATCACAAAAAAAATCAGCCGGATATTCATCCAGCTGATTTGTAGCTATATAAATCGGAATTATTTTATTATCAGTTTTTGTGTACTGACCGATTCGAGGGTTTCAACCTTGATAAAATAGACTCCTTCGGGCAGGTTTTGCAGGGGGAGCGTAAGCCGCGATGCATGCACATCGGAGCGCATGACTGTCTGACCCATGAGATTGATGAGCCATACGTGGCGGATATTGTCGGCCTGAACAGTGACGCTGCCTCTGGCAGGATTGGGGAAGACAGAGACGGGACTTGCCTCACCAGCCTGGCTGATGCCAAGGAGGGTGATTTGGTCGGAGCCCTCACAGCCACCACGATAGCCAGTGACAGAATAGTGGCTGCCCTCCTCGGGGCAAACGGCGATGCACTCGGCAGAGTCGCCGGTGTTCCAAACATAGTTGCTGGCGCCAGTGGCTTTGAGCAGGAGGCACTGCCCAAGGGCGGGTGTGCCGATAACTTCGATATGAACCTGCGGCTGAGGAGTCACAAGAAGCGAGAGATAAGCAGTGGCGAGGGTATCGGAATAGGAATAATGCCCAAGTTGGTCGGTGGGCAAATCTCCTAAGTTACCAAACTCGTAGCTGGTGCCTTGACAGACGGTGTCGATAAGGAACTGGATGGAATCGCCGACCATGGGAAGATGCACGTCGTCAATCCACACGCAGTCGCTACCTTCGGATCCAAATTGGTCTTTCTTGTAGGAAAATGAAAATGTATGGGAACCTGCCGTTACGGGGACACTCACCCGAGTCCATTCCATCTGACCTGAAGCAGAGAAGATTTCGGCACCATCGACATAGAAGTAGAAAAAGTCCCAGTTTTGCTCGCTTGAGACTTTGTAGGCGAAGGAAATACTGTCGTCGAACAAGGAAGTCCAGTTGATGTTAAGGCGCGACTCGGAGCGGTTGGACAGATTTTCATAAGAGCGCAGACAGTAATTGCCGCGATAAGGATTGACATCCGTGATTACCCATGGGTAGCGGTTTGTGGACCAGCTGAATTTGGTGATTTCGCCTGATTCAAAGTCTTCGAGCAGACTAATCCCAGCCTGCAGATGGAAACGGTCAACCATAAACGTGTCGTTCCCGTCGGTGGCATTGAGCACGAACTGCAAAGGCGACGCAGGCAACTCGGACGACATCGTGACGGGGAATGCCACATCGGCGGATTGTCCAGGCTCCAATGCCGGGACTATCTGCGGGGAAGGCTGGTCTATCATGAAACCGAAAAGGTTGGGCAACATAAGCGAAAGGGCTGGTGTTGCCTCACGGCCCTGGTTGACGACGTGACAAGTGATGGTAGACGAGGAGTCGGACAACAGTTCGGACGAAGTCTCAACCCCTGCCAGCACAAGGCGTGATGAGATGGTGCGGAGGCGGAAGTGCTTGGTAGAAGTGCCGGGACCATAATTAGTGACAGCAGTGAGAGAGATGGTGCTATTGTCGACATATTGTTCAGGGATATAGGTCAGCCAGAGACCAGAGAGCACATGCGTGTCGCCGGGGGCGATGGCATCGAAATGCGCTTCGGGCTGGGCGATGGTCAACCCCTCGTTGCTGGAAGAGAGGTTGACGAGGCCGAGAGTTGGGTAGGCGTTTCCGACATTGACGATGGTGACGTCGAAGGTGGTAGCCTGACCAGGGACTAGCTTGCCTTGGGAAGGTTGAATGTCGGTGACCATGACATAGGGGCCACTGAAGACGACAAACGACACCTGCTGGAAGTAGGGTTTGTAATTCTGTGCCCATACAGCAAGCTCGTAATCGCCGACGGAGAAGTCGGCTGGGAGCTGCAAATCAGCATCGCCGTTCTCGTCGGCATAGGCGGCAGCAATGAGGGTGTTGGATTCGGGGTCGACCAAAGCGACATAGGCGTATGGCACAGCGATGACAGAATAGTGTGATTCGGCAATGCTGGCGGGGCTCGTGGCAGTCACCTCCATATCGGCAGCAGTCGACAGCCAGGGCATGAGCGAGGGGTCGCCGAAGAGTTCGTAGATTTCCCAGTAATAATGGGAATAGTTGGAACCGGCATCATAGGATTCGACAGCAGCATTGCCTGCAGCGACCATAGCTCCTACCGTGTTATGCCAATCTGCAAACGCTTCACCGTGGGTGTGGAACAGGCGGTCGTACATACCAAGGTTAGCGGCATCGTAGGTGGTGTTCATTGTATTGCTGATATTGTTGCGGACACCCACTTCCCAGCAGAAATCATGCGGCCAGTAAGTGGAGTTTGTACCACCGATATAGGCGGCGGCACCGGCATTGCCTTCTCGGCGCAACAGGGCTTCGCCAAGACAGGCATCGTAGGTGGTTGTGTTGAACTTGCCCGACAGGCAGCAGTTGCCAATCATGAGGGAGGGACGGTTGAGGTTGGTCATCTGCGAGGCGTGTTCAGCCGAGAAATTGGGCTGAGACCAGCTGTCGTCGAATCCATGGGCGCTGTAGTTGACCAACCCACAGCCTTCGCTGTACATCCGGATGAGGACATTGGCCGTGGCCGAGGGCTGGCTGCTACCCGTGACGGTAACACCCGTGGGGGCAAAAGAGACATTGTTCTTATAGTAACGTACATCGGTAAATCCGTTGCCGGAATTGACATAGGTGCTGGCAGCATAATCCATGGCCGGGTCGGCATAGCGGTAAGCATTGTCGGTAGTATAGCCTTGGTCTACGCCAGCTATGAGGATTGCTGTGCGCAGATAGCTGTCGTCGGGGAAGGCATAACTCTCGTAGAAGATGGTTTTCTCAGTTTGGGGAAGGAGTTCGGCCACTGTGCGGGCGGAGAAACGACCATAATAGCAGTCGGGGATATGGTCACCTTCGGTCCAAGTGGCATAGTACAGGTCTGTCACATGGTCGTTGGCAGGGCGAGAGCAACGCGAAGAGAAAGCAGGAATCTGAGCATGGTCGCCCACTAGCAACAGATAGGTGGGGGCGGGAAGCTCGGGTGTGGCATTGGTATAAAACCCCTTGACGTATTGGGCGATGGACATGGCAGTAGAACCCACTCCAGGGTCGTCGGTGTAGACCTCGGTAACGATGAATCCCTGACGCTTCTTCCAGTTGACAAAGGAGTCGAGCTGCCCACGGAAACTCTGGTGCGAGACAATAAGGTAATGCAGCGGAGCTTCGAGACAGACCTCCTTGGCGGACGGGAGGCTGTTGACGATGCGCTGGCCCCAATTGAAATTGGGAGAATGGTAGAGGGTGTGCAACCGCTGTGTGGCTGCAATGTCGGCATTTTCATAGGTGATGGTGACCGTCATGGAGGTAATCTGCTGCAGCTCGCCAGTAACGGGGTTGTAAGCCAGCGGCGAGATACGCAGCAAGGCCAACCGGCGGTCGCGGGCTATTCCAACGATGTCGACCCATGCAGCAGGGTGACGATAGAAAGTGTCGGTGGCATAGAGCAGGCTGTCGAATGCCAAGGGCTTCACGCCCACATCGGATTTTGATGGGGCCGGCTGCACAGGCACCAGGAGGTTATCCAAGGCTCCTGGACCCATGCTGGAGAGCTGAACGTCCGACACTTTTACCTTGACCTCGGCACCCACGGGTATCTCGATGTATTCGGAGATGATGGGAAGGTCTGGGGCACCAATCTGAACCGAGGGGGAGGCTCCGGGGATGGTGGCAACCGTGAAGACGTTGCCTTGAATATTGAGCGAGCCAAAGCTCACCTGTGGACAGCGGAACTCAAAACGGGTTGAGGAATAGTCGCTGTGCAGGGAGATGAGAGACTGCGCCGATACGCGCCCGGAGCACAGAGCTACGAGCACGAATAAAATTAATAAGATATGTCTTTTCATTATTAAAAGGTTTTTTTTTCGGAATTGATTTCTTGAAACATATTCTGCCACGGCTGAGGAGCAGTGACGACGACGGGCTGGTGCCGGACCGGGTGGTCGAAGGACACACGATAGGCATGAAGAGAGATGCTGCCGTCGGGGTTGGAACGCGGGGCACCATATTTCAGGTCACCCTTGACGGGACACCCCATGTGGGCTAGTTGGCAGCGGATTTGGTGATGGCGGCCAGTATGCAACTCAATCTCGAGCAGATGATACCCGCCTTTGGAGGTGGCAAGAAGACGATAGTCGAGAGAAGCGAGCTTGGCTTCGGGATTGGCGCTATCGGCAGTAATGAAACTCTTGTTGAGCTTGGCATTACGCACAAGGTAGTCTTCGAGATGGCCTTGGGATGCAGGTGGCATGTGGGTGACCACAGCCCTGTATATCTTCTGGAAGTCGCGCTCCTTCACCATCTGATTCATGCGCGAGAGGGCTTTGCTGGTTTTGGCAAAAAGAACCACCCCGCTCACTGGACGGTCGAGGCGATGGATAACGCCACAGAAAACATTGCCGGGTTTGGCGTCGCGCTCCTTGATATAGGCCTTGAGGAGGTCGGCCATGCAGGTGTCGCCAGTGATATCGGCTTGGACAATCTGCCCAGGCTGTTTGTTGACAGCTATCAGGTGGTTGTCCTCGTATAATATCTGGTCGGCGATACTCATCTGCTGGGGGATGTTAGTTGTTGTTGACAGGCTCAGTTTGAGTATGCTCCTCCGGCACTGGGACGATGGTGCAGATGGGCGAGATGGCGTTGCGCACGGTGTCCTGCACATCGACGTCGATGAGGAAATGCTTGGGGACGAAGATGTCGACACGCGAGCCGAACTTGATAAAGCCCATCTCCTGATTCTGTTTCACCTGCTCACCTTCGCGGGCGTAGCAGACTATACGGCGGGCCATGGTGCCGGCCACCTGACGAAGGACTATCTTCTGTCCGTCGGGCAGGCGGAGTCCCACTGTGGTACGTTCGTTGAGGTCGCTGGACTTGGGATAGGAGGCCACGAAATAATTACCTCGATGATACTTATAATATTCAATGGTGCCATCGCAAGGATAGCGGTTGACATGGACGTCGGTGCCATACATGAAGACACTGATCTGGATGCACTCGTCTTTGATATACTCTTTCTCTTCCACCTCCTCGATGGTCACAATCGTGCCGTCGGCAGGAGAGATAAGTCGTTGGGCATCGTCGGTGAAGACCCGTCGCGGGATACGGAAGAAAAGGGCAACCGCCACCCAAAGTGCAAAAA
This sequence comes from uncultured Bacteroidales bacterium, assembly GCA_900317125.1. Classification (GTDB taxonomy): domain Bacteria; phylum Bacteroidota; class Bacteroidia; order Bacteroidales; family P3; genus Colimorpha. The sequence continues at coordinate 65,770 of ONFR01000003.1, read as the reverse complement.
GGATGGCGATAAAAAGGCCATGAAAGAATGTCCAATGGTGGACAAAGAATATCATGGCAGTGAAGATGACCATCACTATGGCGAAAGTCACCCCGATAAGCTTGCGTCCTTCTTTATGGATATACATGGGTTAAAGATTTAATATTTCATGTTAGTGGACCATGAGGTAACAGTAGGCGGTGGCTACGGGAAGAATGAAAAGGAGACTGTCGAACCGGTCGAGGATTCCTCCATGACCCGGCATGATGTTGCCAGAGTCTTTCAACCCCACCGACCGTTTGAGCATGGACTCGACCAAGTCGCCCAATGTACCTATGATACTACATACAAGTCCCAGAATCAGCCAGTCGTACCACACAAGACGAGTCTCAAACAGCGGACCGACAAACAGACCTGCGGCCACTGCTGCAGCCACACCGATGGCAGTGCCTTCCCAAGTCTTTCCGGGAGAATGGCGAGGCCACATCTTGTGCTTGCCAACCAGCGAGCCTCCCATGTAGGCAAACGAGTCGTTCACCCACACCATGATAATACACATCACCAGCACATTCATCGAATAGTGCAGGTATGGCATCATCGAGAGCGGAGTGGCTGCATAGAGCATGGGGAGCAGCGTGTGCAGCACGTCGGCAAAGGGGTTCTCCGTCTTGCGCCATAGTTGGACTGCAAGCGTTATCACCAATGACAACTGCAGTATCCAACCCAGGACATCCACTTCAAAAACAGGACCATCATACAACTGGTTAACAGCCCACACCACAATAGTAACGGTGCTGAATGCATAGCCCAACGGCTTTATTGGATGTGCCCCATGTTTCTCTGCAATACGATAATACTCAAAGGTACAGCCTAACGCCACAAACAGGGCGAAAGCCGACAGGATGACAGTACCCCACGTCTCCCCTACCAGACGTCCGCTATAGATGGAGCCGAGGAAAAGCAGGGCATATACTGTCGCGCTGGCTGTACGTATCCAGAATGTCTTCATGCTTCAATATTATTAGATGTGTCTGTGTTCTCGTCGGTATCGTGGCTTGTCCCACTCTCGAGCTGGGCATTCTCCGTTTTTTTATCTTCCACCAGCTTCTGTGCTTCCAGGTCGGCGACACGCGGACCGTAGATACGTTCCAAATCGTCGCGGAAGAGCACCTCCTTCTCATACAACTGGCCTGCCAGCTCGTCCAGCTGGGCACGGTGCTGCACGATAATCTCCTTCGCACGGGCATAAGCCTCCTCGACAATGCGGTTCACCTCCGAGTCGATGACTTCGGCAGTCTTGTCGCTAAAGGGCTTGGTGAATCCATAGTCGGTCTGACCCGACGAGTCGTAGAAACTAATGTTTCCGATTCGAGGGCTCATACCATAGTATACCACCATCGACTGAGCCATCTTTGTGGCACGTTCCATGTCGTTCAAGGCACCGGTACCCACTTCGCCGAATACCACATCCTCGGCGGCTCGACCGGCCATCAGGCTAGTCATCTCGTCAAACATCTGTGCATAGGTGGTCAGATGCCGCTCGTCGGGCAGATACCATGCCGCCCCAAGCGAGTTGCCGCGTGGAACAATGGTCACCTTAATCAGCGGATTGGCCCAACGCAGGAGCCAACTCACCGATGCGTGTCCGCTCTCGTGGTACGACACCACTCTCTTCTCGTGCTCTGTAAGCACCTTGGTTCTTTTCTCCAAACCGCCTACGATGCGGTCGATGGCATCCAGGAAATCCTGACGGCCTATCAGGCTCTTCCCCTTTCGGGCGGCACAGAGCGCCGCCTCGTTACACACGTTGGCGATATCGGCGCCGGAGAAACCCGGGGTCTGCTTGGCAAGGAAATCGCGGTCGATACAATCCTCACTTGCTGAATCCTCATTCAGTTTCAGCGGACGCATGTGCACGTCGAAGATGGCTTTTCGCTCCTCAAGGTCGGGAAGCTCGACATAGATCTGCCTGTCGAAACGGCCGGCACGCAAGAGGGCTTTGTCCAGCACATCGGCACGGTTGGTGGCGGCCAGCACGATGACGTTGGTTCCACTACTGAAACCATCCATCTCGGTAAGCAGCTGGTTAAGGGTATTCTCACGTTCGTCGTTGGCGTTGCTCAATCCGGCATGGCCGCGCGCACGTCCTACGGCATCAATCTCGTCAATAAAGATGATGCAGGGAGCTTTCTTCTTGGCCTCCTCGAAGAGGTCTCTCACACGCGAAGCACCCACGCCCACAAACATCTCGACGAAATCGGAACCCGACATGGAGAAGAAGGGCACATTGGCCTCACCGGCCACAGCCTTTGCCAGGAGTGTCTTACCCGTGCCCGGAGGCCCTACCAGCAACACACCCTTGGGAATCTTACCACCCAAATCGGTATACTTTTTCGGATTCTTCAGGAAGTCCACAACCTCCATCACCTCCTCCTTGGCGCCGGCCAGTCCAGCCACATCCTTGAAGGTGATATTCGTGGGTGTCTTCCCGTCGTACACTTTCGCCTTGCTTTTCCCTACTCCAAAGATACCGCCACCACTGCCCATCTGGCGTTGGGAGATACGGCTCATTATCACGAAGAAGAGAATCAAGATTAAGAAAGGACCGAAGATTACCAAGATGTCACGCCACGGACTTGTACGTTCCTCGGGGGTAAGGTCCACTCGCTCGCCGGTCCGCTCCTCTACGCTCTCCAGGTCTTTCTCAAAGTTCTCGAAAGTGACAAAATCGTACTTATAGTAATTACTCTCAGGCACATCCTTCCCCAACATATTGCGACCCACCAAGTCATTGTACATCGTGTCGCTTTTCAATGCTGAAGACTTAATATACACCTCGGCGTACTTCTGGTTTACGATGATTATCTTCGAATAGTCGTGCCGCTCCAGAATGGTCTCTAGCTTCGCCCATTTGATTGGACGCGGGGTGCCACTGCCATCCTGCTGCAACAGCATGGTGCCCAGGGTGACAATGATGATGCCATAAATGACAAACATCACCCAGTTGCGCTTGCGACCGCCCTTGTTGTTGCCGGGAAAGCCCTGTCCGGGATTCTGTTTATTATTCTGTTCTGCCATTATACTACTTTATTTGTTTTCGCCGACCTCGATACGCTCGGCATCAGCCCACAATTCCTCAAGCTTATAGAAAGCACGTTTCTCCGACTGGAAGATATGCACCACCACATCGAAGTAGTCCATCAATATCCACTCGGCATTGGCGTAGCCTTCCACTTTCGAAGGGTTGAGCCCCGTGGCTTTTTTCACCACCTCGTGCACATGGTCGCTCAAGGCGCTCACATGCGAGGGCACATTGCCCGACGCTATCACGAAGAACGATGCCGGGGCACTCTTCAATTTGCGCATATCCAGTATCTGGACGTCTATACCTTTCTTCTCGCCCAATGCTTGGGCAGCCAGTTTGGCCAAAACTTCCGATTCAGTCATTTACTATTGTTGCAATAAGTGTTCTTATTCCGTTTGTTTCTTTCATCTCCACCCGTACATAGTGTTCGGGCAGCAGTTGTTCTATCTTTTCTGTCCATTCCGTGAAGCAATACATACCGCTGTAGAAATACTCCTCATAGCCTATGTCGTATGCTTCCTCCGCACTCTTCAACCTGTAGAAGTCGAAGTGGTAGACCGGCTCTCCCTCGCCCGAGGTGTATTCGTTGATGATGGCGAATGTAGGGCTACACACCACCTCCTTCACACCCAACTGGTCGCACAGAGCCTTTATCAGCGTGGTCTTGCCCACACCCATCTTCCCGAAGAAGGCAAAGAAGCGCTCCTCACGAAATTCTTCCAGCAAATCCGATGCCAGCCGGGGCAGTTGCTCCAAATTGTCAATAACTCTTTCCAATGGACTCTCCCTTTTATTATCTCAGTCGGTCAGCTGCGCGCACCTTCTCTTCATCCTTTCTGATGAAACGCTGCGCCAGGAACATCAACACCACAGCGGCGATAATCGCCCACGTGGCCACACCGTAGCTCACGTGCACCTCGGTGCAAGCCATGGCCTGCGTGGCCTGGTCCACAAACGAGTCCACCGCCCAGATGAATATCAAGAACAGGTCCACCACACCCAGCAGGAAACCCACTGCCACCACACGCATCTGACGCACACGGTTCTTATACATGAATATACTGCCCAGAGCGATAAGCCCCGAGGCAATGGTAAGCACCACCAAAGGCCATGTCTTCACATATCCGCGCTGTCCGATTTCCACCGGTTCGCCATTCAATATCTGCGACATTGTCTCAGGCACATCCTTCGGAATCATCCTGAACTGTCCCGTCACAGGCATCCCAAGCGGAGCCTTCGCCTCGAACGAGGCAATCGGGAACACAAAACACAAAGCCATGGCACATGCTGCCAAAAGTAGAAAGATAGTTTGTTTTCTCTGTATCATATTAGTTTTAATTATCTGTTACTTATTCAATCAGCCCTTGGTATCGGGTCTCAATCAAGTTTCACATCCTCGACATCGTCAGCATGGCGGTAGTGCCATTTCCCCAGCACCTTGCCGCCCTTCAGAAGCATGAAACCAGGATTGGAGCGGAGCATCGTCTCTATTGCAGTGGCGTCGGCGAAGTAGAAATCAAGGTTGTCCAGTTTGTTGACATACAGGAACGCCTGCACATCCTCGGGCAGTGCCGAGCTCAGCAGCACTGTCTGCACTCCGTTGGCATCGGCCCACACCAGCACATTCTTCATTGCCTCGACGCCCGGGTCTTTCACCTTGTCGAGGTGGTGAATCGTGACAATCATCAGATAGTCCGGCGACCCGATGAATTCCTTGGCATGGTCGTTCATGTCCATGTCCAGCATCGAGAAACCGTCAGCCTTAATCTCATTGGGGTCTTCCACGCGGCTGCTCTCCCACTCCCATTTCTGCTCCCAGCCGGGTTCCTCCATCCGCTTCACAAGCTCTTCCGACAGAAACTCTTCCGTCTCGCCGGTCTCAGTGTTGCGATAGGTCACATAACTCTTCACCTGGGCGTTCTCGTCCATCTCAATCATCTGGTTGCCCACCTTCCAGCTGCGGAAGTCTATGCAGGGCTCGTTGTTGATGTTATACAGCCCGAACACTACCATTGCCACGATGGCAAAAATGGTTATCAGCACATCCCTTTCAAACCGTTTCTTGCGGCGCAGGTCACGGGTCAGGAATATCCACAGGGTGGGGACATCCAGTGCCACATTCTTCCAGAACGTCTGCCAGTTTGTCAGTTTCACGGCATCGCCGAAACAGCCGCAGTCCGTCACCTTGTTGGTGATAGCGTCAACAAGCGTCGTACAGGTGAAAAACAGCATCATCAACACCAGCAGCCATGCGCTCAAGCGGCGGAAAGCACCCGTCAGCAGCAGCACACCTACCAGAAACTCAGCCGTAATCAGACCCATCGACATGACCGGGGCCAGTGGAGTAAGCCATTCCAGACTGATTCCAAAGGGGCTCCAAGCAGTAAGATACTCGGTTATCTTGAACGACGTGCCCAGCGGGTCGACCCCCTTCACGAAACTCGAGAAAAGGAATACTAGACCCACCACAACACGCGCCACCACATTCAACGTCCAGTTCAGTTTTGTCTCTTTAATCTTCATAGTATGTCAAGGTTTTGAATTCGCTAATTCGTTATTTCGTAAATCGATTCTCAATTATCTCCACGTATCTCGCGTATCACAAGTATTTTTTTTATACGTGTAATTCGTGTGATACATGGAAACCTCAATTCTCAATTCTCAACTCTCAATTCTCAATTTATTAAGCATTCAAGCAATCATTTCACTTTTCACTTTTCAATTTATCAAGCTCATTCTCTTCGTGCAGGCGTATTAGGCAGAACAAGGCATAGTTGATGATATCCATATATCCTCCCTCCACACCTTCCGACACCAGCGTATGTCCCTGGTTGTCCTCAATCTGTTTGATGCGGCGCAGCTTCATCAAAATCAAGTCCACCATCGACCCCACCCGCATCAAACGCCATGCCTCGCCGTAGTCGTGATTCTTGTCCAGCATCAGCCTTGCAGCCCGGTGCAGGTGCTTGTCGTACAACTCCAACGCCTTGTCGGTCGGCAAATCCTGCCCGTCGTCGGGTGGCAGATCCTGCTGCATCAGCGCCATCACGGCATAGTTCACCATGGCCACAAACTCCGACTCCACGCCCTCGCCCACGCGGTTCTCCCCGCTCTCCTCAACGCTGCGAATCCTGTTCGCCTTGATAAAGATCTGGTCGGTCAGCGAAGGCAACCTCAGCACACGCCATGACGTACCGTAATCGCGGGTCTTCTTCTCGAAAAGATCCCGGCAACGGTTCATCTCTGTCTCAAACTCACGCTTCGTTCGGAGGGCCTCCGTAGAGGCTATATTGTTGTTCTTTTCAGTCATCAATAAGTATTTTATTTTACTCGTAATCGTGTTAATTCGTTAATGCGTGAATCTGACCAACACGTTTTGAATTCGTTAATTCGTTATTTCGTTATTTCGTAAATCGACTAACACGTTCACACATTAACACGTTAACACATTATTAATTATTCATTTTTCAATTTGAATTAACGCCAATACTCCTTTTTTATTGCTGTAAAACAATAAAAAAGCAGCAGAAGCGTTTTTCTGGACAAAAAGCAAAGATACAATTTTTTTTCGATACATGAACCAACTGCATCAAATTTCCCCGTTTACACTCCGCTGCAAGCGGGGTGAAACCACCTTCACCCGTCCTGCCGTCATGGGCATACTCAACGCCACCCTCGACTCCTTCTACGACGGTGGCCGCTACAACACCCCCGAGCTTTTGCTGCAGCAGGCGCGCCACCTCCTTGCCTCCGGGGCCGACATCCTCGACCTCGGCGTCATGTCCTCCCGGCCGGGAGCCGCCATGCTCTCCCCCGCCGAAGAAGCCGCCAAACTGGCGCCCCTCGTCGCCCTCCTCCGCGCCGCGCTGCCCGAGGCCGTCATCTCTGTCGACACCTGCCAGAGCCTCCCCGCCGCCCGCGCCGTCGAAGCGGGAGCCGACATCGTCAACGACATCTCCGGCGGCCAACTCGACCCCGACATGCTCGCCACCGTCGCCTCGCTCCACGTCCCCTACATCCTCATGCACATGCGCGGCACCCCTGCCACCATGCAGCTGCCCGAGAACACACGCTACAACGACATCGTCGACGACCTCTCCCGCTATTTCGACCAGCGGCTCGACACCCTGCACCGTCTCGGAGCCTCGCAAATCATCCTCGACCCCGGACTGGGCTTCGCCAAGACCGTGGAGCAGAACCACGAGCTCCTCCACCGCCTGCCCGAACTCATCGGCCGATTCCCCGAATACCCCATGCTCGTCGCCCTCTCCAACAAATCCATGATCACCCGTCGCCTCGCCCACTTCCCCGACCGGTTTGGCGAAGCCTCCCCTGCCCTGCCCGACTCCGAACTGGGCACCCTTGCCCTCAACACCGTCGCCCTCCTTGGTGGAGCCTCGCTGCTGCGCGTCCACACCCCACGCCCCACACGCCTCGCCATCCAGCTACTCTATCCAGAGAGTTGAGAATTGAGAGGTGAGAATTGAGAATTGAGAGGTAACACCCGCCAGGTCTCAATTCTCAATTCTCAATTTTTTTAAAGAACCACCATAATAAAACAACCGACCCGCCGTTATTATGCTAATCGATTTACGAATTAACGCATTCAAAAATCTCAATTCTCAATTCAAGAAGTTCTCAATTCTCAATTAAAAAAATATGCTCCCCTTTTTGAACATCAGATTTGTCGACATCCTCGACGTCTTCATGGTAGCCGTGCTGGTATACTACCTCTATCGCATGCTGAAAGGCACCAACATCATCCGTATTTTCTGGGCTCTCCTCATCATGTACATCGCCTGGCGTATCTTTGCCGCGCTGGGCATGCGTTTCTGCAGCCAGATACTGGGCGGCATCATGAGCATCGGCCTCATCGCCCTCGTCATCGTCTTCCAGCCCGAGATACGCAAATTCCTCCTCTTCATCGGCACCAAGACGCAAGTCACCGGCGACACCCTCGCCAAGCGGCTCCAATTCTGGCGCAGCGACGTCAACAAGCATAGCGGCACCAACTTCGAACCCTACATCCAGGCCTGCATGCACATGTCGCAGAGCAAGACCGGCGCCCTCATCATCTTCAAGCGCAGCAACGAAGTGGAAGAGCTGGTGCGCACCGGCGAGACCATCAACGCCGTGGCCTCCTCCGCACTCATTGAGACGCTCTTCTTCAAAAACTCCCCGCTGCACGACGGAGCCGTCATCGTGAGCGGCAACCAAGTGCTCGCCGCGCGGTGCATCCTCCCCGTCACCTCGCGCACCGACATCGACCCCAACCTCGGCCTGCGCCACCGCAGCGCCATCGGCGTCACCGAGCAGCTGGATGTCATCAGCGTCATCGTCTCCGAAGAGACCGGCGCCATCTCCTACGCCATCGAAGGCGAAATCCACCACGACGTCACCCCCGTCCAGCTACGCCACGCCCTGGAGAAATACATCAGCCAGAAAGCATAACAGAAATCCGCACAAAGAGAAATGAACATAAAAGGGGGTTGGCAGCAGTCCAACCCCCTTTTTCACTTTACTATTCTCCAATCACGATAAGCTTTCGCACCGCCTGCCAGCCTGGACTCTGGGACCCACCGCCGCACTCCACGCGGACGAAATAAGCCCCTTGCGTCAAGTCTTCAAGATTTAGCGTCAGACGACAACGTCCGTCACATTCCACGCTTCTGGTCAGCACTTCGCGACCCGACAGGTCGGATACCGTCACCTCTACGGCACCTCGATACTGCTTGGGCAATCCTTCAAGGTACAAGGTGGTCACACCTTTGGCCGGATTGGGTAAGATGGTGAGGGAGAAGGGGGTATCCTCGCCCTCTGGAGTCACAACACCCACAGGCTGACGGGTGACGACATTGAGCAGTGCGGCATATTCATCGGAGAACCAATCCTCGTCGCAGCGCGCACGCAGGTAGAAGTCATACGCCGTGGAGGGCGTGAGACCGCCGACGGTGCAGCTGTCTGCCGTGACAGTCTGCATGATGCCTGAGCCAAGAGCGAAACCAGCAGGGCCGTACTCCATTAGGTAATCCTGCACCCGCTCGTCGGAATTCCACACAAGGGAGACAGACGTTGTGGCGACCGCGCTGGTGTCGAACCCCGTCACATCGGGGCATGTCGGAGTGGTGAAGCACAGCGAATCGCTCCACTCGCCCGTTATCTGGTTCGCACTGCCGCAGTAGCCGTGGATATACGCACAATACGTTGTGCCTGGGTTGAGGTCTTCGATTACGAATGGATGCTCGGTGACAAGATGGCTGACATGCCTGCTGCCGGGTGTCCACACCTCGAGCTGCCACGACGCATCGCCGGCAGCATCGCCCTCCCAGTTGAAGGTGGCTGACGAGCGAGTGATGTCGTACACCGCGAAACTGTCAGGAGCAGGACAGAGGAAACTGTCGGTAGTGAACTCGATGGTTACCCAATCGGAATACCCGAGGCTGTCGCCCATGCAGTCCTGCCGTATAGACACCTGATAGGTGGTGGCAGGCATCAGACCCGTGAAGGTGTGGCTGGTGCCGCTCTCTAAAACAAGTCCTTCTCCCGTCATGTCGGGCGAGAGGGTAAGCTGATAGCTGGTGCCCGTGCCGTGCCACGAGAGGGTGACGCTCTCGTATCCGACAGCGACCGTATCAACAACCGGCTCGGCACAAAGCGGCATGTGGCAAGTGTTGGTGTAGAAACGCAGGTCGCCCGTTCCAGCTCTCCACGACGTATTGGTATAGGTATTGGCATTGTTGATGCTGAACGATGCGGGAGCATCCCAAACCACATAGCTCTTGTGCAGCGACGAAGTAGTGTGAGCATAGTAATAGGCAAGTGTCCCATACCAATCGCCTGCCATGGGATTCCTCATCAACACCGACACAAGCAGGTTGCTGTGCCCGTTCCACAAGAAAGGACGGTCGAAACCATATACCTGCCACTCGGTATTAAGTCCGTAGCAGAAATTGGCCGAATCTATCACTTTCACGAAACGGTGTGCCGAATCGGGCACAATGATACCAGAGCTGAATTCGACATCGGACACATTGGCCAAATAGACCGTCATATTCGACATGCGGTCGGCGACGGCTGGTGTAGCGGGATGGAAAGCCATGGCTGTGATTCCCCCTTCAAGCCCTGCCAAGAAAGCCGAATCCACAATTGTCTGCACGTAATAACATTCACTGTATGTGTTGTTGGGTCCAATAGGAACGACCATGTCACGCACCTGGTTCATGGAAGAATTGAAGTTTTCGCGATAAACGGCATCGGGGCAGGGCTGAGTGATGAAAGTGCCACGCACCCAACTACTGGTGTCGCAGTTGGCTCCCATACCGCAGACGCTGCGTACATACACATCGCGACGGGCAAAGCTGGTCAATCCCGCGAGGGTATAGCTGGCCGCAGAGGTTGTGTCGAGGGTGCCTGTGCCTTGCACAAAGCCCTTCGGACCGTACTCCACCTCATAGTACGTCGCCCCATTGCAGTCCCATGCGATATTGAGCATCGTGTCGCTCAGCGGCACAGCGGGGTCGAGGCGCAGGTTCTTCACCACACAGGTGTCGGGGATGCAGGAGACGTTGAGTTCGAAACCGTCGCCATAAAATGTCTGATTATAATAAAGAGTGAGTGCAAGGGTCAGCGGTCCCGAATTGGAGACTAACGGACCAAAAGGATAGTTAAACTGCGAAACACCGTCGCTGGACCATAGCACCGCACCCGTGGTGCCCACGCCGTCGTAAACGGTAAACACCATGTCTTCGTTCGGAAGGGTTATCTGTCCGCTCGCCGTAATGAGGGTACCCGGCTGTGCAGGCATGATGACAAGCGTGGAGTTCTGCGCCGTAATCGTGCTGTTGGGACCGCCATTGTCATACACCGTCACCCCGCACATGGCAAGGGTGTCGTTGTGGTTGGCTCGCATGTTCCACACACCCGGCACCACCTGCAAAGGACCTTCCCAAGGCGAGAATCCGCCCTTCGAACAAATGGCTCGTACCCACACATAGTAGGAGGTTCCGGCGGCGAGACCCCCGAAAGTGCACACCGAAGTGTCGAGCACAGCTGAGTCTGCAACCGGCAGAGCCGTGGAAGATGGACTGATAAAGGTCTGATATGCAGCACTCGTATCTACATCATCCCACTCCACTGTAACAGTAGAGGCGGTAAGACCCGTTTGTCTCATCCCTGTCACACCAGTACAGGGCGGAATCAAATCCACCTCAATATCGTCAATGTACATCAGACACCAACCGTGGGTTCCCACTCCTGTACAGTTCCTTAGCGTGATGTATCTGCCCGAGCCCGAATAAGAACTAAGCGGGATGTCGTAGCGTTGCCACTCGTCGCTATTGATGGAAACCGTGTCAATCAATTGGAAAGTGGAGTCCACATCGGGTTCGGTCATCACACCCACCAGCAGGCGGGCATCGTCATACTGGTTGGTCAAATCCTGATCGTTGCGAGCCCAGAACGAGAGCAGCAGGGTTCCCATTGGGTTGACCGCTGTGTTGATGGACGGAAGGACGATATATTGGGTCGTCCCGCTACCCCAATACCAACGCCATTGCAGCATTCTCATGCCCGAGTGGCCACCGCCCGCAAAGTAATCCTCGTATGTGTTGCCTGCCACTTGTCCCTGCCAGCAGGGTAACGTTGTGGGGTTCCTACTGCCCCCCGTGTACGATTCGAAATCCTCAGTATAAGGCAGCGTATCGAGCGGACTGCAGTGTGTACGGAACTGCACCACCGCAGACCAGTTGGTGTTGAAACTGCCGCAATAGGAGCGGACATACACTTCGTAGAGCGTATTGTCAAGCAGCCCTGTCAGCAATAGGCTGTCTGTGCGGATGTCGGTGACGATGTGTGAGGAGTCTATCGCGTTGCCCGCAGGGACGCACGCCACCTCGTAATACACCGCACTGCTGTCTGCCCAATGTACCACCGCCGATGTATCCGTCACCTGATCAACGCTGACCGACATGATGGTTTGGCAGGGCACAATACGGTTCACTGCGATGTCATCAAGATAGATGCCACGTCTGTTCGTGTCGGCGCACATCAAGGCGATGCGTCCCCACAGACCGCTGTAATGGTCAAAACGCACCACCACTGGCGTCCATCCCGCATGTCGCGACAGCGTCACCGTGTCCACCGGCACAAAGGTAGAGAAATCCAGTGCATCCGACACCATTCCTACATATAGGTCTGCCGTCGGGACATAAGAGGGACTCTCTGAGAAGTAAGCAAAGAACGAAATCTCTACACTGTCGGGTTCCACATCCACTGCAGGCAGAACCACGGCTCCTCCCTTCATCCAAACGCTACGGATGCCGGAATGGGGTGTCGTCCCCACAGCGGGATAGTCACCCCTGCTGCCCAACACCGTCAACCAGCAGTCCGGCATATCCCACTGCCCTTCAAAACCCTCGCTGTATGGCAGCACAGCGGGTGTACAGTTGGTAACCACATGCCGCAACACCGTAGTAAAGGTATCGGTACAGAAAGCCGTCAGGCGAACCGTGTAATGGGTGTTGGGCGTAAGACCCGTCAATGTGTACGACGTGTCGCCCCATACCAAACTGCTACCATGCCATGAGGTATCGCCGTCGGCCACACACTCCACTACCCACGAGGTGTCCTGGTAACCGGGGCTCCACCGCACTCTCAGTGCAGTGGCACCTGCCGAATCCACCCACAGCGTAGGGGCGGGACAGCCCGTCACCACCTGCGAGACTGGCTGTGTGTGCAACCGCATCACATTGCGGTAATAGGTGAGGTCTGAAGTTGTTATCGGCAAGACATTGGCCAGACGGCTGAAAGTAAACCTCGACAACGGCCGTATGATATGCTCACTATAGAAATGACCGCCCCCGAAACCCCAAGGGCAGTCGAATGCCACTATGAGATTGCCCAAACCATTGTAGAAGAAAGCCGTGTCGAACTCATAGTGGTTCCAACCTTGATGCATACAGGCAAGCGAATCCACAGCTACCAACTGGAATGTTGCCCCGAAAGGTACCAGTCCATCACCCAAATCAGGCACATAGGTATTGGCCAGATAGATGGAACAACCCGCACGGCCGGTATTGATAATCCCGCAATAAAGGTCGATGCCCGTAATCATGGCAGCTCCTTCCAGTTCCGCGGACAGAACCAACTGCTGCGTATAGCCCGCAGCCGAAGAGACATACGGCAGATTGGATGCACTGTTGAGAACCATGTCCGTCGTGTCGCCCAGTGGGATAACGCTTGCGCTTGGCGTCTGAGCCGCGACTTGTCGCGACAATAGCATTGCCGCAGCAACCATCAAATAAGAAATACGTGTTTTCATAAGCATTTATATTAAATAATTAACAGGCGGCAGTTCTTCACCCCCTTTGCTATATAGAGTCGTTGGGTGCCGTTTGGATACCCCTCCCCGTAAAATTTAACACTTTTTAACCATCTGCTGCTGCGGTAGTCTCCCAGCGCGGACAGTGCGGATGTGTAAAAAAAGATGAATTTTTTACCGAAAAACAATAATAATTCGGGAAAAATGTGTATTTTTGCCACACGAATAAGGAGGCGTTTTCCCCGCCGCCGATGTATACAATATAATGAGTAAAAGAAACATAACGCATCTCCGCTGGCTGTACATCCTGTTTGCAGGCATCCTGCTTTCGTGCGTGGCGCTGACGGTGGCGGGTGTGGTCGGTACCGACGAGGACCCGCAACTGGGCGGTTTGTCGACACCCGAATCACCTTACGCCTTCACGGTGACGGACCTCCAGACCGTGGGGACGCTTCAGGGGACGGAACAGGCTATCGACAGTGTACGCCCCACGATGCAGGCTCACGCTCACATCGAGCGCTTCAGCATGGATTTCTACACGAAGGACGAGTCCATCACTTCCGACCCGCGCATCAGATGGGTGATGGCGCTGCAGGCGGTGGTGATGGTTGCACTGGCTGCAATTGTGGCGCTGGTGGCGGTGCTGCTGGTGTCGCTGTATCGCAGCACGAAACGGGGACGTGTGTTCCCTACCCGCAATTCGACGCTGATGCTGGCTGTGGGGGTGCTGATGTTGGTCATCTCGCTGTGCCACGATTTGTCGACCTATCTCGAGCGCACGCTGGCTCGCGACCTGCTGGCCGGCACGCAGTGGCAGCCCCAGGCGCACTACACCGTCCATTTCACCCTTATCTTCTTCGGACTGACCATTGTTTTCCTCTCACAGATTTTCCGCATCGGCAGGGAGCTGCAGGAGGAGAACGAACTGACCATTTGAGAATTGAGAATTGAAATCGGCCCACCTTTATACATAAATACCAAGAAAGATGATTGTAGTTAACCTCGATGTGATGATGGCCAGGCGCAAGATTTCGCTTACCGAGCTGGCAGCACGGGTGGACCTGACGCCCGCCAACCTCTCCATCCTGAAGACGGGGAAGGCCCGCGCGGTGCGTTTCAGCACGCTGGAACGCCTCTGCCACGAGCTGGACTGCCAGCCCGCCGACCTGCTGGAGTACCGGCCGGACTGAATTGAAAACGCGTGAACGTGTGAATGTGTGAACGTGTTAGTCGATTTACGAAATAACGAAATAACGAATTAACGAATTCAAATACAATAATAGCAATAACACAATCAAAAACACAACAAAACAATGAAAAGATTTTTGACCGTAATGCTGCTTTTGGTGTTTGCCGGCAGCATGGCGTTTGCCCAGACGGGCAAACCCGCCAAGGAAAAGAAGAGCGACCTCACCGCCAAGGTGCCGGTCGACAAAAAGGTTAAAATCGGCAAGCTGGCCAACGGGATGACCTATTACATCCGCGCCAACAAGAAGCCGGAGAACCGCGTGCAGTTCCGCCTGGTGACCAATGCAGGCTCGGTGCTGGAGGACGACGACCAGCAGGGTCTGGCCCACTTCTGCGAGCACATGGCTTTCAACGGTACCCAGTACTACAAGGGCAACGAGATGATCAGCACCCTGCAAAAGAACGGTATCGAATTCGGCCGCGGCATCAACGCCTGGACCTCGTTCGACGAGACGGTTTATTATGTCGAGCTGCCCGCCGACAACAAGGAGCTCGTCGAGATGGGTTTCAAAATCCTCGACGGCTGGGCTTCAAAGCTGCTCTTTGAGCAGGACGAGATTGAGCATGAGCGCGGTGTCATCCTCGAGGAGTGGCGTGGCGGTCTGGGCGCCCAGGAGCGTCTGCGCAAGGCCACCTGGCCCATCATGCTGAAGGGCTCGAAGTATGCCGACCGTCTGCCTATCGGCTTGGAGGAGGTTATCCGCACCTTCCAGCGTCCCGTCATCACCCGTTTCTACAACGACTGGTATCGCCCCGACCTGCAGGCCGTGGTGATTGTTGGCGACATCGACGTGGATGCCATTGAGGCTAAAGTCCACGAGTATTTCGACAGCCGCAAGGCCGTTGAGAATCCCCGTCCCCGTCCCGAATACGACATTCCCGGCAACAAGGAGCCCCTCGTGGCTATCGCCACCGACAAGGAGGCCACAGGCGCCAGCATGATGATGCTTTGGAAACACAAGAAGGCTCCCCAGGGCACCGTGGGTGACTATCGTGCCAGCATGGTTCGCAACCTTGTCAGCAGCATGCTCGACGAGCGTTACAACGAACTTGCTGAGAAGGCCACCGCTCCCTTCCTCTATGCCGGAGCTGGCTATCATTCGTTCTTAGGTCGCAGTTGTGATGCCTTTATGGGTCAGTGCGCTCCGAAGGAGAACCGCATCGAGGAGGCCACCGAGGCTGTCCTCGCCGAGATCTTCCGCGCCGACCAGCACGGTTTCACCAAGGGTGAGTTCGAGCGTGCCAAGGAGTCGATGCTTGAGGGCTATCGCAAGAGCGCCAAAGAGGCCAACAAGACCAACAGCAACAGCTTTGCCCAAGAGTACACCAACAACTACCTTGAGGGCGAAGTGATTCCCGGCATCATGAAGGAGTATTCCTACGCCAAGGAGTTCCTCGCTGAGGAAGGCGACAACGCCATCACCCTCGAGGAGTGCAACAAGCTTATCGACACTTGGGTGACCGACGAAAACTTCGTCTACTACCTTACCGCTCCCAAGCAGGAGGGCTACAAGGTTCCCACCGAGAGCGAAATCCTTGCCATCTACAACCGCGCCCGCAAGGCCAAATACGATGCCTGGGTCGACAACTATAAGGACGAGCCCCTGTATGCCAAGGAACTCGCCGCCGTCACCCCCAAGGTCACCAAGACCAACACGGTGCTCGACTATAAGGAGTACACCTGCCCCAACGGTGTGAAGTTTATTGTCAAGAAGACCAACCTCAAGGACGACGAGATTCAGATGAGCTCCTTCGCTTGGGGCGGCACCTCGCTCTACAGCGATGCCGAATTCTTCAACGCCAGCCAGGCTGCCGGCTTTATCGACGATGCCGGTATCGCCCAGTTCAGCAACACCCAGTTGACCAAGAAACTCAAAGGCAAGAACGTCTCCATCAGCCCCAACATCAGCGGCCAGACCCAGGGCTTCAGCGGCTACTGCGTGCCCAAGGACCTCGAGACCATGCTCCAGCTCCTCTCCCTCTACTATGAGGCTCCCCGCAAGGACAAAGAGTCGTTCGACAAGAACATCGACCAGATGCGCAACCAGTACAAGTTCATCGGCGAGAACCCGCAGTATGTCTTCATCAAGAAGTACATCGAAATGGCTCGTCCGGGCGACCCCCGCGCCATCGTTATTCCCACCGAGGAACAGCTCAACAGCCTGAACCTCGACCGCATGTACGAAATCTTCCGCGAGCGTTTCAGCAATGCCGCCCACCAGACCTTCTTCTTCGTGGGTAACATCGAGGATGCCGACATCAACCTCATCGCCAAGTATCTGGGCAACCTGCCCACCACCAAGGCCAAACCCGAGAGCTGGAAGAAACTGAAGGACTACACCTTCAAGGGCACCCCGCGCGCCACTGCCTACAAGGGCACCGACAACCAGGGCATCATGCTCATGACCGGCACCACCAAGGGCTACAAGCACAGCGTCAAGAATGCCGAAATCATCGACCAGCTCAGCGCCTGCATGGAGATCACCGCCCTCGAAATCATCCGCGAGAAGATGGGTGGCACCTACAGCCCCAGCGTCAATGTCAGCTACAGCCGCTTGCCCGAGCAGGAAATCGACTGGACTTTCTACATCAACTGCAACCCCGACAGCACCCAGCTTATCGAGAACGCCGCAATGGAAATCCTGAATAAGTACATCAAGGAAGGTCCCGACGCCGAGACCCTCGCCAAGGTGCAGGAGCAGCAGATTATCAACCGCCAGAACAGCAAGCAGAACAACAGCTTCTGGATGAACCAGATTATGGGCAGCTACCGCTTCAACGAGAGCCGCGACTATGTGGTCGACGGCTACGAGGCTATTGTCAAGTCTGTCACCGCCAAGGACATTCAGGCTGCCGCCAAGAAGTTCATCGACCTCAAGCACTATCTGGTCGTCTTCCTCAAACCCGAAGCCACTCCCGCCGAATAACCCTATTCAGCCACAACATAGAGGGGAAACCGTTCGCGCGGTTTCCTCTCTTTTTTATCCCAAATCGGTCATTAGCCGACTTATCAATCGGGATAACCGCACTCAGCTGACGGCACGCACGGCCCACTTGGGCCGTTCAATCCCGGCTCGATGTTGCCTGCTTATAGTCTTGTTTATCGAGTAACGATGCTATAACGATACTATTACGATGCAGGATTGAACGGCCCCTCTCCGTAGCGAGGGGAAAACGTTGCCGCTCCATGGCGCAGGGCGGGTAGGCAGAACAAGGTACGGGGCAGGGGTTATCCCCGTACATTGCACGATTTGGCAGTTAAACCGTAGGAGTTTTCGGTTTCCTAATGACCGATTTGGGTTCAAAAAAGAGCCCGTCGGCTTGTTGACCGACGGGCTCGCAAAAAGGGGTAGACAGCTGTTACATGTTGTGGGTGATGTTGACCTTGAAGCTAATCGGCGACCCGACGCGGACGGGGTCATAGCCGTCGAGGTCTTGAATGACGAATGTCACCTTGCCTTTCTCCCATTCGAAACGAAGGTTTTCGGGTACGATGACGAGGCTTTGGCTGCCATCATCATTCTCGACAAAGACTTCGAGCGGATAGACAAAGGGCAGCGTGTTCCAGGCTCCGAGATTCTGGTCGACATTGTAGATGTTCCATACATAGGCCTGAACAGTACCAAAGTCGAACACTTCGTCGGTGATAGCGGGAATGTCGACGGTGCAATAGAAATAGTTCTGACCGCCCGGCAGACGGGCACCTTCGTTGAATTGCCAATCACCGGGGTTGACGTTTACGCGGATGGTCTCCACTTGGGCGCCATAGTTGTAGGAGACATACTCTTTTGTACATCCGGTGGCCAACAGGACCATGGCCACAAGGGGCAGGATAAATCTATTCATTTTCATTGTATTGTTGTTTAAGGATTAATAATTTTTCTATCTTTATCACAGTGCAAAAGTAGTGTTTTTTTTGATATAAAATTCCTGTCGGGTTACATATTTTTCCAACGGGAGGTAGGGGAAACACTATTTCAGCTGAACAACGGTGATGCCGTCGCCTCCCAGTTCGAGACGCTCCGAGCGGTAGGAACGCACATCGCGGTTGCCCTGCAGGTAGTCGCGGATAATCTGTTTCAGAATGCCATAGCCCTTGCCGTGAAGGATGCGCAGCTCTTTTTCGCTGAGCAGTTGGGCATCGTCGAGAAAGTGCTGGAGGTTCTCCAAGGCTTCGTCGGCACGCTGGCCGCGAAGGTCGAGGGTGGGATTGAATGTCTTGCGCTTTTCGTTGATGTCGTCGTAGATGGACTGGAATCGGCTGTTCTGCCGGCTGAGCTTGTCGACAGGGATATTGGTCTTCTTTGTACCGGTGAGGCGGCTCAGGGGAATGGTCATCCTTATGCTGTTGCTCTCCACCACGGCCTTCTTCCCTTTCAACTCCACCACCTGAGCAAAGGTCTCCTGTCCGTCGATACGCACGATGCTTCCCACCGTGATGGGGGCATCGGTGGCATCGTCGACGTGCTTGCTTTTCGGTTTGGACGCAGCCTCGTCTGTGGGCATGGCCTGATGCGACTTGGCATGCTCTTCGTCGTGGCGTTCCTGGTCGAGAGCCAGCCGTTCGGCCTCGGCTTTCATCTGCTGACGGGCCTGGAGGGTGCGCTCACGCTCGGCGTCGGCCTCCTTGATGGCAGCGATGGTCTGCTCCACCGTGCGGTTGGCGTCGGCGATAATCTGCTGTGCCTCTTTGCGTGCGGCACTGAGGATGTCGTAGCGTTTGTCCTGCAGCTGCTGGTTGAGCCGCTGGTACTTCTCCGTCACCTCGGCCAGAAAAGCGTCGGCCACATCCAGTTCGGTCTGCCGTCGGACAATCTCCTGCTTGTCGAGTTCCATCTGCTGGAGCTGGTGCTCGAAATCGAGCATCTGTCCACCCACTTTGCCGGCAGCCGCCTTCAACACATCGGCAGGGAACCCGATATTCTGGGCGATCTCGAAGGCAAAGGAGCTGCCCGGATGCCCGATGGAGAGACGGTAGAGGGGCTTCATCTGCACAGTGTCGAACAGCATGGCGCCGTTGATGATACCGGGACAATGGTCGGCCATCAACTTCAGGTCGGCGAAATGGGTGGTCACCACCCCGAAGGCATGGCGACGATATAGCTCTTCCAACAACGCTTCGGCTATGGCGCAACCCGAGCGGGGTTCGGTGCCACCTCCCAGCTCGTCGAGCAGGAAAAGGGTATTGGCGTCGGCGGTCTCGAGCAGCTGCTTCATGTTCTGCAAATGGGAGGTATAGGTGCTCAGGTCGTTATCGATGGACTGCTGGTCGCCGATATCGATGAAGACGGAGTCGAAGATGCCGAACTCCGAAGTCTCGCGGCAAGGCACCAGCATGCCGCATTGCAGCATGTACTGTATCAAGCCCACCGCTTTCAGGCATACCGACTTGCCGCCGGCATTGGGACCTGACACTATCAGTATATGAGAATCGTCGTTGAGACTGATGTTGAAGGGCACCACATCGTCCTTGCGATTCAGATAGAGCAAGGGATGGCGGGCGTCGAGCCAGTTGATTTTTGTGATACTGTCGACGATGGGACGGCCGCAGCGCAGGGTGAGCGCCAACCGGGCCTTGGCTCGTATGAAATCGACACGGGCCAGGAACCAATAGGCGTTGACCAACGCATCGAGCCGGGGACGCAACAGGTCGGTAAAACGGGCTAGGATGCGGTGTATCTCGCGCTGCTCGGCAAACTCCAGCTCGCGGAGGTCGTTGTTCAGCTCCACCACCTCCGAAGGCTCAAGGTAAGCCGTCTGCCGTGTGGCGGACTCGTCGTGGATAAGGCCTTTAATCTTGCGGCGGTGGGTATCGAGCATCGGAATCACCATGCGCCCGTTGCGGATGGTCACCTCGGCGCCCTCGGGAGCCCACCCCTCGCGCTTGGCGCGGGCCAGCTGGCGGTTTATCTGCACATCCACCTCATTCTGCTTGCGGGCCATCTGTCGGCGTATCTCAAGCAGCTCGGACGAGGCATTGTCGTATATCTCGCCTTTGTCGTCGATAATCTTACTGATGGCCTTGGTAATGGCGGGGTCCAAATCCACCCGTTTGGCCAGCTCGTAGAGCAAAGGATAGCGCACAGGGTCGTCGCGGAGCAGAAAGCGGAGGCACTCGCCAATGGTGTGCAACGAGCTTCGCAGGTCGAACATTGCCTCCTGCTCTATCACCGTGTTCGCCACACGCAGACGCACCAGCTCGTCGGTCAAATCCATAAAGTCCTGCGAAGGGAAGGAATTCTCCAGCACAAGAATCTGGCGGAACTCCTCCGTCTGCTGCAGCTCGCGCACCACGCGGTCGTAGTTGCTGGAGAAGGCCATCTCCCCCACCATGCGCACGGCCATACTGTTGGTACACTGCGCAGCAAGCAGTTCGCGTATCTTGGTAAAACCCAGTTTATCTTCGATAGTCATAGTTGTAGTTAATCAAAATCAAGATAGAAAGGCCAGTGTTGGCGGAACGCATCCAACGCAGCGCTGGAGAGCGTGGCCCTGACCACCGTCTCCCGGCCGTCGGTGCCCGAAGCCATATCATGCCCCTTGTAGTCCACCACGGCGCTATACCCGGCATAGGGTATCCCCACGCCGTCGGTACCCACACGGTTCACCCCTGCCACATAGCAGAGATTCTCTATCGCCCTAGCCCGCAGCAAGGTGCTCCAAGCCTCATGGCGCGAGGCCGGCCAGTTGGCACACAGCAGCAGCAGGTCGTAATCGGGCGGATTGGCGTTGCGCAGCCATTTCGGGAAACGCAGGTCGTAGCACACTGCGGGTTTAATCCGCCATCCGCGCCACTCGAAAATCTCACGACGTGTGCCACGCTCCAGCTGCGATGCCTCGCTGCTCATGCGGAACGTGTGCCCTTTGTCGTAGTAGCCGTATGTACCGTCGGGTCTCACCCAGTGCAGCCTGTTGGCCACCTGACGGGGGCCGCTGCCCGTTTTCACCGTCCACGTGCCCACAAACAGGGCATCGTGGCGCTGCGCCATGCGGTGGGCGAAACGGTAGGTCTCCCCTTCGGGTTCCTCGGCCATCGCGGCCATGTTATCCGAAAAGCCAGTGGTGAACGTCTCGGGCACCACCAGTATGTCGGCATCCCTGCCCAGCGGGGCAAAGGTCTCCTCCACCAACCGGCGGTTCGCGTCGGGTTGCTCCCAAACAATGTCCTGCTGGAAACAGGCTATATTCAATGTCTCTTTCATAAAGTCCAAAACTCAGTCAATCGGAACAATTGCATGCATAGTCCCACAACTTCTTTACCGATGGCAACAGCCGCTCGATGGCCTTCTGCTCGTCGAGCAGCAGAAGGCAGCTGCGCAGATCCAGCACCTGCAGCGACCCGTCCAGCTTCTCAAACTCGTCGGGCAGCCATGTCACCCTCGTATCCCACAGCACCAGCTCTTTCAGCTCCGTCATCGAGGCCATGGCGGCAGGCAGCGAGTCCAGCGGGTTGCGGCTCAGCTCCAGCCGTTCGAGGTGAGTCAGCAGTGCGATGCTGTCCGACAGTGTCCTGATGCGGTTGCCCCGGAGGTCAAGCTCGCGCAGATTGGGCAAGCTGTACACCTGTGGCGGCACCGACTTGAGCCGCTTGCCCCTCAGCCGCAGGACATACACCTGCGACGGGTCGTCGACCTCGGCCAGCGACTTGTACACCCTGTCGGGCTGCGCAACAGCCAGCGCAGGCAACAAAACAAAAACCGCCAACAGCCATCTATGCATGGTAAATTATTTTTTCGTATTCCCTGCCTGCACCCGTTGCAGCAGCCGTCTGGCCGCCTCGCGGTCGGCGCGCAGCTGCTCCACAAGCGTGGGCACATTGTCGAACCGGCAGATGTCGCGCAACCTTGGACCAAACTCCACAGTGAGTGTGGAGTCGTACAGGTCGCCCTCGAAATCGAAGATATTCACCTCGAAAACCGGCTTGTCAAGTCCAAACGTGGGCTGGGCGCCGAAATTGGCCATCCCCTTCAGCCCCGCAGTGCCGTCGGACAGGGTCACCCACACGGCATACACCCCGTCGGCGGGCCACACCTTCGTGGGGTCGGCCAGCGACACATTGGCCGTCGGGAACCCCAGCAGGCGTCCCAACTGGCGGCCCTTCTCCACCGTGCCCCACATCACGTAGCCACGACCCAGCATCGAGGCGGCACGGTCCGTCTGTCCCTGCTCCAACGCTTTGCGGATACGGGTGGAGCTCACCTCTCTGCCATGGTAGAACACAGCCTTGTCCACATGTATCGTCACGCCCTTCTCCTCAGCCAAGACCGGCAAGCGGTCGAAATCGTTCCGCCCGCGGCTGCCGAACATATTATCGAACCCCAGCACCAGTGCGCGGGCATTCAACCGCCCTACCAGCACCTGCTCGAAAAACTCACATGCCGACATCCCTGCCAACTGGGGTGTAAAAGGCAATTCCACCACCGTGTCCACACCGCATTGCGACAGCAGCCTGCCGCGCTCCTCGTTGGTGGTGATTCGGAAATGCGTGGCCACCCCTTCCGTCAGCACCTGACGGGGATGACGGTCGAATGTGACCACCACTGGGCGCAACCCCTTTTCCTCTGCCACACGGCCCAAAAGCGACAAAATATGGCGGTGCCCGACATGCACACCATCGAACATACCCACCGTCACAACGCTTCCGCAGGCCGTTAACTCCTTAATATCTTCTAATTTATATATATTCATTAATAATCCAATAGTCATGCAAAGGTACAAAGAAAGCACGAAACAGCGAAATTATTTTTTCCACCCCGCCAGCATGCAGATTCAACTCAAGCCGGTTGTCGGGGACCGAAAAACCGGTGGAAGATTCCGAACAGGAACAATCCACCGTCCGATTTGGGGTAAAAGTATACCACAGAGGGTTCCACAGCCACCGCTGCAAAGAGAGGGAGGGCTCCGTCAGTCAGACCGAGCCCTCCATTGCAAGTATTCCTCTTACAATTACCTCATCACTCCAATATTAATCTCTGGGTCGAGTTTCCCTCGCTTGTGGCAAGGGTGACGAAAAGGATTCCTTTGGGGAACAATGACAAATCTATGTTGCATCGGGAGGAGTGGGGAGGCAACTCCCTGCGCAGCACTTCACGGCCAGAGGCATCCGTCATTGTAAGCGTGCCGCCGGGGAACGGGTCTCCTTCCACAATGCACACCACACTGCCCGTCGCCGGGTTGGGCATCAGCCGGAACGCACTGCCGAGACTGTCCGCTACAGCTACCCCTTCCCGCTCCGTGAACATGGCAGTGAACGTCGTATCCTGTGTCACCATCACATCTCGCGGGTTCGCCGTGTTCCCATCGCCCCATTGCAAGAATCTATAGTGTGCCTTTGCGTCGGCCGTCAACGTGGCCACACTGCCCTCCTCATACTCGCCTCCGCCGATCACACGTCCCCGTTCGTCATAGTCGGCCACCGCCGTCACCGTGTATATTTTCTTATTGGGGATATACACCCACACTCCTTTCGACCAGCCGCTGTAATACTGCGTGCTGTCGGACCCGCACACCGAACGCACGTATGCCACATACATTTTCCCTCCCTCCAAACTGTCTATCATCGTTTCCGTTTGGTTGCAGGTTTTCGTTTGGCACAGGTATGGTGGTGTCCCCACCGGACCCCATGCCGCCTCCCAGCCCGCAGGCTGGCCGTCCTCTGTGTCCATCCACGACAGCCGCACACGTCCACTGTCCACCGATGCTTGAAGTCCGACGACTTTCGGACACGGTGACAGCGGTGAATTCTTCGAGAATATGGCTGTCAACAGCGTGTCCTGTGTCACTTTCACTGTACGAGGGTTGTCAGTTACCCTGTCGTTCCAATACCTGAAAAAGGCGCTGGGCTGCGGTTTGGCCCTGAACAGAACTGAATCCCCTTCACAATAGGAAGTGTCACTCCCGATGGGTCTGTAGTATCTGTCTGCCCCGGGTGGCAGCAATTATCCTGCACGGTTGTGACGCCACTCTATCAGTTCCGCCATCCCAATACTTTCATTATTGCTACGTGCCGAGACATCATAAACCGATGTAGCGGTATCGAAATAAGCAGTGAACACCGTGTCCTTTGTAACAAATATTGTACGCGGATTATCGGTCACTCCGTCATTCCAATGGCTGAAGCGGTGGCAGCTGTTGGCTGTGGCACGGATGGTCTGGTAGGTCCCCGCCGGGTAATATGCCGTGGGTCTGCCGACCCCCTGCGAAGTGTCCGCCGATGCAACCTCTACATACCACTGTTGCTCGTCAAGGATTGCCCCATACGGCCCGCCATAATTCCATGCTTTTTCATATCCAAACCATGGTCCATCCGGGTCAAATGATCTACATTGATGGTGATACGGACCGACATCATCTCGCGCAATAAAATTCCACAAAGGGGAAATATCCACGTATATCGACGGCCAATGCACTCTTCCTGTGTCTGACAAAATATCATACGTATTACTATTGCATGACCCCCCTATCCAGAACTCCCCTGACACAGTATACACCGTATCGAACAAAGCAGCATACACATGGCAGTACAAAGTGGGGTACAAGTTCCCGTCAGCAGACGCCGGCAGGCACATCATCTTAGGTTGGGCTGTGTCCCATCTCACAGATGCTATGCGCCGCAAGAAATACGTCTCTGAGCCACCATCAGTTGGTGGTTTCACATTTGTGTCCCGAACATATAGGTATAAATATTCCGGCAACCTGTTGGTGTCACAGTTACCATAAGATGGTCTGTCTCTCGACAACATGGCCCATAACCCTTTGATTCGGATGGGTCGGGGGGTATACTGCTGCAACAACATTTCCAGATGACTGTCTTCAAATGAACACTTATTAAAGTTTATGTCTGTCGAAGAAGCAAGCCATTCGGGACCACGATAGTTGGCTGCAGGCCGCAGATACCAATCTGCGGTGTCATACCACAAGGTGTAGAAATAGCCGCGCTGCCGTTGTCCGCAGGGCAGCGTGTCACGCGAAGGCGAAACAGCCTGTGCACACACCTCCCCCGTCAACAAGACGATCATAACAATGATTGAAACAACTTTTTTCATAGTAATAGTATAATTAGTGGTTTATAATTATTCACAATAAATACAAATAACATCTTTTGATAGCTGCGGGTGAGTTATCTCTGCATTTCTCCATTCAAATTTTTTAAATTCTGAAATTACAAACACCATCAAGGTGCAATTTCCATAGCAAAAAGCACAACAAACGCTTTCTATTCATTAAAGAGTTCTTTCTTTTTACTGCTTATATGACACAAAGGTCTCGTTTTGCTGCAATTATTTAACACTATTTAGGAAAAAAGTCCCATGGGGAGGGAAACCATTCGCGTTATATACTTGCCATAACGCAAACAACCCGTCTTTATAGTGAACATGTAATATTTTATTTTCAAGGGCACACCGCAGAGCAAAAAAAATCTCAACGGAATGAAAAAAAAAGTGCCAACTCAAAAAAAGTTCGTATCTTTGCACTTCGAAACAACAAACAATTATTTTAATAACAATTTAAACATCAAACAATTATGCCTACAAGAATCAGATTACAGCGTCATGGTAAAAAGAATCAACCTTTCTATCATATCGTTGTTGCGGACGGTCGAGTACCCCGGGATGGTAAATTTATTGAGAAATTAGGCACCTACAATCCCCTGACCAACCCTGCCACCATCGAACTCAATGTTGAACGTGCTACCGAGTGGATCGGCATGGGTGCCCAGCCCAGCGACACCGCCCGTCGCATCCTCTCCTACAAAGGCGTCCTCCTCAAGCACCACCTGCAGGTCGGTGTGAACAAAGGTGCCATCAGCCAGGAGCAGGCCGACGTGAAGTTCAACGAGTGGCTGAAAGCCAAGGAGAACAAAATCGCCAATGCCAAGAGCGAGAACGAGAACAAACTCCGCAACGTGAAGAAAGAGCGCCTCGAGGCCGAGAAACAGCACAACGAGAACGTTGCCGCCGCCGTTGCCGCCAAGCGTAAAGCCGCCGCCGAAGCCGAGGCTGCCGCCAAGGCCGAAGCCGAAGCCGCCAACGAAGCCCCCGCCGCCGAGGAAGCCCCCGCTGCCGAGTAATCAACCCGAACAAATGGTTAAAGCGTGTTCGACAACAAGGACACGCTTTTTTTATCCACCTCCACCACAATCCACCCCACCAAAAACATCCCGTGCCATGACAACAGAAGAATGCTACCGACTGGGAAACATCACCAAACCCTTCGGCTATAAAGGCCAGATGGTCTTTTACCTCGATGTCGACACCCCCGACAACTACGCCGACCTCGACTCCGCGTTCGTCGAAGTGAAAGGGTCGCTTGTCCCCTACTTCTTCCACATCGACAGCATCAACGGCAACAAAGCCGTCGTCACCTTCGAGGACCTCACCCCCGACCAGGCTCACGCCCTCGCCGGACACGACCTCTACCTTCCCCTCGACCTGCTGCCCAAGCTCACGGGCAACCAATTCTACTTCCACGAAGTGGTCGGGTTCAAGATAAATGACGCTGAAAAGGGCGACATAGGCGTTATTAAAAGCATCATAGAATACCCCTCGCAACCCCTCTTTCAAGTCATGAATGGAGGCAAAGAGATACTCATTCCGGTGGTCGACCCCGTCATAAAAAAGGTGGACCGCGACCAGCGCACCATTTTCATCGAAGCTCCCAAGGGGTTGATAGACCTGTATTTAGAAAATTAATAACAGCATGTTAATATCTTTTTGTCTCAGATTGCGAAAGTATATGTACTTTTGCACCATGGAACAAAGTGTGAAACCCGTACGATAATATTGACGCTTTATGGAGAAAAAACAACCCACACCCGAAAAGACATGCTACTCGGCAGAAGAACTACAATTCTTTAAAGAATTGATATTAAAGAAACGCGAAGAGGCCATCAAAAGCCTTGAACTGCTGAACGAAGCCGTTGCCGGAAGCCAGAACGACGCCTCGGACACCGCCCCCACCTTCAAGACCCTTGAAGAAGGAAGCAACGTCCTGTCGAAAGAAGAGAACTCGCGCCTGGCCGCACGACAGCAGAAATTCATCAAAGACCTCGATGCCGCCCTCATCCGAATCGAGAACAAAACCTACGGCATCTGCCGCGTCACCGGCAAACTCATTCCCAAAGAGCGCCTCATGATTGTGCCCCATGCCACCATGACCATCGAGGCCAAAATGCAGGAAAAGAAAAGGCGGTAAACCCGCTTGCATCCTCCTTTTTTCCGACAGGCAAGTCCCTCTTCTTGCCTGTCTTTTTTTATCCACGGCACCACCCCCGCCAAAGCCCCCCTGTCCCCGTTCACTGCCCAGCACTAGCGCCCTTCAATCCAGCATCGTTACAGTATCGTTACAGCATCGTTATCCGTCGCCATAACGGAAAACGAGGGTGGAACGACCCTTAAACAATCCTGTATTGAAGGGCGCAACAGGCCTCCCGCAACACCCGCCAAGGGGGATGCAGGCAGCCAAACCCACTCACATACTATCTATTGTGCTATTCGAGGAATGTCCCTACAGGCGGGGAATGGCTGCGAGGAGGCGTTTGGTGTAGGGGTGCTGCGGGTTGGCGAAGAGTTGGTCGGAGGGGCCTTGCTCCACAATGCGGCCACGCTCCATCACCATAATGCGGTCGGAGAAGAATTTGACCACCGAGAGGTCGTGGGTGATGAAGAGGTAGGTGTAGCCGAAACGTTCCTTGAGGTCGTTGAGGAGGTTGAGCACCTGCGCCTGGACGGAGACATCGAGGGCTGAGACGCTCTCGTCGCAGACTACCAGTTCGGGCTGCAGTACGAGGGCGCGGGCGATGCATACACGCTGCCGCTGTCCGCCGCTGAATTCGTGAGGGTAACGGTTGAACCACTCCTTGTCAAGACCCACCTGCTGCATGAGCTCGAGCGCCCGCTGGCGACGGGAACGGGCATCGGGGCAGAGGTGGTGGCACAGCAGAGGTTCCATGATGGCCTGGCCGATGGTGAGGCGGGGATTGAGGGATGAATAGGGGTCTTGGAACACTATCTGCATCTTGCGACGGAGCTCTTTGCGCTGGGAGCGGGAGAGGCGGTCGAGGCTGACGCCGTTGTACTCGACGGTGCCGGCGCTGCGCTCAATAAGTTGCAGGATGGCACGCCCGAGGGTGCTTTTGCCACAGCCCGACTCGCCCACAAGGCCAAGGGTCTCGCCCCGGTAGATGTCGAAGGTGAGACCGTCGACGGCATTGAGCGACTGGAGCACACGACCGAAGAGGTTCTTGCGGAGGGGATAGGTTACTTGCAGTCCGCGCACTCGCAACAAGGGTGTTGCCGACTGCCCGGCCTTGTCGAGGTTTGCGGGAGCGGGGTCGGCAGAGGATTCGGCGACTGCGCCTTTGCCCGACAGATAGTCCTGCACGGTGGGGAGCCGTCGCGGACGGCTGTCGAGGGGCGGACGGCAGGCAAGGAGGCCTTGGGTGTAGGGGTGGCAGGGATGGTAGAGTACCTGTTGGGCGGAGCCTTGTTCGACAATCTCGCCTTTGTACATTACGGCCACGTCGTCGGCTATCTGGGCGATGACGCCGAGGTCGTGGGTGATGAAGATGATGCCGATATGGTGCCTTTGCTGAAGCGACCGCAACAGCTGGAGGATGGTCTGCTGCACGGTGACATCGAGTGCGGTGGTGGGCTCGTCGGCAATGATGAGGTCGGGGTGGCAGATGAGGGCCATGGCAATCATGACACGCTGCTTCTGCCCTCCGCTGATTTCGTGGGGATAGCTGGAGAAAATCTTTTCGGGCCGGGGGAGCATGACCTCCTCAAACAGGTCGAGCACACGTTGGCGTGCCTCGTCGCGGGACACCCGCTCGTGGGCAAGGAGCATCTCCATGACCTGGTCGCCGCAACGGTGGACAGGGTTGAGGCTGGTCATGGGTTCCTGGAAAATCATGCCGATGCGGCAGCCACGGATATTGAGGTAGGCATCCTCGTTGAGGGTGAGGAGGTCGGTTTTAGAGGTATCGGAGTTATCGGAATACTCAGAGTATTCAGAGTACTCGGAGTACTCAGAGTTTTCGGTTTTATCAAGATTATCGGAGTGGCTGGCGGGTTGGGGGGTGTTTTGCAGCCAGGCGTGGCCTGAGACCGCGGCACTTTTGGGGAGCAGCCCCATGACTGCCAGACAGCTGACGGACTTGCCGCTGCCCGACTCGCCCACAATGCCCAGCGTGCGGCCACGGTAGACATCGAAACTCACGTCCTTGACGGCGTAGGTGGAGGCGCCGTCGCGGCGGAATTCCACATGGAGGTTGCGTACTTCTAAAACCTTATCGGGTGCATCCATATAACAGGCATATATTTAACAAACTATGACTCACAACAAAGCACTCGCGGCACCCCGCATGCGGGAGGTCAGGAGTTTTAATTTTCGGGTAAAACGCAAAAATATTGTTTTTATTTGAAATATAATGCGTATATTTGCAAAAATTTTTCGGGCCTTGGAGACGAAGCTCTTCCGGGCGTGAGAAAAAATGTTTTGATACATAATAAACAATAATAAAAAGACAACATTATGACGAAATCTGAAGAATTCATGGAAATGGAAGCCCGTTACGGTGCTCACAACTATCATCCGCTGCCCGTAGTGCTGGCCAAAGGCGAAGGCGCTTTTGTATGGGACTGCGAGGGGAAACGCTATTTCGACTTCCTTTCCGCCTACTCTGCCGTGAACCAGGGTCACTGCCACCCCAAGATTGTGAAGGCCCTGTGCGACCAAGCCCACGAGCTGACGCTGAGCAGCCGCGCTTTCTACAACAACTGCCTTGGCGAATGGGAGAAATACGTCACCGAGTATTTCGGCTATGACAAGGTGCTGCCCATGAACAGCGGTGCCGAGGCCGACGAGACCGCCCTGAAGCTGGCACGCCGTTGGGGTGTGGTGAAGAAAGGCATTCCGAACGACGAAGTGATGATTGTCTGCTGCGAAGGCAACTTCCACGGCCGCACCATCACCATCATCACCATGAGCAACGACCCCGAGAGCTATGCCAACTACGGCCCCATGACTCCCGGTTTCATCCGCATACCTTACAACGACCCCGCTGCACTGGAGAAAGTGCTGGAGGAGCATGGCAAGAAGATTGCCGGTTTCCTGCTGGAGCCCATCCAGGGCGAGGCCGGTGTCTACGTCCCCGACGACGGCTACCTGAAGAAATGCTATGACATCTGCAAGAAGCACAACGTGCTGTTCATGGCCGACGAGGTGCAGAGCGGTATCGCCCGCACGGGTAGGATGCTTGCCTGCGACCACGAGGGTGTGCGTCCCGACATCCTGATTCTGGGCAAGGCCCTTGGCGGCGGCGTGGTTCCCGTCAGCTGCGTGCTGGCCGACGACGACATCATGCTGAACATCAAACCCGGCGAGCACGGCTCCACCTTCGGCGGCAACCCCATTGCTGCCAAGGTCTCCATCGCTGCCCTGCAGGTAATCAAGGATGAGCACTTGATGGAGAACGCCGAGCGTCTGGGTAAGATTTTCCGCGAGGAGATGACCAACTTCAAGAGCCCCATGATTGAGAAAGTGCGCGGTAAAGGTCTCTTGAACGCCATCATCATCAAGCCCCACAACGGCAAGGAGGCTTGGGACGTGTGCCTGAAGATGCGCGACATGGGCGTTCTGGCCAAGCCCACGCACCAGCACATCATCCGTTTTGCCCCCCCGCTGGTCATCACCGAGGAACAGCTGCGCGAGGCCATCGAGATTATCAAGAAAGCCATCGCCTCTTTCGAATGATTTACTGAATCATAGGAAACTGACACAAGGTGGCGGCATTCGTGCCGCCACCTTTTTTTATAAAAAAACACACACGCCGGAATAAAAAAGACAATGAATTGAAAAAAAATCGTACCTTTGCAAACTATTAACAGCAATAGTGCCGTCGCTTCCGGGTGGGCATGTACCACTGCACCGGAGTGGATTGCCACACTGCTCAGAACAAAGAACGATATGACAGCCTCCGCCCCCACAACAGGCATCCCTGCCGCGAAGAAACCCCGAAGCTCGAACCTTGAGCTTTACCGTATCATTTGCATGCTCATGATTGTAGCGCACCACTATGTGGTCAACTCCGGCCTTATGGAGGAGGGAGCCCCGCTCCTTGGCCACCCCGACACATGGCACACCATTTTCCTGTGGCTCTTCGGCATGTGGGGGAAAACGGGCATCAACTGCTTTCTGATGATAACGGGATACTTCATGTGCAAAAGTCAAATCACCGTGAAGAAATACCTGAAGCTGCTGCTGCAGATATACCTGTACAACTGGGTCATCTTCATCATCTTCTTCCTCACTGGCCATCAGCCGCTCACCACCCACAGCGCCTTGCAGCTGATTCTGCCGTTCTGGGGCTTCACCAACAACTTCACCTCCTGCTTTATCATCTTCTACCTCATCATCCCCTTCCTCACCATCCTGGTGCAGCATCTCAGCCAGCGCCAGCACCTGTTGCTTGTGCTGGTGGCCACGGGGTGCTACACCCTCTTTGGCTCCATCCCGTCGTTTGAAGTCACCTTCAACTACATCACCTGGTTCAGCATCATCTACTTCATCGCCTCATACATCCGCCTCTACCCTGCCCCAATCTTCGAGCGGCGTAGTCTGTGGGGATGGCTCACCCTGCTGTCAGTCATTGGTGCCATGCTGTCGGTGGTCATCCTTCAGCACTCCACCTTCATGGTATACCAATACGTTGACGACAGCAACAAGTTTTTCGCCCTGCTTGTGGCGTTCTGCTCCTTCATCTGGTTCAAGAATATCAACATTAAACAGAGTGCCTTCATCAATGCCGTGGGTTCCACCTGTTTCGGCGTACTGCTCATCCACGCCAACTCCGACGCGATGCGGGTGTGGCTGTGGAACGACACCGTCGACTGCATCGGCAGCTACGCCATGCCCATGCAGCAGCTGGTACCTTACTGCATCGGTGTGGTCATTGCCATCTTCGCAGTGTGCAGCCTGATAGACTACCTGCGCATCCAATGCCTTGAAAAGCCTTTCTTCAAGTGGTACGACAAACGCCTCGACTCCCGAGTGAACCACTTTGTCAACACCAAAATCCTTGGCATCTCCGACAACGATTAATTCCCAGAACACGATATGAAAAGATTCGTTCTTTCCACACTCACCCTGCTTGCAACACTCCTGACGGTGTTACAGGCGCAGACCTTTCCCTTCCAGGACACCACGCTCGGTGTCGACGAGCGGGTTGAAGACCTGCTGTCGCGGCTGACGCTGGACGAGAAGCTGAGCATGATGGAGCACCGCAACCCCGCCATCCCTTCGCTGGGACTGCCTGCCTACAGCTGGTGGAACGAGGCCCTGCACGGCGTGGGGCGCAACGGTCTGGCGACGGTGTGGCCGATGCCCATCGCCTTGGCGGCATCGTTTGACGAGGAGATGGTTCGTCGGGTGTTTGCCCTGACGGCATACGAAGCACGAATAAAGCATTTCGAAGCCCTCGACACCGGCTCTGCAATGCTCACCGAACCAACCGACTACACAGGACTTACCTTCTTCACTCCCAATATCAACATCTTCCGCGACCCGCGATGGGGGCGCGGCATGGAGACTTACGGCGAAGACCCATTCCTTACGGCACGCATGGGATTGGCCTGTGTGAACGGGTTGCAGCACAATTATCCTGAAGCGGATAATGCACACCTGTCGGCAGCGGCCTGTCTGAAACACCTGGCCGTACACAGCGGACCTGAAGGCTTGCGACACGAGTTTGATGCACAGGTGTCGCCACGCGATTTGTGGACCACCTATCTGCCTGCCTTTGAATATATCATCAAGCACAGCGATGTGCAGCAGGTGATGTGCGGCTACAACCGACTGAACGGCGAGCCGTGCTGCACCAACGAACACCTGCTGGTGGACATTCTGCGCAACAAGTGGCACTACGACGGGCTGCTGGTGACCGACTGCTGGGCGCTGAACGACTGTTGGGAACGCGACACCGTCATCCCACGCCACAAAACCCATGCCTCCGCTGCATTGACGGCAGCCGATGCTTTCGGCAGCGAGGTCGACTTGGAGTGCGGCAGTGGACTGGACGCCTTGCGCACAGCTGTGGACTCGGGCTATATTAGCGAAGAGAAAGTGAACGAGCATGTACGCCGCATCCTGCGTACACGTCTGCGGGTGATGGAGGAACCATATCATAAAGTTCCTCACATACTTGAAGAATGCTCCACGGTGAAGATGGCGGCAGAGACCCTGGTGCTGTTGAAAAACAACAAGGACCTGCTGCCCCTGATGGATGGTACCAAAATATATCTGACAGGCCCCAACGCCACGGACACGCTGATGCCGTTGGGCAACTACAACGGCACACCGGCGCACACTGTGAGCATCCGCGAAGGGCTGTCGACACGGTTCACCCTAGTGGACAACCCCAAGAAGGCGGATGTGGTAATATATGCCGGAGGGCTGAATCCACAACTGGAGGGAGAAGAACTGCCCGTGGACATGCCGGGATTCTATAAAGGCGACCGCACCCGCATAGAACTGCCCGACGAGCAATGCCGAGAGATACGCCAACTGCAACGCAAACATCGGCCTGTGGTGCTGCTGCTGTGCAGCGGCAGCGCAATAGCGTTGGACAAACAGACGCTGAAATGCGACGCCATTATACAGTGTTGGTACGGCGGGCAGGACATGGGCATCGCTTTGGCGGCTGCCATGGGAGGATTATTCGACAACTTCGGACGGCTGCCCG
This sequence comes from uncultured Bacteroidales bacterium, assembly GCA_900317125.1. GTDB lineage: Bacteria > Bacteroidota > Bacteroidia > Bacteroidales > P3 > Colimorpha. Next base: position 31,399 of record ONFR01000003.1, on the reverse strand, counting down.
TCACCTTCTACAAAAGCACGGCACAGTTGCCGCCTTTTGAGGATTACAATATGACAGAACGCACCTACCGATATATGACCGAAGAGCCGCTCTACCCCTTTGGATATGGACTGGACTACGCCAGGTACAGGCTGGAAAATGTGCGGTATGAGGGCGGGAAGGTGCTCGGGACTGTGAAGATGGTGGAACTGCCCGCAAAGAAACCTCTGGGCTACAGCAGCACCGTGGTAGAGGTGTATCTCAAAGGCAAAGACGGCTGCTTGGAGCCGCGCAAACAACTGGTGGGATTCAAGCGAGTGCCCGTAGCAGAAGGAGCATCGCAGCCCTTTGAGATTGATATCGACCCTTATTGGCTGCGGATTTTTGATGAAGCGACACAAAAGATGGTGCCGATACCTGCGGGCAGTCCGACAGTGCTGCAAGTAGGCTTCAGCAGCGCCGACAAGGATTTGAATGAAATAATAATACGATAAAACACCCGGAGCATTCCGCGCTGAACAATCTGAATTAAAATAATAACAAATACTTTACAACATGAAAAAACAAGACTGGCTTGTAATCTTGATTGTGGTGGTCGTATTGGCCCCCTTCTTTATCCCTGCCACGGGATTCTTCGCCTGGTTCGAGGCTTCGACCAAGGCGCACCCCTTCATCATGGCATTCTTCAAGTTTGCCATCCTCGCCACCTTCGGCGAGATGCTGGCCCTGCGCATCCGCGAGGGCGTGTATAACAAGAAAGGCTTCGGCATCGTGCCACGCATGATGGTGTGGGGATTCCTCGGCATGTGCATTGCCATGGCGATGATTATCTTCAAGAGCGGTGTCCCCGCCTTCCTGGGCGTGATAGGCGGCTGCAGCTGTCCCGCCGAGGTCTTTGCCACCCCCGAACTGACTTGGGGTAAGGTGGGCGTGGCCTTTGCCGTCAGCGTGCTGATGAACACCATCTTCGCACCCGTCATGATGACCTTCCACAAATGCACCGACATCCACATCCTGGAGAATGGCGGCACCGTGCGCGGACTGCTCCGTCCCATGCACATGCGCGACATCTTCGCCAACAAGATCAACTGGGATGTGCAGTGGAACGTGGTGTTTAAGAAGACTATCCCGCTCTTCTGGTTCCCCGCCCACACCATCACCTTCATCCTGCCCCCCACCTTCCAGGTGCTCTTTGCCGCCCTGCTGGGTGTCGCACTGGGACTCATTTTAGCCCTTGCAGGAGGAAGCAAGAAATGAAGAAGATACTAGTTGTCCTAGTACTACTAGTAGTATCACTAGTTAGACTAGAAGCTCAAGAGGGCTTCTCCTTCGACTTCCACGGCTTCGTCAACCCCCACTACTATGCCGACAGCCGCAGCGTCGTCGGGGGACGTGAGGACATGATGCTCTTCTACCCCAAGCCCATTGTGCGCGACAGCCTTGGCCGCGACATCAACGACGGCTGGCAGGCGAATATGCTCGCCATTACGGCAAGGCTGAATGTGAAAATCACCGGTCCTGAGATGCTGGGTGCAAAGACCTCGGCCTTTGTTGAAGGCGACTTCACCGGTGCCACCAACGCCACCATCGACAACCTCCGTCTGCGACACGCCTACTTCACCCTCGACTGGGGTCGTCACCGCCTCCTTGCTGGACAATACTGGTACGCCATGGTCGTCCATGAAATCATGCCCATGACCAACCCCTTGAACATGGGTGCCCCCTTCCACTGCTATGCCCGCCAGCCGCAAGTACGCTACGAATACCGTCTCGGCAACCTCGAAGCCGTCGCAGTGGCGCAATGGCAGCTCGACAACATGAGCCAAGGACTGCTCAGCGGCACCCCGCAGAGCAGCCCCCTCTTCGCCCGCCACAGCCTCATTCCCGAGTTCAACGCACAGCTGCGCTACCGCCAAGGCAACCTCTTTGTGGGAGCCGCCGCCAACCTCAAGACCATCCAGCCTGTGGTGCCAGACCCGAAAGGAACGCTCCACACCTCCCTGTCGTGGAGCCTCTTCGGCAAGGCTACGCTGGGACCTGTCACCATCAAGGCTCAGACCCTGCTCAACAACAGCCTTTACGAAGGCTGTTCGCTGGGTGGCTACCTGATGCTGACAGACGGCACCCTCCGCGATTGGCACTTCAACACCGTGTGGCTCGACATTGAGGGTAACCAAGGCCATTGGCGTCCCGGTCTCTTCATGGGCTACGCCAAGAACCTTGACTTCGGAAACACCGACTACACCCATTGCTTTGGCCGCGGTCACGACCTCGCCTACCTATGGCGTGTACAGCCACGCCTCACCTACACCACGCTGAAAGGCCTCTCCCTTGTGGGCGAAGCCGAATACACCTATGCCGGCTACAATCAGCCAGTAGGCAACCTCCGACTCTCATTAAGTGCTATATATGCGTTCTAACTACCACACCCATTCCCGCTACTGCGACGGCAAGGGCGAGCCACGTGAATACGTCGAGTTCGCCCTCGCCAACGGCTTCACCGCCCTCGGTTTCTCCGGCCATGCACCATTGCCGTTCAGCAACACCTTCTCCATTCACAACGAAGACTACCTCGCTTACTGCAGCGAAGTGCGGGCACTCAAAGAGGAATATCGTGGCCGCATCGACATTCGTTTAGGCTTGGAGATTGACTACGTGCCAGGAGTGAACGACGATTTTCAACCCCTAATTCAGCAGGGAGGGCTTGACTACTTCATCGGCGGAGTGCATCTGGTCACCGACCCCGACGACACCCCATGGCTTCGCAGCCACATCAACGAGGCGGCACAGCGCATCTGGTTTATCGACGGCCCACGGCAGGAGACATACGACGAAGGCCTGCAACGGGTATTCCACGGCGACATACGCCGCGGCGTCACCTCCTTTTTTCATCAGACCAACGCCATGATCGAGAGCCAGCGCCCCACCATCGTCGCCCACTTCAACAAGATAGTCATGCACAACCGCGACCGCTACTTCTCCGAACACGATAAATGGTATCTCGACCTCGTATACGAGACCATCCAACTCATCCGCGAAACAGGGTGCATAGCCGAAGTCAACACCCGCGGCATCTACAAGAAACGTCACGACGACTACTACCCTTCGCGCGAGTTGCTATGTCGCATGAACGAACTGCACATCCCCGTCATCGTCAGCACCGACGCCCACTGTCCCGAAGACCTCCTCCGTACCGAAGGAGCCTACGAATACCTACGCCAAATCAACTACCGAAATATCATAGTTGAACTCGTTAATTTGTAAATCGTTGATATGTTTATATGTTGATAAGTTTATACGATTCGCAACATATCAACATCCAACATATCAACACTAAACATTAAACAAATCAACATTAAACACAACAACAATGAAAAAATTCCTTCTCACCACCCTCGCCCTGCTGTTTGTGGGCATCGGCAACGCACAGAGCGCATTGAACAACGCCGCCGACAACATTGTCGGCACCTATTCCGGCACACAGGACGGCGAACAGTTCCGTGCCAAAATCACCAAACAGTCCGACGGCACCTACCAAGGGCAGATAGTCTGGATGAAAAACGACAAGGACGAGAACGGCAACAAACGTCTCGACACCAAAAATCCCGACAAAAGTCTTCGCAACACCCCCTGCGACCGAATCGTCCTCTTCTCAGGCCTGCAGTACAACTCCGACAAGAAATGCTGGGACGGGACAAAAATCTACGACCCCCAGCGGGGCATCAAGGCACGACTCACCGTCACCTTCGAACAGGACGGCCGGCTGCGCCTCAAAGGGTCGGTCTTCGCCTTCAGCGAGAGCGTCTACTGGACCAAAGTGCAGTAGTCCCGACTCTGCCGTGCGTCATGCTCACCGCTCGTCCCTCAAGTCAGCCAACCGGCGTCGGGCTACCAGATAGGTCACCCGCCTGTCGGTGACGGCATTCTCCGCCTGCAGCAGCAGGGCATGTGCCTGTAGCACCTCCGACACCGTTGTCACCCCGGCGGCATAATTGATTTCAGCCAGGCGGTAATTTTCGCGTGCCAGTTGGAGGGCTGCCGAGTCGCTGCGAATCAGCATGCAGGCATCCACCATGTCGTTGTAGGCCTTTTCCTCCTCCAGGGTCATCAATTCACCGTAATGTGTCTCGGCCATTTGCGCCTGCTCGATGCGGATATTGTGTTCCTTCATCTTGTGCGCTGTGCCCCACCAGTCGGTCAATGGCACATTCAGACTGAACCCTGCCACGGCATTGGCCGATAGGTCGTTGCGAACAGCGTTGCCATAGTAGCCTATGCCCACAAGGGCAAGTTGGGGGCGGGTCTCGCCTTTGGTCATCTTCTTCAACAGCTTTTGCGACTCGACATTGATTTGCAGCAGGCGGCTTTCAGGTCGGTGAGACTCTTGCTGCAACGGGTGTCCGCCGCTCAGCTCCACCACCGTGGGGTGCATCTTCAGCAGGCTGTCGCCACCGAAATCCACACTGTCGCTATACCCAATGCCTATCTGATTGCACAGCAAGCGGCGCGACATCCTGATGCCGCTGGCCAACTGCTGGCGTTTAGCGTTTATCTCGTTCCGCTTGAGACTTATCTGTAGAATATCGGCGCGTGTGGCCAATCCATTTGCCAATGCCGATTCTGCCACACGTTCCAGCGAATCAATCAATGTCATCGCAGCCACCACAGCGGCCTCCTTTTCCTTCAACCCAACGACAAGATAATATGTCGACTCGACATCTTCAAGCACATCGCGCATCTTTATCTTCGCCTGAAGGGAGGCTGCCTCCTCGCCAAGAGCGGCCAACCGGTTGCCGTTCAATATGCGTCCACCGGTAAAGATGGGCTGGACGGCGACAACAGAAGCGCTGAAACCATGTTTCATCAATTCAAGGCGGTCGGTCACATCGGTCTCTTCCGAGAAGACATTATAGATGGCCTCCAGCAGGTCGCGCATATCGTTGGAGCGGATGTCCTCAAGGGCGAAACTAATCATGGGCCTTGCAGCCACATAGCCCATTCCGTTCAATTGCAGCTGTGGGAAGAAGTGGGTGAAAGCTTGATTCTTCACAGCCCGGGCTCTCTCAACATCCAGCTGCGACATACGGATGTCCGCATTGTTCCGTCTCGCCAGTACGAGGCAGCTGTCCAACGTCAGTGTCTGAGCCTGGGTGAAATTGAAAAATGGTAGTTGGAAATTGAAAATCAAACCAAGGCAAAGGGGGATGAAATATCTATGTCTTTTCATGGTTAACTTATTTTGATGGGACGGTGGTTGACACGTTTCTTGTTCTCGAAGGCCACGCAGTAAGCCACCGGCAGGATGGTGACCACCAGCGGCAGGGTGAAGATGGTGCCGAAGCAGACCACCACACCCATGGGTGCCCACAGCAGGGTTCCCGCAGTAATCATGGGGATGACACCGAGAGCCGTAGTGGCCGACGTGAGGAAGATGGGCCGCATGCGGCGCAGGCCGGCATGATAGGCAGCATCGCGGACCGACATCTGCTCCTTGCTACGCAGTTCGGACACATAATCGTACATGATGATGGCGTTGCGCACAATGATACCCACCAGCGAGATAAGTCCGAGGGTGGCAGTGATGGAGAAGTCGTAGCCGAAAAGCCAGAGCCCGAAGGTGGCACCGAACAGACAGAGAGCAGCCATTGAGATGGAGAGTATTGATATGCCTATTTTGCCGTAATGCACTATCAGCACAATGAACATCACGCACAGGGCAGCAATCACTGCAAGGATAAGACCCGGGAGCAGCTCGCGCGAATACTCCATCGCTCCGCCATACTCCCAAGTAACGCCCTCGGGGAGCTTCATCTTTTCAATGCGGCGGCCGATGGCGGCAAGTTCCTTCAGCTGGCCTGCACCCGTCATGGCATCGGCCGAGACGGTGATACAGCGCACCCCGTTGCGGTGGGGCATATTGTTGTGATGGTATCGGGGATGGATGTCCGCCACCTGACGCAGCGGCACCCACATGCCCGCAGTGGCACAGGGCACAAGCAAATCGCCCAGCGAGCTGTAGTCGAGATTCTGCGACCCATCGCTATAGACGGTGATGGGGATATTGTAGTCGCCCTCCCACATGGAAGAGAGATGCGTGCCCGACAGGGCCCCGCTGATATAAACCGACAGCGTCGATTGAGTGATTCCAAGGCTGTTGGCCACATCGCTCTTCAGCACCACGTCCACAATCTCCTCCGTCTCGTCATAGTCGGAGTGGACATAGAACAGTTTAGGGTCCTCCCTCATAAACCGTATCAGCGAGTCGCGGACAATAGCGAGACTGTCGTAATTGTCGCCCTTGATGTAGATTTCAATAGGCGAAAGGGCCATCTGGTAATCCAGCTGCTTGAATCGCAGCTGGGCATTGGTGAAGACATTCTCATAGCGTTGCGCATACTGGTCGATGACGGCCTTGGTGGCGTTGTCGTCAACCGTCTTCACAATCAGCTGAGCGTAATTGTCGGAAGGCAACTGGGGAGCGTAAGTGATATGGAACCGGGGCGACGACATGCCGACAAACGAGGTGACACTTGTGATGCGGGGGTCGGCCAGCAGCATCTTTCTGAGCGAGTCGGCAGCGACGCTGGTCTCCTTCAACGAAGCCGAAACGTCCAAACGCATCTCGATGGCGAAACTGTCGCGTTCGGCTTTGGGAAGAATCTGTATGTTGACCGCAGCAAACAGCAGCACCCCGGACACTACCGAGGCAGCTCCCACTGCGAGAGTTAATTTTTTGTGGCGGAAACATCTGTCGAGCAGCCATCGGTAACCGTTCTGCAAGGCTTCGAAGAAATGCTCCTGCACCCGTTCCACACGGGTCTTTTTGTCGGAGGCACTTTTGCGTATCAGCCGGGCGGACAGGAAAGGTATGACAAGAATGGCATAAAGGAAACTGCATGCCAGTGCTATCAGAATCATCCAGGGGAACAGCTTGATGAAATCCCCCAGCATATTCCCTTTGAAGATGGCTATTGCCGGGAAGAACATCATGGCAATCGAGGCGGTAGCAAACAGCATAGAGTTGGCCAGCTTGGATGTCGACACCGCCGCCGAATACCATCGCGAGTGCCCTGCCCTTAGCAAATCGGTATACCCGTCGATCACTACTACCGAGTCGTCCACAATCATACCCAGCACAGCAATCAGTGCTGCCAGGGTCACCGTGTTCAGCTCAAACCCTAGAAAATACATGATGCCCAGCGTGGCGGCAATGCAGATAGGCACCGACGTCGAGCTTACCAGCGCCGTGCGCAGCGGGAAGAGCAGCAACATGACCACAATCACCACGAGGATGGCTTCGATAAGGTCGCGCAGAAACGACCGCACCGAACGGTCCACCACCTGCGGCTGGTCGGTGATGCGATGGATATGGATGTCGGGAGTGAGCGTCTTCTCATACTCCGCCAACACCTTCTCCACCTTCTTGCCAAACTCCACCACATTGTTTCCGCTCCTCATCTCCAACGACAGCACGATGCAGCGGGTGTTGTCTGTAACAGAATCACTATATAGGATATGCGGAACCTTATCGGGGTAATGGGGCTCGAGACGTGCCACATCGCGCAGACGCAGCACCTGACCCGTCAGCGGGTCGGAGAACACCACCAACTCGTTGAGGTTATACAAATCGCCATAAGGTATCGACACATGCACCAAGGCGTGTCCTTCGTCGTTCTCCAGTTTTCCGGAAATGGTACGGAACCCCTGCGCCGTCAGTTCCGCCGAGACAATCGAGGGCGAGATGGCATACTGCGTCAGTTTCACGGGGTCCATGTGTACCGCTATCTCCTCCTTTTGGTCCCCCACCACATTGATTCTTCCGAGTTCGGGAATGTTGCGCAGGCGTGCCGAAAGGTTCTTGGACACCTCCTCGAGCGCCCTTGGCGACCGCTCGGCGCTCTCGATTGCTATCAGCAGCGACGACGCATTGCCGAAGTCATCCACCACAGCCGTGGCCGCAACCCCCTGAGGCAAGTCGGTGATGCGGAACAACGACAGTCCCTCCCTGATGCGCGACCACGTTACCTTGGCATCTCCGTCGCTGTGCACCATGGTCACAAACACATACAGCATGCCGTCCTTGCTGTAAGAGTAGGTTTTGGTCTTATCCACCTCGTTGAAAGTGAAGAGATAGTCTTCCACTTTACCAGTCACTTGCTCCTCAACCTCCTCGGCTGTGGCACCGGGGTAGATGACGGCCACAATGCCCTGCCGAATCGTCACATCGGGGAATTCATTTTTATTCAAATGCGGCAATGCATATATCCCGATGGCCACCACTGCAATAATGCTGAGTGCCAAAATGGGGAAACTGCGCATCGCCCCCTCTATCATATTGGTTCTTCGAGCCATATCATTATAATATTGTGTGAATGCTTGGATGTGTAAATGCTTGAGCGATTGCTCAATTCTCAATTTTCACCTTAGCTCCGCTGTACAATTTCTGCTGCCCCGACACAATCACCGAGTCGCCGGCATTCAGCCCACCCTCCACCATCACACCGTTACGGATAAAGTCGCCAACGGTCACAACACGGTGGTAGGCCTTACCGCATTCCACCACCCACACAATCGTCCCCTCAGGCATCACCTGCACACATTCGGCCGGCACCACAATACCTGCCTTCGTGTCTATATCCACTTTCACTTTTGCCACCATGTCAGGCAGCAACCCAGCACTATTGTTGCTCGAGGTGTTCTGCTGCACCATCGTTCCGTAAACCTTGTAGGTATGGCCCAGCGGATTGGCCACAAGGCTCTTGTCCGATACCCGCAGTGAGAACTCCCTGTCGTCCAAAGCAGGTACGACAGCCTTTGCCGCTGTGCCCACTGGCAGGAGTCCCACCTCGTGCTCGGGGACGGAAAACGCTACACGCAGCCGTCCCATGTCGATAACACGTGCAAAGGGTTCCACGGGCTTCAACTCCTCACCCACATGGTGCGTACCGCACGACACCACGCCGTCGAAGGGGGCGCGCAGCACACAATCCTCAACCCGTTGGCGGGCAGCGGTCTCAGCTTGGCGGGCCTTTTCAAGGTCCGTCTCCATCTGCACCCAGCGCACGTCGCTGATACCACCCTCTTTATGTACGTGTTGCATGCGTCCGTATGCATCCTCGGCCTGGCGCAGGGCAGCACACGCCGAGCCCCACAGGCTTCGCGACGTGGTGGCATCCACCTCGGCCAGCACCTGCCCTTTCTTCACCCGCTGACCATTGTGTACGGCCACCTTGGTCAACTTTCCACCGAGGGGGAAGAACAGATCCATCTCCACCTCCGAGCCGATGGAGCCTACATATTCGCGCTGGTGCATATTCTCACCTCCGTTCACAACCGCCACACGGACACCCACAGCGTCTCTCCAACCGGTATCCTGTTTCTTGCCGCCACAGCCCGTCAGCATTGCGGCAACACAAAGTAATAAGATTACGTGTTTCATATATTAAGAGATAATTATTAAACTTTCCATACTAACTTTCAACGTTACTACAATTATCAAGGCGTTCAAATGCCGTAGTACCTGAAGGTGCGGACCTCGAGAACGGTGGGGGATGAAACGCCGGCAGTGGTGCGGCGCACCCAGTTGCCGTGGTCGTCGTAAACATAGGTTGCTATGATGGGATTGGTGTTGTCCGGTGACTGACCCACAACCTCCTCCAACACACGCCCCAGACTATCGGTACTTAACGGCGGGGGTGTTGCCATGTACCAAGTGTGCGTCCCGTCGCGGTTTATCTTTGCTTTCAATTCGCCCTGGTCGTCGTACTCATAACGCTCCGTCGAGGCATCGGGCCAGGTGCGGCACACAAGCCTTCCGGCTGTGTCGTAGTCATAACTGAAGCGCGACCCGTCGGGATAGATAAAGCGCGACAGGTGTCCCTCTTTATCGTACCTGAGCCTGAATGTGTTGCTTTTGCCGTCGGGGGCGGTGATGCGGGCCTTGCAGCGACGGCCTTTCTTGGAGTAGTTGTAGGTTGTGACCACACACTTCCTCAAGCTGTCGTACGACACCCCTGCGGTGTCCTCCCATGCCCGTTCCTCTGTTCTACGACCTAGACTGTCGTAGCTAAACACCCGATGCTGGCAGATGTCGTGGTCGCGGTAGAAATACTCCACGCAATTCCCGGAAGTGTCAAAACACACAATTCTTTCCGACGCCAATCCTTCATAATACTCATGATACTGCTCGTAAGTGAGCATGGCCACCCGTGCATCCTGCAAGCCAAACTCTTGGCGGTTGTATTCCTCAGGTGTGTTCGGCACATAGGGAAACGGCACACCTCTCTCGTGGCAGGATGCCAAAAGCAGCACTGCCGACAAGAACAGTCCTCGGAGGCTTGGGCGCAGCATCATTTGAATGTGCTAATTTGAATGTGTCAATTCGTTAAAGTGTTAATGTGTGAGTCCTTGACTAACGAATTAACACATTTACGAATTAACGAGTTCAGAGTTCCCTTACATTCCGAGGGCCTTGGCCACCACTGAGGCCAGATTGCCATTGCGCTGATGTTTGAGCAGTTTCTCGGCTTTCTTTGAACTGCCTGTTGACGCTTTGAAGTTCTCGTAATAGCGGAGCATCTCTTCGACTGCGACGTTGGCACACACCAGGGGCGAGGAGTCTTTGTACTGGAGCGCGTGGCGTGTCCAGGCGGCAAGGTAGGCTACGAGTAGCTGCTCGTTATCAGGGTCAACAATGTCAGGGGCGACAACCAGCTGCACTTGCGGGGTGCCTTCGAGCCAGCGGATTAGGAACGAGGTGCACTCTTCGTGCTTGGGTTGGTTGAATGCCGGGTCGGCGGTGAGGAGGTAGTTGCAGCAGTTCAGCACGTCGGTCTCGTACTTGGCATAGTCCGAAGGCCACATCTTCTCGGGCATGATGGGAAGCGAAAACTGCTGTGCCATGGCCATCTGCGACAGCACCAAAGCGGTAAGAACAAGTAATATTTTCTTCATCTCTTTAAAGTATTTTTTAATTCGTCAATTCGTTAATTCGTTAGTCTGATTAGCACATTAATACATTAACACGTTCACACATTCACACATTCTCCTCTATTCATCCACAGCCAGCCCTCCCATCGATGTTTCTTTGTAGAGACTGGGCAAGTCGTGCCCCGTACGTTTCATGGTGCGCACCACTTTGTCGAACGAGATGATGTGCTTGCCGTCGCTCATCATGGCGTAGATGTTGATGTCGAGAGCACGGAGGGCGGCCATGGCGTTGCGTTCGATACAGGGTATTTGGACTAGGCCGCACATGGGGTCGCAGGTGAGGCCGAGGTTGTGCTCCATGGCCATCTCGGCGGCATACTCTATCTGCTGGGGACTGCCGCCGAAGAGCTGGTTGGCGGCTACCGCAGCCATGACGCAGGCACTGCCCACCTCGCCCTGACAACCCACTTCAGCTCCGGAGAGGGAGGCGTTATGCTTGATGACGTTGGCAAAGAGACCGGCTGTGGCCATGGCTCGGAGTATCTCGGTATCGCTGAAATCGTGCGCTTTCTTGAGATGGTACAGCACGGCGGGCAGCACACCCGACGAGCCGCAGGTGGGTGCTGTGACGATGTGGCCGCCGGCAGCGTTGCGCTCGGATGTGGCCAAGGCGTAGGCGATGACCAGGGCACGGCTTTGTAGCGAGGGTTTGTAGGAAGAGGCACGTACATAGTACTGCCGTGCCTTGCTGCGCAGGTGCAGTCCGCCGGGGATAACCCCTTCGGCCTGTAGCCCCTCGCAGATGGTGTTCTGCATCACCTCCCACATCTCCTGCAGATACGGCCAGATGCTGTCGCCTTCGCACAACTGTACATACTCCCAATAGGTCATCCCCTCATGCTCTATGTAGGGCAGTATCTCGGACAGCGTCGACTTGTCGTAGACGCATAAGCTCTCTTCGCGCTGGGTCTCGTTGGCCAGTGCGCCGCCGCCCACACTGTAAATGGTCCATTCAGAGGTGACGGTGCCTTTAGCATCGAGTGCCTCGAAGTGCATTCCGTTGGTATGAAAGGGCAACACCACATCGGGCTTCCACACAATCTCTACAGGCAGGGGTGCCGAGCCGTCGGTCAAAGCCTTGTCGGTGTGGTGGCCGCGTCCTGTGGCCGCAAGGCTGCCGTAGAGGGTGACACGAATGGCCGCTGCTCCGGGGTGGTCGGTGCGAAACTGCACGGCTGCCCGGTAGGGTGCCATGGTGTGGCTGCTCGAAGGGCCATACCCCTTGCGATATATTTTCTTGATCGATTCCATTCAGTTAAATTGAAAATTGAAAATTGAAATGGCTGGCGCACCAGTTGTCAACAAATTTCAATTTTCACTTTTTTATTTTCATTTTGCAAAAGTACACATTTTTTTTGTTATTTTCAATTTTCAACTTCCGATTTTCATTTTTCTTCGTACCTTTGCCTTTGTTTGTACCCTCTACAATACTATGCAACACCAATGAATATCATTATTATAGCCAACGGATTGTTTCCCGAAAAGCCATGGGTTGACACCCTGCTCGGCGGTGCCGACAGGGTGGTCTGCTGCGACGGAGCGATAGAAAAATACCTTGGCTGGCACAGCCGCCAGACCCTCCTTCCCAACCATCCCGTGGATGTGGTGGGCGACGGTGACAGCCTCGACCCCGCCCTGATTGCCGAGGCACACCGCCGGGGTGTCGATGTGCATCACTACATGGTGGAGGAGCAGGAATACAACGACCTGACTAAGGCCACCCGCCACGCTGTGGCGGAGGCACGCCACGCGGGCATTGCCGACAACGAAATTGCCATCGACTATATCGGTGCTACGGGACTGCGCGAGGACCACACGCTGGGCAACATCAGCCTGATGGCCTACTACATGGAGCAATACCCCGGCATGACGTTCCGAATGGTGGGCGATTACGGTGTTTTCGAACCCATGCAGGGGTGTCGCCGCTTTGCGTCGCGTGCAGGGCAGCAGGTGTCTCTCTTCTCCCTCACTCCCGACATTCCCGTCACCGTAAGCGGTCTGCGCTACCCGATAGTGAACCGCTGTCTCACCTCGTGGTGGCAGGGCACCCTCAACGAGGCCATAGGCGACACTTTCGAGGTGCAGGGCGGCAGGATGATCGTTTTTGAATTGAGAATTGAGAATTGAGAATTGAGAATTGGCTGCCGCACCCGGATAACTCTCAATTCTCAAATCTCAAATCTCAATTATTCAGACATTGCCTGACGGATGGCTCGGCAGAGTTGGTCGGGGCAAGAGGTGTCTTTCCAGCCGCAGCGGATGCCTTCCAGTCGGGACAGGACATCCTCGATTTTCATGCCCTCGACAAGGCGTCCAACGCCCTGCAGGTTGCCGTCGCAGCCACCGAGGAAGACGACGTTGTGGAGTCGTCCGTCGACAATGTCGAAGTCTATCTGTTGGCTGCAGGTTTGTTCGGTTTGATAGGTGTAGTGCATGGTGTTTATAGTTTTTATAAAATTATTCAAAGTGAAAAGTGAAAAGTGAAAAGTGAAAATCATCCGAGTGCGGCATCAACTTTCAATTTTCACTTTTCAATTATCAATTTGCCTGGCGAAGAGGCTGCGGAAGGCCTCCTCGATGACGCCGACCCCTACGATTTGAATGTTGTATTTGTTCTGTTCGAGGTTGCGGAGGTCGTATTTGGAGATGAAGACGCGCTCGAACCCGAGTCGCGCAGCCTCGGCTACGCGGTTTTCAATGCGGCTGACGGGGCGCACCTCGCCGCTGAGCCCCAGCTCGGCAGCAAAGCAGTAGCGGGGGGAGACGGGCATGTCGATGTTGCTGGAGAGGATGCTGCAGGCCACGGCAAGGTCGAGGGCGGGGTCGCTCACGCGCAGCCCTCCCGCCATGTTGAGGAAGACATCCTTGGCCCCGAGTTTGAATCCGCACCGTTTCTCGAGGACAGCCAGCAGCATGTTCATACGCCGCATGTCGAAACCGTTGGCGTTGCGCTGAGGGGTGCCGTAGACGGCCGAGCTGACGAGCGACTGCACTTCGACGAACATGGGCCGAGCCCCCTGGAGGGTTGCCGCCACGGCGGTGCCGCTGAGCTCTTCATCGCGATGCGACAGGAGGAGGGCCGAGGGGTTGGAGACTTCGGCCAGACCGCTGCCACGCATCTCGAAGATGCCTATCTCGGAGGTGGAGCCGAAACGGTTTTTCAAGGCTCGGAGGATGCGGAAGCCGTAATTGCGGTCGCCCTCGAACTGGAGGACGGCATCGACGATATGCTCCATGACCTTGGGGCCGGCAAGGGTGCCGTCCTTGGTGATATGGCCGATGAGCAGCACGGGGACACCAGTGGTCTTGGCATAGTGCTGGAACTCGGTGGTACACTGACGGATTTGGCTCACGCTGCCTGCGGGCGAGTCGACGTCCTCGGTGACGACGGTCTGGATGGAGTCGACGACGAGCAGGTCGGGCTGCACCGCATCGATATGCTCGAAGATGCGCTGGGTGACGGTATCGCTTACCACGTAGCAGTTGTCGGCATGGATGCCGATGCGGTCGGCACGCATGCGTATCTGCTGCTCGCTCTCTTCGCCACTGACATAAAGCAGACGGCGGTCGCGGATGGCCAGTGCCGTCTGCAGCAGCAGGGTGCTCTTGCCTATGCCCGGTTCGCCGCCCAGCAGCAGGAGGCTGCCCGGCACTATGCCGCCGCCAAGTACACGGTCGAATTCGGCACAATGGGTTGGAATGCGCTCGGTCTCGCTGTAGGCGACTTCCTGAATGCGTTTCGGGACGGTCTTCCCAAAGTTTCCTGCCTTGGCGGCTTTGGGGGAGGAAGCCTGCACCACCTCTTCGACAAAGGTGTTCCACTTGCCGCACTCGGGGCAACGCCCTATCCACGACGACGACTGGTAGCCACACTCCTGGCAGAAATAATATGAACGTGCTTTAGCCATCTTTTAGAATGTGTTAGTTCGTTAATTATTTAATTAGTTATTCGATTTACGCATTAACGAGTTCAAGTGACATTTATTGATGATTCCCGAGGCAAGGATGATGCCCCCGGCAATGGCAATGGTGACTTTAAGTGCAACAAATCCCGTTGCCGCAGCCATACGGAGCTGTTCGGTGACGATGTAGTAGGCCGTCCAGAAGATGCCCCCGCCAGGAACCAAGGGGATGATGCCGCAGATGAGAAACACGGTGACGGGGCAACGGCACAATCGGGCCATGACGTGGCTGATGGCCGCCACCGTGAGTGCGGCAAAGAAGGCCGCCCCGACGACCGAATGGCCGGCAGCCACAATCAGATATACCGCCCAGCCGGCCATACCCGCCAAACCGCAATAGAGGTAAAAACGGCGGGGTGCACCAAAAAGAGCCGAGAAACCCACCGTGCCCACAAAGGCGGCAACCAGCTGGATGGCCCAATGGGAGGCCAGCGAATCTTTTACCGGCGCACCCAGTTGGATAATGCCCCCTGTGATGATACCGTCGATGATGAATGCCAAGGCGACGCCCAGAGCAATGAAGAGGAACGTCAGGAAAGCATCAGTAAGGCGGGTGGAGCCCGCAATGTAGTCCTCGTTGGCCAAGTCGCGCATACCATTTGTAAATGGAACTCCCGGCACCAAAGCTATGATTGTGCCGATAATCATATTGGCCAAGTGCAGCTGCGGCAGGCCTTCAATTCCCATGGCCAGCCGGTAGAGCAGGATGCAGAGTATACCTCCCACCAACCCGCCGGCCACATTGCCCATAAGGCGCGAGAGATGAGGGCTGACAAAAGTCATGAACAACCCCAAGAGAACTCCCGCAACAAGGGTTGCCAAGGCGTCGACAAGACTGCCGCCAAACAGGATGCTGAACGACGACACACCGAGGGCAATGCCCAGCGTCATCTCCCACCACACCTTGCCGGGCATGTTGCGGATGGCCTGAATCCTTTGTCTGAGGGTTTCCACAGGCATCGGTTTGAATGTGTTAACTTGTGGATTCGTGAATTCGTTAGTCGGATTAACACAATCACACGTTAACGCATTCCCACGTTCTCCGGCGGTCACATCGCGGCTGAGCTGGTTCACCTCCACCACTTTGGCCAGTTGGGTGCCCTTGATGGGGATGAACTCGGCACGGGCATAGTGCTGTCCGGTGGCGATGATGCCGTTGCTCAGCACAAAGAAGCTCTCATCCTCGATACCGTAGGCCGAGGCAATACGGGTCATGGTCTCTTCAACGCGGCTGATTTCCGCGCCGTTTTCGAGGAGGATGTGTCCCGCTTCGGTGGCTAACTGCAAGGCCTGTTCCTGTTCTTCGGTCATCTTTAAAACTCGTCAATCACTTTATCCACGCGGTAGAGTTTGTCCCCTCGGTGCAGCATCTCGGTGGTCTTGACGCTGAACACGTCGCCTTGATGCACTTCCGGCACGGGCTGGGCAGTGTCGCCAAGGCGCAGCTCCTCCACGGTGGCGCGGTAGACGCCTGTGGTCTGCCCTATCACCATCAAGTCCTCTCCCACTCGCAGATGCTCCGCTGTCTCAATCTTCATCTCCGCCACCTGCGGACGGTTGTAATAATTGGTCACCTTGCCTAGATAGACCTTGTTCTCGGTGGCCTGAGAGCCGTACCGCTCGCTCCACTCGCCCATCTTGCGTCCCAGATAATAGCCGTCCCAGAAGCCACGGTTGAACACCGTGCGCAGCCGCTCGGTCCATCCTGCAATCTTCTCCTGTGTGTAGGTGCCGTCGTCGACGGCCTGCACCGCCTCTTTGTAGCACTCCACCACCGTATTCACATAGTCGGCCGAGCGGCCGCGTCCCTCAATCTTCAGCACCCGCACGCCCGCGTGGATAATCTTGTCAAGGAAACCGATGGTGCACAGGTCCTTCGGCGACATGATATATTTGCCGCTTACCAGCAGCTCCGTGTCGCTCTCGACGTCCTTCACCAGATACTCCCTGCGGCACAGCTGCAGACAGGCGCCGCGGTTGGCACTGTAGTTGTATTCGTCGAGGCTCAAGTAGCACTTGCCGCTCACACTCATGCACAATGCCCCGTGGGCAAACACCTCCACCTGCACCAGCTCCCCTTTCGGACCACGGATGCCGTTGTCCTTGATATACTGGGTAATCTCGGCCACCTGTCGGAGAGGCAACTCTCGCGCAGTCACCACTACATCGGCATAATGGGCGAAGAAACGCACCGCCTCCACATTCGAAATGTTGCACTGGGTGGAAATATGCACCTCCACGCCGATGCTGTTGGCGTATGTTATCACCGCCATGTCGCTGGCGATGATGGCCGTGATGCCCGCCTCCTTGGCAGCCTGCACCAGCGCGTGCATCTCCTCAATCTCGTGGTTGTAAATGATGGTGTTCACCGTGAGGTAGGTGCGCACACCGTGCTGCTGCGCTGTCTCGGCGATGCGGCGAAGATCCTCCACCGAGAAATTGGCTGCCGAGCGGGAACGCATATTCAGGTTCCCCACGCCGAAATAGACGGCATCGGCCCCCGCCTGGATGGCGGCACTGAGGCTCTCGTAGCTCCCCACCGGAGCCATAATCTCTATATGTTGCTGGGCGGCGGTACTGCCCCCAACTTGATGATATGTTTCCATTGTACTGACAATCTGATTAGTCGTGGCACCAGTGTAAGTAGATACCGTTTGCAAAGGTACGATTTTTTTTCGAATCATAAAGTAGAAGGGTCGCCAACGGCAACCCTTCGAAAACGCCAGCGACGAAGTCTCCCGCCACACTTACCCCAAAGGCATTTCGATTTCCTTTTCTCAAATCGACCGTGGAGACATTGTGACTTCGAGACATTCACTCCTTGAATTGCTCTACGATCCAGTCGCGGACATTATGAATTCGTCATTTCGTAAATTCGTAAATCGACTAACACATTCACACATTAACACATTCACACATTAACACATTCACACATTAACACATTCTTTTTATAAAATATCCAAAAATAATCGTATATTTGCATCCCAAATTCAATACGACTTATGGCACACCCGAAATACAAGTTCCTCATTTTCGCTTTGATGGCACTGGCTACCACGAATAGTTATGCACAATATTCTGTTAACATGTCAAATGGGCAGACCCTACCGATAGACGGTTGTCTGCACCCCACAGGCACAATATACGACGACGGAGGCCCAAACGGGAGTTATTCTAACAACTTCGACGGCTATGTCGTCATCACCGTCCCGTCCGGCATCACCATAAACATTACAGGCAGCTACGACCTTGAAGGGTGTTGCGACTATATCACCATCTGGGATGGCGACGCCAACGGCACCCAGCTATGGGACAGCCATAATTCCGAGGTATTAAACGGTTCCGCCACATCCGGCACCATGACTATTCGATTCCATTCCGACTACTCTGTGAACCCGAGCGGATTCGCCCTCAGCTACACCTGCAGCGGAGTAGGGCAAAACTGCATCAACGCCTCCACAGGTGTGACAATCTCCAATATCACCACCTCTTCAGCCCAAGTAGACTGGAACGCCACCAACACCTCAGGTCCCTTCATGGTAAGCCTCAACGGAAACATCTCGACAGTGAACACCAACACCCTCTCGCTCACTGGACTTAATGCCAACACCCACTACGACCTCGCCATCAGCAGCGTCTCCGACAACTGGTCTCCATGCTGCACTGCCCGCGAGTCTTTCCGCACCGCCTGCGGCACCATGAATCCCCCCATGGAGGAGAGCTTCGACGACTACGGCATCGGTTACAACATCATACCTACCTGCTGGACCAAACTGCTCAACTACGACGACACACTCAACGAACCTCAGATAGTGGGCAACCCCTACAGCAGTTCTCCTGGCGCCCTGCGCATGTACTGCGGCAGCAACAACGACGGCAATCACTACTCCATGGTCATCGCACCGCGGATGAACGTGGACGACATCGCCACCATGTCCGTCCGATTCAGTCTCCGTGCTGCCTATAGCGGCACCTACATCATCGTGGGCGTATGCGACAGCACCCTGCGCAGCAACAACAACTTCACCCCCGTCGACACCCTCACCGTGGACAATATCAACACCTGGGAGGAAAAGCTCGTACCCCTCGCCTCCTACACCGGAAGTGGCAAATACATCGCCTTCCGCATGCAACGCAGCCTCCAGTCGGGCGACGGCCGGTTCATATTCATCGACGACGTGGCCCTCATACCCTGCGGCACCTGGAACGAGCACCTCTATAACCGTACAAGCAACAGCATGTGGCTCAGCTTCGACACCATCGGTTCGCCCGTCGTCGACATCGAGTATGGTGTGGCAGGCTTCACCTCTGGCACAGGCACCACCCTCACAGGCGTTTCCTCTCCGCTTCGGCTCACAGGCCTCACCCCTTCCACTCAATACGAAGTACACATCCACTCGCTCTGTTCCGGAGTACCCGTCGAACCCCGTTCCGTACAATGGAGCACACTCGAAGGTCCCGACAACAACATCACCCAATGCCAGGATTTCGAAACCGGCAGCACCTTGCCGCCCTCCTGGCTGCGCACCGGCGTTTACGACGGCACCCCCACCACCTCAACCAGCTACCACCACAGTGGAGGACGATCTCTCAGAGTTCGCCCCTACTACACCAACACGATGCCTATCGTTGCCCTCCCCCTCATCGACACCGTCTCCATCCAGCACCTCAACGTCTCCTTTTATCTCTACTCCGACGGCTACACCTCAGGCCAAATCGAGGTAGGTATCATGGAATACCCCGAAAATGCCACCAGTTTCACCCCCGTCGACACCGTCTATTGCACCGCATCGCGCAGTTGGCAGTACAAACAGGTCTCCCTCGACCGCTATAGTGGCACAGGCAGCTACATAGCTCTCCGCGCCTCCGACCCCAACACCCCATACAACTCGATGTACATCGACGACCTGAACGTCGGTTCCTGCCTCGCTGGCGGAGTGCATTACACCAATGTCGGCTCCCATAGCGTTGAGATTCGGTGGGACACCGTCGGCACTTCTTTCCACGGCGACAGCATCATCGTCGAATACGGTGGTACTGGCTTTGAAGAGGGCACCGGCACCCGCCTCTCTGTACCCGTTCGTGGGGCCAACCGTCAGCTTGCCGGCGGACAGCAACGACTCGTCGTTTCAGGACTTGCTGCCGACTCGTCGTACCAGTTCATCGTCTATGGCGCATGCGACACCATAGTGCAGCACTGCGATGCCGTGCGTCTCTCCGCCCACACCCTCGAGCAGGATATCCTACTGCCCTTCTGCGTCGACTTCGAAGGCATGGCCGACGGCTCCTTCCCATCTGGCTGGTACCGACCCTCCATGTACGACAACTTCCCCCGCATCTATGATAACGGTGCCCTGCAGCACAGCGGCAGCCGCGCTCTGTACCTCCGCTCCTACCGTGACCTCGAGAACCACTCCACCATCGTCCTTCCCCTGCTCGAAACCGACAGCATGAACGGACTTGTGGTTGACTTCTTCGCCTACGGCAACGCTGGCGACGGCCACACGCTCCAAATCGGCATCATGGAAGACCCCAACGACGAGAACACCTTCACCGCCATTGCCACCGCCGCTGTAGGCTGCCACCGTTGGGAACGCCACGTCGTCGCCATCAACGATTATATCGGCACAGGGCGCCACATAGCCATCCGCAACCGCAATAACTACTACTATTCCTCAGAAGGAGTATGGATTGACGACCTTGTTGTCAGCAGTGCCGATGCCTCAGGACGCACCGTCAGCAGCGTCACCTCCCATGGTGCCACCTTCACCTGGCAGCCCCAAGGCCGCTCATACAACGGTGCTATCGTCGAGTGGGGGCCCACAGGCTTCATACGCGGCACTGGTACCATCGTCACTGTCGATGCCAATACCTTTAGCCTCACTGTCGACACCCTCCAAACCAACACTACATACGACTGCTACATCACTGCCCTGAGCAGCGAGACCGCCGCCACCTGCAACTACGGTTGCAACACCTTCACCACCTTCGAACATCCCATGGTCTCCTCCTATTGCTACAGTTTCGAGGACACCGACCCCTATGGCTTCCCCTCCGGCTGGACGCGTCCCATCGTCTACGACAGCCGACCCCGCGTCGAGAACACCGCACACACCGGCAGCAGCAGCCTCTACATGCGTTCCTACAACTGCTCCGGAAACAACTATACCAGCATGGCCGCCATGCCCTACCTTGAGGAGACCAGTCTCGACGGCCTCACCCTCACCTTCTACACCCGTGGCTACAACTACTACAGCAGCAGTCGCCTTTACATAGGCATGCTCACCGACCCCTCCTCCCCATCCACCTTCGACACCATAGCCGAAATCAACTACGACTGGTCTAGCAACTGGCAGCGTCACACCGTCGACCTCTCCTCCTACACCGGCAACGGACGCCATATCGCTTTCTGGCTTGTCACCCTCAACGGCTGCAACGAAGGCAACCTCTACCTCGACGACATCACCCTCAGCCGTTGCGACATCACCGATGTGCACATCTACAGCATCACCGCACACGACGCATGGCTCACATGGGGCACCAACGGCAGCGTCGACAGCGTCGACGTGGAATACATCGGTAGCACCAGTTCCTCCCCCATCATCGTCACCAACGCCACGGCACCACTCCACCTGGCCGGTCTCAACGCCGACGAGACCTATACCTGCCAAGTGCGTGCCTGGTGCTCCGGCAGTGCCAACAGCTGCAGCAACGACATCTACACTTTCACCACCCGCACCGACAGCATCGCCCCCGGCTACTGCTGCGACTTCGGTTCGGCCACCCCATGGCAACCGCCACAATACTGGACAATCCTTCAGTCCTACGACAACCATCCACAAGTGATCGAAACCGACGGCGACCGCAATCTCGAATTCTACACCTGTTCCTACGAAGGCACCGGCAACCTTATCGTCATGCCCGCCGCCGAAAACCCCGTAGCCGGAAGTGTAGTCTCTTTCTCCCTGCGGTGCACCAACAGCAGCGTCCGCAACCGCGCTCGCTTCACCATCGGCGTCATCACCATCCCCTACGACAGCAGCACCTTCATTCCCATACGCACCATATACCCGACCTATCAGTGGCATCGCTACAGCGTTGACCTCAGTGCCTATACCGGCACAGCCCGCCACATTGCCTTCCGCTACACCTCCACCGACGGATGCTTCTACACCCTCCTCGACGACCTTGGCTTCAGCCTCTGTCGACCTGGCGACCTGCACGCCACCAACATCTCCGACCAAAGCTGCCGCCTCACCTGGCGACGCTACGGCACCACCTCCAACTCCACCCGCTATACCGTCGAATACGGTCCCACAGGCTTTACCCGTGGCTCGGGTACCCTCATCCACACCACCGACACCACCGTCGCCATCACAGGCCTCACCAACAGCACCAGCTATCAATTCTTTGTCTGGTCCTCCTGCCAGGACAGCGCCGAGTGCCAGCAGGAAGAGGTGACCGTCCACACCCTCGACGAACCCCTCTACACCCCCTTCTGCAATAACTTCGACAGCGAAAACGCCGACCGTGTACCCGCCGACTGGGTGCGTCCCTACGGCGACGAATACCCCCGCATCTCCACCGACCGCAGCCACTCCTCCAACAAGTCTATCCAATTCTATTCCTACTGCTGCAACAACTGGGAAGACCAAACCTCCATGGCCGCCATGCCCATGGTCAGTACCGACAACATGTCAAGCCTGCAGGTGGACTTCTATTACTACAACGAAAACCCCGACGCCGCACTCGTCATCGGCGTGATGACCAATCCGCGCGACACCCATACCTTCACGCCCCTCCACACAGTGCGTACCTCGGGTCACTGGGCGCGCATTAAGAAGAGTCTCTCCTCCTACAGCGGCAGCGGCCGCTACATCGCCTTCCGCTATCGTGCCTCCTACTGCAGCAGCGGCTGGGCATACATCGACGACCTCACCCTCCGCAGCTGTGCCATCACCGACTGCCGCCTCAGCGGCCTCGGACAGGACGGCGTCGACGTAGTATGGCACGCCACCTCATCCACTCCCGGCGTATGGATGACCTACGGCCACAGTGCCTCCAGCCAGAGTGCACCCACCTACCACACCTCCTCCCCCATCCACATCGCCGGTCTCACCGAGGCCACCCCCTTCGAAATCCACCTCTGGCCGCAATGCGACAGCACCCCCGACAACTGCAACTACGAAACCCTCCGCGAAGAGACCCTCCACACCTGGGTCAACATTCCCTACTGCACCAACTTCGACGGCATAGGTCCCAACAGCTTCCCCAACAACTGGCGCCGACTCTCCACCGTCGGCAGCGACTATCCACGCACCTCCTCCTACATACGGCACAGCGAGAACAATTCCATGCAGTTCTACGCTGTCGACAGCCTCTACAGTCTTGCCGCCATGCCCACAGTCAACCCCTCCAACGGATGTATGGCCGTGAGCGGGTTGTATGCCAACTTCTGGACACGCTTCGAGGGCTACTCCTCCTCCGCCAGACTGGTTGTCGGTGTGATGACGGACATCCTCGACACCAACAGCTTCGTCGGTGTCGACACCCTGACGGGCAACTATTCCGACTGGGAGCACCACACCCTCTCCCTCGCCGCCTACACCGGCAGCGGCCACATCATTGCCTTCAAGCTGCTCACCGCCGACGGCAACTGGTGCGAGTGCTACCTCGACGACCTCTGCATCGAGAAGTGTGTCTCCTCCGACCTCACCATCACCGACATCACCCAGAACTCCATCACCGTCAGCTGGACAGGCCACGGCACCCAGGGCATTATCGTCGAATACGGCCCCCGGGGCTTCGCCCACGGCCACGGCACCTTCGACACCCTCCTCACCAGTCCCACCACTATCGACGGCCTCAGCGAGCTGACCGAATACGAGTTTAACTTCAAGACCCTTTGCGATTGCCAGATCATCGGCGCCACCTACCTGCCCGGTGGCGGCAGTCCCGGCACCACCTCCGGCGGCAGCTGGGGCGGCGGTGGAGGCACCGGCGGCGGTGGTGGCGGCGGCGGCGGCTGGGGCGGCGGCACCGGCATCATCATCACCACCCAGGCGCACTACCTCGAAATACCCTATTGCGAATCCTACGAGACCTACGACACCCTCAACTTCCCGCCCAGCTACCGCCGAATCATCGGCTCATCGAACCTCTATCCGGTGCTCACCACTACCAACCACCACAGCGGCGAAGGGTGCATCGCCCTCTACACCACCACCGACACCGCCTGCTTCTTCTCCCTCCCCCCGCTCGAGGAAGGCACCACCACCGAGATGGTGATGACCTTCTACGCCTACGCGGTGAACGGCTACGCCACCAGCACCGACGCCCTGCAAGTGGGCATTATGAGCAACCCCGACGATGCCTCCACCTACACCCCCGTTGCTGCTTTCAGACTCGACAACACCGCCCGCTGGCAACAGTTCAGCGTCGACTTTGCACCTTATGTCGGCACAGGGCAGTATATCACCTTCCGCTATAAACCCATCTATGCAAGTTATATTTATTATATCGACGACATTTATGTAGGCCGCTGCGGAATCACCAATGTCGAGTTCACCACCTCTCCCACCTCCGTGCAGGTCGGCTGGACAGCACTGCACACCCCCACCGCCGTCAATATCGAATACGGCCGCCAAGGCTATGACCGCGCCGACAGCGCCTACTCTCCCACGGTCGTCACGGCCGCCTACAGCCCCTGCACAATCACGGGCATCGACCCCGACAGCAACTACGATTTCTACATCATGGCGCAGTGCAGCGACACCGATATGGCCCTATGCGCCCCGGTGGCCTACACTCTCAACCCCATGCTTTACCCGCCCTACTGCCAGGACTTCGAGGACCTCCCCTCGGGCGTACTCCCCGACCACTGGAAGGTGGTGCGCGGACGCGACCCCTATCCGCTCACCGAGACCCAATACGGCCAGCAGATTGTGGCTTTCTACCCCTGCTCCTACAACGACAACACTGTCCTCCTCCGTCCACTGCCTTCAGGCGACTCGCTGGGCGGCAAATGGGTCTACGCCGATTTCTCCACTTCCAACAATAACTACATCTACCTCGACTTTGGCACCCTCGCCGACACCTCCGACGCCAACACGTTTGTCCAGATGGCTTCCCTCAGCAACGGACAGACCGACCAGCTGCAGGAGTTCAACGTCCAGCTCAGCGGTGGCAGTCCCGCCCTGAACCGCCTAGCCATCCGCGCCCGCAGCACTTCGGGCTGCCGCTGGATAAGGCTTGCGCGTCTCGCCCTCACCAACTATCCCTACCCCACGGGGCTGAACAGCACCGTCTACGGCTCATCCACCCGCCGCATCACATGGAGCGGACAATACAATAACCCGTACTACACTATCGAATACGGCTATGGCGACAACTGGCGCACCGTGGCCAGCGACAGCTGCCAGGCGCTGCTCACCAACCTCCAGCCGGCACAGACCTACCAGGTCTTCTTCATCAGCCCCGACGGCGAACGCCTCTGTCTCCCCTACACCTTCACCACCCCCGATGCCGTACCCCTCCCCTATTGCGACAATTTCGACTCGTACGATGACTACTCCGTCCCCCCGGGATGGTACAGCTTCAGCGCCTATGGCGACAACTATCCCCGCACCTATAGCAGCAACTACCGTAGCTGCTGCCGCACCATGGATTTCTATACCAACAACAACCACCTCCAATACACCGCCCTCCCCGACTTCGATATCGACAGCGTTAAGCATCTCGACCTCCAGTTCTCGCTCCGCATCGAAGATGTCAGCCGTATGCGGCTCGTTGTCGGCGTGATGGACGACCGCACCGACTTCAACACCTTCGTCCCTGTCGACACGCTCACCTGCCCTTCCAACTCTGTCCACTACCCACAGCACGTCTCTCTGGCACCCTACAATGGCACAGGCCGCTTCGTCGCCTTCCTCATCACGACCACCGGCGGCCGCAACGCCTTCTATCTCGACGACCTGGTGGTCTCCCCCTGCCCACTTCCCGACCTCACCGTGTCCGGGGCGCGGCAGGTTAAGGCTGCGCTCCCCGAAGGCACCCCTGCCGACTACTGGTTGGAATACGGCCCCGACGGCTGCACCCAGGGCGACAGCACCAACACCCTTGTGCATGTCACCGAGAACCCCTACTTCATCACCGGCCTACAGCCAAACACCACATACAACTTCTTTGCCCGCTGCTTCGAAGAGGTACCCACCTGCGCACCGCCCACTACGCTCACCACGTCGGAAGAGATGTCCGTACCCTATTGCGAAACGTTCGATACCACCCCCGACTATCAAATGCCCGCCGGATGGACACGCCACAACCCCAACAACAGCAACTACCCCCGCAAGAACTACGACGGCATTATCCAGTTCTACAACAACTGCAACTATAACAGCAGCAGCTACGCAGTCATGCCCGATGTGGCCGTTGATTCGCTCCGCCATCTGGAATTATACTTCGACCTATACAGCGACCGCAACCAGTTTTTGATGATTGTAGGCGTGATGGACGACCAGAACGATGTCAACTCCTTCGTCCCTGTCGACACGGTGCAGATCACCGCCACCTATACATGGCAGCCCGTGCATGCCTCACTGCACAGCTACCGCGGCACAGGACGCTTCATCACATTCTGCATGGTCAACACCACAGGCAACTGCAATTCCATGTACATCGACAACTTGCGCATTAACGACCATCCCACCCCATCGGTAGCCCTCACAGGCGCCACCACTGTCACAGTCGCCACCAGCAGCGTTGACTATTCACCCGACTATTGGATAGAATACGGTCCCGATGGTTGCACTCAGGGCGACAGCTCCAACTCCTGGGTACACATCACCTCCTATTCGGTAGCCATCACCGGTCTTGAGGAACTGACTACCTACGATTTCTACCACCATACCGACAGCGGCGACGTCACCTGCTTCCCGCCCGAAAGCATCACCACCTCCACTGTCTTGCCCGCCCCCTATTGCGAATCATTCGACTCGGCCCCTGACTATCAGATGCCCACTGGTTGGACACGGCAAAACAGCTATCATGCCGACTACCCTCGCAAGAATTATGACGGCATCATCCAGTTCTACAACAACTGCAACAACAACAGCCGCAGCTACGCCATCATGCCCGACATCGACATCGACTCTCTGAGCCATGCCGAAGTACATTTCAGTCTCTACAGCGACCGCAACCAGTTCCTGATGATTGTAGGCGTGATGAGTGACCAGTACGACATCAACACTTTTGTTGCTGTCGACACAGTACAGAACACCGCCTCCTATACCTGGCAACCCGTGCATGCCTCACTGCACAGCTATCGCGGCACAGGACGCTTCATCACCTTCTGCATGGTCAACACAACAGGCAACTGCAGCTCAATGTATATCGACGACCTTGCCATCCTTCCATGCCCCCAACCCAACATCCAACTTGTCGGTGCAACAACAGTGGCTGCAACCATCGATTCGCACTATACCGCTGACTATTGGCTGGAGTACGGCCCTGCCGGTATCGTGCAAGGAGCCATGGACACGATGTGGAGCAGCGACGGCCTCACCTACTCCGTTTTCCCTGCCAACACACTGATACATGTTACCCAAAACACGGCTATCATTAGCGGTCTCCAAGAAAACACCGCCTACGACTTTTATATGCGTTGCGACTCGGCCGTGGTCTCCGACTGCTACCCTTATACCCAAGTCACCACCTCCCAGTTAATGGAGATACCTTATTGCGACGACTTTGCCGACTACGGCACCGGCACCGCTGCCTTCCCCACGGGGTGGCGACGCTATATGAGCGATAACAACAACAGCCGTCTGTATGTCCAATACGATGGCGACGCTGCCGACGGGCGCGACCTGCGTTTCGAGATTTACAACGCGCTGTATGCATACGCTGTCCTACCCGAACTGGACATCGACAGTGTCCGCAACCTCACTCTACGCGCCACCATGTGGAGTTCGTACAACCCCGAAACGATGTTCCTTGAAGTGGGCGTGATGACGGACATGAATGACATCAACACTTTCGCCGTTGTGGACACCCTGCGCAACTATCAGAACGGACGCTGGGAGGTATTGCAGGCAAGACTGGCAAACTACACTGGCCATGGACGCTTTATCGCTCTACGGATGAGGGAGACCAACGGTAGCTGGCGCACTATCTGGGTCGACCGAATCGAGATACTCACCTGCGACATTCCCGCAGATGCCCATGCCAGCCTCTCTCGTCATAACGAGGTGCGTATCGATGCCTCCGAGCCCTCGCGTACAGGTTTCTGGGTGGAGTACGGCTCCGCCGGATTCGAACAGGGCACGGGGACTTTTGTACATATCGACAGCCTTCCTACCCACCTGATACTGGCGAACAGTACGACATACGATTTTTATTTCCGTTGCGACACGGTGTCGCCTACCTGCATCCCGCTGCAACAGGTGACCACTCAGGCAGGACCGATTCCGGTTCCGCTGTGCATGGACTTCGACACCTGCCAGAACAACCGTATGCCTTACGGATGGCACAATCTGCGTGTGCCGCAGGAATATGGCAACGACGTCTATGTCTACAGCGACCAAAGCCATTCGGGCAGTCGCAGTCTGCGCTTCTGCTCTGCCTACACCGAGCGCACCCCCTTGGCGGTACTGCCTGACCTGCAGGTGGACAGTCTGTCGCAATTGGCGGTGTCGTTCTGGATGAAGAACAACAATTACGGCACGTTTATCCTTGACCTTGGCGTGATGAGCGACCCCTACGACGCCAGCTCTTTTATCACGCTCAAACGATTCACAAACACGCTGAACAACACATGGCAGCGCATGCAGGCCATCCTGACGGGTGCCCCGGCCGAAGCCCGGTTCCTCGCTTTCCGCCTGACGAAGACTTCGGGCAGCTGGGACTGGCTCTATCTCGACGATTTGTATATCACCACCTGCGGAGCGGCCGACCTCCAGGTGGCCGGCATGACAGCCGACCAGCTCACACTGGACTGGAAGCAAGCCGGACGGCCGGAAATCACGGTGGAATACGGTCCTGTGGGCTTTGCCGACGGCACGGGGACAACGCTGCACCCCACTGCTCCCCCATTGACGGTGAGCGGGCTGGACAACCTGACGAACTATGAGTTCCGCTATTGTGCCAGCTGCGATGACGACATGGGAGGTTTCTGCAATTGGAACTATTGCGACACCATCATGATCTTCACCCCCGCAGGCGGCACGGGCTGCATCGACCCGACGAACCTGACCGCCGAGTACACCACCTGCACCTACGGCTCCTACAGCAATCCGCGCAGCCGCATGGGTGTTGTGAACTATGGCAACCAGAGCGCCCTCAGTCGCCACACTGTGCATTACGACACCACTGAGCGAGACCCGCGCACCGGCGGCTTGCTGCGCACTGTGCCCGAGGGCGCTGTGGCCTCGGTGCGTCTGGGAAACTGGACATCTAACAATAGCAACCCCGAGGCGGAATCGGTGACGTACAGTCTGTTTGTTGACCCCTCGTCATTCGACCTGCTTATCCTCAAATATGCAGCCGTGCTGCAAGACCCTGAGCACAGTGCAGCGCAACAACCCCGTTTCAGCATCGAAATCCTGAACGAGTACAACGAACTGATTGACTCGCGCTGCGGGGCGGCAGACTTTATTGCCAATGCCAACCTGGGATGGAACGAGGCAGCTAACGATGTGTTGTGGAAGGACTGGACTACGGTGGGTCTTGACATGAGCGCTTATGCCAACCAGACCATCCGCATCCGTCTGACTACGTACGACTGCGGTGAGGGTAGCCACTACGGCTATGCCTATTTCACGCTCGACTGCCTATTGAAGAATATCCGCGCTGAGTATTGCGGCGAGGTGGAGTCGAATATCTTCACGATGCCCGACGGTTTCAACTACAACTGGTACACCGATACTGTGGAGCGCACCACTCTCTACACCACCCAGAGCATCAATATCCCGACATCGAATACGACGTATTATTGCGACGTGTCGTTTGTCGACAATGCGGAGTGCTTTTTCACCATGTCGGCATACGCGGGCACTCGTTATCCGTTGGCGTTGTTCGACTCGGTCATCACGCTGAACAACTGCCAGTTCTATGTGCAGTTCAACAATCTCAGCACCATCTCGACCGACGGGGTGACACCCATCGGAACAGGCGAAGGATGCGAGTCGGCCTTCTGGGATTTCGGCAACGGGATGACATCTACAGATTATAATGGCAGCACGGTGTACACCACGCCGGGGACTTACGACGTGATGTTAATCTCATACCTCGGCGGCGGCAGCTGTGCCGACACCATCATCAAGACGCTGACGCTGGAATATCCTTCGGCCTCGCCGTCGCTTGCCGGCCCCACCGACCGGTGTGCCGGCAACTTGCCCGACACGGTGATGGCGCTGAACGGAGTTTCCTACCTATGGATTACGGATGACACTACCTCCACATGGACCGATTCGGTGGTTGTCCTTACACCAACAACCGATACTGTGCTTCGCTGCATAGTGACGAATGCCGACGGTTGCACCGACACGCTGCAGCACGCCATTCTTGTCCATCCCGTGTTCGACCTATCCGACACTTTGACCCTCTGCACCAGTCAGCTCCCCTTCGCTTGGGGCGATACCACATTGGCAACGGGAACACATGACGGCACCTACGCTGTGGCACGCCGAACGGTCTTCGGGTGTGACAGTACCGCCACGCTCAGTCTCACGGTGAACGACGTGAGCAGCGGCGATACAACGGCGGTGGCTTGCGACCAGTTCGTATGGCACGACTCGGTCTACACCGCTTCCACTATAGCATCCTACATTACCTCCAACGTTCAGGGCTGCGACAGCACGGTGACGCTGTACCTGACGGTCCGCGCTTCGTCCCACGGCACAGGGTACGACACTGTTGCATCCTCCGCTCTGCCATACTCCTACCACGACCATACGCTGATGGGCGACACGA
The DNA here is from genome assembly GCA_900317125.1 of uncultured Bacteroidales bacterium. Lineage (GTDB taxonomy): Bacteria > Bacteroidota > Bacteroidia > Bacteroidales > P3 > Colimorpha. Next base: position 500 of record ONFR01000003.1, on the reverse strand, counting down.
CCGTGCAGGTGATATTGACGAATGCCGAGGGATGCGACAGTACCATCGATTTCCATCTTACGGTGATATGGCAGACCTACAGCACCCTTTACGACACTGTGTGCGACAGCCAGCTGCCCTACACCTGGAACCACGATGGTGCTCCATGTGCTGCCCACATGGCATCTCGACTTCTTCGACACTATATGCAGCAACCAGTCAGCCTCGTTTGGCGACAGCTCCTACAGCACCGCTGGCGACTATACCCATGCCCTGCTCACCACCGCAGGCTGCGACAGTCTCCGCACGCTGCACCTCGCCGTCCTCAGCACCTCGGCGGGCGACACGTCGGCCTCGGCCTGCGACCAGTTCACGTGGCACGACTCGCTATACACCGTCTCCACCACCGCCACCCACATCACCACGGGCGCCCAAGGCTGCGACAGCACCGTGACGCTCTACCTCACCGTAAACCTCGCTTCTTCCTCCACCTATTACGACACCTGCACCGAGAACCAGCT
>ONFR01000018.1 GCA_900317125.1 uncultured Bacteroidales bacterium | reverse complement strand
AATATTGACTTGTCGTCATGCACAGCATTCCTATTCCTCGCGGGTTGCTCCCCAGCAGAGCCCGCTATGCTTCAGAATGCGGGGGCAAAAATACTAATTGTTTTTTACCCGACCAAACGTTCATACGAAATATCAGCCTGCAATTTGACTATTAGAACAAAAACTGCAATTTTTAGCCTGCAATTTGACTATTACGCCAAATTATTATTGTCATTCCAATAAAAGTTCGTATTTTTGCAGAATAAAAGTAATATCACAAATGGCAAAAAACAGTACTTCTTGACGCGAATCATGTTATGGCTCCCGAAAGATACTGAGTAAAACAAATGATGGGTGAAACGATATTATAGCCGCACATAAATGCAATCCTGATATTAAGCTATATCAAATGACTATTGACCCAAGGTCTTTCAAGCTAAAAGAAAAAGTGATTGAACAATAATTATGGCAAACACGCTAAACAATCATATCGACCCGATGTGGGATGACAAACCCATCGATGTCTCCCAGGAGGTGAACTTCATTTGGTCCATCGCTAATAAGCTGCGCGGACCTTACCAAAGTGACAAATACAAGGATGTCATCATCCCCATGACCATTCTTCGGCGTTTCGAGTGCGCCCTTGCGCCCACAAAAGGCAAAGTTGTAGAACAATACAAGAAGAATCCGAACTATCCGGAAAAGGCCATGCAGCGTCTTTCCGGCTATCAGTTTTACAACACTTCGCGTTTCGACCTTGCCGAGTTGTGCAACGACTCTGAGCACCTTGTGGCTAACCTCACCACCTATATCGAGGGCTTCTCGGCCAATGTGCAGGGCATCATCCGCAATCTGGAATTCGACCGTCAGATTGAGAAGATGGACAAGCACAACCGCCTTTATTCGGTAGTAAAAGCATTCTCAGAACTCGACCTCGACCCAAAGACCATCGACGGTATGAAGATGGGCTATATCTTCGAAGAACTTATACGCAAGTTCTCTGAGAATGCCGATGCAGGCGACCACTATACCGGTAGAGACATTATCAAGGCAATGGTGAGCGTGCTGCTCTCCGAAGGCTGCGACGATGTGTTGCAACCCGGCAGAGAAATAACCATCCTCGACCAGGCCTGTGGCACAGGTGGCATGCTTTCCACCTCCTACAACTTCATCAAACGTTTCAATCCTGATGCGAATATACGTCTGTTCGGCCACGAGGTTGTCCCCGAGTCATACGCCATGTGTTTGGCCGAAATGCTCATCAAGGGACAGGACATTTCAAACATCCGTTTGCAGGACACAATGAAGGCCGACGCTTTCCCCGATACCAAGATGCGCTTTGTCATAGAGAATCCGCCTTTCGGTCAGGCGTGGGGCGGAAAAGATGCTGGTGAGGGTGTAGAAGACGCAGTCCAAGATGAATACAAGAAAGGCTTTGCTGGCCGTTGGGGGGCAGGATTGCCTGGTTCGGGCGATATGCAAATGCTGTTCCTACAGTCGGCCATCGACAAGCTCAACCCCATGAACGGACGCGCCGCCATCATTGAGGACGGGTCTCCGCTCTTCGTGGGGGGCACAGCTTCGGGCGAAAGCCAGATACGCCGTTGGCTATTGGAGGAAGACCGCATCGAGGCCATCATCGCTTTGCCCACCGATCTCTTCTACAACACAGGCATCGCCACCTATATCTGGGTGCTGTCGATGAATAAGCGAGCGGAACGCAAGGGCAAGATACAACTGATTGACGCCACCTCTCTCTGCCACAAGCTGCGCAAGCCCCTTGGCAACAAGAAAAACGAAATAGGCCCTGCCGAGCGCAAAGCTATTACTGAATTGTATCTTAACTTCGAGGAGAACGACCTCTGCAAGATTTATCCCAACACAGAGTTCATCTATCGCGAGTATGCGGTGATGCAGCCCTTGCAGCGCAGCTATGCCATCAACGAGGAGCGCATCGAGCAGATGCTCTTGAATGGTTCGCTGAACTCGCTCTACGACGCAGCAAAAATCGCCGAGGTGGATGAAAAGGAAGACCCCTCCGACAAAGAGTTGAAGAAAGTGGAGGAATATAAGGCCAACGAGCCGCGCTACAATAAGATTGTGAATACCCTGCATAAAGCCGTTTCGGACAAGATGTACAAGTCACCCGAAACATTTGAACCCGTCTTGCAGAAGGCATTGGGCGACCTTGTGCCTGTTAAAGACAAACTCTTTGCTTCCATTGCCGACGGATTGTCGGTGATGGACAAGACCGCCGAGATTCAGCGTGACAAGAAGGGCAACATCATTTACGACAAGGAAACGAAAGACACGGAGATAGTGCGCTACGACGAGGACATCGACACCTACATGAAACGCGAAGTGCTACCGCACATTCCTGATGCAAAAGCTTTCTTCGAGGAAGACCTCAGTAAGAAGAAACCCGTCATCAAGACAGGTGCCGAGATACCCTTCACCCGCTATTTCTACAAGTATCAGAAACCCACCGAAAGCAGCGTGCTAAAAGAGCAGTTTGAGAAGTTGGAAGAATCAATCGCTAAACGTGTAATCAAAATCTTTGATTGATTATGGCACGAGAAATGAAAAATAGCGGGGTAACGTGGATTGGGAAGATACCATCTGACTGGAAAATAAAAAGGCTAAAATATGCTGCCGATTCTTTCTATAAAGGGAATGGTATCACGAAAGATGAAGTATTTGAGGATGGCGACATATCCTGCATTAGATATGGCGAGATATATAGCAAATACAACGGAGCATTTGTAAATTGCATCTCTAAGACAAAACTTATGGTACAGGAAAGTCCTCGTCACATTAAAAAAGGCGATATATTATTTGCGTGTACCGGTGAATTAGTTGAGGAGATAGGAAAGAATATAGTCTATATGGGAAATAATCCCTGTTTAGTTGGTGGCGATATCATTGTAATGAGGCATCAACAAGACCCAATTTTCATGAATTATGCATTAAACAGTTATGCACAAACCCAGAAGAGTGAAGGAAAAGCGAAATTAAAAGTTGTACATATTTCATCCAAAGATATTCAAAACCTGATGGTTCTTCTTCCTACTCTCCCCGAGCAGAAAGCCATTGCGGATTTCCTTGATAAGAAGTGTGCGGAGATTGACGGGTTGTTGGCTGATTTAGAGGCAGAGGTAAAGACCCTCGCAGAATACAAGAAATCCATCATCGCCGAAACAGTCACACGAGGCCTTAACCCCAACGCCCCAATGAAACAATACGGAATCCCCTGGGCAGAAACCATCCCGGCACATTGGACGACAGAAAAAGGCAAATATCTCTTTGTGTTACGTAGGACAAAAGGGAATCCACATAATCTGGAATTGATGTCCCCTACACAGAAGTTTGGCGTAATCCCGCAATCGCAAGTTGAAGGAGTTGTGCTTGTCAAGGAAAAAACAGATTTGAATACTTTCCGTACTATTCGTCCTGGCGATTTTTGTATAAGTCTTAGAAGTTTTCAAGGAGGTTTTGAATATTCAAAATACGAAGGAGTTGTATCTCCTGCATACCAAGTGTTTTATCCAATAAAGCCTATTGCAGATGGATATTTCAAATATATGTTCAAATCTGATGGCTTTATTTCATACATTAACACCTTTTCAATGAGTTTGAGAGATGGTAAGAACATTGCATTTGAGGATTTTGGCAATTCATATATTCCAACACCTCCTATCGAGGAACAAGAAGTAATAGCCGCCTATCTTAACGAGAAGTGCGCCATAATTGACCAATCCATCGCAGACAAGCAGACACAGATAGAAACCTTGAAGGCGTATAAGTCCTCGCTTATCTACGAATACGTAACTGGCAAAAAACAAGTGATATGAAAAACGATATAGGAAAGCAAACATATCTTGACTTTGACGAGTATATTGTTGCGAGCGAACCGCATAAACGCGAGAAGGCTGAAGCATGGAAAGTAGCCATCGGCTTGCAGGCCGTGGATGGTCTTCAAGTGTCGGAATACCTGAAGCAGACGGCTCGTCGCCATATCGAGGGAGAAATCACCATCGACCAAGCCAAAGAGCTGGTGAAACAATACTATGTCTCGAAGACTCAGCATGACGATGATGACGATGACAAACAGGAGGCCGACCGTGTGTCGGCAAATATCGCCAAAATCATCAACGAACGTGCCTTTACATTCAGCGCCAATGAACTCATCGCCATCCATAGGAATATCTTCAACGGCGTGTTCAAACACGCTGGAGAACTGCGCACATACGACTTTACCAAAGACGAATGGGTGCTTCGAGGCGATACGGTACTATATGGCCGTTGGCAAGATTTGCGGATGGCATTGGAGTACGATATCGACAGAGAAAAACAATTCGACTACAAAGGTCTCTCGATGGAAGATGTTATTACCCACTTGTCGAACTTCGTCTCTGGCATTTGGCAGACACACCCCTTCCGAGAGGGCAATACCAGAACCACTGCTGTTTTCACCATTAAATACTTGCAATCCATCGGCTTCAGGGCAGATAACCGCTTATTCGAGGAACACTCGTGGTATTTCCGCAACGCTCTGGTCAGAGCCAACTACAAGAATGTGGCAAAAGGTATCAGTCAGGATAGCCATTTCCTTGAGCTCTTCTTCCGAAACCTGCTGATGGGAGAAAACAATGAGTTGAAGAACAGGTATCTGTTGGTAAACCCACCGGAAGAATGGACACACCCTACAAGTACAGGACAAGCACCCCACAAGCACCCCACAAGTACCCCACAAGTAGAGGACAAGCTACATACGGACAATTCGGATATCATAAGATTAGTGAATGTTGTAGGAGAAAAGGAATTGTCGGTGTCAGAGATAATGGCAGGATTAGGGCTAAAAGATAGAAAGAATGTTTTGAATCTATATCTTAATCCCACTATAGCGGAAGGATATCTCCGCCTGCTTTACCCTCAATCCCCACACCATCCCCGTCAGAAGTATCTGCTGACTGTAAAAGGTTTGGCGTTATACAATGAATTGAACAAAAGCAAGTGATATGAATACAATACTGACCGAGAAGGATTACCAAAAGTTTATTATCCAGCGACTGGTGGAGAACGGATACGTAGTGCGTAACGCAACCGACTACGACCGTCGCTTTGCGATGGACCCTGATATGCTCTTCAAGTTTCTCGAAGAGACACAGCCCCAGAAAATGGCCAAGCTCCGCAATACACTCAAAGAGAACTACCGCGAGAGTTTGCTCAATTTCATCAACCTCGAAATCTGCAAGTCGGCTCGCTCGCTCATCGATGTGCTGAAACACGGCATCGAGATAGCAAATGTGAAACTCGACCTGCTTTACACTAAGCCCGCCACCAGCATCAACGAGAAGCTCATGGCCAAAGCAAACAAGAACATTTTCTCGGTGATGGAAGAAGTGTGGGCAAGCGACAAAGAGCGCATCGACCTCGTCATCTTCCTCAATGGATTGGCCATCATCTCGTTCGAACTCAAATGCAACCAAGCCGGACAGAACTATACACACGCTATCCATCAGTATCGTGAAGACCGAGACCCAAAGACACGCCTGTTCCAGAAGAAAGCCGGATGCTTTGTGAACTTCGCGATGGACTTGGAGGAGGTCTATATGGCCACCGAACTGCGTGGATTAGAAACCTCGTTTCTGCCGTTCAACATCGGTCGTGGCGAAGGCATCAACACTGGTAAGGGCAACCCGATATACAAGGACAGATATTCGGTGTCGTATATGTGGGAGGACATACTCACCAAGGATACACTCTACGACCTCATCGGGCGGTTTGTCTTTGTGGAGAAAAAAGAGAAGAAAGACAAGGTGACAGGCAAGAAACACCTTGTTGAGAATCCCATCTTCCCACGCTATCACCAGTTGCGAACCATTCGCAAGGTGGTGGACGACTTGATGGTCAACCACACTTCGCAGAACTACCTTATCCAGCATTCAGCAGGCTCAGGTAAGACCAAGACTATCGCCTGGCTGGCACACCGGCTCGCTTCGCTGCACGACTTAGAGAACAAGCAGATTTTTGACAACATTGTTGTGATAACCGACAAGGTTGTGGTTGACCGACAGCTGCAAGATGCAGTCAAGCAGATTGACCACAAATCGGGTTTAATCAAGGTGATGGATGACAGATGCTCATCGGACGACCTGCGCCGTGCATTGGAAGGCAACACAAAGATTATTGTCACAACCATACAGAAATTCCTTTATATTGTCGCCACCATCAAGAAGATTAGCAACAAGAACTTTGCGGTTATCATCGACGAGGCGCACTCCTCTACATCTGGTAAAGATATGGGGGCGGTGACACAAACCTTAGGCAAAGGTCGTGAAAAGGATGATGAAGATGATGACAAGGACACACAGGACGTTATAGTAGAGGAAATCCGAGCCAACGGCAAACAGCCCAATGTATCGATGTTCGCCTTCACGGCTACGCCGAAGCCCACAACGCTGGCTCTGTTTGGTCGTCCAGGAAAGAGCGGAAAGAACGAGGCTTTCGACCTCTACTCCATGAAACAGGCCATCGAGGAGGAGTTTATCTTGGATGTGCTGGTCAACTACATGGAGTATAAGACCTATTACAACATCAACAAGACTATCGAAGACGACCCGATGTATAAATTGGGCAAAGCCAAACGGAAGATTGCCCGTCTGGTGGACCTCACCGATGAAAATATCGAAAAACGCACTGAGATTATCATAGAGCATTTCCGCGATGTAGTAATGCAGGAACTTGGTGGGACGGCGAAAGCTATGGTGGTGACGGCGTCACGTCAGGCTGCGGTTAAATATAAACTGGCTTTCGAGAAATATATCAGCAACCACGGATATAGTGATATGGCCTGTTTTGTGGCCTTCTCGGGCAAGGTGAAATTGGATGAGCAACCCAACAAGGAATATACCGAGATGGGAATGAACGGCATTTCGGAGAAATCATTGCCGGAAACCTTAGACAAAGATGAGAACCGCATTCTGCTTGTCGCCAATAAGTACCAGACAGGTTTTGATCAGCCGCGACTTTGTGCGATGTATGTATTGAAGAAATTGAAAAAGATAGCAGCTGTGCAGACGCTGTCGCGCCTGAACCGCATCTGCCCGCCATATAAGAAGAAGACCTTCATCCTCGATTTCTGTAATACATACGAAGATATCAAGAAATCGTTTGCTCCCTATTATACGGCAACTATTCTCGACAACAACATCACGCCGAGCGACATCTACAAGCTTGAGACCAAGCTGGACGGCTTTGGTGTGCTAGATGAATATGACATTGACAATTTCGCCGAACTGATAGCAATAGCCAAGCCCACCGACCGGCAGAAGATGCAGATGACCGGCTACCTGCAAAAGGCAGAACGTAGAGCCAAAAATTTATCGGAAGAAAATAAAAATGATTTCGTGGCCAACCTCAAGCGTTTTGTACGTCTCTATGAATTTGTCATCATGGCAAGCCACTTTGAGGATGTCCAGTTGCACAAGAAATACAAGTTCTGCTCCAATCTACAATCGTGGTTCAAGAAAGACCAGTCGGGCGAAGGTTTCTCTCTGAAAGACCAGATTGTGGCCAACAACTTCTTGAACAAGCTACAGGGCGAATACAAAAAGCCAGACCTCATTGCCAATCCATACGTCAAACTGCCAGAAGCAGAAACACAATTGTCGGAAGACGAGGAGAAAAAACTATCGGAGATTATTGAAGAAATCAATAACCGCACCGGAAATAAATTCGATAAGGATGTAGCAGCACAAGCGATGTTACAGATAAAAGAGATACTGCTCAAGTCGCAGAAGCTACAGCAGTCGGCACTTGTCAATTCTGAAGAAGAGTTCAAGTTCTCTTACTTTGACGATATTGACGACGCATTGGTGCAAGGTTTAGAACAAAACCAAGACTTTTTCTCGATGCTCCTGTCCAATCCAGAACTCAAAAAACAGGTGTTAGGCATTTTTGTAACCGAAGTGTATAAGACCCTGAAGAATAAACCCGATGTTGATTCTATGCGAGACAATGAAGTTCCCTATGGTTTCGATGAAGATGAGACTGAAATACCGATTGCAGCCGAGGATTATGAATGTTATCAATGGGACAGGCCAAATCATAATCTCACAAACTTATTTGGAGATAGTAGAATCATTCTGATAGGTTGCTATAAAGACAAGGAGCACCTAAACTGGATTCAGCAACAGCGTTTATATAATATCCGACTTGGAGCAAGAAAAGGTTCGATGTCAGGAGAATCGGCTCTGTTTGAAAGAACGAAACGCTTAATTCTGTATGATGTAAAGCATCCAAACAAACAATTAGTCTATGGTATTGAATCGTGCTCTGAAATGACAGGAGTACAGCTAAAAGAGATGGACTATCCTAATGAAAAACCTGGCAAGAAGTACATGACATTTAAGATTACCGAATCTTCATTGGATGCACAAGAATTGAATGGTCAGAAATTACTCGAACAAATAGTAGAGGACCATCCAGAACATAAAAAAGGAACGCCTGTTTTCTTAGAACTGCATATATGATAGTTGAATACCCTCCGTTGGCTGGTGGCGTTACAATGTAACAGTGTAACGGCACGAAAAGGAGTACTCGGCAGGGGAGTGGTGACGGACGAAACCTAGCTGTAACGCTGTAACGTTGTAACGCTTTGGTGTTGGGGTCGGGGGTTGATAGGTTGGTCTATGTTGTGATAAGGTGGCTGTTTTTAGTGGGGTGCTGTCCCTGCGCAATGGTTCATCTGGGATTGTGTCTCTCTTTGGGGACTTCGTTTGGCCACCTTTGGAGGCGGCCTTTCGGTGGAGTTAGGGTGGAGAAACCCTCTCTTCTCAGCCTCGTGGGCCCTGTCCTTTTTCGAGCTGCAAAGATACGACCTTCATGTTGCGGTCACGCGACCGTTACACCGTTACAGCGTTACAGTACAAAAAATGCTCTGTATAGCGAATGCCTCACAGCAACTGTAACGCTGTAATGCTGTAACGCACATTCAACCTAATCCTCCTCACACACCGACATCATAACAATTCAAAATAAAGCCAGGAAGCATATAAACCCAAATCGGTCATTGGAATATACCTATTCGAAATCTCCTACAGAGAATATATCTGTATAACAACGTGATATGCTATTAAACCCAAAACGGTCATTAGACCGACTTTTATATCCTTTCTCGCTTTTTAAGGTCTCTTTATGCCATATCAGCATTTCTTTCGGCATCTTGTTCACATCCCTGTCTCGCCGTAGCCCGCTACGTCTTCGACAGCGATGCGGCCAATCTGCTCGAAACAAATACTAATCTGGCATAAACCCTAATGACCGATTTGGGTTAAACGAAAGCCCCTCCGGGGCAGGGCGATTCCCCATGCATTGCACGATTCGGAAGTTACTCCGAGTTTTCGGTTTCCTATTGACCGATTTGGGTTAAAAATACAGCACTTTTGACACGAAAGCCGTTCATATTAAAAAAAATTTGTATATTTGCAGTCCGAATGCAGTAATAATATTATAGAATAAAACTTTAATAATACTATGGCTATCAATATCTTTGCTCTTATTATCGGAGCCATCTTTGTCAACAATGTCGTGTTGGCTCAGTTCCTTGGTATCTGCCCTTTCCTTGGCGTTTCGAAGGATGTGAAGAGTTCTGTCGGCATGGGCGGAGCAGTGCTTTTCGTCATGCTGCTTGCCACTTTGGTCACGTACCTTATATATCATTATATACTGGTACCGTTCAATCTCGGTTATCTGCAAACCATTGCTTACATCCTGGTGATTGCCGGTTTGGTGCAGATGGTGGAGATTGTCCTCAAGAAGATTGCCCCTGCGTTGTACCAGACGCTTGGCGTGTTCCTCCCGCTCATCACCACCAACTGTGCTGTGCTGGGTGTGGCCATCCTCGTTGTGCAGAAGAACATGAACCTGCTTGAGAGCGTCGTCTATGCCGCCAGCATCGCCGTGGGCTTCACCCTGGCACTGGTCATCTTCGCCGGTATCCGCGAGCAGATGGAGCTCACCGGTGTTCCCAAAGGCATGAAAGGCGTCCCCATCGCACTGGTCACCGCCGGCATCCTCGCAATGGCTTTTATGGGCTTCAACGGCCTCGTTCCACTCCCCTAAAAGTACCTCAAAAGGGGTCAAATTTTGATTTTTTGCCGACTAAAAAGGCTGAATTTCAAGAAAAAAAGTCAAAAGAATCTTACAAATCCCATTTTTTAACATTTTGAATTTTAACATTTTGGGAGGGCGTTAAGATTTTTTGACATTTTTTTTCTTTTTAGTCGTGGAAATAGTAGTACTTTTGCATCCGATTTGAGACGAACAAAGTTAGTCGAACAATCAACAAAAAAGAAAACAATTTTAAACAATAGTAAAGATAACTTTAAAAATTTCAAAGAGATGAAAAAAGTAATGTTCCTTATGGCTGTCGCCGGCATGTTTGCCTTTGCAGCTTGCAACAACACCCCCGCTGAGACCGAGACTATCGACACTCCCGCTGTTGAAGAGATGGTTGAAGAGCCTATCGTTGATAGCGCTGTTGAGGCCGTTGTTGAAGAGGGCGCCGAGATGGCTACCGAGGTTGCTGAATAATCAGTACCAAACAACCGAAAAATGAAAAGGAACCGTCCTGCAAAGGATGGTTCCTTTCTTTTTGTCCCAAATCGGTCATTAGGGTTTATGACAGAAGTCGGCCTTATGACCGATTTGGGTTTATCCCCCTTGGGGAATCGTTTTTTTCTTGTTGCGTCGACTTTTTTTCGTATCTTTGCATTTTGTGGCGCTACGCCGCTAAGGTTTTTATTATTCATTTATCACTCTATGTCTATGACTGATACTAACAAGCGTGAGATTGTGTGCAGTGGCATCCGCCCCACCGGCAACCTGCACCTGGGCAACTATTTCGGTGCCCTTCGTAACTTCGTGAAGATGCAGGATGAGTACGATTGTTTCTTTTTTGTGGCTGACTACCACTCCCTCACCACCCATCCCACCCCCGACAACCTATATCAGAACGCCCGCCAGATTCTGGTGCAGTACCTTGCCGCCGGTCTCGACCCTGAGCGTTCCACCATCTATTTCCAGAGCGACCTCCCCCAGACCGTGGAGCTCTACCTCTTCTTCAATATGAACGCCTACCTTGGCGAGCTGGAGCGCGTCACCTCCTTCAAGGACAAGGTGCGCCAGAATCCCAACAACGTCAACGCTGGCCTGCTGACCTATCCCACCCTTATGGCCGCCGACATCCTCATCCACAAAGCCACCCGCGTCCCAGTAGGCAAGGACCAGGAGCAGCACCTCGAGATGACACGCACCTATGCCCAGCGTTTCAACAGCATGTATGGCAGCGAGGTCTTCCCCTTGCCGCAGGCTGTAGGGTCGAGCGGCAACCTCGTCAAGATCCCCGCACTCAATGGCAGCGGCAAGATGGGGAAGAGCGAAGGCGAGGCCAGCACCATCTTCCTCACCGACGAACCCTCCGTCATCCGCAAGAAAATCATGAAAGCCAAGAGCGACAGCGGTCCCACCGAGATGAACCAGAAGAAACCCGAGGAGATTGAAAACCTCTTCTCGCTGCTGAAGGCTGTCTCCAAGCCGGAGACTGTTGAATACTTCGACGACCTCTACAACCGCTGCCAGATTCGTTACGGCGACCTCAAGAAACAGCTGGCCGAGGATATGGTGGCCTTTGTCGAGCCCCTGCGTCAGCGTATCCTCGAGGTGGGTTCCGACGAGGAGGGCCTGCGCCGCATCATCGACCGCGGCAAAGAGAAAGCCCGTGCCAGCGCCGACCGCACCATCCACGAAGTGCGCCACGTGATCGGCTACAGAGACTAACCCCCTATCATATCTATCATCTCTATAAAATCTATCGCTATGAGCAACCGTTACTGTGTAATCATGGCCGGCGGCATAGGCAGCCGCTTCTGGCCCCTGAGCAAGAACAACTACCCCAAGCAGTTCCTCGACATCCTGGGGACAGGCAAGAGTTTCATCCGCGCCACCTTCGAGCGGTTTCTGCCCGTTGTCCCTGCCGAGAACTTCCTGGTGGTGACCAATGCCGCCTACAAGAGCATGGTGCTGGAGCATCTGCCCGAGTTGAAGCCTGACCAGGTGCTGTGCGAGCCCATGCGCCGCAACACCGCGCCCTGCATTGCCTACGCCAACTACCGTATCCTCTCGCGCAACTCCGAAGCCTCGATTGTGGTGACACCCGCCGACCACCTTGTCACCAACGAGGTGGAGTTTCAGCGCATCATCCGTGTGGGCATGGACTTTGTCGAAAACCCCGCCCACCGCGACGCCCTCCTCACCATCGGCATCAAGCCCTCGCGCCCTGAGACGGGCTATGGCTACATCGAATGGAACGCCGACCGCGACGCCTCCTCGGCCGAGGAGGTGAAGCCCATGGTCAACTTCAAGGAAAAGCCCAATCTGGAGACCGCCAAGCAATACCTCGCCTCGGGCCGCTACCTGTGGAACGCCGGTATCTTCGTCTGGTCGCTGCAGGGTATCCGCAACGCCTACCACGAGTACCTGCCCGACATGGAGCAGCTCTTCGACGGCGGCCGTGACCTCTTCGGCACCGAGAAGGAACAGGCCTTCATCAACGAGATGTTCCCGCAGTGCGAAAACATCAGCATCGACTACGGCGTGATGGAGCGTTCTCCCAACCGCTTCACCATCCCTGCTGACTTCGGCTGGAGCGACATCGGCACCTGGGGCTCGCTCTACGAGCACGCCGCCCACGATACAGCAGAAAATGCCGTCAGCGGCCATGCTGTGCTGGAGCAGACCCGCAACAGCGTCGTCAACATCGAGCCCGGCTATGAGGCCGTCGTGCAGGGTATGGACCACTGCCTTGTGGCCTTGCGCGACCACAGCCTGCTGGTGTGCCGCCTCGACGACGAGCAGAACATCAAGCACTGGATAGAACGCCTGTAGGCAACAATATTCCCATGAAGCAGGATTTTTTTCACATCGTGTGTAAGAAATCCCGCTTTTTTGCGTCTATATAAGCAAACAACACACCACAATGAAAAAGGCCCCGCTCATCCTCCTGTTTGCCGCCCTGCTGCTGACAGCCTGCGACCCCGCCCACACTTCGGAGTTTGCCATCGACAACCGTACCGACCATGCTCTCACCATCCAGTCGCTTCAGCCTGTCGACACCGTCCGCAGCCACTATGCTATGCTCCATCCCCTTTCGGCTCCGGCGCATACCGACAGTGTTGTAGATGTCAGCGGGGGTATTGGCACAGCCGACCTTGGAGAATTCGCCTATCTTATCCCCGACCGTTTCTATGGCGACAGTGTGCAAATCCGTTTCGACGACGGTCGTATCCTCAAATTCTACCGCGACAGCGTCGGAGCCGATGCGCTGTACCGTATTAATGATGCCAATGCCCCTGCCTCGCTCTACCGCTACGAGGGGCGACCCAACCCCTCGGGACCTTTCAAAGGCTACATGGGTTACGGAAAGCTTACCCTCGTAGTCACCGACAGCCTGTATAACATGAGCAGCCTGCGTCCATGACCGACGACGAGTTCATAGCCCAGCTCTCGCAACACGAGCGCCTTCTGCACAGCATCAGCGTCACCTTTGCTCTCGGCGACGCCGAAGTAGAGAAGGACATCTACCAGGAGATACTATACAATCTGTGGCGCACCCGCGACCGCTACAATGGGCAGTGCTCACCCAAAAACTGGCTCTACCGTGTGGGGTTGAATACCGCCATCTCGCTCTGGCGGCAGGAGAAGAAAAGGGTGAAGACCACCCCGATAACGCCCCTCATGGAAGACACCGTTGCCGACGAACCCTCCAACCCTATGTATGGTGAACTCTACCGGCTCATCGACCTCCTGCCCAAAGACGACCAAGCGTTGGTGTTCCTCTACATCGACGGCGCAACCGAGGAGGAGATGGCCTCCGTTCTCGGCATATCGAAAAGCAATGTGGGTGTCCGCATCCACCGTGTGAAACAAAAACTTGTCAAACTTAAACGATAAGCGTTATGGAAGATATACTGGACCAACTGCGCGACAGCCGCCTCAACCAACCTCCGCAGCGGCAGCGCGAAATCGACGTGCAGCGTCTCACCACGCACAATAAAGCCCACTCCGCTTACGACCATCTGCGCTGGCGGCTCAACTGGGGCTTGCCCGGCAGCATCGTCATCCTTGCAGTCGTAGCGGTGCTGGCACCCCTCTACCTTCGTCCGCTGCCCTATCTGGTGTGCTATCTCGTTGTGCTTTGCATAGCCTTGATGCGGGTGATGATAGCTGTGCAGATGTACATCGCCATCCGTCACCTCGACCCCACGCGCCCCGTGGCCGAAGTCATCGCCTATGCCGACCGCATGACCCTCCTGCAGCGTTTCAACCACCACTACACCCTCTACATCAAGCTGCCCCTCACCGTCTGTCTCGGCCCCCTCTTCGGTCCCCCGCTGGGCTTCGACTTCTTCAGCTACAAGTGGGTTCTCTACCTGTGGATTGTCCTCTGCGTCGTGCTGCTCTCGCTCAATGCCTGGGGCATTGTGCGCTCCTTCCGCAAGTTGGACGCCGCCATCGAAAACATTAAAAACAACCAATAAAAATCCTCCGCCATGAAAACGACCAGGTTATTCATCCTTTGTGCCATTATTGCAGTATTGATGACAGGTTGTGGTGTATACAACCCAATGACGGTACACATCCCCCTCATTCACGAGCGCGGCGAGGTGCAGCTGGAGGGTGCCTTACTGCCAACGACCAGATGGCCTGTCCCCCTCGACATGCGTGCCTCGGTGGCGTGGGGCATCACAAACCATCTGGCTGTGCAGGCCGCTATCGACCCCTTCCGCGCTTATTCGCAGGCCATGGCCGGTTTATACTTCCCGCAGGAGAACAACTTTGTGTGGGAAATCTATGTCGGCGCGGGCACGGGCATGGGTCGTCAGTCTAATATTGGGGGCATGGAGCCGTGGACAATCCCCAGAGGAACGTTCCGGTCAGTCTTTGTGCAGGGCGATGCCGGGTGGCTCGAAATGACCCGCAAGGGCCATCTCGACCTCGCCTTCAGCCTCAAGACAGGTGTCTGATGGGCGAGATAAAGGTGGGCAAGGGTGTTCCTTATGAAGTGAACGGTGAATGGATAACAGATTATGCTACTACACTTGCCGACAATATACTGCTGGAACCCACAGTTGAACTGCGTTTCGGCTGGGAGCATTTCAAGTTCAACGTCAAGACTGGACTCTGCTATCTGGTGCCGTGGCGGCCCGAAGGCTACCATATCAGTCGCGGACTCCTCAGTCTCGGCGCCGGCATGAGCTACCGTTTCTGATTCCCTGCACCCGTCTTTTTTACGGCTCTGTAATAGGCGAAAGGGTTGGCAGCTATTTCACCTTCAGCACTTCGCCGTGGTCGTTGACGATGGCGCGGTAGAACCAGTCAGGGTAGGGGGGCTGTTGCGGGAAACGCACCACACCTGTCGGGGTGGTCTCGATTTGGCCGTCTTTCACATACTTGATGTTGCCGTCGATATACTTGGTCAGCAGCAGCTGGTCGAGGCGGTTCCAGGCTTCCATCATGATTTCGGCCAGGTGGTGGCTCAAGCCGGTGAGCTGGGCGGGGGTGGTGGTGGATTTCAGCTTCTCCACGCTGCTGATGAAGTAATCCTCACATTCCTTCTGCATGTTGCGCACGTCCACAATCATGGAGTCGTAGCGGAGATAGCAGAAGTTGCTGATGCGGTTGAAGAGCCAGAAGGCGGAGGTGGGAGAGTATTGGCTCATGGAGCCGTTGCCCTCGCGGAAGCAGAGGGGGATGCTGTCGATGGCACAGAACATGGGGCAATAGCAGGTGCTGTAGGTGTCGTCGACACCGAACCAGATGATGCCGCCCAGATGGTCGGCAAAGCCTTTGCGGCATTGTGCCACAAAGCTAAAGCCGGTCTGCTGGGTGGAGATGGCGCGCTCGTGGATGTACTCTTTGCCATCGACCTTAAAGTCCATGGGACGCCAGCGGTAGGGGCAGTGGAAGGGACCTGCGCCCACGTCCTGGGTCATGTCCATGGGTGTGCCCTCAAAGTGGTCGCGCATCAGCTCCATCACATCGTGGGTGGAAAGTTTTTGGTCGGGCTTGATCCACAAGGGGAGGCGTTCGGCCTTGGGGTCGCCCATGGCGTAGGCTTCGTAGCGTTGCATGCCCTGGGCGATGCGGTTGAAGAAGGCGTACACCCTGGCCTCGCAGGCGCGGAGGCCGGAGAAGGTGAGGGGGTTGTAGGTGTCGGCATAGCTGAAGTCGGCGTCCTTGCCGCTGAACCAGCCGTTCTTGCGGGCAAAGGAGACGACGTCGTGGCTGTAGACGCACTCCACCTCGGGCTCGTTGATATAGTCGAGGTGCAGGCTGCTGATGGCGGGGTGGAGACCTTTGCCGCGTGCTTTGCGCCAGCGGGAGGGTTCCTGCGGGAACTGGGTGATGCGGGCTTGGTTGGCGTGGGCGCTGACATAGCCTTCCGGCACACGGCGTGCCACCCACACGGCGCCTTTCTCCTCGTGTCCTTTGCTGGTGATTTCGAAGAGCCATACCTCGTCGGGGTCGGCCAGCGAGAAGGTCTCGCCGCCGTCGGCATAGCCGTAGGTGGCCACGAGGTCGGCCATCACGCGGATGGCTTCGCGGCAGTTGCGGGCGCGTTGCAGGGCTAGGTAGATAAGGTTGCCGTAGTCGATGCCCTCGAGGTTGCCTTTGCTGAGGGGTGCGATACCGCCCCAGGTGGTCTCGCCCATGGCAAACTGGTGCTCGTTGATGAAGCCCACCACGCGGTAGGTGCGGGCGGCCTGCGGGATGTCGATTTGATGCTTCAGGCTACCGTAGTTGTAGAGGCTGAGCATCTCGCCGGGCTGGTGGGTGCCGCCGGGGTGGAAACGCAGCTGGCCGTAGCGGGTGTGGCTGTCGGCGGCATAGGTGATCATGGTGCTGCCATCGGAGGTGCTGGCTCGCGTGAGCAGGAAATTGGTGCAGGCATGGCCTTGCCATCCCCATGCGGCAACGAGTGCCACAATGAAAAGGAGTCTCTTTGTATTCATGATGTCATTAATGTGTAATCCAATGTTTTCGGTGGCTTGCCCAAAGGCGCGCCACGATGCAAAGATACGTTTTTTTCCTGAAAGAGAGAAAAGAGGTGCTACATATCGGGAAAAAGTCGTATATTTGCATCCTCAAAACACGTCAAGAATGGAATTGAAAGAATCATTGAAACAACTTGTTTTCGACAAGACTGCGCTGAAACAGCAGGTGTTTAACAATACGAAGGAGGCTTTCGAATTGTTCCGCAGCACCGCCGAACGCCTTATCAAACTCTTCCAGGAGCAGGCCCGCAACGAAGGCAGGACCATCCTGTTTGAGTTCAAGGACCACGGCGATTTCGAGTTCGAGGTGATTTTCGGGGGCGATGTGCTGGTGTTCTGCATGCACACCAATGTCTTCGAGTTCTCGCGCGACCATCAGGTGATGAAGTCGCCGTATATCCATGAGGACCCCCGCCGCTCGTATTGCGGGGTGATACGCATCTATAACTTCCTTTCCGACTCGTTCATCTACCAGCGCGACCAAGACCTCGGTTATATGATTGGAAGAGTGTTTGTTAACAATGAATACCACTACTTTATTGAGGGCAAGCGCGAGTTGGGCATGCTGTATAATAATTTCAATACTTCGTTGATTTCCAACGAGTCTGTCCAAAGTATCGTTGAGTCGGCTATCGAGTATACCACAAATTTTGATTTATTAACACCTCCATACGACGAAGTGAAGATGGTCTCGGTGGGTGAAATGAGGAACGTTATGGACAAAAAATCGATGGCCACTGGCAAGCGTTTAGGCTTTAGATTCCAGGCAGATACGGAATAATTCGGGAGGTTGTCCACAGAAATTGGTGAAAAAATATTTTGCCAATCCAAAAAAAGTTAGTAATTTTGCACCCGCTTTTAGAGAGCAAAGTGGTCCGTTCGTCTAGTTGGCCTAGGACGTAAGATTTTCATTCTTAAAATCGCGGGTTCGAATCCCGCACGGACTACCAGATAAAAAAGTATAAAAAAGAATTATGGCACATCACAACTCTGCAAAAAAAAGAATCCGTTCCAACGAAAAGAGAAGAGTCGAGAATCGTTATTACGCCAAGACCATGCGCAACGCCCTGCGCGATTTCCGCGCCCTTGAGGACAAGCAGGTCGCTACCGAGAGACTGCCCAAGATGGTTTCCATCATCGACAAGCTCGCCAAGCGTTCCGTCATCCACAAGAACAAAGCCGCTAACCTGAAGTCGAAGCTCCAGAAAAAGGTCAATGCTATGTAAGAGTGATGCGACCGAAAGGAAGCCACACAATAGCAAGATAATAATAATTCTCACAAATATAAAGCCGATGCACACCGCATCGGCTTTTTTGTTGCTGGGTCGGGTCTGTTCAGTAGTTCAATCCGAACATCCACAGGGGAATTGTGTTGTCGTGAGCATATTCAATGTCATCTTTCACAATATAAGCGTCGGTAAGGTTCTCAATCTGTTTCTGCCCTTTTTTCCTTCCCCCTATTTCAAAAGTGTATTTCCCGATGCGGAAATCCGATTCTTTTGAGGCGGTCACATCCTGTCTAACTCTCATCTGGTTGTAAAAAAAAGTCTCTCGTACATTGCCGATATTGGGGTTCTCTCCCGATAGGGCATACATGAGTGTGGGGTTGTCGAGATATACTTTCATCACCTTGCCTAGTAGTCTAATACCGCCTACATCGTCGTGTAGTTGTGCAATCAGTCCTGCGCGTTCGAGCAGGGAGAGGTAGTCTTGTATGTTGTTCTTGCTTACGCCTATTTCCGAAGCAAGGTCGGTCATGTTGGGTTTGTAGGGGGCTAATTGGGCGATGATGGTGAGCAATAGTTTGAGTTTGGCTGCCGTGGAAGCGCGCAAGTCGGCATATTGTAGGATGTCCATGTCCAGAGTCAGGGAGATTATCTGCTGAAGGCGTTCATAGAAACCATCTTCCTTGCTGAAAGGATAGTATCCTTCTTTCAAATACTGCTGGAAAAGGGGTAGAGGGTGTTGTAAATCCCTTAGATCGACCTTGTGCTGCACAATCTCATCTAACATGTATGCTGGACTGATGATGCCATGATTCAATTCCAGGAATTCGCGGAAAGATAGCCCCTGCATGGTACGCATAAGGGTACGACGGCTGAGGTCTGCTTCACCATGAAGAATGTCCAGTACAGAAGAACCTGTGAAGACAATGTGCAGGTCGGGTTGTTCATCGTATATATTCTTCAATTCTCGCGACCAGTGGGGATATTTATGGACTTCGTCAACAAAGAGGTGTGTGCCGTTGTCTTTCACAAACTCGTTGGCGAGATTGACCAAGGTGTGGTTGGTGAAGTAAATGTTGTCGGCACTCACATACAAGTATTTTCCATTGCCCTGTTGTTCTTTGATGCGCTGGAGCAATAATGTGGATTTCCCCACACCACGTGGACCGACAATGCCAACCATGCGTGTATTCCATGGTATCTCGTCAAAAAGATAACGCCTAAAAGGAGACGTTGTTCTTGTAACGAGTTTGTCCATAGTCTGATAAAGAGATTCTTCTACCATTTTTTTTGTTGTTTCTCAGTGCAAAGATACAAAAAATCCCTCAATGAGGGACGATTTTCTAAAATTTATCCCTCTCGGAGGGATTTTTTAGTAATGCCAGTGTCTAGGTGACTTTCCCTTGACTTTCCCTAGAATTGGTTGACAGATTTGGGACGGTTAAACTGAATTTGTTTACATCGTATAGTTCATTGCCCTAATCTAGTTACATCATCACTGTTTTGGTTAATAATCCATTACCCTTATTGGGGGGGGGCGCCAGCATCTGCCCAGGATGGCTTTCATCATTGCCAAGCACGCCAAGCGTTCCGTCATCCACAAGAACAAGGCCGCAAACCTGAAGTCAAAGCTCCCGAAGAAGGTCAACGCTATGTAATAATAGTTCTCACAAATATAATAGCCGGTGCAACCGCATCGGCTATTATATTTGTGAGACTTTATCTTGGAGGTTTGTTTGCATCAAATCTAAAAATACTTTCTGAACTCTCTGTACCGAAAATATTTCCTAATTTTGTTTTGATGTTTTCAACTTCGCTTCTTGCTTTTTTTATGTTATTCCATGACTCCTCAACTTTTCTTGCAATTTCTTCACGTTTTTCACGCGTTTCAATAAATGGTATTTGAACATCTTTTATGTTTTCCCATTTTATTGGACTTCGTCCCATGCCAACTGCACTATCAAGGAGATCTGCTCTTATTTCGGTAGTTCGTAATACTGTCCACGCATAGATACCTTCAACCTTGTCATTCGGTTCCAATACTATATAACTGCTTGAAGCAAAAGAACCAGCAAATTCTTCTGACACATAGCCTATTGCGCCATAAAATGCATTATATTGACTGAAAACAATATTTCCTTCTTTTACTAGAACTCCTTGGCCTCGAATGTCTGAGCCGAATCGTATCTCCTCATTTGAACAGTATCCGTCATATTTTATAGTCAAAATATGATATTGCTCATCTTCTCCGTCAGTTGAAGGTTTGAAATTCCTTTTTATAGGTGTAAAAATATCGCACAAACGTTTCACGCCATAACCTTTTTTTATCCAGGTTGATACAAACCGACCCTTTAGTGGGATACAATTTTTCACATCTAGCTTTCCCTGGACTCTTTCAGGAGGAATTCTCCACTCTCCCTGCTCCCCGTTCATAAACTTTTTATAATCTGACACAATCTGGTTGATTTCTTTTTCGGCTTCTTCGCGAGCTTTCTGGATTACACTTTGGCTAGTGGTGATTGGTTTGTCATCTACTCCAAGGCATGTGGAGAATTTCATGAATACGTCAGGTTGCATTTCTGTCACTTTACTTTTTTTCTCCAGATAGATAAGTGAGGTCTTAACGCGTGCTTTTGATTGTTGAAAAGCATCTCCATGAAGTGAAATGACTGCTTTGATAATGAAATGATTTCTTATATAGTCTTGTACATACGAAAATTGATTTGAGTTTAAAATCGTATTATCAATAACAGTAATTAGTTTACCTGCCGGTTTTAATAATCCGTAATATCTTTCAATGAACATAACTCCAGCACGTAGAGAACGAGGATTTGTCGTGGGCCCAGCCAAATCATACTGTTTTAAGATCTTCAGCTGCTCAGGATCCTTGGATGCATACTCCATTGAAAAGGGAGGGTTAGTAATGACAACATCAAATGTGTTAGGTTTGAACACATCTTTCATATCCTCCATTTCATCTTGAAATTCCTGACTATCAGTTCGGTCAATGCTCATTTCTTTGTTTAATGCATCACCCATATAAATTTGACTGCCACCATCTCCGTGGAGATACATGTTGATACGCGCAATACGAGCTAACTTTGGATCTTTTGCAGCATCTATCCCGAAAATGTGGTTGCTACAGAGTTTGTCAATTAGTTCATTCTTTTTTAGGTCAGAATAGCTGTTATTATTGGATATTAATCCTTTCATATGAGCAAACGCTTCAATTAAGAAGCCTCCAGTCCCACAACTCGCGTCTAATACCTTGTCTATATGTTCTTCAGATGCTTTTATTTGTGCAAGAGCAACACCTAATTTAACAATACTTCGAGGTGTGAAATACTGACCTAGGTCATTTCCTCGCATTGTGGCATTCAAGAATGTTTCAAACAAACGTCCATTAAGATCCTCGTCAATTCCGTATAAGTCATTTTTTTCAAGGTTCTTTACTATTTTCTTTATGGTACCTGCTTTTAATTCTATTTGCTCGTTTTGGTCAAACAAGGGTTTCTTTTTCTTTTTTTTAATTTCTTTTTCCAGATTCATCATTAAATTCTTAAACAGAATATCGTTGACCGGATTTAAGCATAGTGATTCTGGCTCTTCAGAGGTGTGTTTGTCAATCCAAAATTCGCTGAAAGAAACATCTTCTTTTTTTACTTTCATGCTTGGAGAGTTTTTGGGATAATTATACATCTCATGAACCTTTTTGTCACTCTGCATCTTTAAAAAGATCAATTTCACAAACTGCATGAAAGCAAAATTCACCCCGCATTTCTCGGAGCTCCAAATATATTTATGACATTTTTTGAATAGTTTTTGCGCTTCTTCTTTGTTGGTCTGTTTTATCGTCATGAATTCTTCTTTCTTTTCTTGAATAGACTTGCCACTTTTACTTTCAAGAATTAATTCTATGAATTGGTTGAAGACAGTGGATTTTTCATAGAAGTCCTCGAAAGATATAGAGAGGATCGGTGAGCCGCCTTTCCATCGATAGATTTCTGTAAGATAACCATTACTTAATATAAAGTATTGAACAGTTTCTCTATCTTGATTCAGCATAAGGCTATAGCTAGCACATTGGTAGATATAGTTGTGGATATCCTCGTAAGTACTTTTTGCATCAATTACAATGTATGGCAAACCGTCGTCGGCTAATAATATATAGTCCGGTTTATATTTATTACTTTTTCTTCCTTCGCCAACAGTGAATGTTTCTATTGATTCTTTAGGACGGATTTTTTTATCGTCCCATTTAAGATATTCAATAATTCTATTTAAGAAAAACATTTCAACGGATGCCTCATTTGTTAAGCAATCTTTTTCACATGGCCATGAATCATTAGCTTCAAAGCCTTTCTTTAAATCGTTTTTTTTAAGGTTGTCCATGATGCTTGGTATTTGGTGGGCGTTTAGCCTTTCCAAGCATCTCAATAAGAAATCCGTGAAATCTTTTGATGTCTATCGTTGAGGTTCGGCAAAACCCTTAGTACAAACAAGAAAAGTTCACGGATACCGTGAACGTTTTCCTTCTCTTGTGTACTAAGTATAGAAATTTTGCCGATTTCAACGATACAAAGAAAAGCAAAAACGCTTTATGTTATATGTATTTAATTTTTAATCTATTTTCTTTTTTTTTGTTTCCTTTCTGTTTTATTTTGGGTGCAAAGATACGAATATTTATCCAATTTTTGAGATTTGAGATGGAGTTTTGCTGAAAAAAAGTGGGATTAGCAGTGGGTGGACTATGTGTGACAGGAGATTGGTAATGCGGGTTTGGGCGGGCTGGTGTCTGGCTATGATAAGGCGGATGTACTTTTGCAGCCGGAAAGGGAAAGATTATGGAGTGTTGTGGGTATTTTAATAAGTGGTTGATGCTATTGTTATGAATATCAGGTTGTTTTGTTTGGTTGTGAGTGTTTGGTGGTGTTTTATGTGTTTATTGGCATGAATTTTGTGAAAAATGGAATCGAAAAATGCCTTAATGCGGGAGGGTGTATGGCATTTAAGATAGAAAAATATGTTTTGTAAAATAAAGATACACAGTATTTAATAATGATAATGACAAAAAAAATATTTTTTTTCTTTGCTGAATGAAAAAAAAGTTGTAATTTTGCACCCGCATTTGAGAAACAGAGAGGTCTTTAAATCATGGTGAAAACGGTCCGGTAGTTCAGTTTGGTTAGAATACATGCCTGTCACGCATGGGGTCGCGAGTTCGAGTCTCGTCCGGACCGCCAAAGCGGAGAATCTCCGCAGATGGTTTAGAAGGAGTCCTCAGAAATGGGGACTTCTTTTTTGCTACATAAATCCACCGGGGGCTGACCGGTTTTGACAGCAAGGAGGGGGATTTGTAAGCATGCAGGCTCACGCATCAGCAGCCTTAAAAACCGATGCAGAAAGATAATTGGCGAAAATAACTACGCTCTTGCTGCCTAACCGAAGCACAGTAGGTTACGCTTAATCCCTGCAACAGTTGCAGGGACAAGACATCTCCCACCGACCCCGCCCGTCGGTCGGTGACCCGGAGGTGCTCGTGAGTACGGGATAGTCAACGGTTGGTCCCGTGCCGTTGATGAAGTTTTAGAGACTAAGGCCTGCCTTGGGTGCCTGTGTCCAGAGCCGGCCCGACAATCAACCATAGGATAAGCATGTAGAAAGCACATCTGTCACTTGTTTGGACGAGGGTTCGACTCCCTCCAGCTCCACAGAAAAATGACCGCCAGGGAGCGGTCTTTTTTTATGGAACTGGCGGGAGTCGGAAGCATGAGAAAGGGGAGAAGTTGGGAGCGTTCCGCTCCTCGGCTCGTCGCCTCGCTCGCTGGCGGAACGGCCACAGGCAGTTCCTTTCTTCTCCAGCTCCACAAACGAAAGAGACCTTTTGGGGTCTCTTTTTTTGTGGGCTGGATGGAGTCGGAAGCATGAGAAAGGGGAGAAGTTGGGAGCGTTCCGCGCCTCGGCTCTTCGCCTCGCTCGCTGGCGGAACGGCCACCGGCGGTTCCTTTCTTCTCCAGCTCCACAAATACCATCCTATCCCCACCCTGAAAAGGCTAAAACACGCCTTTGCTAACCCCATGTTGTATAGCCTTTTATATCCTATGTGTTTTCTATTTACTTTCTATTTTTTTTCTACATTGTTTCTAAGAGAGAAAGCAAAACCAAACAAGTCGTTAGGAAATCGAAAACACTGAAGGGTGTGATGTACGCACGTCGGTCGGTTGTTCCTGTGTTGTATACTTTACTCCATTGGCCTGACCCAAGCGCTCCTGGCGCAGATAGAGGCACGGCAGGAGTTGGTTGACGCACTTGGTCAGACGAAAAAGGAGCGTATGTCAGCGTGCTTGGTGACTCAAGAACGTTTGGTTGGTGTGTTTATTTCGATTTGAGGACTTTGGGACTACTATTCGAAGGCTTTGAGTCTTTGGTAGAAGTTGGAGAAGAAGGTGGTCGAAGCCAGGTGAAGGTGACCCCACTAGTGGGAAGACCTGTGCCGTACTCCAATTCCAATTGTATAGATTGAGGGCAGACGATAGTGCAGGATTGCGAGTTGATAGCAAGATTAAGACACATGTCGTATTTGCCCATATGGACCACTCCGTCAAATCCATATCGGTGATCAGTCAAATATCTCATATTAAATTGTGAGAGATTAAGGTATGTCAGACTCCTGCAATCTCGGAACATGGCCTGCATGGTATTGGCGGTAGCATTGAAGTTGGAGAGGTCGAGGCTTGTCAAATTGGTGCAACCACAGAACATGGCATACATCGAGCGTGCACTTGTGGCAGTGAAGTTGGAGACGTCAAGGCTCGTCAAGCTGCTGCAATTATAAAACATAGTGTTCATATTATTGACCCTTGAGGTGTTGAAGCTGGAAACGTCAAGACTCGTCAAACCGATGCAACCATCAAACATCCCTTGCATTTCCACCACATTCGAAGTGTTGAAGTTGGAAAGATCAAGGCTTGTCAAGCTGCTACATTCATAAAACATATACTCCATCTTAACCACATGCGAGGTGTTGAAGCTGGAGACATCAAGGTCGGTCAATCCGCTGCAACGACAAAACATTTGGTCCATCCAGAGCACTTTGGAAGTATTGAAGTTGGAGACATCAAGACTTGTCAATTGGCTGCAATTATAGAACATACTGCTCATATAACGCACATTCGAAGTGTTGAAATTAGAAACATCAAGGCTACTCAAACCCCTACAGGAGCTGAACATTCCCTGCATACCCTCCACATTCGAAGTGTTGAAGTTGGAAACATCCAGGTTTGTCAATTGGCTGCAGGCGCCAAACATTCCCATCATACTCCCCACATTCGAAGTGTTGAAGTTGGAAACATCCAGGTATGTCAATCGGCTGCAGGCGCCAAACATTCCACTCATATTCCACACTCTCGAGGTGTTGAAGTTGGAGACATCCAGGCTTGTCAGGCTGCTACAGTTGAGAAACATATTCTGCATACTCGTCACATTCGAGGTGTTGAAGTTGGAAACATCAAGGTTTGTCAATCGGCTGCAACCATCAAACATCCCACTCATATCCGTCACATTCGAGGTATTGAAGTTGGAGACGTCAAGGCTAGTTAAGTTGCTACTATTATAAAACATCATTTCCATACTTGTCACCCTCGAGGTGTTGAACCCCCTTCCAAAATCTATAGATGTGAGTTGCTCTTTTTCCATAAACATACTATGGCAATCGTGATTGGCGTATATCAAGTTGTCGCATGTCGTCACGTGCCATTCTGTTCCGATCAAATTGCCATATATGGGATGGGGTGAGTTGGGGGTGGAAAGCAATCGGCCGGAACTGACGCTGCTGTTGTATTCAAACACTACGGCTGTGGCTGTGCTGGGGATGGCGTTATGAAATGCATAGCCATCTACCAACTCGGCGTGGTTTTCAAGCAGTTCTGTTACATTAAGTGTGGCTGTGGCGATGTCGTGAATGGAATGAAACTCAATGGTTTGGAATGATTCAAAGAAATGCCCGCCGGTGGTGTTGACTTTGATGGTGATATTGTCGTAAGAAAACCCCGGCACCACAATATCAAAGGCAGCAGAGCTTGAAGGCTCTATCGTAACAGGGTCAGGGAAGGAAAGTGCCACCGAATGAGAGCCTCTGGGAGATTCGTAAGGAAAAAAGATATCGTCATCCTCATACCCGGGTATGTATGCTGTGCCAGTCCCGCTCAGATAGCCTTCCTCGGCAGAGAGGGCTATGCTTTCTAACGAAAGCCCGTTAGAGAGATGGTTGTTAATGGTTATACGTATTATAGAGCATAGAACATGAAACAACAGCTTGTTGCCTTTGGTTAGGTATGCACCCATTGGCATGTCAACACGTTGGATGCCGTCCACAGTATGATAGACCTGTGTCGAAGGCAGGGTGACCAAGAAATATTCCCGGGGGATAATCTGGGTACCTGCCGGTACGATGCTGGCAGGAAATACGGCAGTGTAGATTTTTGCTGAGTCCACATTTTCAATCCGTGCAGAAGTGCCGGAAGCGTCCATGATTGGATATACGGCATTGTTGATGTACACCTCGTCGCCGTTGAGCCAACAGAATGTGTCCTTGTCGTATCCATTGAACGGTTTTTGTATTTCGGCATTGAGGATTACGGTTGCTGCTTCATGTATCTCGGGGTCGGGGGATACGGGGTCTTTTTTACAGCTTGAGGCGGTTAATGCCATCAAGGTTGCAAGGAAGAGAATAATAAGATATTGGTTTTTCATATTGTTTGTTGTTTTAATGCATTTTAGATTACTGAAAACACTAAAGTTTTAATACTCATTTTGATGGGTGCAAATATAAGCATTTTTTTTTACATATTATCCATTAGGAAGGTGGTGTGTATTATAAATACCAGTGGGTCAAAATTTTGTACTTTTTTGCTGTCTGGGGTTTACTCGGTTTTTCATGGAAGATTGCGTGCGTTGTCATGGATTTTCAATGGTATGAACTTTTTTTTCACTTGAAATTCTCCACGCGTCTGCGGCCTTCGCCGATGAAGAAGGGATTGCCCAAGACTTGTCAATTGTAAGATGCGTTGGGTAGGATATTAATGTATTTATGTCTGGTTGTTATTATTTTTTTGATATTAAGCAAAAAAAAGGTATCTTTGTATTTTGATAATTGAACCATTTCCTCGGCCGTAGCCAAATAGATTGTTGGAAATGAAATAGTTGTTTATTTAATTAATATAGATTATGAGTAAAAAAGTACGTTTTTTTGCAGTGATAACGGCTTTGTTTATCTTGCCGTTGTCGGTTGGTGCACAGGGGAAACCTTGTGAACCCATCGTTTTTCTGCCTTGGTGGGAGGATTTTCAGGCCTATCCACATAACACGACCCCTCCTACGGAGCCTTTCTGCTGGCATTTCCAAGGGACGAACGAGCCTTCTATCGGTTCGTATAACATCAATGGGGGGTATCTGACCTGTGTCCTCGACCTGTACAGCACCGGTGAGACATGGGCTGTGTTGCAGAACCCCTTCGACACGACCCTGCCGGTGAACCATCTGCAGGTGACCTTCAGCGCGGGTAAGTCGCGCAACGACGCCTCGTTGAATTCGGATTTGATTATCGGTATCTGCAAGAACCCGACCAATCCGGTGGGCAATTTCACCCCGTTGGACACGGTGCTGGCAATTCCTTACTGCTCGCCCGACACGATGGCTCGCTTCACGGTGGATTTCTCCGGGTATACGGATACGGGCCGTTATTTCTGTTTCCTGACCAAGCCGCTCCTGTCGTCGGGCATTAATTTCCTGGCTATCGACAGTTTGGTGTTCAACTTCAACGACCACTGCATGGTGCCGCGCAATTTCCGTGTTGGTTTTGTGACTGACGAGTCGGCCACTTTTGCGTGGGACCAGTACAGCTCGGGACATGCCGAAATTGAGTTCAAGACTGTGACGGACACGGTGTGGACAATGGTGCCGGCGTTAGGGACCAACCACACATACTCGTCCTTTGCCCCCAACACATCGTATATGGCACGTCTGCGTCAGGACTGCTCCCTGGCTTCGAATGGCTATTCGGACTGGTCCGATACGATTTACTTCACTACGGACACCGTGCGTTGCAGTATGCCGTATGATTTGCTGTCGACCGAGATTGGCAATACCACTGCCACGTTCCATTGGAATTCGGGCGGCTCGGCCTCAACCTGGGAGGTGCATGTGTTCAACAGCACGTATGACCGCACCTACACCGCTACCAGCAATACCTATACGGTGACGGGATTGTCGCACGGCACAAACTACCGCGTGACGGTGCGTTCGATGTGCGATGCCTCGAATACATCCGACTGGACTGACACCATCATGATTACCACCAGCCAATGCTACCCTGTCAACAATGTGGTGGCCACCCCTGCCATCCACGAGGCACAGATAAACTGGACCGCCGGCACCAGCTCGACAGACGAGTGGGAGGTGTACTACGGCTTGGCCAGCTTTGCAGAGGGCGACGAGATTGGTGTGTTGCCTGTGTCGGGTACGCCCCATGTCAACATCACAGGACTGGACTCTGCCACTGCCTATACTGCCAAGGTTCGCACCCTCTGCGAAGGAGGCCGTTACAGCGAGTTCAAGTCGGTGACCTTCACAACGCTCGAAGGCCAGCGTCAGGGTATTGACGGTGTGGAGGCCATGCAGGTGAAGGTATATCCCAATCCCGCCAGCACGGCTACGACCATCGCCCTGAAGGGGGTGGAAGGCCGCGTGAATGTGTCTGTCATTTCGGTTGACGGTCGCACCTTGCAGACCTTCACCAAAGACTGCCCTGTCGACTGCGAGATACTGCTCGATGTCGAGGGGTTGGCTCAGGGTGCCTATTTGTTGCGTGTATACAACGACAAGATTGACACCACGCACAGGTTTTATGTCCAATAATTAATTAGCAAGAGTTTATCATGAAAAATATATTGAAAAGATTCATGTTGTTAGCAGCCTTGGTGCTGCCATTGGCAACATGGGGACAGTCGTATCAGTCGGTTCCCTATACCACCGGTTTTGAGGGACTCTCCACCGGTGACCAACCCACAGGCTGGGTGGCATACGAGAGTGTCACCACCAGTCTTGCCACCTTCCCCTGCGCCTACAACTGGTCGGGCAATGCCCGCAACGGCAATGTGTATTATGAGTTTGAGTTCTCGTCGGGTTCGAGTGTACGCACGTTGTTGGCGGCGACATGCGAATTTGCCGACCCCAGCAGCCTGATGGTGGACTTCTATGCCTCTACCGTCGCCTCCTATGCACCTACTCTGTTTGAGGTGGGTGTGATGGAGGACAGCGTCTTTGTCCCCGTGGACACGGTGACGCTGACCAATGCCGGCTCTTTCAGCTCGTCGTCCTACTATCACTATCGGGTGTATCTGGCAGAGTACTCAGGTACCGGTCACCGCATTGCTTTCCGTGCTTACAAAAGCGGTACTGGACAGATGACCCTGTTTCTCGATGACATGACCATCTCCACAGCGCCTACCTGCGCCTATATGCCCGGCACACCGAGCGCCACGGTCGATTCCAACAGCGCCAACCTGACCTGGAGTGCTCCTTCGGTCTCGGCTGGCTACTTCATCTATTTCAACAACGACAGCTCGTGGTACTATTCCTCTACCA
This sequence comes from uncultured Bacteroidales bacterium, assembly GCA_900317125.1. Taxonomy (GTDB): domain Bacteria; phylum Bacteroidota; class Bacteroidia; order Bacteroidales; family P3; genus Colimorpha. Next base: position 15,022 of record ONFR01000018.1, on the reverse strand, counting down.
ACAGCTACACCTTCTATGGCTTAAATCCCAATACTACCTATAGCGGTTTTGTCTACAACACCTGTAATGGCTCCGACACCAGCGAGGCCGTCCCCTTCAGCTTCCGCACAGCCTGCGGCATGACTGTCCTCCCATTGGTCGAGGATTTCGAGTACAGCAGCAGTTTCCCCTCGTGCTGGAATCTGACCGAGATGTCGGGCTCGTACCCCTATGTGAACTCCAACTACGGTCGCACAGGCCGCTGCATGTACATGTACGGCACTGGTATGTACCAGTCGTTTGCCACACCGCTTATCTATACCGACCTTAACCTGTTGCAAGTCAAATTCTGGGCCAGGAAATCCTCCTCGTACTATACGTCACAAATCGCTGTGGGCTACACCACCAGTCTTGATTCAATAACCAACGCGGTGTATGTCGACACCATTTCGTTGAACACCGATTACACTGAGTATCTATACCAGTTCGAGCATGCTCCCGCCTCCCACGGCTATATTATCTTCCGCAAGGCCTCTTATTCCGGAGACTACAGTTCAATCTATATCGACGACATCGAGGTGGCGCTGGCACCCTCCTGTACGGCCATGCCGGGGACTCCCGTGGTGGAGACCGTCGACTCCAACAATGCGCTGCTCCGCTGGGACGCTGCATCGCTGGGCAGCTACTATGCATTGTATGTCGAGCAGGACAGCACCTGGTATACTTGCACCGACACGGTATACTCAATAACCGGTCTGATGCCCAACACCTATTACTCGGGCCGCCTCTACAACATCTGTTCGGCAGGCGATACCAGCAACTGCACCTACTTCAGCTTCCGCACCACCTGCGGCACCACGCATCTGCCCTTGGTTGAGGATTTCGACAGCTATGGCGGGGGATTCCCCTCCTGCTGGCGCATCACCGAATCCTCCGGCAGCTATCCCTCCATCAGCACCAGCGCCGGACGCAGCGGCTACGGACTGTATCATTACAACTACAGCACCCACATCTCCGTCGCATCGCCTCGCATCGAACAACCCATCAACACCATCGAAACCAAGTTCTGGGCTCGCGAATCCAGCAATACCAGTATGCAAGTGGCTGTTGGCTATGTCACCAATCTTGACTCTGTGGCCACCAGTGCCGTGTGGGTCGATACGTTCACTATGACCACAGCCTGGACTGAGTATACCGCCTCTTTCAGCCATCTCAATACTGACGATACCGGATTTGTTGTCTACCGCAAACTTTCTGGTGGCTACAACTATGTTTATATCGACGATATCACCATCCGCGAAGTCAACGCGTGTGCCTATCCCGAGAATTTGGTCTCCACCGGCACCGCCTCGGGCGAGATGAGCCTGGCATGGACCGACACCCTCGGCTCGTCGTGGGAGGTGGTCTACGGCCCCGAGGGATTCGATCCCGACACGGTTGTGGCCAATACAGTCACTGTCACTGTGCCTTCCGTCACCATTACCGGTCTTGCAGACTCTGTCACTTACGACTTCTATGTGCGCACTCTCTGCTCGGGCTCGAGCAGCTATTGGCAGGGACCCTACACCGCCCGCCCCAACCTCTATGTGATGTCTGCCAGCACCAGCGACACCGTCTCCATGTGCGGCGGCACCATTGTTGACGATGGCGGTTTGAACGGCAACTATTCCTATAGCCAGAACTCCATCCTTGTGGTCTATCCCACCGACAATACCCAGACCATCCGCATCCGTGGTAGCTATCATACCTATTCCACTTCCGCCACCTATGGCGAGCTCACCATTTACGAGGGAGCAGGCACTACTGGACGTGTGCTGGGCACCTATACCGGTCAGGACACCCTCAATGTTGTCTCGCTCGAGGGTGCTGTCACCATCAGGTTCAACTCCAACGGCTACAGCGATTACTACACCGCTTCGGGCTATGCACTCTCCGTCAGCTGCGAGCCCCTGTCCTCCTGCAACCCCGTCTACAATGTCGAAGTCAGCAATGTGGCTGGTTCGTCGGCTATCATCAGTTGGGAGTATGGCACCATCATCACGCCCCAAGGCTTCTCCATCACCGTCACCGACACTGCCCTGTCGTCCTCCACCACCTACACCGTGGCCGACACTGTGCGCAGCTATCAGATAGCCGGCCTCACACAGACCACCACTTACTATGTCACCGTCACGGCCATCTGTTCCGCTACCGAAGTCAGCAACCCCGAAGGCCTCCACTTCACCACCACCTGCTACGTAGGCGGCGAGATTGTGGTTGGCGAAGGCAACACCACCGTGAGCAACTATCCCATCAATACCTACTACAGGTACACCCTCTGCCAGATTCTGTACGACAACATCGAAGTGGCCTCGCTCACCGACACCATCTTTGGCATCAAACTCTATCAGGCTTCAGGCCCGTCCACCAGCCGTAATGTGGTCATCTTTCTCGACACCACCACGCGTACCGTCCTCAGCGGCACCAGCGATTACGTACCCATGGACAGCTCCAAGATAGTGTACACTGGTACCTGCTCCGTGCAGCAAGGGTGGAACACCTTCACCTTTGCCACTCCTTGGGTCAGACCCAATACCACTACCAATCTCCTTCTCACCTTCGACGACAACACGGGTAGCTATTCCTCCACTTCCAACTGGCAGGCCACCAGCGGCCAAACGGGTCACACCCTTTATGCCTATGGCGACGGTACCAACTACGACCCATTGAACAACTCCTCTTCGCTTACTGCCACGGGCAACCGTCCCGATGTGCTCTTCATTGCCCCTTGCGGCGATGCCAGCTGTGTACCCCCCAGTGTCACTGTCGGTGCCGTCACCTCCACCAGTGTCACGCTCAACTGGGTGCCCGGTCTCACCGAGACTGCTTGGGTAGTGGAGTATCGCGCTGTTGCCGACACCGCCTGGACTGTCGCTGTTGCCAACACTTCCGCCAACACCTACACCATTACCGGCCTCTTTGCCAATACCGCCTATGCCTTCCGTGTGGGTAGTCTCTGCGCCACCACTACCGAGGTGCCTTACAGTTCGGTATCGGCTCGCACTGCTTGCGATGTGATGAGCCGCAGCACCCTGCCCTTGGTAGAGAATTTCGAGAGCTATGCCACCGGCGACCTCCCCAACTGCTGGCAGGTGCCCATGTCCGGCACAAGCGGCTCCGGCAGCTTCCCATCGTGCTATAACTATTCCTACAATGCCCATAACGGCAATGTCTATTTCGAGATGGAGAGCGACCAAGGCCAAACCGAGATTTTCGCCCTTCCGGCTATTGACACCATCGACGGCCTTGAGGTCAGTTTCTATGCCGCAAGCTACAGCTACTATGCCCCCAATGCTTTTGAACTGGGTGTATGGGAAGGCGATTCCCTCTTCGTGGTGCTCGACACCATCGAGCTCGACTACTCGGGCTATTTTGTCTACAACCCCTATTATCTGCGCATCAATTATAGCGGCACCGGCAACCGTATCGCCTTCCGGGCTACCGGCAGCAGCTATACCATCTTCCTCGATGATTTCCGCGTCCATGTCCCCAACCCCTGCGACTCTGTCAATAACATCGTATTCGATACTGTCGGCATGTCGCGCCTCTCCGTCGCATGGACCGATACCGCCAACCGTGGCAGCTATACTGTCAAAATCGGTACGGTGAATAACCCCGCCACGGCATTCTTCACCGGCACCACTACCGCCACACACTACACCTTCACCGGCCTTACGGGTCTCACCACCTACTATGTATGGGTCTACGCCAACTGTGCTGAGGGCATGAGCGACTATATCACCGCCTCCACCACCACCCTTGCCTCCGACCCGCACTACCTGCCTTACGTCAACGACTTTGAGGACACTACCAACCTCTTCTCCGTCTACCAGCGCTCCGGCTCCAACACTTGGTTCACGGGTTCTGCTGTCAACCACGGTGGCAGCCGCAGCATGTATGTCACCAACGACGGCGGTGTCACTAACGCCTACACCATCACCGACCAGTCCATCTCCTTCGCCATGACCTACCTCCAGGTGCCTTACGACAGTTCGTATGCCATCAGCTACGACTGGCGTTGCCAGGGTGAAGGCAGCTACGACCTGATGCGTCTGGCTCTCGTCCCCGAGGAATACGACTTCACCAACTCCTTCACCGCCATCAACCGCTACAGCAACACCCTGCCCATTGGCTGGATTGCCCTCGACGGTGGCAAGAAGAACCTGCACAACACCTGGCAGCACGAGGATAATTCGGTCCAGATACCTGCCGGCAACTACTACCTCACCATTGTCTGGATTAACGACAACCATTTTGGCACGGCTCCCGCTGCAGCCATCGACAACATCTTCTTCGACCTCCTCACATGCCCCGCTCCCGAGGACCTCACCGCTACCGCTACCAGTTCTCATTCCATCGACGTCAGCTGGTCGGCCGGTGCTGCCAGCTCGTGGATTGTTGAATATGGTGTGACAGGATTCTCGCGCGGCACTGGCACCACCACCACGGTCACCACCAGCGCGGTCACCCTCAACAGCCTTGCCCCCGCCACCTCATACGACATCTATGTCCGTCCCATCTGCGGTGCTGACGATACCGGCTTTATGGCCTCGACCACCTGCCTCACCGGCTGCGACAGCATCATCACCGAGTTCCCATGGGTTGAGGACTTCGAAAACGGCATCTCGTGCTGGGATCAGTACTACATGCGCGGCACTGTGGCCTGGACCACCGGCTGGGGCGGCAACGCCTACGGCGGTATTTCGGGTGCTGCTACCGGCAGGTACAATGCACGCTTCACCTGCAACAGCTATAACTCCTACACCACCTACCTCATCACGCCCATGCTCGACATTCAGAGTGAGGACGCCGTCATGATGACGTTCTACCATGCCCAGCCCGCTTGGGGCTCCGACCAGGACACCCTCGCAGTGCTCTACCGAACCGCCCCCGACTCCGCATGGCACTACCTCGCTTCGTGGAACTCGAATATCGACCACTGGCAGGCCGACACCGTCATGCTGCCCAACACCTCCTCCACCTATCAGGTGGCCTTCATGGCCCACTCCGGCTTCGGTCTTGGCATCCTGCTCGACAGCATCGTTGTGTATGGCTCCGAGACCTGCACCCGTCCCACTGTCGCCAATGCCAATGTAGGGGCCACCTCCGTTGCTGTCACCTGGACCAGCCCGGCTGCCAACTTCGACGTGGCCATCAAGCCCGCCGATGCCACCAGCTGGCCTGCTCCCACACGCATCAGCAGCCATACCTACACCTTCACTGGCCTTGAACCCACCACGCAGTACACCTACCGCATCCGCAGTATCTGCAGCGACACCTCCATCTCCTTCTGGACTACCTCCAACTGCATCACCGATACCCTTGTCTGCTTCGTGCCGGAGAATCTCTCCATTTCGGATGTCGATTTCGAGAGCGTCACCGTCACCTGGACACCCGACGTCACCAACCATGCGTTGGCCTATGTAGTCAATGTCTACAACTCTGTCGTCAATATCTTCGACACTGTGTATAGTTCCAATGTCACCATCAGTGGGCTCTACTCCGAGATGGATTACAATGTCCGTGTGCGTTCGGCTTGCTCCGCCACCACCTATAGCGACTGGTGCGAAGCCGTGCCCTTCAGCACCTCTTCCTGCCAGCCTGTAGCCAATGTGTCCGTCAGTGTTATCACCGACTGCTCCGCCATCATTGCATGGACACCCCAGGGCGATGCCACCCGTTGGGAAGTGGAGTATGGCCTCAACGGTTTTGACGTAGGTGCCGGCACGACCGTCACAGTAACAGAACCCACACTCTCCATCGTCGGTCTCCAAGATGAGACAGGATATGATGCCTACGTGCGTTCGGTCTGCTCCGACGATGTCTTCAGCTCATGGTCCAGAGTCTCGTTCACTACCCTGCCTTATGTAGGCATATCCGATGTTGAAGGCGATGTGTCCTGCACCATCTACCCCAACCCCGCTAGCACGGAGACCACCATCAGCGTCAGCGGCGCCAACGGGCTGGTGCGCATAGCAGTGGTTGACATGAACGGACGCACTGTAGCCTCCGACGAGCTCTCCTGCTCGGCCGACTGCACCAAACAGATGACTGTGGAGGGACTTGCCCAGGGTGCCTACTTTGTCCGCATCGTGGGCGACAACATCAACATCGTGCGCAAACTCGTGGTCCGCTAACCACCCGTAGCAATACCGTGGCGGCAGCCGCTTGTGTCTGCCATGACAACGGCTCCGCCACACCACTCCGAAGAGGGGGCACCCAGCGGGTGCCCCCTGTTTTTTCCTGACGACGATCATCCCGGCCTTCTTGGCCAATTGTTAAAAACACGAGGGCGAGACTATCCAGCCTCGCCCTCGTTGGTTTTCAGCGTCTGCTAATATTATACAGCAATACCCGTCCGCATCACATCATCATATAACGGCGACGGATGGCACTCTTCTAGCAGAACAGGCTCTATCAAAGTGCTGACGCTGCGGGTATCATGCCACAGGCTCTTCGACCATTCAAGCCAGTTGTCTCCTATGGACGGAACAATCACAGCCACATCAATGTCACTTTCGGGACGTGCATATCCTTTGCTGTATGACCCGAACAGATAAACTTTCGTGTCTTCACCAAAACGAGGCATAATCACCTGCTTGTAGCGGCGCACTAAATTGAGAGCTTGTTCTTTATCCATTGCATGAAATCTTTTGTATTGTCAACTATGGAACGGCAATATTGGGGAGTAAGTATCCTTAAAAGTTGGTCTTGTATATGGCGTATCATATTCCAAAAACAAAAGTTCCACCCTGGTTCGCTGTTCATGTGGGAAGCGTGGTGGAAACTGTCGGTGCAAAGATACAACCTTTTTTTCATTCCAACACTATTTTTTTTAATATTTTCTTCATTACATTTATTATCACTCGTTTATGTCACTGCCTTTTTTTCAAATTAATTCTGCCGAGTCACCGCTATTTTTCCAAGTTCAATCCCTTTTTTCACCCAAATCGGTCATTAGGAAACCGGAAACTCCGTAGTAATTGTCGAATCGTGCAACGCATGGGGATTAGCCCTGCCCCGTACCTTGTTCAGCCTACCCGTCCTGCGCTATGGAGCGGCAACGATCCCCCCTCGCTACGGAGAGGGGCCGTTCAATCCTGCATTGTTATAGTATCGTTATAGCTTCGTTACTCGATATGATAACGGGAAACAAGCCGAGAAGCAGGCAACATCGAGCCAAGATTGAACGGCCCAAGTGGGTCGTGCAAGCCGTCAGCTGAGTGTGGTTATCCCGATTGATAAGTCGGCTAATGACCGATTTGGGTTGAATAATTATTGGTCTAATAGTCATTTTGCAGGCCTTGAGCACCGCTGAATCAAATTTAATCAAGCGAAAAATTTTCAACTTTCAATTTTCAATTCCAATGCCCCTCCCTTCTACGCCCCTTCTATGTGGGTTCTATGTGCCTTCTTTGAAACCGACATAACCGTCACAGAGCCAGCATTTTACCCGTTTTACACAAAATACACTGAAAATCAAATACATAACCGTAAAAGACCATCAAGACTTCCCCATTCCGTTTTTCGTGCATCCCGGCGGCATTCTTGCCGCCGCCATCCCCATCCGCCCCATCCCGCCATTCAGCCTATTCCGCCCATTAAACCCATCGTCATATATGTGAAGAAACTGCCAGTGGCCGTTTCGATAGCGCAGCGGAGAATAAAAAAGCCACGACAACCAATCTCCATCCTTTTGTTTTGTATGCTGCTGGTGTGCCCCGCGAGCTTGATGAGCGAATATCATTGCAGCCCCAAAACCGTTGTCCGGTGCCCGAGGCATCAACCTCTCGCTTCGTCATGTGGACGGTCATTTATGGTTGTCAAGAATCTTCATCCCTAACTAAAAGCCGAATTGGCAATTCAAATAGGTGGTGTACTCAATTTCCGTTCCATTGGCTTTCGGTATAGACACTCTGAAATTGGGAGCGAGCTTCACACATTTACCAATTATGAATTGAGCACCAAATATTACTACTGGTTCATCTTCCGCACTATTCCAACCGTTTTGGGAATAGAAGTCATCGAATCGCCCAAATAAGGATATGCCTTTGGATAGGTTTACCGTAGCAAACACGGAGTATCCGCTTTGGTCGGCATCTGTCACGCCAGATGTGTTTGTCATATAGTTGTATTCGGCACCGACGGCAAACTTTTCGTGGCGGTAGCCCACAAAGGCGGCGATGTTGGCAGTGTTCTTTTTCCCTGATTCTCCGCTTTCGTTCAATCCTCCATACAAGCGAATATGAAAACCTTTGACCGGAGTGAACGTCACGCCTAAACCGTAGTTCAAACCATTGTTCTTTTGAATCTTCTTATATCCTTCACCGTTTACAATAATTGCGTCGGCGCAGAGCCAGTCGGCAAGTCTATAGGTGACCGAAATTCCCAAATCGGCACTGCTGCCAAACTTGTATTCATCCTGAAATGACTTCCTGATGTAGCGGCAGCCCCAAAACTTCTCTTGAAAATGGAACTGTGTGGTCGAGATAAGGCCACCGCTCAGCGTCAGGCTGCCCGTCTTCCACGAGACCATTGCGTTTTTCAGGTAGGCGATATGATGGTAATCATCCACATCCGCCGATTTGCCGACATCCAGCACACCCTTAAATGACAGACCGTTGCTGATTTTGTACTCATAACCCAGATAGCACCGCTCCAACTCAAAACCCCTGTCTACGCTTTCCAAGCCGAAGCCCGTGTGGAAGTTTCCGAACACTTCCATAATCATTCTGCCTTTCGGCTCGTCCTTTTCGGCATTTTTTTCTTGTGCGACACCGCTTATGGTTGTTGCTAACGTTAATAAAATCATCATTTTATTCATAATACCATATCTTATAATTATGCTGCAAAAATAGATTGTCGGTATTACAATGATATGTCATTTTTATGAAAATCCGTCTTGTAACAATCTTTTCATTTCATCTTAACGGCTTTGTAATATTGGCCATCTATTTTTGCGGTTGAAAAAAAAACATTAAGGAAAATGGAAACAACTTGTTATCTGATTATTATTGTATTTCTGCTGGTGCTGGCAGTGGTGGATTTGTTTGTCGGGGTCAGCAACGACGCCGTCAATTTTATGAATTCGGCCATCGGGGCCAAGGTGGCGCGGTTCCGCACCGTTCTCATCGTTGCCTCGGTGGGAATCATTGCTGGAGCCCTGCTGTCGGCGGGAATGATGGATGTGGCGCGGCACGGCATCATGCAACCGGCCTACTACTCTTTCAACGAGGTGATGATGCTCTTCCTAGCCGTAATGGTAACGGATGTGATTGTCCTTGATGTGTTCAACTCACGTGGAATGCCTACATCCACCACCGTGTCGTTGGTGTTCGAGCTTTTGGGCGGCACATTCGTTTTGGCACTCCTTAAGATGTCAACCGACGGCAGTCTGGAAATGTCCGATCTTCTCAATTCCAGCAAGGCGTTGTCCGTCATAATCGCCATTTTCGTTAGCGTCGCCCTTGCCTTTGTTACGGGTGCCGTGGTTCAGTGGATTTCCCGTCTCATCTTCACCTTCCGCCCCCATCGGCATCCTTACGCCGAGGCTTTCTTTGGAGGCATCGCCTTCACCATACTCATTTATTTCATTTTCATCAAGGGACTTGCCGGCACTCCCCTTATCGGAGACGAAACCAAGGCGTGGATTGCCCAAAACACGGGGATGCTTTTGTTCTGCATATTTTGTGTGACGACATTCATTTCGCTTTTTCTTGTCATCGTGAGGGTGAACATCTTCCGCATTGTCGTTCTTTTCGGGACTTTTGCTTTGGCGATGGCTTTTGCAAGCAACGACCTGGTGAACTTTGTCGGTGTGCCTCTCGCCGGTTTGTCCTCATTCCAAGACTGGATGCAGCACGGAGCCACCGACCCCGACACATTTATGATGAACGCCCTGATGGAATCCGAGAAATCGCCCTTTGGCTATCTGGCCATCGCCGGGGTGATAATGATTGTGGCGCTGGCCACATCGAAGAAGGCCCAGAATGTGGTGAAGACCGAGGTGGGCCTGGGCCGACAGGACGAGAGCGACGAGATGTTCGGCTCCAGCCAGGCAGCGCGTACCATAGTGCGTTCGGCGCAAGCGGCCAAGACAGCCGTTTCGAGCATCACTCCACGTTGGCTTCGCCGGGCCATACGGCAGCGTTTCGACACCGAGAATGCCGAAATGCCGGGCGGCGCATCGTTCGATATGGTGCGGGCATCGGTCAACCTGGTGCTGGCATCGGTATTGATAGTCATCGGCACCAACTACAAACTGCCGCTCTCCACCACCTACGTAACCTTTATGGTGGCTATGGGAACAAGTCTTGCCGACGGCGCTTGGGGACGCGACAGCGCTGTGTTCCGCGTCACGGGAGTCCTCAGCGTCATCGGCGGTTGGTTCCTCACGGCCGGCATTGCCTTTGTCTCGTGCGCCCTGGTCTGCCTGCTGTTCTATTTTGGTGGCTTCATCGCTATGTTTGCCTTGATGATTTTGGCGGCATTCATCGTGGTGAAGGGCAACATCACCTACCGCAAGAAAAAACTGGAGGACAAGGACGCGCTTCTCGCTTCCATTATGCACAGCCACGACGCAGAGATTGTGTGGGACCTGCTAAAAAAACATATCAGCCACACGCAGAGCGACACCTGCCGTTTCACCTCCGAACAATACAACCGCATCCTCGACGGTCTGACGACGGAGAACCTTAAAGGGTTGCGCGCCACGCAACTGCTGCTGAAAGACAAACAGGAAGAGCTGAAAAAGGTGCGCCACCGCGAGTTTGTCGCCTTGCACCGCATTCCCGAGGACATCGCGCTGGAACACAACACCTGGTTCCATCTTGGCGCCAACAGCAACCAGCAGTTCATCTACTGCCTGAAGCGGCTGCTCGAGCCGATAAAGGAGCATATCGACAACAACTTCAACCCCGTACCTGCGGCCTTTATGGAAGAGTTCCGCCCCATCCGCAACCGCATCGGCAATCTGATGGACGAGACTTGCGAGATGCTCACCACTTGCTGTTTTGACCACGAAAAAAGAGTGCTCGAGGAGGCCGAACTCTGCAAAAAAGAGCTCTCGGCCCTGCGCAAGACACACATCGACCGTATGCAGAGGCGGACAGGCACAGCCGACTACAAGACATCGCTCATCTACCTGAACATCCTTCAGGAGAGCCAGGAACTCCTCAACATCATGCGCCACCAACTGAAAGCCGCACGCAAGATGCTCGCAGAGAATAAGCATTTTTAACCAAACACAACACAATAAAAACAGTTCATTCCGTTTTATTTCTAATAATTTACAGCATGATAAAAAACCGCACATACAACATTCTTGTTGTTGACGACGAAATCGACATCTGTCAGATACTGCAATATAATTTAGAGAAAGAAGGCTATTCCGTTGCGGTGGCAACATCCGCAGAAGAAGCCCTGCAAAACAACATTCCCGATTTCAACCTCTTGCTACTCGATGTGATGATGGACGGAATGTCGGGCTTCGAACTGGCAAGTGCGTTGAAAAACAACGAGAAAACATCAGACATCCCTATTATCTTCCTGACGGCAAAAGATTCGGAGCAAGACATCTTGCACGGTTTCGGACTTGGTGCCGACGATTATATCTCAAAACCGTTCAGGATACTGGAACTGTTGGCTAGGGTCAAGGTTGTTTTAACCAGGTCGGACCGCAAAGAAAAACCGGCGAAGGACACCCTGCAATATGAGGGCATTGTGCTAAACACCAGCCAAAAGAAGGTACACGTCGACGGAGTGGAAGTCCCATTCACAAGGACCGAGTTCGAACTGCTGGCCCTGCTGCTGTCGGTTCGTGGACGTGTGCTCTCCCGGCAAGAGTTGATTGACCGCATCTGGCCCAACGATGCCACGGTGATGGACCGGACGGTCGACGTGAACATCCTGAGGATACGGAAAAAGATTGAGCCCTATTCTTCGTGTATCGGGACAAAGATGGGCTACGGTTATTATTTCAAGGACTGAGGCGATATGTCTATCGGGAAGAAGCTGTCGGTCAGCATAACGGTGATATTCGGTCTGTTCGCTTTCTCCTTTATGGCTTTTCAGCACTATCGGGAGAAAGAGTTCAAGATAGAGTGCCTGAACATCCGGCTGCAAGACTACAACCTGCGTATGAGTGAGTCGCTATACAGCAGTGGCGGCATCAGTGACAGCATTGTCGAAAGTTATATCCATCGGCATGAAATACAGAATTTGCGCGTAACAATCATTGACAGTCTCGGACGGGTGCTATACGACAATCGGATACAGGACTACAGCACATTGGACAATCATCTTCGCCGAAAAGAAATACGCGAGGCTTTAGATAAAGGGCAAGGGTCGGACATAGAAAGAACCAGCACCACAATGGGAGAAGAGTACTTTTATTCCGCCACCTATATACCTCAACTTGGAATCTTTATCCGCTCCGCATTGCCCTATAACCATGACCTGAAAGATTCATTGCGGGTGGAAAAGAAATACATTTGGCTCGCTTTGGCAGTTTTCATTGTCCTGACGTTTATATTGTCACACTTTACCAAAAAATTAGGGAACAGTATTGACAAACTGCGGACATTCGCAAAACGAATCGCCTTGGGAGAAAGTCTTGAAATTGAAGAGTTGGCCGAGTTTTCAAACGATGAACTTGGCGAAATAGCAGAACGAATCGTCAAGATATACAAGAAACTGCAGACCACGAAAGAAGAGCAGAATCAGCTGAAACGTGAACTGACGCAGAATGCCGCCCATGAATTGAAAACGCCCGTGGCAAGCATACAAGGTTACCTGGAAACGATTTTGACGCACCCCGACATCTCCGATGAAATGCGGCAACAATTTCTTGTGCAATGCTTCAGTCAAGCCCAGCGGCTGACATCCGTCTTACAGGACATTTCCACCCTGAACAAAATTGACGAAGCGTCGGTGGCCTACAAGTTTGAAGAGGTCGATATTTCACAGATTGTCGGGCAGATAGTCAACGACTCTGCCTTGCATCTGAAAGAACATCGCATGCATTTCGACAACAAATTGCCCTCTCCGCTCATGGCATACGGTGACGCATCGCTTATCCACAGCATCTTCCGCAACCTCACCGACAATGCCATTTCCTATGCGGGCGATGGAACCACAATAACCCTTACGCATTCCGATGCAGACACCCGTTGGCAGTTCACATTCTCCGACAATGGCGTAGGGATTGCTTCGGAACATCTGTCGCGTATTTTTGAGCGATTCTACCGCGTCGATAAAGGGCGAAGCAGGAAACTCGGAGGTACGGGGCTTGGCCTCGCTATTGTGAAAAATGCCGTTCAACTCCACGGTGGAATGATTGCAGCATTTCAGAATGCGGATGGTGGAGTACGTTTTGTTTTCACTTTACGCAAAATCGCAGGTCATCCGTAATCTCCGTATCGGTAACATTGGAAATACTTTTGTAGTTAAACGTCAAGCAAAGAAACTTTGCTAAAAGCGTTTAAGAGGTTGCTTTTTGCCCTATGCAAAAAAACTTGTGTTAATCTGGTCTGATACTGTAGAAATAATATTCAATACCTTAACATTTCTTATACTGATTAAAGATGCTGGTAGAATTACTTCTTCCCGGGGTTTCTTTTGCTTGATTCAATTGTATGATTTGAAATTTTCGGTGTAATGGACAAAATTAATGGTTTTTTAGCGGACATGCTCTCTAATGGACAAAATTAATGGTCGAATTTCATCCGGAATTTTGCCATATGGAAAATAGTTCTTAATTTTGCACCGTCGATGAAGCGGAGAGGAGCTCTGCTGGGGAGCAACTCCTCAAGGAATAGTCGACGAGCAAAACACCAATGACAAGGCTGCCCTATGGGGTGGCCTTTTGTTATTGGGATTTGCCTCTTGATGCCTCAAAAAAACCAATGACGAGCTTCTCGCGACGTTCCCGTGTCATTCCGTTGTGATTGCGGAGCATCCGCTTGAGATGGGAGAAGTGCCCGTCGATGAGGTTGGTCGTGTTGGGGATCCCCATTTCGATGTAGTCGTACCAGGTGAACAGCAGCGGCAGGTTCCGCTTGATGCTAAGGTATGCGCTGCGCAACCTATTGTGGGTGAAATGACTTTTGCCTGTTTCGGTATCGGTTGTCCTCTCCTTAAGGTAGCCGTCCCATTTCTCACACCATTCGTCAAACATCCCCACGAAGGACTCCTTGTCGGTATTGGTGAGCATATCCACAATCGCTTTCAGTTCAATGGCGGCCTCCGTCTTCGGATGCTTTGTGAGATACTTGCGCACGGTCTTCTGCTGATGGAACTGGCACAGTTGCACTTTCTTGTCGGGGAACATCGCCGGAAGACCTTTCCGACCATCAAACACCACCGCCGGTATCACATACCCCATACCCTCCAATTCGGCTATGCCTTGGGCATATAGGGCGTTGGTCTCGGACTTCACGAAATACCAAAGCAAATCCCGTCCAGTAAGGGCATCCTTGAAAAGCATCACTCCATGCTTGCGTTCCCAGTATGTGCTGTCCATCACCACCACAGCCCGCCCTGGTGATGACATGCCTTTGGGCGGTATATATGCGTCGAGTTTTCGTTTGATTGTGCGTGGCAAGCAGCCGTATTTCTCAGCCAACTGCCCATATGTCTGTTTTAACTCTGAATATTCTCGCCATATTGTAGCTGTATCTATGAGCTTGCCACCAAGAAATTGTTTCCCACAACACCAGCAACGGTATCTTTGCACACCATTCACATGTCCATATTTCTGGACTTTGTCGCTCCCACAGTAAAAGCATTTTTTTTGTTCATGACCTTTGACTTTGTCAAAGTAACGATAAAATCACGCTTCTGCGTTGGTTCGACCATTAATTTTGTCCATTACGTCGATATACCCCACACATAAAAAGGGGAATAAAAGGGTTAATGGACAAAAAGTAGGCTGAAATTGCTGTAGTACATATAACAATCAGAGCGTTGCGGCGTTCAAAGGTTATGAATAAAAAAAATGCGTTTT
>ONFR01000044.1 GCA_900317125.1 uncultured Bacteroidales bacterium | reverse complement strand
GCGTACAGTGTCTTGATAGAGGGGCGATACGATGTTGTAGAACCTTGTGGGGTTGTGGTCCCACAGCCACATTGTTTCCGAAGCCTCAGGGCAACAGGGTGCTGATTCAAGTCCCGCGCTCATCTCGTTGTTCAGTGCGGTGCTCGCCACAACAAACGAATCCTCCACTACCACCGCGCTGTCGAACATCACCTCATACAGCGGCAATACAGGGTCTTGATCGTAATTACTTACCAAAGTCCATGGCATCGAATAGTTCTCAGGAATATATGCTCTAATTAGCCTGTGAGTTACCGGTGGCAGATGGATAAACCTGTGGGGGTGTTCTATTCGCCACGGGGCTGACGCCAACTTCTGGGGACCGGATGCTGTTACCTTGTACAGAATGGCCGAATCCGTTATCCTGTTCTTTAAGGTGGTGTCCCGTGTGTTAAGAAAGTAACGGTCAGAATAGAACTCATGGTCTACCCTCTCACCCGATAAACCATAAAAACCATCAAAGAAAAACCTAACCGTGGTGTCCATTGGGCGTTGCATATAGGCGCATACCGCTATGCCCACTATCTTCAGGGGACGCTCGGTGAACATCTGCATCCCGCCTATATAGTTTCCGTCACGCAGATGCGAATTACGCATATAATAAACAATTGGTATCGACTGAGTATAAGTATCAAGTGGATATGAATGCCATGCACCCCTTTCCCCTATAGGCCAGCACTGATGGAACTCACTACTGCTATAATAATCTTGTTCCGGCATTGTCAAGGTGTCTCCCACGGGCCGCTGTGCCTGCACTGCACACACCATGACAAGAAACAAACAAATAACAAATATCTTTTTCATGTCTTTACTTTTTATTATTTTCATACTTTACTTGTCATTCAAACATATAGCCATAGCCGTTCATGGGGTTCATCACCAATCTGCTTTGCCCCATCAGAGCATTGCACAGCACACAAACCATCAGAAATAATAACGTTTTTTTCATAACTTTCAATACCTTTATATCTATAAGCAATGGTCTAATTGTACAAATATCAAACGATTAAAGCTTTAAAAACAAAACTCTTTCGTATTGCAAATATAAACACCATTTGCGAAAAATGCAAACGATTGATACATTTTTAACATTTTTGGCTGATATTTGGCCGGAATTCCATCCATCTCCACCACCCACTTGGCGTGGATACATGTATTTCATTTTGAGCCTCAAGTCCGGAAATGCCATAGCGTACGCATTGATGTAATAACCAGATTGTTCAACCACCGTAATACAATTCCCGAACAATTCATCCTTCCGTTTACGAAATAATTCGTATCTTTGCAATCTCAAAACCCACTCCCCTCACCTCCTCCACCACCCCGAAACAATACCACAAAACACAAAACCCACATTATGCAACCCAACAACGACAATACCCATCCCACACTCACCCGCTACCTCGGCAGCTCGTTGGGTGTAGCCGACGCACGCCGTGTGGCCACCAACATCCCCGCCTCCCAGTTGTTCGACCTCCTGTTCCACGACGACCCGCGCGTGGCCGGCAATGCCGCCTGGGCTCTCACCCACAAACCCACCGCCGAAATTGCCACCCTTCCTCAACCGCAGCTCATCAACCTCGCCATCACCACCCCCACCACCTCCCTCCGCCGCCTGGTGCTCAACCTCATCAACCGCCAAGGCATAGCCCCCGACGACATCCGCACCGACTTCCTCGACTTCTGCCTCCACCACATGCTCAGCCTCGACGAACCCACCGGCGTCCAAACCCTCTGCATGAAACTGGCCCACTCCATGTGCAGCCACTATCCCGAACTGCAACGCGAATTCCTCGAAACCCTCGCCCTGATGCACCCCGAAAACTACAATCCAGCCCTCCGCTGCCTAATAAACAAGGTCAAATCATTCTAACACAACAATTTACCGCCATACAATCCACTTCAATCCACTGCCCACGCCGCCCCCTCTCCACTCCCGCCCAAGCTTCGCTAACTCTTAAGCTCTTATCCACCCCTTCATAAGCCGTTCTTAACCTTGGAGGTTAAAAACGGGTCGTTATGTCATGAGTAAGGGGTGGAGTGAAAGCGGAGGCGGAATAATGGCCGGGCGAACCTTCAGCGAACCTACAGCGGGGTAGGGCGAATCAGCTTTGGGTGTCGGCGGGAGCTTTCAGTTTCAACTCCACATGGGAGAGCTTGTGGATAAGGACGATGGCGAGCACCACGATGGCGTAAGCAATGAGATAGCTGTACCACAGCAACTGAGGCGAGGTGCACGACATAATCCAGAGTACCGGTATCACGGTGAGCGAGAGGGCAAACGAGATGAAAAGTGCCATGCGGTGGTGGCCATAGAGCTTGTACACTATCAT
The DNA here is from genome assembly GCA_900317125.1 of uncultured Bacteroidales bacterium. Lineage (GTDB taxonomy): Bacteria > Bacteroidota > Bacteroidia > Bacteroidales > P3 > Colimorpha. Next base: position 5,318 of record ONFR01000044.1, on the reverse strand, counting down.
CATGACATAGATGTAGCAGAAGGGGATGAAACTGACCGAGAAGATGCGCAGCGCACGTGCGCCTTCGGTCACAAATGCGGCCTCGTCGGCACCGAAAAGGTAAACGATGGATTGCGGCCACACGAGCACATAGACACAGGTGACAATCATGGCCACAGTGATGAAGCGGAAAGCATGACGCAGCACCATACGCAATCCCTGCTCATCGCCTTTGCCCGCCTGCACCGCTCCGAGCGACTGAAGGGTTTGGCAGGTGCCGGAGAGGAAGAGGTTGTAAATCTGCAAAAGGTTCATGCAGACGGCGAAAGCGAAGATGCCTGTGCGTCCCAGGGTGGAAAGCACAATGGAATTGGCCGAAAACAGCAAGAGGGTGAGACAGATAGAGGCAATGGCCAGCGGGGCGCCCTGCGAGATGATTTTGCCATAGAGGGCGCGGGCAGGGACCGAGTCGGGCAGGGAGAAGTCGAACCGGAGCCGCCGGTTTTCAGGTTTCCACCAGTGGGTCAGCAGGATGGCTATGCCTACCACATGCCCCACTACAGTGGCCGACGAGGAGCCGGCGATGCCCCAGTCGAACCACTTGATAAACACGATGTCGAGGAAGAGATTGAGCACATTGTCGACAATCACCGCCAGGGACACCAGTTTGGGTTTGCCGTCAACGCCCACCATAGTGGAGAGCCCGAACATGAGGATGTAGACCGGGCTGCCGATGAGGAGCACACGCATGTAGTCGCTGGCCAAGGGCAGGATGTGGTCGTTGCTGCACAGCATGCGGGCAGTGGCATCGGGGAACAGCAGTCCGCCGAAAATGGTGAGCAGTAGTCCCAAACAGGCACTGAGGCTGAGGGCACGGGTAAAATAGCGGCGGGCTTCGGCCAGGTTGTTGCGGCCCAGGGCAAAGGCCACGAGCATGCCGGCACCTGCATTGATGAGCAGGTGGAGGGTGAAGATGAACTGGTTGATGGGCTTGGAGAGGTTGATGGCACTGACACCGTCCTCGCTGATGAGATTGCCGACAATGATGCCGTCGACAACATTGCCCATACAGGCCGAGAGGGCCACAAGGATGAAGGCCCAGAGGTAGCTATGGAACTGTTTGGTAATACTCTTGGATTCCATAGCCTACTATTCGAAGAAGCCAAAGCCGCCCAGGGCGGTAAGCATACGTTCCACATAATCCCACGAGGTGGGCGACCAGGCAAAGCCGAGCCGGTAAAGCACCTGGGTGGTGTATTCGTTGTCGCGGGCCACGTCGGTGGTTTTCATGCCGTGGGCCATATCCTGATAGGCCAGCAGCGAGGCCATCTGGCGAGCCTTCTGGGGGTCGTTTTTGGCGAGGTCCATAGCCGAGTCGAATTCCTCCTGCTCCACAAAACGGATACCGTCGCCCACGGTGGAGAGTCCAGCCAGGACATCACCGAGGAACTGGGTGTGGATGTTGAAGGGATGGAACACACAGCAGGGCTTGGGCGTGGTGGCGAGGAGGACAATGGCGTGGCTCACCTCGTTGATGGGCGAGAACTCCACGCGTTTGCTGCGCATGCCGTAGGGGCAGCAGCCCAGCATGTTGTACACCTTGATGCGGCCCATGAACGAGTTGGTGGAGAAGTTGGCCTGGAACTCGCCGTCGGTGCTGCGGGCGGCAAGGTTGCCCACACGCATAATCTTGGCGCAGAGGCCATGCGAGGCCACAGCCTCGAGGATGAGCCGTTCGGCCATATACTTGGAGAAGATGTACTTATTGCCGAGATACTGGCCCATGTAGAGGCGCTGTTCGGTAAAGACATCAGAGCCGGCCTCGCCAGCCCATAGGCCGCGGGTGCTGGCCGTGGAGATGTGAACGAGCTTGGCGCCAGTCTTGATGCAGAAGTCCACACATCGGCGGGCACCGCCGATGTTGACATCCTCGATTTCAGTGCCTTCGGAGAAGTGTTTGACTATGGCGGCGCAGTTGAACACGGTGTCCACCTTGAGGGTGGGGTCGAAATCCTCGGTCACATCGCCAAGAACGATGTGGATGCGCGAGCCGAAGAGCTCTTTGTAGGCATTGGAGAAATAGTAGAAGAGGAGTGTGCGGAGACGGCTTTCGGCCTTTTCCTTGGTCTTGCCGCGGACGAGGCAGTAGATATTCCCGGCATCGGAGTCGATGAGCTGACGCAGGATGTGAATGCCCAGATAGCCGGTGGCACCGGTGAGCAGCACATCGCCCAGGTTGAGGCGTTCGCCTTTGCGGAAGGAATCGAGCGTGTTGAACTGCAGCAGATTGTTGATAGCTGTATAGTCGTAGTGCGCCACCTCGTCGGCACCGGGGCCTTCGGCGGGAGAGCCGGTGACCAGAGCGGCCAACTGGCGGGGAGTGGGATTGGCAAAGACATCGCCGTAGGCCACATGCATGCCGGCCTTGTCGGCCTCGATGATGACACGGGTGACCACGAGCGAGGTGCCGCCGAGCTCAAAGAAGTTGTCGGTAGCACCCACCTTGTCCATCTGAAGGATAGAGGCAAAGATGTCGCAGAAGGTGCGTTCGGCATCGTTGCGCGGAGCCTCGTAGGCAGCGGCCACAGCCAACTGGGGTTCGGGCAGGGCCTTGACGTCGGTTTTGCCGTTGGGGGTGGTGGGCATTTCGGCCAGCTGGAGGTAGGCGGTGGGCACCATGTACTGGGTGAGACTGCGCGAGATTTCGGCCTTGAGCTGGTCGGGAGCGATGGTGCGGTCGGCGGTATAGTAGGCACAGAGGTGCTCTTTGCCGTTCAGTTTGCGAATCATGATGACCACCTTCTTCATACCGTCCACCTTGAGCATGACGTTTTCGATCTCGCCAAGTTCGATACGGAGGCCACGGAGTTTGATTTGGTGGTCGGTGCGGCCAAGGATGATAACATCACCGTCGGGGAGCCAACGGGCATAGTCGCCCGACTTATAGATACGCTCGCCGTGATAGTCGACGAAACGTTCACGGTTGATTTGGTCGAGATTGTTGTAGCCGAGGGCTACGCCGCGGCCTCCAATATAGAGCTCGCCAACCACGCCCACGGGTAGTTCGTTGCCATCAGAGTCGACGATGAACTCCTTGACATTGAGCTGGGGTTTGCCCACGGTGATGAGGTTGGAAGTGGTAAGCTCCTTATTGTTCGAAGCCACCGTATTCTCGGTGGGGCCGTAGCAGTTGAAAATGCGGGCGGAAGTGACCTGACGGAGCTGTTGGAGCAGCTGGTCGGGGAACTTTTCGCCGCCGGCGCGGCAAATCTTGACACTGGCGAGAGCCTTGCAGAACTCGTCGCTAGTGAGCCATGTGAGCCAACGGGAGGGAGTGCCGGAGACCATGTTGATGTGTTGGTCGGCGATGAGGCGGGCAAGGTCAAGGGGGTTGTTGGCCTGTTCCTCGGTGGCAAGGATGAGAGTTTTGCCATTGAAGAAAGAGGTGCCGATATCCTGAAGTGCGGCATCGAACGAGATGGTGGTGACGCTGAGCAGGCGGTCGGCATCGGTGAGGATGGCGTGGGCCAGGACGTTGCCGGGATGACCGTAGAGATAATTGCAAATGCCTGCATGGCGGAGCATCACGCCTTTGGGACGACCGGTGGAGCCAGAGGTATAGATGAGATAGGCAAGGTCGTCAGTGGTGATGTCGGGTTCGGAATAGGGCTGGTTGTCCTGCAAGAGGTCTTCCACATTGATGGCCTTGCCCTCGGGGAGGGAGTCCATGCGGTCGGCAGTGGTGATGATGAAGCGGGCGTCGCTATCCTCGAGGATGAGCTTGATGCGGTCGGCAGGATAGTCGGGGTCGCAGGGGATATAGGCGGAGCCGGTTTTGAGCACGCTGAACAGCGAGAGGATGAGACGGCTGGTGCGCGGCAGCAGTAACGCCACACGGTCGCGCGGGTGGACGCCACGGGCCTGCAGGGAAGCGGCCATGCGGGTGGTGATGTCGTCCATCTGGCGATAGGTGAACGAAGCATCGACGGCAACCAGAGCCTCGTGGTCGGGCTGGCTTTGGGCGAAGTGACCGATGCACTGATGGAAGAAACGGAAGGGGGCTTCGCCGACAGCGGTTTGGCGGATGTGTTCCAACTCGTCGGCCTGACGGGGGCTGACAATGGAGAGAGCGCGGACGCGGAGGTCGGGCTGGGACACCATGCGGTCGGCCACCGCAACAATGCTCTCGGCCAGATTGGCGGCAATAGCCGGGGTGTAGAGAGCATCATCGTATTGCACCACCACACCGCGGTCCTCAATCTTGATATTGATTTTGAACTTAGGCACATTGAGCTCGAGCAATTCGTGGTGCAAGGGCTGACCGCCGACAGAGTATTGCGACAGCACGCCCACCTGATAGGCATAGGCAATGGCGGGACGGAAGGAATAGTCGGTGGCGATGCGGGCGAAGGGATAATCCTCGTGGCGAAGGGTGTCGGTGAAGGTCTGACCGGTGGACTGTAGGAACTGGGCTACCGAGACATCGTCGATAGCGATGCCGAGAGCGAGAGTGTTGACAAACATGCCCACGGTGTCGGCAATGCGGAGGTTGGAGCGGCCGCTGCTGACGGTGCAGAGATAGACTTCGCGGTTGTTGGTGTAGCGCGAAACGACATAAGCGGTGGCGGCGAGGAAAAGGTGGGCCGGGGTGATGCCCTGCTGACGGCAGAAAGACTCGGCACGGGAGAAGTCGGGCAGACAAACGGCCTCGCCTATATGGCCGACAGTATCGGTGGCGGGGAGATCGGGAGGTATTTCACTGGCACCCTCGCAGGTTTGCAGCTTCTGTGCAAAGAACTGCTGCGACTGGAGGAACGAGTCGGACTGCTCGGCCTGCTGTTGGTCGGACACAAAATCGAGATAGGAATAGCTCTCCTTCTCGACAGAGCCGCCTTCGAGGATGGCACAAATCTGCCGGATGAAGAGGTCGGCCGAGCCACCATCGAACACCAGATGGTGGAGATCCATAAGCAGATGGACGCCCGACGGGGTGGTTACCACCTCGAAGCGATAGAGAGTGTCTTTCTGAAGGTTGAAGGGACGGACAAAATCGGTTTTATATTGCTGGAGCTGGTCGTCGGAGAGGGAGGACTGCTTCACCTCGACGGGCTGGGCCCCCTCGATGGTCTGGACAATGGTGTCGCCCTCGGTGGTGAAATGAACGCCCAACTCGGGATGGCACTCGGCCACCTGACGCACAGCGTCGGAAAGACGGGAAGCATCAGTACCGGTGGGGAAAGAGAGCAGATAGGGAATATTGTAGATGGTAGAAGTGGGATTTTTGAGACACTCGAAATAGACACCCGTCTGGGCATAGGACAGAGGCACGGACGAGAGGG
>ONFR01000009.1 GCA_900317125.1 uncultured Bacteroidales bacterium | reverse complement strand
TGGCACATGCACACCCCGAGCCCCGGCACCTTTTCTTTTGTCAGGCCCCGGCACAACCGCGTGCCTGCGGAGGCGGTTGCGCGGGGCGTTATACTTTGTTGTTCATGGCGTGGTTTGTTTTATTGTCAGACAGATTGTTGTGTCTGAAAGGTGTTGATTTTTTAGTTATTTAACAGCAATACATGTGTATTCGCCAGTTTCTTCATTGAATATAACGGATACTTGATATCCTTCTAATATTCTGGCTTTCATCCAATCCGTTGCTTCCTGTTCATTATGTGTTGTGAATACAACTTTTTCTTTAGTAGAAAAATCAATAGAGATACTGCGTGCATTCATAATTTGAACATTATGCCCATCATGAGCAAGGGCAATAACCAATTCCCAGAAGGTGTCCCATTCCCCATTGTTATGGATTGGGTAAAAGTGTTGAATGCCATCGACAGTATAACACAAGTTGATAGTGCTCTCCCCAAAAACTTCTATTGGGGTGTTTGATTGTTCCGTAATTGGTTCCTTTTGACAACTGATAGCTGTCATTGTAAGTGTGCAAAGAATGGAAATGTTGATAATCGTTTTCTTCATGGGTAAAAATTGTTTGTACAAAATTTATTGTTGAGGAGATAATTCATGAACTTTGTTGTCAACTATTGCGTTGAATTGATTTATATTGTCAAGATGGAAAATGTAGAAGCTTTTTGTTTTCCTATACGTGACTAATAAATCACATGTATCGGTTTCCTTATCTCTTGGGACTTCGGGATTATTCTTTGAGACAAGTTTAAAGTCAACAGGATTGTACTTTTCAAATAACTTTTTATATTCGGCAGGTATAATGAAAATGTCAAACTTTCTTGACAAAACAGTCCAGGCGGAGTCGGTAGTGGCATGGATTATCGTCACATCGACAAAGGTGGTGTCGTTGATGCGGTAATCTTTGACGAAGGAGACTTCAATGCCGGGCTTTCCCACGTATTCTTTGTAGACTGGGCTGCATTCATCGACGGGGACGGTTCGCGGCCATAGCTTGACGGCAATCCCGCCGCAGGCAATGACCAGCACGGCGATGAGTGTGGTTATCCATCCTGTTTTGGAGTGTTTCATATCGTATTGAGTATATTGTCTATTGATTGTATTGTTTCTGCCCGTGAAGTATGGTCGAAGGGCGAGGCGGCAGACTGTGTGATGACCAGTCCGTCGCCCAGCTGCCCGTACGACAGGAGGGGGAACATCATCAGCATGGCGAGAATGATAGTGGACATCTGCGGGATGTAGTGGTTGAGCAGCACGGGCTCTTCCCATCGATGGGCCTTGACAGCGGTGTGGAGGCCGTAGGCGGTGACGAGGATGAAGACGGCCTCGAGCAGGAGGGCAGCGGCAGTGACTGGCGTACAGGTGGTGTATACGGCCATGGCAAATGCCCAGTAGACCGTGGCGAAGAGGCTGCAGGCGGCCAGCAACCAGCGGGCGACGACCTGAAGTCGGTGGCGACGGATGGCTTGGAGAAGCTCGGGTTTGACCCGGTAGGGCTGGGCGTTGTGGCGGGCGATGATTGCCTCCACGCGTCGGTTCAGTTCGTCCCAATGGGCTTGCAGCTCTTCCAGTATAGCGTCGTCCTGTGCGAGGTCGAAGCTGGTGTCGTTGTCCGTTATGCTGTCGTCACCGAAGTGGGAAGGATGATTGTCTCCGGTGATACGCGTCCCGAAACGTGAAGGTTGATTATCTCCGGCGATACGCGTCCCGAAACGGGAAGGATGATTATCTCCGGCGATACGCGTCCCGAAACGGGAAGGATGATTATCTCCGGCGATACGCGTCCCGAAGCGGGAAGGATGATTATCTCCGGCGATACGCGTCCCGAAGCGGGACGGATGATTATCTCTGGCGATACGCCAGTGTTTTCTTTTGTTCATAGGTCTTGTTCATTAAGTTTTATCAGTTTCTTTGTGATACGGTGAATCCGCTGCCGCACGTTGACGGTGGTGAGTCCGAATGCCTTGGCGATTTCGCTGTGGCTTTTCCCGTCGAGGTAGAGATAGAGCATCTGTCGGTCGTCCTCGCTGCTGAGGCGTTCGATGAGGTCGTAGAGTATGTCGTGGTAGGGGATAGCGGTCTCGTCGGCGATGTCGCCGCAAACCTCATCGTTCAGTTCGACAAAGATGGGCATCCGTTTGTGGGTGCGGTATTTCAAGGCACCGACCTTGATGGCGATGCTTGTGACCCAGGTGTTGGCCTTGCTCATGCCCTGGAAGGTTGGCCAGTTTTCCCACAGTGCGCAGAGGATGTCTTGGTAGAGGTCTTGGAAGTTCTCGTTGTTGCGTTTGGAGTAGTACAGACATACCTTCAACACGCTGCCCCGGCAATGCTCGAGCATGTCGATGAAGTCGGCTTGTCGTTTGGTCTCGTTCGCCATCGCTTTACATTATGGTGTTTGTTGTCATCTCTGTATGCTTAACGGGACGGTTGTCGGTTCTTTTTGGAGAATAAAACATTCCCTCCCATGTAAGATTAGTTGCAAAATGGGGGGGAATGTGACAGGAGTGACGAAAAAAAAGTTATCACGGCCTGCTGTCATGCGGCAGAGGGCGCGGAGCCGGTGAGGTCGAGCAGGCGTGCGATGGCCTGGCCGATGCTGCCGGTGTTGTCGCACACCAGGGTGAGGCGTTCGGGAGTCTCGCGCAGGTGTACGTCGGCGGGGTGGGCCTGGGCATAGCGTATCATCTGCATGAAGTTCGGGGAGCGGTAGAAGGGGTTCTGCTGGTTGGCGACGAAGTGGCAGACCATGCGTTTCTGTTTGAGGACGAGTTTCTCGATGCCGAAGTCCTTGGCCATGCGGCGTAGGGTGATGGTCTTGACCAGCTCCTCGGTGGCCGGGGGGATGGGACCGAAGCGGTCGATAAGGCGGCTGCGGTAGGCGTCGAGTTCCTCCTCGGTGCTGAGGTCGTTGAGTTCCTTGTAGAGCAGCAGGCGCTCGCTGACGCTGGTGACATAGCTGTCGGGCAGGAGCACCTCGAGGTCGGTTTCGATGACACACTCTTTGACGTACTCGTGGCGTTCCTCGATCTCCTGCTGGAAGAGGTCGCGGAATTCGGTCTCTTTGAGTTCTTCGATGGCCTCGTTGAGGATTTTGTGGTACATGTCGTAGCCGATGTCGCTGATGAAGCCGCTCTGCTCGGCACCGAGGATGTTGCCGGCACCGCGGATGTCGAGGTCGCGCATGGCGATGTTGAGGCCGCTGCCGATGGTGCTGAACTCCTCGATGGCTTTGAGGCGCTTCTGGGCCTCGTCGGTGAGGACGCTGTAGGAGGGGATGAGCATGTAGCAGAAGGCTTTCTTGTTGCTGCGCCCCACGCGGCCGCGCATCTGGTGGAGGTCGCTGAGACCGAAGTGCTGGGCGTTGTTGATGATCATGGTGTTGGCGTTGGGGATGTCGAGACCGTTCTCGATGATGGCTGTGGAGACGAGGACGTCGATTTCGCCTTCGAGGAAGCGCATCATGGTCTCTTCCACCTCCTTGCCGTCCATCTGGCCGTGGGCCATGGCTACGTGGGCGTCGGGGACCAGGCGGCTGACAAGGCCGGCCATCTCGGGCAGGTTCTCGACGCGGTTGCTGACGAAGAAGGTCTGTCCGCCGCGCGACATCTCGTAGCGGATGGCGTCGCGGATGGTCTCTTCGTCGAAGGGGCATATCTCGGTCTGGATGGGCTGGCGGTTGGGGGGTGCGGTGCGGATGACGCTGAGGTCGCGGGCACCCATGAGGGAGAACTGCAGGGTGCGGGGGATGGGGGTGGCCGTGAGGGTGAGGCAGTCGACGTTGACCTTCATCTGGCGGAGCTTCTCCTTGGCGCTGACGCCGAATTTCTGCTCCTCGTCGATGATGAGGAGGCCGAGGTCGCGGAACTTGAGGTTTTTGTTGGTGATGGCGTGGGTGCCGATAAGGATGTCGATTTTGCCCTCCTCCACACGGCGGTAGATGTCGTTCTTCTCGCGGGTGGTGCGGAAGCGGTTGAGGTAGTCGATGTTGACGGGGAGCCCTTGGAGGCGTTCGCGGAAGGTGTTGTAGTGCTGGAAGGCGAGGATGGTGTTGGGCACGAGGACGGCCACCTGCTTCGAGTCGCAGCAGGCTTTGAAGGCGGCGCGGATGGCCACCTCGGTCTTGCCGAAGCCCACGTCGCCGCAGACGAGGCGGTCCATGGGGGCGGACTCCTCCATGTCGTGCTTGACATCCTGTGTGGCTTTGAGCTGGTCGGGGGTGTCCTCGTAGAAGAATGAGGCCTCGAGTTGCTGCTGCAGGTAGTTGTCGGCACTGAAGGCAAAGCCGCGCGAGGCTTTGCGTTTGGCATAGAGGGCAATGAGGTCCTTGGCAATGTCCTTGACCTGTTTCTTGGTTTTCTGTTTGAGGATTTGCCAGGCGTTGCTGCCTAGGCGGTTGAGGGTGGGGGCAGTGCCTTCCTTGCCCACGTAGCGGCTTATCTTGTGGAGGCCGTGGATGCTGATGTAGAGGGTGTCGTTGTTTTTGTAAAGGAGGCGGATGACCTCCTGGGTGTGGCCATTGGTGGTGATTTTCTCCAGTCCGCTGAAGCGGCCCACGCCGTAGTCGATATGGGTGACATAGTCGCCTGGCTTGAGCTCGAAGAGCTCCTTGAGGGTGAGGGCCTGGTGGGTGTAGCGCATGTCGCGGACGGTGTATTTGTGGTAGCGCTCGAAGATTTCGTGGTCGGTGAAGCAGAGGAGGTGCTCGGTGTCGTCGACAAAGCCGTGGTTGGGCTGGCACTGGAGGAACTCGACATGGTCGATGATGTTGTCGATGTGGATGCTGCGGCCATTGTCGAGGGAGACGGGGTCGTTGGTGGCGTCGGTGCCGGCAAAGACTTTCTCAAGGCGTCGCTGCTGCTGCTCGTTGGCGACGGTGATGATGGTGCGGTAGCCGCGGTCGCGGTATTGGGTGAGGGTGTCGATAAGGAGGTTGAACTGCTTGTTGAAAGGAGGCTGGGGCTGCGAGAGGGTCTCGACGGCGGCGGCGTTGGGGAAGTAGTTGCTGTTGCCCTGCTCGATGATGCGGCAACGGAGGAGCGACTTGAGGAACTCGTTGCCGGAGCAGTAGTGCTGGCTGTCCTGTCCGGCATTGGCGAAGAGGGTCTGGATGGTTTCGGTGACGAACATGAGCCCCTGCACCCATACAAGGTCGTTGCTGCCGAAATAATGGACAAGCGGCACCTTCTCCTCGACGGTGACGGTGTCGGGCTGGCGGGTGGCCATATTGGGCAGGATGCTGATTTGGTCGTACTGCTTGATGGAGAGCTGCGTGACGGGGTCGAAGGTGCGGAGGGACTCGATGGTTGTGTCGAAGAATTCGATGCGGTAAGGGTGTTCGTTGGCAAAGGAGAAGACGTCGACGATGCCGCCGCGCACGGCGTATTGTCCGGGCTCCACCACAAAGTCGACGCGGTCGAATTCGTATTCCTGCATGATATCGACAATGAAGTCGATATCAGTGTCGGTGCCTTTGGTCAGGCGGAGGGTGTTGCGGGTAAGTGTACGCGAAGAGACCACCTTCTCGTATAATGCCTCGGGATAAGTGACGATGGTCATGGAGCGGCCGCTGTTGAGCTGCTTGACTACCTCGCTGCGCTGAAGGATGTTGGCGTTGTCGGTGGTGAGGAGGTCGCCGCCGTCGTCGTCGACCTGGGGCGGCTGGTCCGGGGCACCGGACTGTGGGCTCTTGCGACGGGGTTTGCGGTAGGAGGAGGGGAAGAGCAGTGCCCGTTTCTGGTCGAAATCGGCATCGGTCTCCTCAAGCAGCATCTCGATGTCGTTGAGCATGTAGTATGCTTCCTCCTTGTTGCCTGCGATAATCAGCTGGTCGCGGTCGGGGTTGAGCAGGGCGATGGTGGCGGCCACTATGGCCGAGAGCGACCCCGTCATACCATGGACGTGGATGCGGTCTTCGCTGGAATGAATAAGGCTGTTGATTTTTTCAACAATCTGAGAATTAGTGTATATGTCGGTTAGTAGCATGTCTGTAAAGCTTTGCAAAGATACGAAAAAGGTTTAAGTTTTGAATGTTTTGTGTCGAAAAGGTTTGGCTCACCTAAAGTGTTGGGCTGTTTTTTCCCCACAACCTCAAAGAGGTTGCATCTCAATAACCCCGCACTAAGCGCCCGGAGGGAGCGCAGTGTTTGCTGCGTCCCAGTGTCCCGGAGGGACGCGCCAAGGAGTGGTGGGTATTACGAGGAAGACCGCGCCGAGAGCCCCAGTCGCTTCTTTTGGCCGTCGAGGACACAATATTTCAGCCCGGATTGCGTTATGAAGGCATGGATAAAATAACAATACTGTGGGCCGACGATGAAATCGACCTGTTGAAACCGCACATTCTTTTCCTGAAGGAGAAGGGCTATGAGGTAATCCCCGTGATGAGCGGCACCGAGGCTTTGGACGAGCTGGACGAACACAACAACAAGGTGGACATCGTCTTCCTGGACGAGATGATGCCGGGTTTGAGCGGACTGGAGACATTGACGCAGATAAAGGCGCGATACCCCCAGGTGCCGGTCATCATGATTACCAAGAGCGAGGAGGAGCACATCATGGACGAGGCCTTGGGCAGCAAAATCAGCGACTATCTTATCAAGCCCGTGAATCCAAGCCAGATTCTGCTGGCCATCAAGAAACATACCGAGGCCCGCCGACTGCAGAGCGAGCGCTCGACGCTGACATATCAGCAACAGTTCCGCGAGATAAGCATGGAGCTGTCGGGCCGGCTGGACCATGAAGGTTGGATGCAGCTGTATCGCAAGTTGGTGTATTGGGATTTGGAGCTTAGCAGCACCGACGACGAGAATATCCATCAGATCTTTTCGTCGCAGAAAGAGGAGGCCAACCAGCAGTTCTGCAAGTATTACGAGAGTAATTATGTGGACTGGCTGGTCAACACCGCCACCACCACCGAGAAGCCGCAGCTCTCAACCACTGTGTTGCGCGACAAGCTGTTCCCCCTGCTCAAGGAGAACCGCCCGACGTTCCTGATTGTCATCGACAATTTCCGCTACGACCAGTGGAAGTATCTGCAAAGTGCTATCGAGCAGTATCTCCGCACCGAGGAGGACGGCATGTACTACAGCATCATCCCCACCACCACCCAGTTTGCCCGCAATGCCATGTTCGGCGGACTGATGCCGTCGGAGATAGAACGCAAGTATCCGCAGTATTGGGTGAACGAAGACCAGGAGGGATTCAAGAACCAGTATGAGAACGAGCTCCTCGACGAGAACCTGCGACGCCACGGCCTCAACATTAAGCATAGCTACAACAAGGTGCTCAACGCCCAGTATGGCCGTAAGCTGGTGGACAGCATCCCCAACCTCTTGCAGAACAAGCTGAATGTGATTATCTACAACTTTGTCGATATGCTGTCGCATGCCCGTACCGACTCGAATATTGTGCGCGAACTGGCTGTAGACGAGAAGGCTTACCGCTCGGTAACCCTCAGCTGGTTCGAACACTCGCCGTTGATGGAGGTGTTCAAGGCGCTGGTCGGGCGCGATGTGAATGTGGTCATCACCACCGACCATGGTTCGGTGAGGATTGACAACCCCGTGAAGGTGAAGGGCGATGCCAGTGTGAGCGTCAACCTGCGTTACAAGCAGGGCAGGCTCTTGGACTACAATCCCAAGGATGTGTTTGAGGTGAAGGACCCCGCCAAGGTGTTCCTCCCGCGCAGGCATATCACCTCGCCTTACATCTTCTGCCGTAGCAACGACTTCTTTGCCTACCCCAATAATTACAACCAGTACGTGCAGTATTACAAGAACACGTTCCAGCACGGCGGCATCTCGATGGAGGAGATATTGATACCCTTCGTCATCTTGAAGCCCAAGGCGTAACCCATCGCTAATACCTTTGGGAGAAGAAACCAAACGGGCACCAGTTTCTGCATAGAGACTGGTGCCCGTTGGATATGGGTGGGCTCAGAGTCCCTTCATCGTGAGGGAAATGCGGCGTCGGCGAAGGTCTACGTCCAACACCTTGACGCGCACATGCTGGTGGAGGGTCACCACCTCCGACGGGTCGTTGACACGGCGGTTGGCCAACTGGCTGATATGCACGAGGCCGTCCTGGTGCACACCGATGTCGACGAAGGCCCCGAAGGCCGTGATGTTGGTGACAATGCCCGGCAGCTCCATGCCTGCCTTCACGTCCTCGATGCGGCTGATGTTCTTGTCGAATTCAAAGACTTCGAAACGTGCGCGCGGGTCGAGGCCTGGCTTGTCTAGCTCTTTCATGATGTCCTGCAGGGTGGGCAGGCCGCAGTCGGCCGTGACATATCGGTTGATGTCTATCTTCTGGCGCAGGTCTTTGTCGCCCATCAGCTGGTCTACTGTGGCACCGGCATCGGTGGCCATCTGCTGCACCAGCGCATAGCGTTCGGGGTGAACGGCGCTGCGGTCGAGGGGATTGTCGCTCTCCCTTACACGCAGGAATCCGGCGCATTGCTCGAAGGCTTTGTCGCCCAACCGCTCCACTTTCTTCAACTCTTGGCGCGACGAGAAAGCCCCTTGGCGGTTGCGGTAGTCCACTATCTTGTCGGCGAGTGCGGGGCCTATGCCGCTGACATAGCTGAGCAGTTCGCGGCTGGCGGTGTTCAGCTCCACGCCTACGCTGTTGACGCAACTCACCACCACATCGTTGAGACTGTCCTGCAGCAACGACTGGTTCACGTCGTGCTGGTATTGTCCCACGCCGATGCTCTTGGGGTCTATCTTCACCAGCTCGCTGAGGGGGTCCATGAGGCGGCGTCCGATGCTGACGGCGCCGCGCACGGTGACGTCGTACTCAGGGAATTCGCGGCGTGCCACCTCCGAGGCGCTGTAGACCGAGGCTCCGTTCTCGCTTACCATGACGGCGATGACCTTCCCTTTGAAGTGGCAACGCTTTACCACCTCCTCTGTCTCGCGGCCTGCCGTGCCGTTGCCTATGGCGATGGCTTCGATATGGAAGGCTTCGACCAGGGCCTCCAGTTTGGCGATGGCGGCACGCTCTTCGCGCACGGAGGTGAAAGGGTAGATGGTCTCGTTGTGAAGCAGCTGCCCCTGAGCATCGAGGCACACGGTTTTGCATCCCGTGCGGAAACCGGGGTCAATGGCCAGGATGCGTTTCTGTCCCAGTGGCGAAGCCAGCAGCAACTGGCGAAGATTGTCGGCGAAGATGCGGATGGCCTCTTTGTCGGCTTTTTCCTTAAGGAGGTTGTGGAACTCGGTCTCGATGGAGGGCTGCAGCAGGCGTTTGTAGCCGTCGCGGACAGCCAAGCGCACCTGCTCCGACGACTCGTAGCGGCCGCTGACAAACTGCCGCTCCAAGGCCTCGAGGGCGCTGTCGTCGCTCTCGGGCATCACGTGTACGCGCAGCATCCCCTCCTCCTCGCCGCGGAAGAGGGCAAGGATACGGTGCGAGGGCGCTCGGAGGGCATTCTCTTTCCAGTCGAACCACGACTCGTACTTGTCGGCCTCCTCCTCTTTGTTCTTCACCACCTTAGAAGTGAGCTGTGCACTGCGGCGGAAGATGTTGCGGATACGGTTCCTGGCCTGTGCGTTCTCGCTGACACGCTCGGCTATGATGTCCCTTGCTCCGGCCAGGGCCTCCTCGGCGGTGTTTACCCCCTTGTCGGGATTGACGTACTTGGCGGCCATCTGGCTGATGTTGCAGGAATACTGCTTCTGCAACTCGTTGGCCAGCGGCTCAAGGCCGCGCTCAATGGCCATAGTGGCGCGGGTGCGGCGTTTGGGTTTGTAGGGGAGGTAAAGGTCCTCCAATTCGGTCATATTGGCGGCGGCGAGAATCTGCTTCTCCAGCTCGGGGGTGAGCTTGCCCTGTTCGTTGATGGAGGCAAGGATGGCCTCGCGGCGTTTGTCCAGCTCCTTCAGCTTGACCAGCAGGTCGCGGATGGCGGTAATCTGTACCTCGTTCAGGCTTCCGGTCACCTCTTTGCGATAACGGGCGATGAAGGGGATGGTGGCACCCTGTTCCAGCAGTTCGATGGTCTTCTCCACCTGACGGGGGCCAAGGTTAAGTTGTTCTGCTATAGTGGTTGCGTAGTTCATGGCTGATGGCTTTTCGTATAGACAAAGAGAGCCCGCAGGGCGGGCTCTCGATAGAGTGTGGAAAAATGTTATTTCTTAACAATCTTCTCGGTGGCGACACCGTCGTTGGTGATAACGCGCACGAAGTAAACACCGTTGGCCAGTTCGGACAGGTCGATGCTGTTCACGTTCTGTTCGGTCATCACGGTGCGGCCGTTGATGTCAAGCACGCTGACTTCCTTCACGCCATTGGCAGCAATGTTGAGGATGCTGGTGGTGGGGTTGGGGTAGAGGGCGATGCGGCTGTCGTTCGCCTCCTCGATGCCGGCATGGTTGCCAGCGGTGATGCTGAGGTCGTCAATAATCAGCCAGTACATGTTGGTGATGTTGAAGTGACGGAAAGCGATGACAATATCCTGTCCTGCGAAGCCAGCCAGCGAGCGGCTGTGCTTGGTCCAGGTTTGGCCGACAGTGGGAGCACCTTCGAAAATGGTGTAGGTAAAGCTTTCGGGCTTTCTGTTGGTGGTGGAGACATACACTCCATAATGGTCGGCAAAGTCTCTAGCATCCATGCCATACTCC
This sequence comes from uncultured Bacteroidales bacterium, assembly GCA_900317125.1. Taxonomy (GTDB): domain Bacteria; phylum Bacteroidota; class Bacteroidia; order Bacteroidales; family P3; genus Colimorpha. The sequence continues at coordinate 65,462 of ONFR01000009.1, read as the reverse complement.
CACCATTCAATTGTAGCGCCTTCGGCAGGAACTGTAATCTTGGGGGTCATGAACCAGTTGTCGGGAGTGAGCACACCAATTCCGTTGATGAACGAAGCGGAATTGATAGCGTCGGAGCCACCATGGACCGGGGGCTGACTGAACACCTGGCTGCCTTTCATCCATTGGTAACCGTCGCCATCAGCATCGATGAATTGCCAGTCGGAAATATCGTCTGAGGATTCGAAACCGCAGTTGTAGGGAAGACTCAACACACGATAAGACAGGATGTTGATAGTGGTGGAGGAAGTGGCTGTTTCGTCACCAAGGGTGGCGGTCAGGTTAATTGTGTAGTTGCCGCCAGTGGCGAAAGCGGTGGTGGCGGAGGAGCCTGTGGCAGTGGCGGGGTCGCCTCCGTCGAAGCTCCAGCTAAAGGTGGCAGAGGCAGGACCGGCAGCGGTGAAAGTAACCGCATCACGGAAATCGGCAGTGGCGGGTCCGGCGATGCCAACTCTCAATGCAGGAGCAGTGGCACTGGTGGTGGCTTTAATCATCCAAGTGTACTGCAGTTGGGCGCTGGCTTCGTAGATAGGCATCCAGGTGCTCTGGAAGTATACAAGGCTACCATTGGGGTCGCCACAGAATGCTACACCGGCTGCGGGATATGCATCGCCGCTGTTGAACGTAATCCAAAGATCCTTGTTGTTGTCGAGCTGGAGTTTGTCGTAAATGGGCAAGGTGTTGTAGATACCACCGCTGACAGCGTAGTTGAACTGGTAGAGCATATCGTTGGGGGAGGGGTTGGCACCAGGAGCGGTCTGATAGACCATCAAAGTGTAGTGGCCGTCGTTCGGGGCATATACCTCAACATTATCCAAATAGTTGCGGTTGGCCATAAAGGCGGCAGGGTATTTGACACCCCAAGTGGTGTTGCTACCAGCACCGACAGAGGAGACATATTCGCCTGTAACATCATAGCTCATGGTGTTGCCCCAATCCCATTCGGCAACATTGACCTCAAGGGTCTCAGTGGTAGTGCCGATAGTGTTGGTGACATTGACGGTGACGGTGTAGACGCCTTCGGAGGGGAAGACAACCGAGATGCTCTCGCCTGAACCAGTGCTGGGAGTGGCACCGGGGACGGACCATGTGATGTCGCTAACGGTCTCAATACTGACGTAGTTTGCGGTGTAAGTGAAGCTGTTGTTGGGAACAACACTGGTAAAACCTTCAATCTCAACAATGGGAGCATGGTTGGGACGAGGATAGATGTCCATCAGGCGGGCAATGGCGGCTACAGCCTCGTTGGCATCGTAAGGACCGAAGCCCCAGTCGGTACCATAAACATCGGTCCAATAGCCGGAGGGCGAAATGAATACGACGGTGGGGAAGCCCGTAATTGGGGTATTGATGAAGCTGGCGGCATTGGCATCGTCAACGATGGGGTAGGGAATAGTGCCACCGTTGGTCCAGTCACCTTGGGAGTTACCACCACCGGTGATACCTTGTCCGACGGGAGTGTCATCGTCAGCCTCAACCCACATCACAAAGACTTGGTCGCCCAACTGCGAGTGGATGGCCTCGAGAATATGATTTTGGTGCATAGTCCAGCACCAGCCGCACCATACTGCCGAGTAGTCAATGACAACACCTTTGCCGGCGGCCAGCGTATCGGCCACGTTGATGGTGTCACCATTGATGTCTACAAGGTTGAATAGCGTGCCAATCTGTGTCCAGCTGGGCATTGCATTCACCCCTTTGGAGGGAAGTGCCTCACGGCAGATGGGTTTAGCCTTGAATTGTGCAAATGAGGCGGAGCACATCAGCACTGCAAGTGCAACTAATAAGATTTTTTTCATTTTTACTTTGTCTTGTTATTAGCCATCAGACCCCTCGGCTTTTTAAAGAATGTTGATTATTAATATGTTAAATAATTATCACATGTGTATTCTAACATGCAAAGATACATTTTTTTTGTCACCTTGCAATTTTTTTTTGTAATAAAGGGTCTCTTTGGGCACCCCGCTATGAATAGCGCTGTAAAAACGATGGGTGCAGAATGCAATAAGCATAATAGCTTAACATAATAGCTTAACAAGTTCTTTCCTTCAATGTAATGGTCTTGACAAGGGTGTTGCACTTCGAGGTTGAATCTATAACAGCCCAAACTGTCCGGCCCGCAGCAATAAAAACAACTTTTTTTCGTTATGTTGCAAAAAATGCGTATTTTTGCATTGCGAAATGTATAAAGAATTATGAAGAAATCTATCTTGATTGCTGCACTGCTCCTTGCGGTTTTCTCTGCTAATGCTCAGCGTGTTAGCTCCCGTGCCAAAGCAGTCCGTATGCTTGCTTACGCCCGTCCCGAATACCAGGTCAAAGACGTAAAAGTCTATGCCGACACCATGACGGTCTTCTCTTTGGCCGACTATCCCATCTACCCTTTAGGCAAATGGAGTAATGTCGAACAGTTCATCACCAACAACCAGCTCCTTTGGTATCGCGAGAGCGGATACAAATCCTTCTACGACACCATGACCGTGGCTGTTAACACCCTCAAACGTCTCGACGGCACCAACATCAACTTCTACCGCAGTATTTGGACCGACAAGCTTGAGATGATTTATGCCAAGATTACCGACACCGCCGTGGTGCTCGACAACGGCATCCGTGTCGGCATGTCCAAAGAAGAGGTGTTCAAAACCGTCTTCAAGAGCTATCCCAAATCCTACACCGCCGACATCAATGTGCTGAAAGTCATTGCCGGTGCCGCCGAAGTGGGCGAAATCTACACCTTCAAGGGCAATAAACTCCGTCACATCCAGATTGTCAGCCGCTACAAATATTATTAATTCACAGCCTCCGGGCCATTCGATAGTTGACGAGGGGAGGTGGCCTGCACCGCCCCTCGTTTGTTAAACAAACATTACAGCCATGCGCAAAATAGGTCTTTTCTTCGGCTCGTTCAACCCCATCCATATCGGGCACCTTATCATCGGCAATGCCATGCTGGCCCATTGCGACCTCGACGAGGTGTGGTTTGTCGTCTCGCCCCAAAACCCTCTCAAGGAGCGCAAAACCCTCCTCGCCGACCAACAGCGGCTGGAGATGGTGCGCCTCGCCGTCCACGACAACTACCGCATGCGTGCCTGCGACGTCGAATTCCATCTCCCCATTCCCTCCTACACTGTGCTTACCCTCGCCCACCTCGGCGACAAATACCGCGACAAGCAGTTCTGCCTTATCATGGGCTCCGACAACCTCGAGACCTTCGAGCGGTGGCGCAACTGGGAGTTCATCCTCGAACACTACCAGATTTACGTCTATCCCCGTCCCGGCCACACCGACTGCAAACTCGCCAGCCATCCCAATGTCACCATGGTCGAGGTACCACAGATTGACATCTCCTCCACCTACATCCGCGAGCAGATACGCCAGGGGCACGATGTCCGCTACCTCCTTCCCGAGCCTGTCTATCAGTACCTCACCGAGATGCATTTCTACGAGAAGCAATAATCTCCAGCGGATAAAAAATCAAAGGCCAAAAGTCGAGGTGAATCGTCTTTTGGCCTTTGTCGTTCTTTCAGCTCAGGGCTTGGCAGTCACCTCTTGTCGGATGGGGTTGACTCCCTGTGTAGCGGTCAGCGGCACCTGTTGGCGTAGGTGTCGTGCGGTTATTCTTTCTTGCTGCGGCTGCGGCTCTTCTTTTCCGGAGCGGCAGTCGAAGTGACCAGGGTGGTGCCACCGCTCTTCCGCGGTCTTCCCACCCGTTTGGGCTGTGCGGCCTCCTGTGCGGCCTTCTCGTTTGCAGCAGCCTCTTCGGCGGCCATGCGGGCAAGTTCCTCGGGCGGTATCTCGGCATTGGCGAATATCTCGCTGTCAATGTCCATCAACTCCTCGTCGGTAGGCTCGTACTCATCGTCCGGGTCGGTGTCGTCACCCTCCTTGTCGTCGTTATAGTCGTCGTAACCCTCCGAGTCGGCATCGTCGCTGAAGGCCTCCTGCAGTTCGGCACCCAGCTCGCCCAGCGAGCCATGCTCCGTCGTGCGTTTCTTGCCGTTCTCCATGGTGTCGTCGTAGGTACCGTGCCGCACCTCGCGTTCGCGGTGCGTCGGGTCTTCCTCTTCCTTCTCCAGAGCCTCCTGTATCGGGGCAAACTGAGTCTCGGCCTTCTCCACCTCCTCGTCGAAGTAGTCCTTTTCCGACTCGTCGTCGGTATAGGTGGTGTCGATCTTGACATCAAACTTTATCATGTATACGGTGTCCTCAGTTTCCATCGGGACAACAAAAATTGTCTCCCCGTTCGGTTTCTCGAATCGCTGTATGTGCTCTTTATATCCCTCGGGATAACGCTCCATAAACAATTCTTTTAGTTGGTCCGAAAGATTCTTGTAGCTGACTATCAGGTTCTTTTTATGAGTTCTGTGAGTATTCATAAGGTTGAATTTTTGTGCAAGTATAACAACTATTTTTCAAACAAACACTTTTTTTTCAATAAAAAGTTATCAACAACCATATTTTTTTCTTTTGCACAATAAAAAGCATGTCGTTTTGTTATACGAATAATATGGCTAAACGGCTCCTCTTCCTCCTCCGCCTGTATGTGACGCTGCTGCTGCTGTTCGTCACCCAGAAGCTGGTGTTCATGCTTTTCAATCTGCCCTATGCCGGGGGCACCACTGCGGGAGGATGGCTCGGAGTGCTTCTCCACGGTCTGCGTCTCGACTCCGTCACCGCCTGCTATCTGATGATTGTTCCCGTGCTGGTGGTGACCCTCTCCTTTTTCCTCTACAAAATCCCCGTCAAGCGGGTGCTCACCTTCTACTATGCCCTGGCTGCTCCGCTCATGGCCCTTGCCTTTGCCGCCGACATGGTGCTGTATCGTTTTTGGGGAGCCAAGATGGATGCCGCCGACCTCATCTATGCCGCCAATCCCGCCGATATGCTGGCCAGCCTCACCCTTCCGGCCATCATCGTGGGCGCGCTGCTCCTCGGCCTGCTCGTCTTCCACTATCTGCGTCGCCTGCGTCATGCCACGCCCCAGGGTTTCGACAAGGTGCATCCGGCCTCGTCGCTGGTAATGCTTGTCGTGCTGGCGCTTCAGTTCGTGGGCATTCGCGGCGGCGTGAGCGACTCCACCGCCAATGTCAGCTACGCCTATTTCTCCTCCACTCCCTTCCTCAACCACTCCGCCATCAACCCCCTCTTCAATATCACCCACTCCCTCTTCAAGACCGAGGACCTCGCCGCGCAGTTCCCGTTCTACGACTACGACCGCCTTGCCGAGCTCACCGCCGATGCCTACCCCGTCGACGGCACTCCGTCCGATACGCTTCTCTCCGTCACCCGCCCTGACATCCTGCTGGTGATATGGGAGGGCGCTGGCAGCGAGATGATGCTCAACGACAGTGTGGGCCCCAATTTTCTCCGTTGGAAAGAACGTGGCGTCTTCTTCTCGCAATGCTACGCCAACAGCTTCCGTACCGACCGCGGGCTGGTGTCCATCGTCAACGGCTGGCCGTCGCTGCCCACCACTTCGCTCATGAAAAAGGCCGACATGGGCCGCCGCTTGCCCTCCATGGCACGCGCCTTGCAGCGGGCAGGCTATGCCACTGCCTTCCTCTACGGCGGCGACATCGACTTCACCAATATGCGCGGTCACCTCTCTGAGTCCGGTTTCGAGCAGGTGGTTGGGCAGGAGCACTTCTCCGCCGCCCGCGTGCGCTCCAACTGGGGCGTGGCCGACGAGGAGCTGTTCCGACTGCTGCCCACTGCCCCTCGCCGACCCTCGCTCACTGCATTGCTCACCCTCAACAGCCACGAACCCTGGGATGTGCCCGAGCCAGGAAAGCCCGGCGGCTCCCGCATCAAGTACAACCCCCTGCACGATGCCCGACGCAACGCCTTCGCCTATACCGACGCCTGTCTGGGCAGCCTGCTCGACAGTCTCAGCCGCACCCCTTCGTGGGACAGCCTGCTGGTGGTCGTGGTGGCCGACCACGGCGTGCCAGTCGATGGCCTACAGCCCGACGGCAAGCATCTGGCCACGCGCATACCCATCCTCTGGGTAGGGGGTGCCGTGAAGCAACCACGCACCATCGACCGCCTGATGAACCAGTCCGACCTTGCCGCCACCCTGCTGGCGCAGCTCGGCCTTGCCGACAGCTCGTTCCGTTTCAGCCGCAACGTCCTCGCCCCGTCGTACTGTTTCCCCTTTGCCGTCAACGCTTACAAGAATGGCCTTTACTACATCGACACCACCGGTGTGACGGCCTACGACTGCCTCTCCCTTTCCGAGACCGACGCCGCCTACCCCTCCGACACGCTCCGTCTGCAGCGCACCCAAGCCTTGCTGCAACTGTGGTATACCACCACGGGAAGATTGCGGTAGACTGCACCCTGTCGACGGTTTCGCTATTAGTTTGAAGGGTCGTTCAATACAGCATCGTTCCTCCATCGTTAACGCCTCGTTACCCTTTATAGAGTAAGATAACGATACTGTAAGTATACTGTAACGATGCAGGATTGAACGAAGTAAGGGTATTGTCAATCCAACCGCTCGGTCTTGCCGGTGGCGGGGTTGAAACCAAAATGTTTGAGCAGGTTGGCGATGGAGCGCAGGAACGGTGTGGGACGGGCGGGAGCGCCGTTGCCACTGACGGTGGAGTAGGTGAAGCAGAGGTGTCGGCGTGCCCGCGACATGGACACATAGAACCGGCGGGCGTCTTCGCGTATGTGATATTGGTCGTTGTTCACCACATTGTAGTAGTAGGGGTACGACCCCTCGACAGCGTTGAAGACAATGACGCTGTCGAATTCGAGTCCTTTGGCTTTGTGGGCGGTGGCGATAAAGAAACGCTCGGAGGCGTGGTTGAGCATGCTCGAGCTGTCGCAGAGGTCGCTCTCGCGCAAGGTGTTGATTTCGGTGAGGTAACGGTCCAGTTGCTCGCGGAAAGTGGGGGCTACGTCCGTGTCGACTACGTCGTAGGTGAGGAAGTCGAGTATGTGCTGCCATTTGTCGACGGGTTCGACGATGCCCTTGTCCAGCAGGTGGCGGTAGATGTGGTTGAGTTCGTCGGCGATGGCCGGCAGGGCCCCAGTTGGGGTGGACTCGGTGGAGTAGAGCCGCTGGCTGCTGTGGAGGAAAAGCCCGAGGTAGGTCTGGCGGAAGTTTGCTGCCAGGCTGAGCAGTGCCGGGGTGTGGAGAAGGGCCTGCTGGGCAGGCAGGTAGTCCTCCGCCTTGCGGCGGCAGTAGGCGAGTAGGGAGAGGGTGGCCTTGACGTCGTCGATGGCGTTGTGCGAGTTGGTGCCTTCGAGGTGGAGGGTTTCGAGCAGCCGCTCGAGTTTGTACACCCGCAGACGGGGCTCGACAAGGCGGGTCAGTTTAAGGGTGTCGAAACGCTGGCGGTGGCCAAGCTGTATGCCGAGGGTGCGGCTGACATTGTGGGTGAGGATGTTGAAGTCGAACTCGACGTTGTGGCCGATAAGGGTATGGCCTTGGCAGTAGTCGAGGAAACGGCTGAGACCTTCGCGTCGGCTGAGTCGTTCGCTGTTGAGATAGACGGAGAGCATGGGGTTTTCGTGGCCGCCCACCACAGGGGGAATCTCTTTGGTGGTCTCGATAATTATGTTGAAGTCGGAGCCTTCGACATAGTGCCCGTTGGCCACTTTGATGGCGGCTATCTGTATGATGTCGTCGCGGAAGATGTCGAGGCCGGTGGTCTCGGTGTCGAAGAGGACAATCTCTTCGTTGTCGAGCACCTGGACGAAGTGTTGCAGGTAGGTGTTGCAGTCGTAGATGAGGAGGTCGGTGGGCGAGACGGCGCAGGCGCGCAGCTGGCGCATGAGGTTGCGGGCGACGGCGTACTGGGGAATGACGTGGAGCAGGTGGAGCAGGCGGGCCCAGGCGATGAAGCAGGTTTCGTTGGAGATGATGTTGAGATGGGAGAAGAGGAGCTGGACGGTGGGGGCGGCGAAGAGGTCGCGCCCGGAGATTTTGAAGTGGGGTGTGTCGCCGAATTCAAGGCTCAGCCGGTCGGCATTGGCGTTGGTGGGGACGATGATGGCCACACGTCCGTTGGGGTCGAGGGTGGCATAGCGGTGTGCCAGCGACACGGCCAGGCGGTACTCGTCGGCCACTGGACGGCGGCAGAGGGTGCAGGGGGTGCCGTCGTGGGAGCAGCGGAGCTCGTCCTTGCGGTAGAGGTGGGAGAGGTCGTGGTGGCAGGCGTGGAAAGTGCAGAGGTCGGCAGGTTGGGGCGCGGTGCGGTCGGTGGAGGAGGGCAGGAGGTCGCTGCCGATGCCGAGCTGCGAGGTGGCATAGGTGTTGAAGAGGTTGAGCAGGTAGTGTGGCGAGCGGTGGTTCTGTCCCAGATGGTGGAGGTTGGCGCCGCAACGGTGTTTGAGCTCTTCGAGGGTGTCAAGTTTGGCTCCCACGAAGGAGAAGATGGCTTGCTGCTCGTCGCCCAGGTAGACGGTGGTGGCGTCGGGGGCGGCGAAGAGGTCGATAATGGCCACTTGGAGGAAGTTGAGGTCCTGCACCTCGTCGACTTGTATCCAACGGTAGCATTGGTGGTCGGGGTCGTTAAGGGCGTGGAGGTAGGCCTTCTCCAGCAGGTCTTCGAAATCGAGCAGGCTGTCGGTCTCTTTGTATTCGGCATACAGGCGGGCAATCTCGGCTTTGCGTTGCCATTGGGGTTCGGTCAGGCGGTCGAGGAGGTCGGCATGGACGATGAGTTTGTGTGGGAATCCGGCGGCTTGCTGGCTGAGGGCGTGCTGCAGGTTGACGATGTCGGCAGTGTAGCGCGAGTGGTCTTCGTCGGGGCTGAGGCGTGCCAGATGGGTGATGATGCTTTCGGAGTCGAGGTCGTCGATGACGGCACTGTTCTGGGGGATTTTCTTCTGGTCGAAGAGATAGTTGGAGCAGAAGCGGTGGACGTTGCCGACAAAGAGGTCGTTGGGGACTGGGTTGTGGGTGTGGAGGCTGATGCGCTCGCGCATGGCACGGCTGGCGCGGTTGGTGAAGGTGAGGCAGATCATGTCGGTGTAGTCCACGCCGCGGGCGTGGGCCTGGATGACACGCTGCGAAAGGATGAACGTCTTGCCGCATCCCGGGGGTGCCAATACAAGGTGCCGACCCTGGTCAATGTCGATGACGGCTTGTTGATCAGGGTCGGGGATGGTGGACATGGCGATTCATGTATATGTCAGAAACCAAAAGCAGGGCGGAGCCTCTCAGGGCTTTCGGTCTCGCTGAGGGTTATTCGACGGTGACGCTCTTGGCCAGGTTGCGGGGCTGGTCGACGTTGCGGCCCTTGGCGATGGCCACGTAGTAGGAGAGGAGCTGGAGAGGGATGACAGCGAGGAGGGGGACAAAGCAGTCGCGGGTGTCGGGGATGACGAAGCTGTAGTCGCTCATGTTCTTGACAACGGTGTCGTCCTCGGTGATGACGGAGATGATTTTACCCTTGCGGGATTTGATTTCCTGTATGTTGCTGACGACTTTCTCGTACATGCCGTGCTTGGGAGCGATGACGACAACGGGCATCTCCTCGTCGATAAGGGCGATGGGGCCGTGTTTCATCTCGGCTGCGGGGTAGCCTTCGGCATGGATATAGGAGATTTCTTTGAGCTTGAGGGCGCCTTCGAGGGCGACGGGATAGTTGTAGCCGCGGCCCAGATAGATGAAGTTTTTGCAGTAGGTGAACATTTGGGCGAACTGGTCGATGCTCTTGTTGTTCTCAAGTGTCCACTGTATTTTGTCGGGAATCTGCTGTAGCTCGTCGACGAGCATGTGGAACATCTCGTTGGAGAGGGTCTTCTTCTCCTTGGCGATGGCAAGGCCGAGGAGGCAGAGGGTGATGACCTGTCCGGTGAAGGCTTTGGTGGAGGCGACGCCGATTTCGGGGCCTACGTGCAGGTATGTGCCGCTGTGGGTGGCACGGGGGATGGAGGAGCCGATGACGTTGCAGATGCCATAGAGGAAAGCTCCCTTCTCCTTGGCCAGTTGGATGGCCGCAAGGGTGTCGGCGGTTTCGCCCGATTGCGAGACGGCGATGACGATGTCGTCGGGATGGATGACGGGGTTCCGGTAGCGGAATTCGGAAGCGTACTCCACCTCAACGGGTATCTGGCAGGCCTCTTCGATGAAGTATTTGCCGATGAGGGCGGAATGCCAGGAGGTGCCGCAGGCACAGATGATAATACGGCTGCAGTTGATGAACTTGTCGCGGTGGTCGATGATGCCGCTGAGGAGAACATCTTTCTGGGCTTTGTCGATACGGCCGCGGATGCAGGTGCGCAGGGCGTCGGGCTGCTCCCAAATCTCCTTGAGCATGAAGTGGGGGTAGCCGCCTTTTTCCAACTGGTCGAGGTTCATCTGCAGGGTGACGAGCTGCGGGGTCTGCTTTACGTTGCTGAGGTTGGTGATGTCGAGCAGGCCGGTGCGGTTCATGATGGCGATTTCCTCGTCGTTGAGGTAGATGACCTGGTTGGTGTATTCGATGATGGGAGTCGCATCGGAGCCGATGTAGAATTCAGGACGGCCGGAGGTCTTGTCCTTGCCTACACCGATGATGAGGGGACTGCCTTTGCGGGCGCAGACAATCTGGTCGGGATGGCTCTTCTCGAGAATGGCAATGGCATAGGCACCCACGACGTTCTTAAGCGCGAGCTGGACGGCATTGTAGAGGTCGCATTTGTGGGAGACCATCATGAATTCGACCAGTTGGACGAGCACTTCGGTATCGGTCTCGCTGCAGAAGGTCATGCCGTTTTTCTCCAGTTCGGTGCGGAGGGGTTTGTAGTTCTCGATGATGCCGTTGTGTACCAGCGAGAGGTTTTTGGACTGGGAGAAATGCGGGTGAGCGTTGGTGGTGTTGGGTTCGCCATGAGTGGCCCAGCGGGTGTGGGCGATGCCGATGGTGCCGCTGATGTCCTTGTCCTCGACTGATTTTTCGAGGGCAGAGACTTTGCCTTTGGCTTTGTAGACGTTCAGTTCGCCTTTGGTGTTAATGAGGGAAATTCCGGCACTGTCGTAGCCGCGATATTCAAGACGATGGAGGCCTTTTATCAAGATGGGGTAGGCGTCCTGATCCCCGATGTATCCTACTATTCCACACATAGTTTCTTGTTTGATAATTTGTTACACTAAATCACAATTAAATATTAAAATACAAAATTACAATTTTTTTTTGAGTTATGAATTTTTTTAGACGTTGTAGTGAAAAGTTATGTCATTCGGTGTGGGCTTGGTGGAATGGAATTCGGATTTATGTGATAGTCGGATTGCAGTCTCCACGTATCACACGTATTACACGTAAAAATAATACTTGTGATACGTGAGATATGTGGAGAAAAACTGCATGAATCGATTAATTAATTAACGAAATTACTATTTGTGAAGTTCTCTTTGCCCGCTCCCAGCTCGAAGTGCAGCTTGGCGATGCCGAGGTCCAATCCCGCAAAGGGTGCGGGTTTGGCAGTGGCCTTCACCTTGTTGTTGGGCAGGAGGGTGAAATGGAAGTTCTGTCGGTTCATTGCTGTGGGGGCCAGCATGGCGCACTCCACCCCGCGACGGAACCAGTCGGGAGCACCTTTGATGTCGGCAAATGTCTCGATGGGCTTGCTGGAGTGCTGCTTGCCTTGGTTCAGGCCGTGGCCGATGGCGATGACGGCGACGTACATCTCGTCGCGCTCCACTCGTACATTGTGATTCTTGGAGAAAGTGCCGCCTACCCAGCAGGTATTCAGCCCCAAGGTCTGAGCCAGGAGGACAAGACGTTCGCCCTCGTAGCCGAGGTTCTCCTGCAGCAGGGGGGATTGGTGGCCCACCATGGCAATGTAGTTCGTCGCCCCGCTGAAACGTAAGAACTTGGCGAGGATGCCCGACAGGGCTTTGGTGTCGCTTTGCACGAGCTGCATGTGCAGGTTCTTGGCGGCGTTGCTTTGGACGATTTGCTGACGGAGGGCGTTGGCTTGCTCCTCGGAAAGAGGCTGGCTGCTGTACTGTCGCACAGAGTGCCGAGCAAGGATGGCTTCTTGTATGGTCATAGGTACATAGTATTATAAAAGAGGGTAATACAGAATAGCATTACCCTCTTTTGTTATGCTGACATAGGTGTCTGCAAAGTGTGATGATTAAATAGTGTGTACGGCTTCGATGAGACCCTTGCCGATTTCGATGGCTTCCTCATTCTGGGGAATGAGTTTCCAGTGGCGCTGGGGCAGGGAGTGCTCAAGACCTTCGTGGATATACTGTTTGTCCACGATGGGTTTCAGTTTCAGGAAGCCGCCGAGGACTACCATGTTGAACACCTTGCTGATGCCGAGTTCCTGAGCTTTGGCGGTAGCGGCAATCTTGTAGATGTTGATGTCCTTACGGGTGGGTTCGTGGGTGATGCCGTTGGGGTCGTAGATGAGCAGACCACCGGGCTTGACACTGTTCTCAAACTTGTCGAGGGACTGCTGGTTGAGGATGATGGCAGTGTCGAAGGTGTTGATGATGGGCGAGCTGATGCGCTCGTCGCTGATGATGACGGAGACGTTGGCGGTGCCGCCGCGCATCTCGGGGCCGTAGCTGGGCATCCAGCTGACCTCTTTATCTTGCATTACTCCGGAATAGGCAAGAATCTTACCCATGGAGAGGACTCCTTGTCCACCGAATCCGGCGATGATGATTTCTTCTGTCATTGTTGTTGATTGTTTTGGTGTCGGACTTGTCAGATTTGTCGGACTTGTCGGACGATGTTTTTATTATTGCATTACTGTTAAGGGGTGGTCAACAGCCAGACGGTTGACGTCGACGTTCTCGACGAGTTTGCCGTCGACTTTGATGTCGCCGATGGGGTAGTTGGGCATCATGTTGTCTTCCATCCACTTGTTGGCCTGTACGGGGGTCATCTTCCAGCCGCTGTTGCAGTTGGAGAGGATCTCGACGAAGCTGAGGCCTTTTTTCAGTTTCTGGTTCTCGAAAGCCTTGCGGATAGCGGCCTTGGCTTTGCGCACGGCGGCGGGGTTTTGCACGCTCTGGCGGGTCACGTAGTAGGTGCCGGGCAGGGTGGAGATGAGCTCGGTGATGCGCAGGGGATAGCCGTTGAGGTCAACGCGGCGGCCGTAGGGAGTGGTGGCGCTCTTCATGCCGATGAGGGTGGTGGGAGCCATCTGGCCACCGGTCATGCCGTAGATACCGTTGTTGACGAAGATCATGGTGATGTTCTCACCACGGTTGCAGGCGTGGATGGTCTCGGCGGTGCCGATAGCAGCCAGGTCGCCGTCGCCCTGATAGGTGAACACGAAGGTGTCGGGGTTCAGACGCTTGACAGCGGTGGCCAGTGCGGGGGCACGGCCGTGGGCAGCTTCCTGGAAGTCCACGTCGAAATAGTTGTAAGCCAAAACGGAGCATCCGACGGGCGACACGCCGACGGTTTTGTCCTGAATGCCCATCTCATCGATAACCTCGGCAATGAGACGGTGGGTGGTGCCGTGACCGCAACCGGGGCAGTAGTGCATGACTGCATCGGTGAGAACTTTGGTCTTGGTGTAAACCTCGGTGTAACCTTGGTTCAGCAGCTCTTGTTTGCGAGCCTCTATATCTGTATTTGCCATATTGATTTCTTATTTAATAATTTTGTTTTCAAGTGCTTCAAGAACCTCTGTCGGGGTGGGGATGATACCGCCGAAACGGCCGAAGTGTTCGGTCTTCACACCGCAGGCGGTGGCAAGCTTCACGTCCTCGATCATCTGGCCGGCGCTCATCTCGACGCAGAGGATACCCTTTACGTGCTTGGCAACCTCGGCCAGTTGTTTGGTCGGGAAGGGGAAGAGGGTGATGAGGCGGAACAGACCCACCTTGATGCCTTTTTCGCGAGCCATCTGCATGGCCTTCATGGCGATACGGCTGCTGGAACCGTAGGCGACGAAGATGTAGTCGGCATCGTCGCAGTTGAGCATCTCGTAGCGGACTTCTTTCTCTTTCATCTCGGCATACTTGGCCTGCAGTTTGTGGTTGAACACTTCCTGGCGAGAGGACTCAAGTTCGAGCGAGGTGATGATGTTGTGGGGACGGTTGGCGGGTTTGCCCCAGGTGCCCCACGGAGCGTTCTTGCGGCGTTCTTCCTCGGTCCAGCGGGGAACGTAGTCGCGGGTGTAGAGTTTCTCCATGCACTGTCCGATAGCACCATCGGAGAGGATGAGGACGGGGTTGCGATATTTGAAGGCGATGTCCCAGGCGTCGAAGACGAAGTCGTACATCTCCTGTACACTGGCGGGAGCGAGGGTGTAGAGCTGGTAGTCGCCGTGTCCGCCACCCTTGACGCTCTGGAAGTAGTCGCTCTGCGAGGGCTGGATGGTACCCAGACCGGGGCCGCCGCGCATGACGTTGACAACCAGGCAGGGAATTTCAGCACCGGCGAGGTAGGTGAGACCTTCCTGCATCAGCGAGATTCCGGGGGAGGAAGAGGAGGTGGCCACCTTCTTACCTGTGGCAGCACCGCCGTACACCATATTGATAGAAGCTACTTCCGATTCGGCCTGCAGGACAACCATGCCGGTCTCTTCCCAGGGTTTTTCGGCCATCAGCGTTTCCATAACTTCCGATTGCGGGGTGATAGGATAGCCAAAATAGCCGTCCGTACCACTGGCAATCATAGCACGGGCAATAGCCTCATTGCCCTTCATCAGTTTCAGTTCTTTTGCCATGTTTATTTCTCTTTTTTCTTGTTTAACACTTGATTTTGTAGACGGAGATAACGCCGTCGGGGCATACCATAGCGCAGCTGGCGCAACCGATGCACTTGTCATTTACGGTTTGGGTGTAGTTGTAACCTTTGCCGTTCACATTTTTCGATAACTCGAGGCACTGCATTGGGCAGGCGGCAAGGCATACGCCGCAACCCTTACAATGTTCGGTATCGATTACGATTTGTCCTTTAAATGCCATAATATTAGTTTTATGTGATTAATAATTGTTGTAAATTGATGTCAAAATTACGATTTGCAAAGATACAATCTTTTTTTCAATTAGACAAATAATTTTTCACAGCCCAAAATACTGTTGTTTGTCCTGTGCGTAAAAAGGTGTCGGAATATGGTGTGTATTAAAGGGAAATTGAAAAGTGAAAAGTGAAAAGTGAAAGGTGAAAAATGAAAAGTGGAAGGCGAAAAGTGATTTGAATTCGTTAATTCGTCAATTCGTTATTTCGTAAATCGACTAACACATTAACACATTAACGCGTTAACACATTCCGCGAATAAATGGTTATGTCATTTTTTTTTTGTAATTTTGCAGTTCGAAAAAACTCACACCTTATGGCTATCGAAGAAGAAAACAAACTACCCGTCAATACTGCCGCCGAATATAACGATGAGAGCATCATCCATCTTGAGGATATGGAGCATATCCGGCTGCGTCCGGGCATGTATATCGGCAAACTTGGCGACGGCTCGTCGCACGACGACGGCATCTATGTCCTCATCAAAGAGGTGATAGACAACGCCATTGATGAATTCACGTCGGGTTTCGGCCGCCGCATCGATATGACCATCAACTTTGCCGAGCGCAAAGTGAGTATCCGCGACTATGGCCGTGGCATCCCTTTGGGCGTGATGGTTGAGGCTGTCAGCCGCCTCAACACTGGTGCCAAGTATGACAGCAAGGTGTTCCAAAAGTCGGTGGGTCTGAACGGTGTGGGTACCAAGGCCGTGAACGCCTTGTCCAGTTGGTTCCGTGTGCAGTCGTTCCGAGAGGGTAAAACCCGTATCGCCGAATTCTCCGAAGGGAAGTTGACTTCCGACAGCGGCATCATGGAGCATCCGTTGCCCGAAGGCCCCGAGAGCACGGGCACGCTGGTGGAGTTTATCCCCGATGGCAAGCTCTTCGGCAACTATCACTTCATCGGTGAATATGTCGAGCGGCGCGTGTGGAACTATTGCTACCTCAACCGTGGGTTGATATTCTACTACAACGATCGCCGTTACTATTCCAAAAACGGCCTCCTCGATTTGCTTCAGAACAATCTGGAGGGCGAGCCGCTCTATCCTGTCATCCACATCAAGGACGAGGACTTCGAGGCCGCCTTCACCCATGTCAATGGGCAGAACGGCGACTACTACTATTCATTCGTCAACGGGCAGCACACCACCGAGGGTGGCACCCACCAGAGCGCTTTCCGCGAAGACTATGCCCGTGTGGTGAAGGAGTTTTACAACAAGAAAGAGTTTTCGCCCGAGGACATCCGCCAAGGATTGGTATGTGCGCTGTGTGTGCGCATCCAGGAGCCTGTATTCGAGGCTCAGACCAAGACCAAACTCGGATCCACCCATTTGGCTCCCAACAAGCAGGACGGCACCAACGACAGCCCCTTCCTCAAAACCTATATCCTCGACATCCTCAAGCGGCATCTCGACAACTATCTTCACATGCACACCGAGACAGCCGACGCCCTGCTGGAGAAAATCCAGCGCAACGAGAAGGAGCGCAAGGACATTGCCGGTATCAAGAAACTGGCCAAGGAGAGCAGCCGCAAGGCCAGCCTCAACAACAGCAAACTGCGCGACTGCCATGTGCATTACAACTCCAACCACCCCCGTCGGCTGGAGAGCACCATCTTCATCACCGAGGGTCTCTCGGCCAGCGGCAGCATCACCAAGAGCCGCGATGTGGACACCCAGGCGGTGTTCAGCCTGCGCGGCAAACCCCTCAACACGGTCTCGGTGGGCAAGGCGGAGATCTACAAGAACGAAGAGCTGAACCTGCTCCACAACGCCCTCGACATCGACGACGGCATGGAGAACCTCCGCTACAACAATGTGGTCATTGCCACCGATGCCGATGTCGACGGCATGCATATCCGTCTGCTGCTGCTCACCTTCTTCCTCAAGTTCTATCCCGAATTGGTGCGCACCGGACATGTGTATATCCTCCAGACCCCCCTGTTCCGCGTCCGCAACAAGCAAAAGACCGTCTATTGCTACAGCGACGATGAACGCATAGAAGCCCTCCACAGCATCAGCAACCCCGAAATAACACGATTCAAAGGTCTCGGCGAAATCTCGCCCGATGAGTTCAAGGGGTTCATCAATCAGGACATGCGTCTCGACCCCGTCATCCTCCACAAGGATTTCGACACCCAGGGGGTACTCCGTTTCTATATGGGGCAGAACAGCAACGAGCGCCGCGAGTTTATCATGCGCAATCTCCGTGTCGAGGACGACGAGAGCATCGTTGTGGCATAAGGGGACTGAGTGGCACAAACCAACCTACCCCCTTGTCTCTCTCTAGGGGGTAAGTTATTCTCGAATAATCTCTAGGAATCCTACTGCAGCGGGATGAGCCTGATGTGGTCGAGCATGGCCCGGTTCACGTCCATGGGGCTCATGTTCTGATTGTCCATCTCGTATATCAGCAATAGCGTCTGGGGCCCTTGGTTCATGTGTACGCGCACGGAGGTGCTGTATCCCCAGTTGTTCCAGATGTCCTTGCCCCTCTGCGGGAAGACGATGCTGCCCACACGCTTACCGTTGCTCCATAGCATGCGGCTGGCGCAGCTGTTGCCCGACAGGGGGCTGCCGCTGCCGTTGGCGTAGCGGAAGTCCACCAGATAGTCGCCCTCGGCAGGCACATCCAGCGGTATCTCTATGCGGGTGTTCTGGGTCGATGAAATCTCCACGGCGCCGCTGCAACCGTATCCGCGGCACTGCTCAAACGTCGAGGGGGCTGCAAAGGCCGACATGTCGTACTGCAACTCGTTGCCCACCCCGAAGTGGATCAATGGCTCGCTTGCAAAGCTCTCCAACCCGTTGGAGTCGACGGCCACCACTTGATATTCGGCATAACCCTCTTCGTCTTGTATGTCGAAATAGTTGCCCTCGATGCGGCTCTCGGGCTGCAGTGCGATGACGCTGCCGTTGCGGAGTATCTTGTATTCCTTGGCCCCAGCCACCTGTTGCCACGACATGCGTGTCGCTCCGTCCATCCATGCGTTGGGTGTGCTCGGCGAGAAGGTCACCTCCTGGGTGGCGAACATATCGTAGCGGCCGAACTCGTTGTTCATTACCAGACGGACGCTGTGTTTTCCGGTCAACGATGAAGGCACAAAAGCGTCCTTCTGCTTTTTGCCGTCTACATAGCAGGCCCTCACCCTGTCGCCATAGCCTTGAACGCTGATGTCGAGAATGGCCTTGCGGTATTTCAGATTGTTCAGCTGCTTGTTGTTGGCCCACCCCTTGGGCACCAAGGGACGGAACGTCATGCCCTCGTCCGTCATTTCTATGCCTGCAAACACGCGGAGCGGAATGCTCAGGTTTGCGGCTATGCTCAGTAGCGAGTTGGCCGAATTGGAAGCCGTGGCGGTAGTGCCGGTGGTGGCAACGGCATTCTCCATGTTTGTGGCCATCAACGCGGCGGTGCGGTAGATGGAGGCAATGCCGTAGGTTACCGCCTGCGGGCATTTGGCCTGGGCCACAGCCCACAGCCAGTAGGCCTGCACGTATGGCCACAACGCGTTGTTGTGGTAGGCATACACGTCGGGAATCTGCGGTGCGAAGCAGGTGACGCCGTAGGGCGTCGACTCGACCGACTGCGACAGCCGCTGCACCCGCTGCGGGTCTGCAATGCCGAAAAGGATGCACAACGCCTCGCCCAGCGTCTCGCTGCGCTGCGACACTATCTGGTTCACCCGGCCATAGCGGTACTGGCTGTAATAGCCTCGGCTCTCAATCCACAAGTGGTTGTTTATGCCCTCCTTTATGCGCTGTGCCGTCTGCATGAAATGCTGCGACGACGTGTTGTCGCCTGACATGCGCGCCATCTTCGAGGCAATCTCGTTGGCACGGAAAAACAGGGCGTTGGTGCTCAGGCATTCCGACTGGGCAATGTCGGCAGGCTGCATCCATAGCGGATACACCTCCTTGCGGATTCCCGCCACCGACATCTCGCCACGCACCAAACCCGTTTGGCTGTCGTAAATCATGTTCTCGTCTTGCATCAGGCTATGGCGCACAATCTCGTAGCACTGTTTCAGCCACTGCCTGTCGCCCGTGACGAGGTACACTTCCCAGGCTCCCAGCACCCACACCGCGCGGTCCGTCGACACTGGCCATGCGCCGCCTGTGCCGTCGTCCTGCAGTATCTTCCCCTGCCACACTCTGGCCATCAGGCTCGCTTGTGCAGCCGTGGGGTCGATCATGGCCAGCGAAAGGAATGTGCCGTAGCCCAGGTCGCGGGTCCACACCTCGTCGCGGAGCTTGCTTGCGTGCAGGCTGCCGTCCTTGCCCCACAAGTTGGTCAGCTCATCCAGCGACAGGTTGTACAACGTATTGCTCACAGTCATGTCGCAGGCAAACTGGGGAAACCGACCCGTCGACGCCTGCTGAATCCACTTCCGATGGTCCAGCGTGCTCGTCAGTGCATTATCCGCCACAATGTCGGCGTGGTTCTTCCCCTCCACAATCTGGCGGGGGTAGAGCGAGAACGTTTCGGACGAGTATAAAGGTGCATCCTGCGCCACTGCAACATGGCTCAAGACGATAAAAAGCAATAGTATAGACAGTTTCCTCAACATGCGCATGATTATTTGTGGTGCAAAGATACAAAAAAAAATTGAATTCCAATTTTTATTCGTATCTTTGCAAGTCGAAAGTAAAACCTAAAAACATCACTACTATGTCAGATACCGATTTAGAAGACAGGATTGCCAATGTGCTCTGCGACGTGCTAGATGAACCCGAAGCCTATACAGGATGTGTCCTGGCCATCAACAAAAAGACCCTCGAAGTCACCCTT
The DNA here is from genome assembly GCA_900317125.1 of uncultured Bacteroidales bacterium. Lineage (GTDB taxonomy): Bacteria > Bacteroidota > Bacteroidia > Bacteroidales > P3 > Colimorpha. Next base: position 45,703 of record ONFR01000009.1, on the reverse strand, counting down.
GCCAACCCCTCCTCGCTTAGCAAGGATTATGCCACCTATCCCATCGACTCCTTCATCACCAACAACGACGAGGGCGACATTGACCTCGACCTATCCGAAATCAGCTATGTCGCCAGCCGCCACGAAGGGTGATACCTTTCCGTTGTCTCCCGTCGAGCACCATCCCCTCCATCCCTTCCTGCCTCCGCAGGCAAGGCTATTGATGCTGGGCAGCTTTCCCCCACCTCGGGCGCGCTGGTGCATAGACTTCTTCTATCCCAACCGCACCAACATGATGTGGGAAATCTTCGGTCTTGTCTTTTACAATGATGCTTCCCGCTTGGTTGATGTCCCTAATAAGACGTTCCGTAAGGACGAGATAGTCCAGCTGTTGCTGCGGAAGGGTATCGCTATCTTCGACACTGCTCAGGCAGTGCGGCGGCTTCAGGGCAATGCCTCCGACAAGTATCTCGAAGTGGTGCAAAAAACCGACATCCCTGCCTTGTTGCAATCCATACCCCTGTGCCATGATATAGTCTGCACAGGTCAGAAATCTGCCGAAACACTTTGTGAGGATTACGACGCGGCAGTGCCACGAATGGGTGAGTCGAGCACCTTCGTCATTGCCGGACGCGAGATGCACCTGTGGCGGATGCCCTCCTCTTCGCGTGCGTTTCCCATGAAAATAGAGGAGAAGGCTCGCTACTATCGAGCCATGATGCAGCAGGTGGGGTGCTTGTGAGTATCAGTCTTGCTTCTTGCCACTTTTCAGCACAATCCGTGTTATCTCCGGCGTTGCACCGACGCGGGCGGGAAAGATGGTCTCGCCCAGTCCTATGTTGATATACAGCTGTTGGTTCCCTTTCCTGTACAACCCTTTCGACTGTTTGTAGAAATGTCCTATCGGGCTCCATCCCAGCAAGGAGAACTGCATCGCGTGCGTATGTCCCGACAGGGTGAGCGGGATGTCCTTGCCTATCACCCCCATGTCCCAATGCGTCGGGTCGTGGCTTAGCAGGATGTGGAACATGCCCTCTGTGCCGTGCATGGCCTTGTACAGGTCTCCCCGCTTGGGGAAATGTGGCGAGGTGCTTGTATTCTCCACCCCCACAATGGCTATCGAGTCGTCCCCATGGTGCAGCACCCAATGCTCGTTCATCAGCAGCCGCCATCCCATCGCCCTTTCGCGGGCTATTACCTCCGCTTTGCCCTCTTCGGGACTCATTGTGCTGTCGCTCCGAATTATATAGGGGCAGTAGTCGTGGTTGCCCAGAATCGACACCACGCCGTCGCGGGCTTTCAGCCTGCGCAGGGCTTCTTCTGTGGCATCTAGCTCATTGGGCGAGATGGTGACAATATCCCCCGTAAAGGCTATCAAGTCGGCGTCAAGACGGTTCACCTTATCCACCATCCGCTGCAGCGTGCCTGTCCGGTAGCGGAACGACCGCGAATGGATGTCGCTCAGCTGCACGATGGTGTAGCCGTCGAAAGCCTTGGGCAGATTGTCAAAGGCTACCTCTACGGTTTTGACACGCACGCAGTTCCTCTCTATCAGAATGCCATAGCCCATCAGCAGCACAGGCACCGCCAGCGAAAGCAGTCCCCAGGCAAAACACCGCTTGAACGACAGTCCGAGAATCCATGCCAGCAGTCCCGCCACTGCCACATCAAGCACAGCCAGTGCCACCCAGCACACACCCAGAATAACAACTACGGAAATAACCTCAGTGTACATAAACTAGTATCAATTCATCATTAATGCCAAAACCATAAAACCTGCAATCAACGAATAGGTGGCCAGCTTCTGGTAGCCGTGGGCGTGCGTCTCGGGAATCATCTCGTCGCTCACCACATACAGCATGGCACCACCGGCAAAGGCCAGCATCACCGGCAGCAGGTAGGCAGAAATAGCACCCATGCCGTAACCAATCCATACCCCTACTACCTCCAGCAGCGCGATGGCCAGCGAGATGACAAAGGCGCGCCACTTCTTCACCCCGGCAAGCAGCAACGGGGCAATCACCACCATCCCCTCGGGGATGTTCTGCAGCGCAATGCCTAACGTCACCGCCCAGGCATCCGCCGTCTCTTCGGCGTTGAAGCCCACGCCCGCAGCCATACCCTCGGGCAGTTTGTGCAGGGCAATAGCCATGACAAACAGCAGAATGCGGTTGATGGAAGCGTTATTCCGGTGTTCCTCTTGGTCGAGGCCGGTAATCTTGTGCATGTGGGGAGTCACCCAGTCCAGCACATTCAGAAACAGGGCACCCACCGCCACACCTATCAGTGGCAGCCACCAGCCTGTGGCACCCGCCTGTTCCACCGCCGGCACGATTAGTCCCAGCGTGGCCGCAGCCAGCATGATGCCGGCGCAGAAACCCAGCACCGCGTCATTCCACTTGTGGGGCAGCTCTTTGATTCCGAAGCCTATCAGTGCGCCTATCACCGTGGCCAGACTCAGTCCTGCGGCACTCAGCCATACCTGTGTCATCATATCCAGTCCGTAGGGTTAAGGGTCAGTCTTTGAGCAGTTGGGCCGAGTGGTTCTTTGTGTCCACCTTGCCGATAGCATCCACAATCACCCCCTGCTCGTCGATGACATACGTCGTGCGCAGCGTGCCCTCGGTCTCGCGGCCATACATCTTCTTTGTCCCCCAGGCCTCATAGGCCTTCAGAATCGTCAAATCGGTGTCGGCAATGAGAGGAAAAGGCAGCTGGTATTTCTCTTTGAAACGCTGGTGCGATGCTGCCGAGTCGCGGCTCACGCCCACCACGGCATAGCCCAGTGCCAAAAAACGCTCGTAATTGTCTCTCAAGTCGCAGGCCTCGGCAGTGCAGCCGGGCGTGCTGTCCTTGGGATAGAAATAAAGCACCAGTTTTTTGCCAGCAAAGTCGGTCAGGGAAATCTTGTTCCCGTTCTCGTCGTAGCCCTCGAAATAAGGGGCCTTGGTTCCTGTCTGTAGCATAGTACAATATGTTTTCTGTCCATAACGAAGAACACCTTATTTTATTGAATGTCATAAAAAATATTTCTAATTAGAAATAAGTTGGAATAAAAATAGGAAAGGTATATACATGGGTCTGTAGATTGTTTTCTTACTAATTCAAAAAAAATGTGTATTTTTGCAACCAGAATGCCCCAAGAGGAGGGACATTTGTGAAATGAATTATTAACAGCATTACTATTATTCACATTCAAATCAAAAGCGTCGCAACCTGGAGATTTCTTTATGGATAATAGTTCATGAAGAGTTGACAAACTCTTACTATACGCTGAATTAGTATGTTTGCACCAATAGGTGTGGACTATCTAAGCGTATAGGCGGGGTTCATGCGACGCTCCTCGTGAATGTGATAGAAAGGTCTACACCTTTTCTTGTATCCATCAGTGATTGGTAGCAATGCACAAAAGCTACTAATCAATATGGCAAACACCACATTGACTAATGCCCGTGAGGCAAAACAGGATGAGTTCTATACTCAATACTATGATATTGAGCGCGAGGTGGAAGCGTATCTCGATTACAACCCCAATGTGTTTAGAGGGAAGACCGTGTTACTGCCTTGCGACGACCCCGAGTGGAGTAACTTCACCAAGTATTTTGCCCAAAACTTCGAACGGCTGGGTCTGAAGAAACTTATCAGCACAAGCTATGCAATAGAGCGCAAACAGGAACGTTACGGCATACAATTATCGCTTTTCGAAACCGAGTTCGAGACCCGCGCCCCTCACTATGATGCCAAGAAGACCCGCTCGCATGGAAAGATATTCGTCTTAGACCGCGACGAGAACGGAGACCGTCACATTGACATCGATGACCTCAAGTGGCAATATTTAAAAGGAGACGGTGACTTCCGCAGCAAAGAGGTGACCATACTACGTGATGAGGCAGATGTGATTGTTACCAATCCACCATTTTCCATTTTCCGAGAGTTTTTTGCATGGATTATAGACACAGGCAAACAGTTCCTGCTTATCAGCAACAAGAACTGTATCACATACAAAGAGGTATTTCCGTACATCAAATCAGGTCTGATGTGGACGGGAAAGACCCCCATGAGCCAAGATATTCTCTTTCGTATTCCAACCGACCTGCAACAACAGTTTATTTCCAGTGGGAAGGAAGGTAGTAAGTACAAAATTGTGAATGGTGAAGTGCTTGGACGTTCTCCGAGCGTATGGTTCACCAACCTTGACCACGGTCGTCGACATCAGCCTTTAGAGCTAATGACAATGGCAGACAACCTCAAGTATAGCAAGCACAAAGACTTGAAAGAGAAGCATGCATACGAAAAGTATGATGAATACAATGCAATTGAAGTACCATATTCTGATACTATTCCATCTGACTACACAGAAGTAATGGGTGTGCCTATTTCTTTTTTAGACAAGCATTGTGTTGAACAATATGAAATTGTTGGCTTAGATAGATATGTTGACGACAACCCTCGATATGGTCATCGTTTTCATTTACACCAAAAAGAGACTTATGCAAGAATATTAATCCGCAAAAAACAATAACCCATGTGTCAATACTCCGAGTTAATAAACCAATTGTGGCCGAAAACATTGCACTATTTCGAAGTGTTTGGGCATAAGCAGAGAATGAGGAATAAGCTTAAAATTACTGCAGAAGAGTATGTACAGCTAGAAAAGGGAGAATGTGACGATTTGACGATATATGTGAAATGTCTTGCTTACTTTTTGCGGAAGCTTGTCCCTATGAAAATTGAACTGAAAAGTGTCCCGTCGGGATTGCCTACTAAAAATGAAATAATTGGCATGATGCATGGTGAAGTGCAATATACAGAACAATACATTCAAACTATTGATACGCTGATCAAATTGCCAGATTTGCCACGTAAGATAGTACCCAAGGTGAAAATAAAACAACCAATCATATCTGAAAAGAAAGGCAAGACAGTTAAACGACATGTGGTTGACTTTAAAAAGTGGCCCAAAGGTGACGTGGTTGCCAAAGAACGACGTAGAAGGTATGGCATGGAAAGCCAGATAACGCGCAAGGAGTGGGGCAGCGCATACCGTCCAGCAAGAATTAAATAAGTAGCAGATGAAGAAATACTAATTCTTAAAAACAATAAATCATGAACGCACAAGGAAGAAAAGAAATTGCGAAGTACATTGCTTCGCTCAATGAAATTAAAAGCAAACTCGAGTCCATGAAGGACGATGAGGAAATGAAGTATGACAACATGCCCGAAGGCTTGCAAGAGAGTGAACGCGGCGACCAGATGCAGGAGGCAATAGACGCCTTGGACAATGCTTGCACTAGCCTTGATGAGGCCATTGACAGTCTGAATGAGATTTGATATCAACAAAAACATCTGATAATGATTACATTGATTATTCTTTTGTCTCTCCTGTCGGATGGCAAAGGCTACCTGACAGGAAAAGGAAGCAAATTTAAATGGTAGAATTTGTTCCCCAAACAGCCGCTGGGCAGAGACCACAATCGGAGCAACACTGGCAGCGGCTCTACATTAAAACCCTTATTCATCATGAAGACTGAATTGAAACAGTACACCGTTGCAGAACTGTGCGACGGGTTTGTGTATAACGAATTAGAAGAAAAAGGCCTTTATGGCCTTTCGGGCAGACTCACAATACAGCCGGAATATCAGCGCAACTATCTCTATGCCGAAGACAACGGGAAAAAAGAAGTGGCGGTGATCGAATCGGTGCTGAAACAATACCCATTAGGGCTGCTCTATTTTAACCGTCTGCCAGATGGAAGATTGGAAGTGTTGGACGGTCAGCAACGCATCACCTCGCTTGGCCGATTCCTCACCGACAAGTTCTCGGTGATGAGCAACGAACTGCCCTACCGTTTCCATGCTTTGCCCAAAGACCAACAAACAATTATAGAGAATGCCACGCTGCTTGTCTATGAATGCGAGGGTACGGAAAGTGAGATAAAGCAATGGTTCCAAACCATCAATATTGTTGGAATTCCGCTCAACGCTCAAGAAGAGTTGAACGCAGTCTATAGCGGTCCATTTGTCACCAAAGCGCGCTCGGTCTTCTCCAACAGCCGCAACGCCAATGTTCAGAAATGGAGTGCATACGTGCGCGGTTCGGTGAAACGGCAGGAATTTCTAAACACTGCTCTCAATTGGGTCAGCCATGACCAGGTGGAGGAATACATGCAGGCTCACCGTCACGATACCAATATCGACGAATTGCAGTCCCACTTTAACGATGTGATTGCTTGGGTAGAGAGCGTCTTTGCCGACTGCTATAACGAGATGTGTGGTCTGAAATGGGGTCAACTATTTGATGAGTATCACAACACCCCTTACGACCCCAAAGAGATGACGGCTAAGGCCGCTCAGCTGATGGACGACCCTTATGTGAAGAACCGCAAGGGGATATTTGAATACCTGCTGGGTGGTGAGAAGGATACTCGACTATTGGATGTCCGTGTATTTGATGATTCAACCAAACGTCGAGTTTACAGGCGCCAGACAGAAGAAGCCAAGCGCAGAGGGATAAGTAACTGCCCCTTGTGCGCCATGGGACACGAGGCCCGTCGAACCAAAATATGGACAGAGAAAGAGATGGATGCCGACCATGTCGAGGCTTGGAGCAAAGGTGGAGCAACCTCGGAAGAAAATTGCCAAATGTTGTGCCTTACCCATAATCGTGCCAAGGGGAACAAGTGACCCCCTTTGGATAAACGATGACGATGTCTATGCGAAGAGTTGGCCACCAAGTAAGAAACGGGTGGTCAACTCATATTTTGTATAAATAATCTCGATTTTTTTCCTGCGATTGTAACATTTTCGGTATCTTTGCATCTAATACAGGCAGATGATACACAGGAAAACACATAGCGACAGCGGCGGACAGCCGGGCACCGAAGAGGCGTTTATGGCCATGGTGAAGCGCAACGAGGCACTGATATACAAGGTGTGCCTTGCATTCACACGCCAGCGTCGCGACGAGGTGGAGGATCTGAAGCAGGACATCCTGTGCAACCTGTGGCGGGGATACGAGGGGTTCAGGAAAGAGAGCAAAGAGAGCACCTGGATATATAAGATAGCGCTGAACACCGGCATCCAGTACTATCACAGGAACGAGCGGTTGCCCCTCACCGAAGTGTTGACCTCTCAGATGGCCGAACGCTATGTGGGCGAGGACGACAGCCGCCAGCTAGACAGGATGTACGAGTTGATACACCGGCTGGATGACGAGGAGCAGAAGCTGGTATACCTATATATCGACAATGTGAGCGGGAAGGAGATGGCCGAGGTGTTGGGCATCTCGGAGGGGAACGTAAGGATAAAGATGTTCCGAGTAAAAGAGAAACTTAAAAGAATGGCGCAATATGAAAAGGACTGATTTCGATTTGGATGAAATGCAACGGCTATGGCAGAAGCAGAGCCGTGCGCTGGAGGGGCGTTGCCTCATCAGCGAGGACGAGATGCGGCGTGCCATGCGAAGCACACGTAAAGCCGAGGTGCGACCGTTGCACCTTTGGCGACGGATTGCCGCCGTGGCCGCAGTGCTCATAGTGGCTGCCGTGGCAGTGTGGCAATGGCCCGCACAGCCCGCCACTCCACAGCTGGCTGAAGCGGCCCAAGGCCCTCGGAATAATCAGAATAATCGGAATAATCAGAATAATCAGAGTACTCAGAGTATTCAGAATAATCAGATAACTCCGACCTCCCCAACCCTTATAGCCGAGTCCTCGGCTCAAAAGGATGTCGAAAGCTGTGTGGCGGCACAGATAGAGGAATCACCACAGTTTATTGCTCCTGTGGCGGTGGAAGAGGTGGCAGCAGACGAAACCCTTCTGGCTCAAGCTCCAGCCCCACAGAAAACCGTATGGCCCAACCGGCAGTCAGCCACCGACACCCTGACAGTCTATACCACGCGGCTGGTGCAATACGGCACCCCCAAGCGCAAGTCGCTCACCGAAACCCTTTTCGAGCCAGTCCTGGCCAGCCTATAGAAAAGAATAGAACAGAATCAATACATATAAAGCAATGAAAAAGACGCTCATATTAATCATGTTTGCTATATCCGGGCTCACTGCCATGGCGCAATACCAGCCTGTGAGAATGGTGCAGCCGCTCGAAGTGTCGCACTACCGAAGCCTTATTGTCAATGTGTTTGGCAATGGGCGTGTCAATGTAGTGCAGGACGTTGACGACTATGTGGTCTTCCATCTCTGCACCGCAGACGACACTGCCACCCTTCCCGACGGGATAATGAAAGTGTGGGACTCCGATTTCGGATATGGCAATATAGGAATAACAAGCTATCCTACAGTCCTCAATGTCGAGCTGCATCTGAAAACCGACAACCTCTATATTACGGCATGCGACTACAGCACCGTCAATCTCACCTCGGCAAACAACAGGGACTCCCTTGTCTATAACAGCCTGACGCTGCAGGCCGACGACCATGCCACCACAATGACGGAAAAGCATGTCCACGCCGAGGCAATAAAGCTGAGAGCCTCCTACTTCGGTCTTGTGCGTTGCTATAGCTATACCAGTCCTTTGCACGAGGAGACCCATTGGGGCAATGGAATCATCCGTGTCGGTGTCCGCAATGGAGAATATGACCATAATACGGCAATGGAAATGACCACTTTGGGCAACACTCGCATGTCGATGGTCAGATACAAACCCATCGAGCGGGTGCACCTCAGCCTCCTTGCCGGTTTCCACAACTGGGGTACCAGCCAGCTCAACGGACTTGCAGGAACGGAGTACGTTTTCGACTACCGCGACGTGGCCTACTGGGAGCGAAACGCCTGGGAGGATGCCGCCTCGGCGCGCACCAATCTCGGCAACCTGCAACTGGAGCTGTCGTATGACATTGTCGCCCGCGAGCATTACACCATCGGCCTTGGTCTCGGCTATGAGCGGAACAGCTATCGTCTGCGCCACCCCTTCGTGTCGTGGGTCGAGGCTACCGACATCCCCGTGCAGACCAACAAGATCAACACTACCCTCTACGGCTACACCGGCTTCACCATCCTGCCCGAGATTGGCGTGATGTACAGGGGACTCGACCAAGTCCCCGGCTCGTGGAGTACCCGTTTCACCACCAACTATCTTGCGATGCCCATCCAGTTTACTTACCATGCCGACCGTCGCCACACCAAGGGCTTCCATGCAGGTGTGGCAGTGATACCGGGCATGGCAACCACAAAGGGAACGCTGACGCGCCATTTCAGTGGCTACGGCGGAAAAGTGAGGTCCAGCTATGACCCTGTCACAGGCGATACCACGTGGGGTTTCATTCGCTACGATGCCCACGACGAGCAGTCTGTCAAGGTCAACGCCAAGGTCGATGTGCGGTTGACCGTAGGCTGGGCCAACTGGAGCGTGTTTCTGCAACTCTCCACCGTGCCCGTGCTGGCCGACGAGCGCACCTTGGGACTCTACCCAATGAAACTGGGACTCAAGATACAGCTATAGGGAGCAAAAGATTAAGGAATTAGAACCAAGAAACATCGTCAATTTAAACACAATCATACAATTCATCATGAAAAAGAGATTCTTGTTAACAATATTGCTGATGCTTGTGGTGGCCGATGCTGCTCAGGCACAAGAAAAGAAAGGTTTTGACTGGAAGAAAATGACAGTGGGCGCCGAGTTTGTCCATAATATCACCAAGGGATACCAATACAGCAATACCACCATCCTGCTCGACCATCCCAACAACAGCGTCGATATCCGAGTGATGTATGACCATGGGCGGTACTGGACGTTGGGGGTGTACGGTGGATTCCGCCTTTGTCGTCGGACACTGGTGAGCGAAGAAGAGGTACCCGCAGGTGACTACCGAATCCGTCTAAACCGCTCCATTTATGTCAACGAACCCCAAGCCATGTTCGGCATCGAGGCCGACCTGCACCTGTTGCCCCTTATCGGTGCGGACAGCCCTTGGTACGACATCTACGCCATCGGGCGCATAGGCTCCACCATGCAGGACCTTGACATTACCCTCGGTCTCGGTTTCGCCTACTGGCCGTGGAAGTGGGGATGCCTCTACGGCAATGTCGGCACAGGCTCGGCAGGATTTCCCTACGGCTTCCTCGATGTGCAGAAAATCCGCTTGCAGGTGCGTACCGGAATCAGTATCAGACTTTAATCCACATTTAATAATAACAAAACTAAAAGGTTGCGCCCGACACGTACAAGGGATTATGTAATGAAAAAACTATTTGTTATGCTGTTTGTTGCCACTTTACTGCTGGCAGTTTCCTGCAAAAAAGACACCACCGTTAAACTCACAGGCACCCGATGGGTGGGTAATGTGACCATTGGAGAATTCAATGGCTCTTACTATATGTCATTCCTAACGGACTCGACTGGAAAAATGGATGTTTCGTTGAGGGGCGGTGGCGAGGATGAGGACTACACGCTGCCGTTTACCTACACTTTCGACGGCAAAGAAACCGGTGTGCTGAAAGTCGGGGACGGAATGGCTGACACTTTCCACTACAGTGCAGAAAACAGCACTATCACCCTGTTCCTTAGCCCTGAAGAAGCGGAGGAAATGACTATAAGCAGCATTGTCTTCCATAAGAAGTAGTTATCCCGTGTTCTTGTTTTTTTCTTTGCATGTGAGAAAAAAAATGTATTTTTGTACATTCAATAGGCTGAAGTCAGCAGGGTGTAAAATACACGCCAGGACTATTTGATAAGTTTAAAATTAAATTGTTATACCTAAATTAAAGGTTGCGCCCGGCACGTATCAGGGCAGCTGAAAATGAAAAAAACACTCACAATTATTGTCGCACTTGCCATGGGCGTTGCCGTAGCCAATGCGCAGAATTCCTTCAACACCCCTGTGGCCGAAGAGAACACCAACAGTGAAATGGTTGAACTGACCGAGGCCGTGCCCGTCGACATGAGCCAGCCCATGCAGATTACCGACGCCTCCTTCGCCGACGAACAGGCTGTCCAATCATTGCTCTCCAACTATGTGGACAACCCCAAGCAGACTACCGCCGCCATCCTGAACATCCTGCTCGGTGACTTTGGCGTGGGCCACTTCTACACAGGTCAGACCCTGCGTGGTGTGCTGGACATCATCTTCTGCTGGACGGGCATCCCTGGCATCATTGGTATTGTCGAAGGCATTATTTGGTTGACCGACACAGAGGAGGAGTGGGCTGCCCGCGTTGAAGGGTGGAATAATAAGAAATAGGATTTCTCCCCATTGTTTTAACCCAAATCGGTCATTATCCGACTTTTCAATCGGATAACCGCACTCAGCGGACGGCACGCCACGACCCTCTTGGGTCGTTCAATCCCGGCTCGATGTTGCCTGCTTCTCGGATTGTTTTCCGTTATCAAATCGAGTAACGAGGCTATAACGATACTATAACGTTGCAGGATTGAACGGCCCCTCTCCGTAGTGAGGGGAAAACGTTGCCGCTCCACGGCGCAGGGCTGGTAGGCCGATCAAAGTACGGGCAGGGCTTATCCCGTGCATTGCTTGGTTCGGCAGGTAGTCCGCAGGAGTTTTTGGTTTACTAATGACCGATTTGGGTTAAACGTAGAGGGCGTCCCTAACCATCAGGGACGCCCTCTCTTTGTTTTGGGAGCCTGCGATTTAGCGTGACATCATGTATTGCAGCACTTGGCACAGGCGGGTATTGGTCTCTGAAATCTCACCGCTGCCATCTACGGAAATGAGGCGGCCGGAGACTTTGTAGTAGTCGAGTACCGGGCGGGTCTTGGCCTCGTATTCCTCCAGTCGGTGACGGATGACCTCCTCGGTGTCGTCGCTGCGGTTGGAGACAAGGGCGCGTTCATGGATGCGACGCACCAGCTCTTCCTGCGGCACGTCGATGGAGATGACGGCGTCCAGTTTGCGTTGTTTCTTCTGGAAGAGGAATTCCAGCATCTGGCATTGCTGAACGGTGCGGGGAAATCCGTCGTAGATGATGGAGGGCTGGGGTTTTTCGGGCAGCGGGTCGTCGGGGCCGAGGCCACAGGCGCGGCGCAGCCGCAGCTGGTCCCACTCGTCGAGGAGCTCGTTGCGACCGCTGTCGAGGGCTTTGGCGATGAGGCCTACCACGATGTCGTCGCCCACCAGGTCGCCACGGTTCATGATGTCCTTGACGCGGAACCCCAGCGGAGTGCCTTGCGCCACTTCGTTGCGGAGCATCTCGCCGGTGGAGAGGTGGATGAGGTCGAATTTCTCGGCCAGCAGGGTGGCTTGGGTGCCTTTGCCGGCACCGGGGGCGCCGAACAGGATGATGTTTTTCATACCTTTAAATCTGTTAATAAGTTAATGTGTTAATGTTTGGTTGGTTCCAGTTATTTGATGGAGAGTTTCTTTTTCATCTCGGGCGAGAGGGCATCCTTGTGGATGAGGATGGTGATGGTCTTGTAGCGGAAGTATGCTTTGCTGGCGTAGAACATGCCTTTGTAGTCGCCGTTGTAGGCTCCCCAGCTGTTTTTTACCATGTAGTATTCGTTGCCCAGCTGGTCCTTGGCGGTGCCGTAGATGAGCATGAGGTGGTCGTCGTTGGTCTCGTGGTTGTCCCATCCCAGCTGGCGTTCCTGCGGGGTGACCCAACGTTGGGGGGTGGGGCGTGTGGCGGACTCGTCCAGGATTTCCTTGGCGGTCATGCCGGTCCAGTGGGCGAGGTCGCTGCCTTTGAGGTCCGGGGTGTTCATGGTGGTGGCGGGGAGGACGCAGAAGCCATTGCGTGAGTTCTGACGGAAACCAGGCTCGCTCACATCGCTGTCCCAGCCTACGGGATAGCCGTGGGCGACGGCATAGTCGGTGATGGCCAGCAGCTCGTCGAGGGGGACGTTGTAGGAGAGGTCGTGGCGCCAGTTGTCCGGGCTCTCGACGGCGAAGGTTGTGTAGTAGGGGTAGTGCAGGAAGGAGGTGATTTGGATGTAGTCGTCGGCTTTCAATCCCGTTGAGGCATAGAACGACTGCGGGGTGTAGCTCTTGCCCTGGTAGGTGAACCGTTCGGGTGGCACGCCCAGATAGACGTCGTGCACGGCACGGATGGCTTTCATGCAGAGCAGCTGGTAGTTCTCATCGCTTTGCAGGCTGCTGTTGCCTGCGGCGGCTTTGACCATGGGGTTGACCATGGAGCTGAGCTCGCTGTGGTTGGAGATGGTGTCGCGGTACATGGCACCGGGGCGCATCAGCTCTTCGGGCACCAGGCCATAGCGTTCCATGCAGTGCAGCAGGTCGCCGAAGCAGCCCCCTTGGCTAAATCCGATGTCGCCGTGGGTGCGGATGGAGGCCATGGCGCGGTCCATATAGTCCCAGTAAGCGGTGTACATCTCGCTGAAGTCGTAGGTGCCTTTGCCCATACGCAGCAGCTCGGCTTCGATGAATGCCATGCCGCTGTAGTCCCAGCAGGTGCCGGCCTTGCCTTGGTTTTTGACCGAGGTGACGGGGAGCTCCTTGGTGACAGTGAATTTATAGCCTTCGTTGTTGTTTTGGGGCGACTTGGGTTGTGCCCAAACAGCGGTACTTGCCAGTGCCGCAGCAAGGATAAGGGTGGTTCTCTTCATAATGATTCCATTTTTTTCAGGATGCAAAGATACAAAAAATAAATTGAAAATTGAAAAGTGAAAAATGATTTCAATTTTCAATTCTCAATTCTCAATTCTAGGTGGGTTATAGGCCGAAGCGGGCGGTGCCAGCGCAGCGTTCCAGTTCCACGCGGGCGGTCATGCAGCTGTGCAGGCATTCGACATAGGCTTGCTGCAACTCGTTGTAGGTGTGCTGGGCATTGATGACTTCGAGCAGGGAGGTCTCGCCGCGCCGGTAGGCATACATCTTGCCGTCGAGTACCTGGCGGGCGTTGTGGAGGATGACGCTGTTGAAGTCGGCAAGACGGCTGACGGCTGAGCGGTAGTTATTGTAAGCGGTGATGATTTCGGCTTGTGCCTGCTGGCGGATGATGTCGCATTCCAGGTGTGCCTGCCGGGCTTTGTACTGGCCAGAGCGGATGTCGCCGCGGTTGAGGTTGGAGAAGGGCAGGGGGATGCTGACGCCCACGGTGTAGCCGATGAATTCGGGTGCGGGGGCTTCCTCGTTGCGTACACGCGTGTTGTAGTTGACGCCGAGGGCAAGGTCGATGTCGGGCATACGTTCGCGGCGCACCTGTGTCAGTTCGCTCTCGGAGGCAAGGGCGAGGTGGCGTTGCTGCACGATGTCGGGACGGAGACTGTCGGCATAGCGGAGCAGACTGTCGAGGCTGTAGAGCCGCATGGGGGCGTTGAGAGAGCCTTCGACGGCAGCGGTAGAGCGTGAGGGGTCGCCCATGAGGCGGTCCAGCTCGACAAGGGCGTTGCGGTATTCCACCTGTTGGGCAAGGTATTCCTGCCGGGCGATATTGGCTTCGAGACGGGTCTGGAGGACATCGATCTCGGACAGTTCGCCTTTGGCGTGTCGCAGGCTGTCGCTACGGTAGAGCGATTCCATGTTCTGGGCGTTCTGCTGTCCGATAACGGTGAGGTCGCGTGCCAGCAGGGCATCGATGAAGGCAAGGGTGGCTTCTGCCCGCAGGGTTGCGACAAAGAGCTGCAGCCCGGCCTCGGAGGCATCGAGGTTGTGCCGGGCAACGGCGATACGTGCCGAGCGTTTGCCGAAGGAGATGGTCTTGTCCAGCCCAAAGCTGAAGGAGGTGCCCATGGCGATGTCCCAGTCGCTGTTGTTGCCGTACTCGGCACTGAGGGTGGGGTCGGTGAATTTCTTGGCCACCGACAGGTCGGCTTGCGACATGGAGAGGTCCAGCTTGGCGGCGGCATAGGCGGGGTTGTGCTCCATGACTCGGTTGATGAAGGCGGTGTAGTTCAGCTCCTGGCCAAGGGCAGGGACTGTCAGCAGGGCGACGAGCACCGCGAGGGCGGCATGGCGCCGCAGGGGGGTATGGGTAGTTGTTTTCATGATTGTGCGGGGGTATTGATGTCGGGTTGCGAGGCTGTTTTGTCGGCTGCGCGCCGTTCTGCACGCAGTTCGACCATGTAGTAGAGCGAGGGTAGGATGAAGAGGGTGACCACGGTGGCGAAGATGAGTCCGTAGACTATCACGGTGGCGAGGGGACGTTGCACATCGCTGCCGATGCCGGTGGAGATGGAGGCGGGGAAGAGTCCCAGCACGGCCACCGAGGCGGTGAGCAGCACGGGACGCATGCGGTGCGAGGCTCCCTCGATGACTGCTCGGCGCAGACCCCGTCCCCTGTCGCGCAGGTGGTTGATGTGCGATATCATGATGATGCCGTTCTGTATGGCTACGCCTATCAGCGCGATGAAGCCCACGGCGGAGGAGACGTTGAGGGTCATGCCCCGCACGTTGAGTGCCGCCATGCCGCCGAAGAGGGCAAGGGGTACGACCACCATGAGCAGTCCTGCCTGGCGCACTTTGCCGAAGGCGAAGATGAGGAGGATGAACATCACCATGAGTGCCAGCGGCACTACCAGTGCCAGACGGCCGAAGGCGCGGTTGCGGTTCTCGAACTGGCCAGCCCAGTGGAGGTTGGTGTTTTCGTGGTTGTATTTTATGTTTTTGGCTATCTGTCGGTCGGCTTCGGCCACAAAGGTGGAGAGGTCGGCTCCGCGCAGGTTGATGCGCACCAAGGTGTAGCGGCGGGCCATCTCGCGCATGATGGTGCTGGCGCCGAGGTTCATCTTGATGTCCGCCACGGCCGAGAGGGGCACTTTCGCCCCATCGGCGGTGGTGAGCAAGAGGTTGCCGATCGCCTCGGGGGTATTGCGGTATTTCTCGGCGTAACGGCAGGTGATGTCGTATACTTTGCTGCCCACATAGATTTGCGAGATGGCACGGCCTCCGATGGCCAGCTCGATGAGTTCAGTGACGTCAGAAACGTTCAGCCCGTACTGGGCGATACTGGCGCGGTTGACCGATATCTGCAGCTGGGGTGTGGGGGGCTCGAGGTCTACGGCCACATCGGTGGCGCCCTTGATGCCCGACACCACTTTGACCACCTCCTCGGCCACGCGCCGGCTCTCGTTGATATCGTCGGAGTAGATTTTCAGTGCCAGGTCGCTGTGGGTGCCGGCTATCTGGTCCATCACCATGTCGATGATGGGCTGTGAGAAGCCTGCCGAGTAGCCGGGCATGCGTTCGATGGCAGCAGCCATGGCCTCCACCAGTTCGGCCTTTGTGCGGCCGCTTTTCCAAGTGTTGTATGGCTTCAGCCCGATGCCGCACTCGATATGCGAGAGGGAGAAGCATTCGGCACCCTCGTCGTCGCGTCCCAACTGGGTCATGACGTATGATGTTTCGTCGAACTCGCTGAGTACTTTCCTCAGGTCGTCGGACATCTTTTTCGACTGCTCGATGCTCAGTCCCGAGGGCAGTTGCACCTGCACCCATATCGAGCCCTCGTCCAGCGGCGGCAGGAAGTCCTTGCCCACGCTAATGGAGAGCCCTATCGAGCCCAGAAGGATGACGGCCAGGGTGACCAGCACGGCACGTTTCTTCTCGAGGATGGTGCCGATGAGACGGGTGTAGGAGTCGTTGAGACGTTCCAGCCACCGGTTGTGATACAGCTTGCGGGGTTTGCGGTAGGCCATGTAGGAGAGGCCGGGGGTGAGCAGCAGCGAGGTGAGCAGTGCGCCGATGAGGGCGTATCCCACCGTGTAGGCCATGGGGGTGAACAGCTTGTGCTCCACATGCTCGAAGGCGAACAGAGGCAGGTAGGCTGTGATGATGATGATGGTGGAGAAGAAGATGGAACGGGCCACTTCGCGGGCACGTTGTTTCACGTCGCTGGTGGTAAGCTCCAACTCGGGATGCCGCTCGCGTTTCTTGAGGATATTCTCCATCATCACAATGGCGCCGTCCACAAGTATGCCGAAGTCGATGGCACCGAGCGACAGCAGGTTGGCGGGTATGCCCGTCAGTTTCATCAGCACAAAGGCTACCAGCAGTGCCACGGGAATCGTGATGGCCACTACCAGCGAACCGCGGAAATTGCCTAGGAAAATCATCAGCACCACCACTACCAGCAGCATGCCGATAAGCAGGGTGTGGGAGACGGTCTTGAGTGTTTCGCCCACGAGGCTGGTGCGGTCGAGGAAAGGATGGATGACCACGCCTTTGGGCAGGATTTCGTTGTTCAGCTCGTCGATAGAGGCATGTATGCGGTCCAGCACTTCCGAGGGGTTCTCACCGCGCAACATCTGCACGATACCCTCCACGGCATCGTCGTAGTTCCGCTCGTCATCGTTGTAGCCCAGGACACCCTTGCGCTCAAGGTTGCCGTATTTCAGTTCGCCCAGCTCCTTCAGGTATACGGGAGTTCCGTTCACGGTCTTTATCACAATGTCGCCCAGTCCTTCGAGGTCGCTAATCAGGCCGATACCTCGCACCACATAGCTCAGGCTGCCTTCGGACAGGATGCTGCCGCCTGCGTTGAGGTTGTTCTGCTCTATCTTTTCGGTGATGTCGCTCAGCGAGACACCGAACTCTGTCAACCGTTCGGGCGAGAGCTCTATCTGGTATTGTGTGGTGATGCCGCCGTAGTTGCTCACATCCGCCACACCCGATATCTGACGCAGATAGGGAATGATGGTCCACTTGTGGATGTCTGTCAGGCTGCGGAGGTCATGGCTGCCGTCGGGGCTTTCCACTATGTAGCGGTATATCTCGCCGGTGGGGGCGGTGAGGGGGTTCAATTCAGGCACAGCCCCGTAGGGGAGGTCGATGCCTACCAGCCGCTCGGTGACGCGCTGCCGCGCCCAGTAGTCGTCCACGCCGTCGTCGAACACCAAGACGACGGTCGAGATGCCGAAGCTGTTCTTGCTGCGCATGGTGACGAGGTTGGGGATGCCGCTTACTGCCCGCTCCACGGGGATGGAGATTTGCTGCTCAATCTCCTCGGTAGCCAGTCCGGGCACCTGTGTCACCACCTGCACTGTAGTGTCGGAGATGTCGGGGTAGGCGTCGATGGACAATGCGTTCCATGCTATCACGCCGGCAATGCCCAGCATTAGGAATACTACTATGGATATGGCTCGGTGGTCGATGGCCCAGCCTACAAGTCGCTCAATTATACTGTTCTTTTTTTGTTGTGTATCCATGGCTTATGCGGTAGTGGTCCGTTGTTAGGACGGTGGTTAGTGTTTGTCGATAAGGTAGAAGGCGCCCTCTTTCACTATCACGTCGCCTTTGTTCAGCCCTTTGATTACCCGCAGGAAGTGCTCGTCGATGGATTGCACCTCCACAAATCGGCGCACGTATGTGTTTTCTCCGCTCTTCACCAGCACATAGCGTCCTTTCTCACTCTGCAGCACTGCTTGTTTCGGAATCACGATGCAGTTGCGGCTGTGTATCTGCATCCTCACCTGTGCATACATGTTGGGAAGCATCAGGTGTCGGGGGTTGTTGCACTCGATGATGGTTTCCACGGTGCGGGTATCGGGGTCGAGGATGCCGCCAACATAGGTCACATGGCCTGTCACCACGCTGTCGGGACGGGCCATCAGGCTCACCTCAACTCCTTCGATACCGTTGACATAGGGGGCGTCCATCTCGCTTACATTGGCTTTCACCCACACCTTGTCGAGGTCGGCCACCACCACCTTTGTGGCGGCATCCTCCTTCAGGTACTCGCCTATCACCAGATCGTTCTGCAACACCTCGCCCGACAGGGGGGCACGCACTATCATGGGTTGTCCCACTTCGGCCTTCTTGATGTCAAGCTGGTATTCCTTGGCCACGGCCACGGCATGGTGGTACTCCTCCACTGCCAGCGAGTAGGCCGTTTTTGCCTCGTCCAGCTCCTTGACCGAGGCCACCTTGTTGTCGTGGAGGTCCTGCGTGCGGTCAAGTCCCCGCTTGGCCATGTCCAGCTCCGACTTGGTTTGAAGAAGCCGTTTCACCACTTCGGAATAGTCAGACGAGGATATTTCGAACAGCGGGGTGCCGGCCTTCACTTTCTGCCCTATACGCACCAGCGAACGCACCACACGTCCCGAAAAAGGAGCTGACACCTCTGCATACGATGAGGGGATGGCTTTCACCACGCCTGAGGTGGTGAGGGTGGCGGCGTAGTTGGACTCGCCCACCGTGTCGCACACCAGGCGTGCGGCGATTGTTGATGTCGGTGGCACCACCAAGGTGTCTCCTTGTACGCTGATTTGGCTGTCGGTGGTGCTTCCGTTGTCGTTGGCACCGCCGTTGCAACCGGCCAAAAGTCCGGCACACAATACTAGTAAGAGGTATTTCTTCATGTTCGTCATAGTGACCTGTTTTGTTATGTAGTTCTTTTTCAATGCTTTTTTGGATAGAAGTACTACCATGTACTTCTGAAACAGGTTGCAAAGATACCACTTTTTCTTGAATTGTTGGGTATTTTTATTGAAAAACGATAATTATTTATACTAAATCGGTCTTTCTACCGACTATTACTGTCTTTCGCTTCTTTTCATGCCGGGTTATACTATATTGGTTATTGCCATGTCCAAATGTTTGTCTGGATGAGACTTAGTTTACCGCTCCGCTATCAAAAGCATCCACAGTATATGATCTTCTCACCTCCACCAGCAGTGCGGTCAATCTGCCCGAAATAAATACTAATCTGTCATAATCCCGATTGACTGATTTGGGATAAAATGGATGTGCTGTCCATCCGCTTTTTATTTTTGCGATAGAATACAGAGGAAAGCCGGGCCAAGTAGAATGTAAAATAAGGTCAAGAAGGGATATTGAGGATATAAAAAAGGACTTGCCAACCGACAAGTCCTACTTGGTAGGCTCGGACGCTATATTTTCGCACCGATTCCTTGAAGATTTGGAAAAGATGTGGGCTATGCGAGAGTGGATTCCCGACCCTACGAAACCGAAACTTCCCAATCAACTTCATGACTAATACTTGTAGGTCAATACAATACCAATGCTCAAAATAATTAAATTGAAAATTTTTTTGTCAAGTGAGGAAAAAAATGTATCTTTGCACTTGTAAACTAACAGAATGGTTTACCGTTAGAAAGCGCATTTTCGCTTTATTCCGATTGTGTGAACTTCGACAACTCACCAAATAGTATTTGGAATAAGGGAAGATGAAATGTTCCATGGATTATAGTGTATCTATATATCCTACGTGGAGCGGTTCATTGCACCAAATACTTTATACTATAGGGAGTCGAAGCCCTCACACAAAAAGGATAGGGCGTTGATGGATGGCTCCACTTTCTTCGATGTATAACTTTAATAGCGCCTAGAGCTAAGGGTGCAAAAAAAAAACAAATCATGAAAAAACTAGTTTTAGTTTTAGTCCTGCTATGTACAGGAATGGCGTTCACAGTGGTAAATGCTCAAAACAAGGATGTATCAATTGAGATTCAGGGTGCATTTAACCCAAACAAAACAGGTGTCGGTGCTCGTTTGGGCTTCAATTTTACTGATATCTTGAGGTTTACAGTGGATGGTACCTATTATTTAACAGCAAAACAAACCATGGATGTATACCAAGGCGAAACGGTAACAAGAACATTGAACAATGGAAGGCTGTGGGATGGAAATCTCAATTTGAATTTTGTGTACGGAAGGAAGAATTTTCATTTTTACTTAATCACGGGTATCGGATTTGCATATGGATATAAATTTAATGGCATTACCGATTTATTAGGCTTTGCGTATGAACACACTGATGCAAATGGTAATTCTTTAGGTTATGGAATTGATGAAAACCAAGTAATAGATGCTACACGTTTTGGTGTGTTGCTTAATGGTGGCTGTGGAATTGAGTGGCAAATTGCTCCTTTCCTTAGATGGAGTCTTGAACAGCACTTAAGTTTAGGTTTACCCTCGATGTCTACTTGGATGTGCAAAACAGGATTGGCTTTCTGTTTCTAATGCTTTCAAAAAATTGAAGAAGTTTAATGGCAAAGGTAAGGGTGACACTGTCAAACAGGTCGCCCTTTTTTTGTATGTATTTTGTAAAAAAGTTATGATTGTATATAATTAACGCTGTTTTGTTTGGGTGTTTTTTTGGGGGGGGGGATTGCTCGCTGCGATTGAGATCCTTGAAGGGGAGGGCTTTACCTAAATCAGACAGGCAGTCCGCTTGCGCGGACTTTGCTTTTTCCACATAGTATCCCTTTATGCAAGCAAACTTGCAACGGTATACAATATGAAAAAAGCAGGTTGCTGTTGCAACCTGCCTGTCTGATTTAGGTAGCGGGGGCTGGATTCGAACCAACGACCTCCGGGTTATGAGCCCGACGAGCTACCTCTGCTCTACCCCGCACTCTGTTATTCCCTAATGGAAATCGGGTGCAAAAGTACGACTTTTTTGCGACATGGACAAATTTTTTTTTCTTGTGGGTGTTCAATTAACAATTCAAACGATAGGTATCAAATGTTTACGCGTTGCATTTAACATAAAGGAAAAAGCCCTTTCCGTTGGTAAAAAGGCCTTTTTGATATTGAATATTGTTAAATTTACCTCTCGGCATGCCTGTCGCTAGCCATTGAGTAGGAAAATCGTTGTAGTGAATTGTTCATCAATGAATCACGATATATTTTCGGCTAATATTCTTGGATTGGAAGGGTGTCGAATTGGATGGTGTCGGACGAGATAGTGTCGGTTTTGAAAATGTTTTCGAAACGCCCTTTCACTCTGCCACGCCATACCGCCAAGCGACGACGCGACTGGAGTCGGCTTTTTTTCTTGTGGTAGCGTCCGCACAGGCGGTTGAATTGCTCCAGTTGTTCCTCGGACATGCGGTTTTTGTAGTACCAGCGGTACCGGCGCATGAAACAACGTTGTTGCCGCTTCATACGGTTCAGCGTGTCGCCGTGGAAGTCGGCATAGGGGGTGGCCACCACTTCGTCGACGAAGGTTTTGTATTCGTTGATGAAGCGGTCCACCTTGTTGCCTTTCTGCGCATGTGCGGCAGTGAGGGATATGCACAAGCATAAGGCGAGGAGCAGCAGTCGTTTCATGGCAAGGGGTATAAAAGGATGCAGGGGCGGCAGAACACACTCTGCTACCCCTGCATCTGTATGGTGGCTATTTGTAGTTGTTGAGACCCTCGTTCAGGTAGGCAATGAATTTCTGTACGTCGCGGTCGTATTTATAGTTCTCTTTGGTGAGCACCTTGCCGTCGGGGTCGATGATGACGTAGTAGGGCTGTGCATTCATGTTGTACATGCTTTTCTCGTAGTAGAGGTTGCGGCGTCCGAGGGTTTTCAGCACACGGCCGTTGTCGTCGGTCAGCCATTCCTCCTCGGGCAGGTCGATGGTGTTTTCATCCACGTAGAGGCCGCACATGACGAACTTGGTGGTGAGCAGCTCTTTCACCTCTTTGTCGGCCCATACGTAGTGCTCCATCTCACGGCAGTTGGCGCAGGTCTTGCCGGTAAAGTCGATGAAGATAGGTTTGCCAACTTTCTTGGCATAGGCTTTGGCCTCGTCGAGGTCGAAGAAGCCACTGAAGCCGGTGGGCATGTGCAGCTTGTCGGCATATTTCCGGGGACCTAGGTCGTCGGTGGCGGCCCCGGGGGTATAGGCAATGGTGGAGGCGTGCTCCTCAACCGTGCGTTCGATATTGAAGTCCTGAGTCTCCATGGGGGGGATGAATCCCGAGATGGCTTTGAGAGGTGCACCCCAAAGGCCGGGAATCATATAGACAACGAAGGCGAGGTCGATGATGGCCAGGAAGAGACGGACGACACCGATATGCGGGATGTCCTCATCGCCTTTGAATTTGAGTTTACCCAGCAGGTAGATGCCCATGAGACCGAAGATGACAATCCAGAGTGCCAGATAGGTCTCGCGATCAAGCAGGTGCCAGTTGCAATAGAGGTCGGCCATGGAGAGGAATTTGAGACCGAAGGCCAGTTCGAGGAAGGCGAACACCACTTTGACGGTGTTGAGCCAGCCGCCTGACTTCATGTTCTTGAGCACCGAGGGGAACATGGCCAAGAGTGTGAAGGGAGCGGCGAAACCAATGCCAAAACCGAGCATGGTGATGAGGGAGACCCAGCGGTCGGTGGTGCTGGTGGAGAGACTGACGAGGGCGGCGCCGAGAATGGGACCGGTGCAGCTGAAAGAGACAAGCACGGTGGTGAGGGCGATGAAGAAGGGGGCAAGGAGACCACCTTTGTCGGCTTGCTCGTCGGACTTGTTAATCCACTTTTCGGGCATCTTGATTTCAAACAGTCCGAAGAAGCTCAGGGAGAAGATGAGGAAGATGACGAAGAAGATGAGGTTGGGAACCCAGTGCGTGCCGATGAAGTAGAGGGCTTCGGGGCCGAAGATGAGGGTGAGTATGGCACCGAGGATGGCGAAGAGGAAGACGATGGAGAAGCCGAAGAACCAAGCCTGACGGCGCGAGGCGCGCTTGTTGTCGGTGCTGTTCATGAAGAAGTTGACGGTCATTGGTATCATGGGGAAGACGCAGGGGGTGAACATGGTGAGGACACCGCCTAGCAGGGCCAGGAGAAACACCACGATGAGGGATTGTTTCTTCCTTTCGGGCTGATTGGGTTCTGTCTCGGCGGGAGTGGCGGACAGGCTTGCAGCGGTGTCTTCGTTGGCTTGCAGCGCTTCACTTGCTGTGTCCTCGGCGGGTGCTACGGTTTCAGCCACGTTGTCGGCAGGGGCCGCCTTGGCACCGGTGACTTTGAAGGAGAAGTCGCGGTCGTCGGGGGCGATGCAGGAACCGTTGTTGCACAGTTGGTAGCTATAGGTGCCCTTGACGGTAAAGCCTTTCTGCGCAAGGCGTTGTATCTTTTGGCGGAACACCACACGGCCTTCGAAGGAGCGGACGGTGCAGTTGAAGTCTTTGTCGAACTCCTCGTGGGGCTTGGGCTCACGGACAGGGCCGATGAGTTTGTAGTCGGATGTGGGCGTGAACTCGAAAGCGATGGGGAACGGACCGTTGGGGTCGGTGTGCTGTGAATAGATGTGCCAGCCTTGGTCGAGTTGGGCGGTGAAAATCAGCTCCGACTCAGTTTCATTGAGGTCTTTTACCTGGAAAGACCATTTGGCGGGGTCTTGTATCTGGGCCGATACCATGAGGGCGAGGCTCAGACCGAGCAGAAAAGATAAAAACTTTTTCATTGTAATTAATTGTAATTAATGGATAGGTTATTGTTTTTTATTATTTTATTTCAGGGTGAATTTGGCGGTGCGGGTGCCGCTTTGGGTTTTGACTTTGACGGTGTAGGTGCCTTTTTTCATCTTCGAGATGTTGATGTGGCTACCGTTGATGTAGCGTGGCACGGTTCGCACTTTCTCGCCTTTGGC
This sequence comes from uncultured Bacteroidales bacterium, assembly GCA_900317125.1. Classification (GTDB taxonomy): domain Bacteria; phylum Bacteroidota; class Bacteroidia; order Bacteroidales; family P3; genus Colimorpha. The sequence continues at coordinate 21,473 of ONFR01000009.1, read as the reverse complement.
ATTAAGGAAAGTGACTTGGGCTTCGGGTGAGTTCATGGAGATGGTGAGGTAGCCTTCTTCCAGGTTTGGAGTCAGTTTGATGCGGTCTTCCACCTGCTGACTGTCGTTGGCTTTGGTATCGGCTTTGCTCTTGGATGGCTGAGCCTCGGCTATGGTAGCCTCGTCGGTGGGGGTGGCGTTGTTTTCGGCCACTGCCAGTTCAGGCATCTTGTAGTCGGAGAGGCGGTAGAGCCCTTTTTCGTCGGTGCCGAACCAGAGGTTGCCGCTGCGGTCGATGGCAATGTTCTGGTACATGCAGCGTGGCAGTTTGTCGCCGGCACGGAAGGTGTCCCACCGGTCGTTGCAGTCGAATACAGCGACACCGCCATCGGTGGCCATCCACAGGTGGCCTTCGCGGTCGAAAGCAAGGTCGTTGACTTGGTTGCCGGGAATGGGGCAGTTGTCGGTGTTGTATATCTTCCACTCTTCACCGTCGAAGCGGCAGAGCCCTTCGAGGGTGCCAATCCATTTCACATTGCTTTTGTCGATGGCGATGGAGAGGACGATATTGTGCGCTATCTTGGAGTTCTTGGTGGTATAGGAGGTCCAGCGGCTCCCGTCGAAGATGCAGAGACCGTCGTTGGTGCCTATCCATTTGCGGTCGCGGTTGTCCACCACGACACAGAGGATGAAGTCGCTGAGCAGTTCGCTGTCGTTGGCGGTATATTTGTTCCAGTTGACGCCGTCGTAGGAGACGAAGCCACTGAGGGTTACCCCAATCCATTTGATACCGGCGTGGTCGACAGCGATGTCGCGGATATATTTCATGTTCAAGCGTCGAGTCTCTTCGCTGTGTTCGTACCAGCGGTTGCCGTTAAATTCGATGACGCCGTAGTCGTCGGTGCCTATCCACAGGGTGTTGCCCTCGGACATGAGGCAGTTGACGAATTGGTTCTTGAGCTTCTCGTTGAAATCGGAGTAGTCGGTCCAGTTGCCGTCTTTGAAGCTGTTGAGCCCTTGGGTGGTTCCCACCCATACGTTGTTCCGGTTGTCGACATTGACGGCAAGGATGTTGTTGCCCGTGAGACCGGAATTCTTTGTGGTGAAGTTGGTCCAGGTTTGGGCTGTGGAGGTTGCAGTCAGCAGGATAGCGGACAATATGGTAAAGATATGTTTCATTTCGATGTGTGAGGTGTTTATGGCGTTTTTTTGCGTCAGGGATGTTTCTATCAAGTCTTGTGTTTCTCTTTTTTTGCGGCGGGGAAGAGGATGTTGTTCAGGATGAGTCGGTATCCGGGTGAGTTGGGGTAGAGGGAGAGGTCGGTGGGAGGGTCACCCACAAAGTGACGGTAGTCCTCGGGGTCGTGTCCGCCGAGGAATGTCCATGTGCCTTTGCCGTACTCGCCATGAAGATAGCGCACTTCGCCCAGTGCCTTGTTCTCGGCCAGGATGAGGGCGGAGGATTTGACACACTCGCGGCGGAACGCCGTGGTCTGGCCCATGAAACCGTGGATGATGCGGGTGTGGTTTTGGGTGAGCATGGTGGGCACCCAGTCCCATTTGGCGGAAAAATCGAAGAGGGTGAAGAAGTCATTCTTCTCGTTCACGGCCCGCTGGCGGGAACGGTCATCAATATCGATGGTGGATATTTCGTATTCGTAAGGGTTGGTGCTGATGCGGAAATCTTTAAAGGCAAAGGTCTTGTTATAGTCCAGTTGGTTCTGTGCATCGGGCTGCATGGGGTCGCCGTCGAACATCACATCGCAAATGTCCACATTTTCCGCTGCCAATGCCACGTCGTAGCTGTCGGGTGCCGAGCACATGGCGAAGAGAAACCCTCCGCCCATGACAAAGTCTCTTATCTTGTGGACAACGGCCAGTTTCAGTTGGCTGACTTTGGAGTAGCCCAGTTTGTTGGCAGTGGCCTCCTGGGCACGAACATCTTCGATATACCACTGTTGGTTGCGGTAGTTCCCCCAGAATTTGCCGTATTGGCCAGTGAAGTCCTCGTGATGCAGGTGCAGCCAGTCGTAGGTGGGAAGCACTCCGGCAATGACTTCCTCGTCGTAGACCACGTCGTAGGGTATTTCGGCGTAGGTTAGGACAAGGGTCACGGCATCGTCCCACGGCAATTTGTTTTTTGGTGAATAGACGGCAATCTTCGGGGCTTTTTGAAGCTTGACGGCATCCATATTAACTTCAGGGTCGGCGATTTCGGAAAGGATGGCCGTGGACTGCCCGTCGGCTACGACTTCTGCGCTAACACCCCGCAAACGGCACTCCTTCTCGAGGAGGTCGGCGTATTTCATCATGAAACTGCCGCCTCGGTAATTGAGCAGCCAGGTTACCTCCACATCGCGCTGAAGGGCATAATAGGCCACCCCGTAGGCTTTGAGGTGGTTTTTCTGCACCTCGTCCATGGGGATGAGCAGGTAGCTCGCCCGGGCAGACAGCGCAAGCAGCGTCAACAACAATATCGTCAAATACTTTTTCATTGTCATTGCTGGAGAGAACAAGCCTCTCCGAATGATTAATAACGCAATTGGTGCCTGATTATTGTATGTTGCCTACACTTTTTCGCTTTAGGAGTGAAAGCCCAACTACATATTGTTGAATGTCGAGGGCAACATGGCTCGCAGATATAAAAAAGGAGAAACAAATTTGTTCCTCCTGATAGTATATCAACTTTGATATAATTGGGCGGGCGGCGTTGCTCGTCCCAAGTAAACAACTCTCTTATTCGGAGAATTGCACCCAGCCGCCCTACTTGTAACACCAGTCCAATGACCGATATTACTTGGGTTACTTTATCTTTCTTCGAGGTTGTTTTTTTCGACTTTCTCATATCAATAATTTTTTTGATGATTTGAAATACGGTATCTGCTAAGAACAATGTAAACAATATGGTTACAAAGACAGGAGGTACGGCAACTCCGAGTAATTGAGTAAAATATACCAAAGGACTCGCACAAAACTTTCATTGTAAAAACGTCATGAGATTACTTTTATTGTGTACCAGTGTAAAATAAAAAATATATAGGTTCAACCCAAATCGGTCATTAGGCCGACATCTCAATCCTCCTCGCCCTTATCAGACCTGTTTAACCTCAATCGGACATTAGGGTTTAAGTCTTCCTTCCACCACATTTTACAATCGGCTTTGACTGTATTTCGGTTGCATATTATTTGCTGTTCAGAAATAATAAACAATATATAGAGAAAAGACATAGAAAATACATAGAATAGATATGCCGAAGGATCAGGGACTTGCCTTCTACCTTACTTTCCCCTGATATGGTTGTCCGATTCGAGTCGATGGAGCCCTGATATAAACTACCAAGTGCAACACTATTGTTCTGAGATGGCAAAAAGGTCTGTCTTGAGAGAACAACATGATATGTTGAGCTGTATGGTTTGTGAGGTGGAAAAAAATAGAGGCGCAACCGAAGTTGTGCCTCATTATTGTCCTTGTGCGGATAAACGGACTCGAACCGTTACGGCTTTCGCCACTAGATCCTAAGTCTAGCGCGGCTACCAATTACGCCATATCCGCATGGTTTACAATATGATTGTTTGTTTCCCTATCGGTGGAAACAGAATGCAAAGATACACTTTTTTTCCGACTTGGATGTTTTTTTGTGATACTTTGACCTAATATTTCTTATTATGCGCTCTCAAGAGTTGCTCTGTGGGGAAGTTATGTTAGGAGCATGGTAGGTAGTTTTGCAACGAGATCCTCGTCCGCGGGAAGCCATTGGACTGTTTGAAGTGTGTCGGCAGTGAGCCATCGGGCATCGAGGTGCTCAATGAGGGTGTAGTGACTGTTGGAAAGGTGGCAGAGGTAGCAGTGCATCGTGAGGTGAAAGTCGGGGTAATCGTACTCGACGGTGGCGAGGAAACGGTCTATCACGATGTCGGTGTCCATCTCTTCGTGCAGTTCGCGGATGAGGGCTTGTTCGTGACTCTCGCCAGGTTGTAGCTTGCCTCCGGGAAACTCCCACCAGCCTTTCCATTGGCCATAGCCCCGCTGGGTGGCCAGTATGTTTTGGCCGTGCTGTATCACAGCGGCAACGACTTCTATTTGTTTTAGCATGACGGTTTATAATATACTTTTGAACCTATTTTCGGTCATTGGGTTTTGGTAATAGTACTATGATACTGTGTGTGTCTTTGTTTCGGACGACCGATTAGGGTTGATGTGTGTAAGTGGCTGAAAAAAAGCTCTGCCGAAGATACGGCAGAGCACACACTATCAATTATAAAACATTTTCTATTGGATGTCGTTCTTGTCGATAGGTTGGGCAAGCAGTCCGGTGAAGTTGTTTGCAGAGTCAAACTCCATGCGGGTGTATTTGATTTTGTTGCCTAATCCACGAACTTTCTGGCTGATGACCACATAGGTATAGGGCTTGGGTTTCTTGCCGTCGATGCGCCATTTCGAGTCGTAAGTGTATACAATCATACGCTCAATCTTGTAGGACTCGCCTTTGTATTTCTGCTCAAGGTACTTCACGATGGCGGCGGTGTAGTGGTTTTTGTCCAGCACTTTGCCGGTCATCATGTGAGCGTCGGAGGCGACATCGTAGACTTCTTCCATTTCAACACCTTGACGGTTGATGTAGTAAGCCACTACCAGACCAGGCACACGGTTGACCCATTCAGGACCTTCCACCACTTTGGAGGGAGGGCAGATCTTGCTGAAGTGGGCAGTGATAGCGGAGGTGGTGTCGATGCTGATGATTTCGGGGACATCCTCTACAGGGTTGGGGCGTTTGCCGCCCTTGTTGCTTTTGAGGTTGCGCAGGTGTTCGTCAGCCACATCGTCGTCGGGGTTGTTGAGGGTGTAGAATTCACGTTTTACGGCATCGGGGTCGGGGGCGTTGCTTTTCTGCAGGCGTCCGCGAGGGTCGAAAATAAGCTCGTTGTCGTCATATCCCACACCGGTCTTGACAATCATCATGCGGTAGTATACATCGCCGTCCATCTGTTCAACATAGTCGATGGAGCGAATGCGGTAGCCGGGATAATTGTCGACAAAATAGCGGTTCATGGCTGTGGGGCAGTCTTCCTGTTTGGTGGGGAAGGTGCTGTACTGCCAGTCGCCGTTGTGGGTGAAGTAGGCGCGACCGTTCTGACCGTCGTAGACGAACTCTGCCACATACTGTCCCGGTGAACGATACCAGGTTTTCACCTTGTAGGAGTCATATTTTCTGTCCAAAGCGTTGAGGACAGATTTGGGAACCTGTGTCTCTTTAATCTTGGTCTGTGCCATTGTCATCAACGGCATGACAAGAAGGAGCAAAAGAACAATCTTTTTCATTTATCCAAATAATTTTGCCAACAGAAACGTGGTACTTGTTTTTTTATTGCCTCAAAAGTTAAAAAAATATTTTCCGATACGGGTAATATGCTATGTGATATGGTGTTGACGATAAATATATTTCCTGTTTCTATTTGAATAGTACGTCTTTGCGGTCGGGGCTGATGGAGACGGCCAGGACGTTTACGCCTGTGGCCTTTTCCAGTTCGTGGAGATAGTTGAGCAGGTTCTGGGGCAGTGCGTTGTATTCGGTGATGCCTTCCAGGCTTTGTTTCCATCCGGGGAAAGAACGGAGTTGGGGCTTGATTTCCACCTCGTTGAATTCGAATGGGATTTCGTCGACCGTGTTGCCTTCGATGCTGTAGTTGACGCACATTTTGATTTCGTCGAAGTCGTTCATTACATCGGGCTTGGTGACGAAGAGGTCGGTGACACCGTTCAACATGCAAGCATAGCGCAGTGCAGGGATATCAATCCAGCCGCAGCGGCGGGGACGTCCTGTCGTGGCGCCGTATTCGTGTCCGATGTCGCAGAGTTTATGCCCTGTCTCGTCGAAAAGTTCTGTGGGGAAAGGACCGGCACCGACACGCGTACAATAGGCTTTGCTGATACCCATCACACGGCCAATACGCGAAGGGGCTACACCGAGGCCGGAGCAGACGCCGGCAGTAATGGTACTGGATGAGGTGACGAAGGGGTAAGAACCGAAATCAATGTCGAGCATTGAGCCTTGGGCTCCTTCGGCAAGGACTTTCTTGCCCTCGTCAAGACACTTGTTGATGAAGTACTCGCTGTTGATAAGCTTGAACTGCTTGAGGAGCTCGAGGGAGTTAAGCCACTTCTTCTCGTACTCGTCGATGGCCAGCCCGTCGATAGTGAAGGAGGCGATGTCGAAATTGAGCGTATGAGCTGTCTGAAGGTGCTGACATTTGAGTAGCTCGTATTTTTCGCGGAAGTCGACGGCCATAATGTCACCAATACGGAGACCGCTGCGGGCAATCTTGTCGGTGTAGGCGGGTCCGATACCTTTCAGTGTGGAGCCGATTTTGGCATTGCCTTTGGCTTGTTCGTTGGCGGCGTCGAGTAAGCGATGCGAGGGAAGGATCAGATGAGCCTTTTTGGAGATGAAAAGGTTCTTGGTGGCATCGATATTCTTCTGCATGAGGGCTTCCACCTCGTGTTTGAAGATGTTTGGCTCAATCAGGACTCCGTTGCCGATGATGTTCAGCTTGGAGGCATGGAAGATGCCGGAAGGGATGATGTGAAGAATGTGCTTCGTGCCATTGAATTCTATGGTGTGGCCTGCATTGGGGCCTCCTTGGAAACGTGCAATTACATCATAATCGGGCGTGAGGACATCGACAATCTTGCCTTTACCCTCATCACCCCATTGGAGACCGAGCAGTACGTCTACTTTGCTCATAGTAATGTGACTTATTTTAGTTTTGTTATTTCATTATCGTATGCAAAGATACGATTATTTTTTGAATTGGAGAAATATTTTTGTTGGCGGTGCACCTCTCTGGTCTGATTACGTGTTTGTTAATGGCTCGTTTTGTTCAGGAGGGAGCGTCGTATGCGTCGTTGTTGTGCGCCGTTAGGAGGTTTTTTTATTCCTTTTCGCGTGTATGCTTGAACCATTCAATAAATTCGGGCAGGTCGTCGAGGGGACGGTATCCGGATTTGAAAGGCTCTTTCGGCATGGGACACAGTTCAAGATACCCGATGATTGTGGTGCAGTCGAATTCGCCAATCAGTGCTTCGATTGTGACGTATACGCCTACCAACAGGTCATCGTCCTCCAGTTGGTCGCGCCGGGGGCTGACACCACCGGGCAGGTCGGGCAGGGCGATGCGAAGACCTATGATTTCGGGCTCTTCTTCGTTCTCCAGCTGCATGAAGGCCATTTTGGAAGTCTCGAAAGTGTAGCGGTCGAACAGTACTTTGAGGTTCTTGCCTTTGGGTTGATGAAACGGGACGACCTCCCACCAATCGACATCGGGTGCATTGTCGGTTAGGTCGACAACATAACGGAACAGGTCGAAGTCGCCGTCGGCACTAATGGTCAGGGTGCGGCCCTGTGCGGTTTGTTCGCCTATTTCGAATGTGAGTCCTTCGCAGTAGGCGTCGAGTTGGTGCTGCATCTCGTCCAGCAACTGTTGACGTACGGCCTCGTCGAGGTCGTTGAGCATGGTGAGCCGTTCGCTGTTGGCTACGAACCAGTTCCAAAATAATTCAGGATGTTTGTCCATAATGATTAATGGGAAGGTTAAATGATAATTGCTTCTTTTTCGAGGGTGACACCGAATTGGTTTTTGATGTCTTCGGTGATGGCATTGGCCAGCGTCACTACTTCAGAGCCTGTGCAGCCACCCCGGTTGACAAGCACCAGGGCTTGTTTCTCGTACACACCGCAGCGTCCCATGCTACGGCCTTTCCAGCCGGCATGCTCAATCAGCCACCCGGCAGCAAGTTTGTATCCGTCGACAGTCGGGTAGGCCACAATGTCGGGATAATCGGTCTTTAGCCTCTCGTAATGTTGTGTGGTGACGATAGGGTTCTTGAAGAAACTGCCTGCACTGCCTGTCTCTTCGGGACGCGGAAGTTTGCTCCAACGCACTTTGGCGATAGTGTCGGCCAGTTGCCTGGCGGTGGGCATGTCGATACCTTCGGCCGTAAGAGCATCGGAAAGTGCCTTGTAGTGGAGGTCTGGGGTGAACGTGGAGTGGAGGCGGAAGGTGACTGACCATACGAGATACTTTCCTTTGAGCGTATCTTTGAATATGCTGTTTCTGTAGCCGAAGCAGCACTCTTCGTTGGTGAAGGTGCGCTCTTGTCCCGTAGCAAGGTCAATGGTCAGGACGGTATGGACGATGTCTTTGGCTTCGATTCCGTATGCACCCACGTTCTGCACTGGCGCTGCCCCGACGGTACCCGGAATGGCCGCCAGGTTTTCGGTGCCGTGCCATCCCTGGGCAATGCAGTGCTGCACGAATCCATCCCAGTTCTCGCCGGCGGCGGCTTCCACTAGCAGGTCGCCTGTTGCAGGGTCTTTCTCAACAAGGTGGATGCCTTTGTTTTCGGGATGGAGAATGGTACCATGGTAGTGACAGGTGAATACGATGTTGCTTCCACCGCCCAAGATAAAGAAAGGGGCTTTGACTAGTGTCCCGTTCTTGATGATTTCAAGCAGTTCCTGCTTGTCGCTGACAGAAAGGTATCTGTCGGCAGTGGCGGGGATGGCGAAGGTATTGTATATCATGGCGAGTGTTTTTCGGTTAAAAGACGTATCCGATGTTCATGTACAACCCGATGCGGCGTGTGAAGTTGTTCCAGTTCACATCCAGCGACAGGGGACCGATGGGACTGTTATATGCAGTGCGGAATGCTGCCCCGAATTTGAAATGGTGGCCGTTGAAGGATGGCTCGGGCCAGTCCGACGTGTAAAGTACATTCGACATCAGATACAGGTATAGTTTTGAGGTGAGCTGGTAACGGATATCCAAACGGGCTATGGCGGCAAGGTCGTCGACGTGTATGGTCCTTACCAGACCGATAAAGGCCAGTTGGTGGTCGAGGAAGCGGCCGGGAACAGTGCCTCCTACAATATTGTCATACCAGCCCGAGTTTTTACCAAGTATCATGCGAGCAGTCACCTGTGGGATAAAGGTCAGTTTGGGCGATGCCGATAAGTAAGTCTGGGCGGAGACATTCATGTCGAGGAATCCGAGGTCCCACTGGTTGAAGAGATACTTGTTGTCGATATGCCAACCCAAGTCGGCGTGGCAGTACCATCCACGTGTGGCGAAATAGGCATTGTCGAGATTGTCGAAGACACTGTGGAAGAATGCCCCAAAGAAGCCGCGGGAAAGGTCGAAATGGAATATGCCGTCGTACAACACATTGGCCAGTGAGAAACTGCTTTGGTTAGAGTAAAGGTCTTCGTCCAATCCAAAGGCGAAAGTGAAGTCGCGCAGGTGGAACTCGGAGAAGTAGAGGCTGAAATTATGATGGTTTACACGCCAAACAGAGAACGAAGCAGTGTCGAGCGAGCCGAGGCTCATTGTGCTGTTATGGTAGCGGTAGGCAAAGTTCACGTCGCCAAGTCCCATGTTGCACCACGACACCTTTCCGCCTATGCGTATGTTGTAGTTGAGGTTGGCATCCAGGGCCAGTTTGAATCCTGAGAGTTTCTGCTCGTTGATGCCCAGGTGTAGCAGCAGGGCGGCTTTCTCCTGGGTGTCGTATCTGAATCCGAGGGAGAGGAGGTGGGGCTCTGCGGGTTCGAAGGTGATGATGAGCCTGTAGGAGTCATGCGAATGGCCGTCAACTGGCTGTTCTTTGTCGGGGTATATGTTGTATGTGATGCTCGAGTAGGCTTCTGTCCCCATCAGTATGCCGATAGCGTCCTTGATGTCGTTGAGGGTGGTGAGTGTGCCATCTTTCAGACCGCCTTTGCTGATGAGCCAGTGCGCATCGGATTGGAGCACGCCTTTGTACAGCACGTTGGTGAGCCAGATGGTGTCGGTCGGTGCGATAGCCTTTACGCGTGGAGCTTTCAGCTCTTTATGGCAAGGGCCGTAGGCCTCTAAGCTCTTTTTTAGCTGCATCAACTCGTTATGGTGAGACTTGGCACATTCATAGCCACGCATTACCATGGTGTCGATAGCGCTTTTTGAGAAGCTGAGCATGTTGTATCCTGTAATGTCGGGATGCATGTAGATGTCACATAGTTGGCGGTTTTCGTTGCGGTTGTTCTGCACAGCGATGCTGAGGTATTGCGATAGCTGTTGGGGCAGAGATTTCATATCTTCGGGACTCGTCCTCAGCTCTTCGTTCAGCTCTATGCCTATGACATAGTCTGCCCCCATATTCAGGCATAGGTCTACGGGGAAGTTATTCACCATCCCGCCGTCGGCCAGCAGCTGTCCGTTCCACTCCACGGGCGAGAATACGCCTGGAATGGCCATGCTTGCGCGGATGGCTTTAGGGAAACAACCATGGTCGAGGATGACGGAGTCGCCTGTCAGGATGTTGGTGGCAACGCAGCAGAATGGGATGGGTAGCTGGCGGAAGTCGATGGAGTCGTTGTAGCCGATGCTTAATTGGCTGAACAGATTGATGAGACTGGCACCATTGATGACACCGCTGGGCAGGGTGGAGAGGATGTTGAATGACTTCTCTTCGAAGTCACCTGCTCCGAAAGGTACGGAAAAGAGGTAGGTGCTACGGCGGGCTCTGATGGTGGACGATTGATAGTAGCGGTCGACATAGTTGCTCATATAGAGCGACCAGTCCATCTCGGCAATCAATTGTGCCATCTCGTCAGGAGTGTAGCCCAAGGAGTAGAGCCCCCCGATGATGGATCCCATGCTTGTCCCTGCCACACAGTCTATGGGGATGCCGATTTCCTCAAGGTATTTGAGCACTCCGATGTGGGCAGCCCCTTTGGCGCCTCCGCCACTCAAGGCAAGTCCCACGCTTGGACGCCCAGATGAGGTGGGGGAGACAACGGGCTGTTGTGCCAGGACAGGGGTCAGGCACATGAGCATCAAGGTGAGTCCGAAGAGAATCTTCTTCATGGTGGGTTATTGTTTGACAAGCCGGATTGTACGAGTGTCGGAACGGGATAGGATGGAGAGAAGGTAAATTCCAGGCGCAAGGTCTTGCATATCAATGACCGATGTGGCTTGGTTTAGCTTGCAGCTCCGCAGTCGGCGGCCGTTCATATCGTAGAGCACCGCATCGAAATAATGGGCAGGTCCCTCTACAACGATTGTGGCTTGGGTAGTGGCAGGATTGGGGTAGACAGTGATTTGTGTTTTTTGTTCCGGGAATTGGAAGTTGATTCCCGTGGTAGTATCGGTCTGTGTGGTGTCGTTGATGATTGTGTCGGTCTGAGTGGTGTCCTGGGGTATGGTGTCGTTGATGACGGTGTCTGCCGGGCATTGACGCAGCCAAAAGTCGATGGTGTCGTACACCACCATCTTCACGGCATCGCGTATGATGGCTGCTGCAGTCTCATCCAACCCGGGATTGTATGAGATAAGCAGCGGCGACTTGCGGAAGATGAGCGAGTAGAAGGAGCATGCAGCGGCATAGCTGCCTGCAAGAGAAGGATGGCTGCCATCGCCGGAATAGAGCTGGATGTCGCGGTGATAGGTACGAAGATGTCGCCACACACGCCCTACGGGGCAGATGGAGGCGTCGTAGGTGCGACCCATATACATGTAGCGTTCGTACAACAGGCTGTCCATGCCTTCATAGGTGCCGAGGGGAGGAAAGTCCGCCGCATTATGCTGGTCGCCGTTCTCGCGGCCCCAGGTCATATAGAGCATGGCCTCGCCGTTCTCGTTGCATGCATATACCGAGTCGATAAGCCGCTGGGCATAAGGGAAGCATTCCTGCTCAACTTGGGACTGGGGGAAGGATGGCAGCTGGCTCTGTTCTTGCAGCACCACAATGTCCCAGCCTCCTTCTCGTATCAAGTCCATCGAATGGTTGGAGCAGTGCTGCTGGAATGTACAACCACCAGGGGTGTTGCTCTCGTATTCCACCCGGTCGCCTACGCTCTCGGCTGCGCTCTGTACAAGTAAAGGAAGATTGTTGACATCGGTGTAGCTGTTTCCGATAAAAAGCACTCTGCGACTGTCGCCCTGCGACCATCCCGTAAGGCCCAGGCAAAGTAAGGCTTGGAACAGCAGAATTTTGGCAATGCTATGTTGGCAATGGTTTTTCATCATGGTGTTATTGTTAGTTTATTGTATGATAGTCCCCGATGGACCACGTTCTTTGCGGGGCTTGCGTTCAGGTGGAATGTATCCAGGTACGAATACTTTGCGTTGCGAGAGGAGCAGCCAGCCCGAGAGTACCGCTCCTAGCAGGTCGCTGACGGTGCAACTGCACCATACTCCCGACAATCCGTTACCACCCAGTCGCATATACAGCAGAGGAACTAAGTACATCATTGGGATGAGGAAGATGACTTGGCGTGAGAGACTGGTGACGATGGCTATCCATGGTTTGTCGATGGACTGGAAGAATTGCGAGTTTGTGATGGTGAAGCCAATCAGCGGTGCCATTACAAGCAGGTAGCGCATGGCAGGGATGGAGATGGCGATAAGCTGTTCGTTGTCGCTCATCATCATCACCAGCAGACGGGGGATAATCAATGCCAAGAGCATTCCTACAACGCCAATCCCGACATTCCATTTCAACGATAACATGTATACATGCTTCAATCGTAGGTTGTTCCCGGCACCGTAGTTGTATCCGGCTATGGGCTGCATCCCTTGGCAGATGCCCAGCAGTATCATCACTACCAGCATCGCCACACGGTTCACCACTCCGTAGGCACTGACAGCCAAGTCACCTCCGTAGTGTATGAGTTGCGAGTTGAGAAGTGCTACCACCGCACAGGCTGCCACGTTCATAGAGAAGGGGCTGATGCCGATGGCAAGGATATTCTTGACAATATACATCTTGGGCTCCCAGCAGTGACGTTTGAAGCGGATGAACGATTTCGCGTTGAGGAAGTGCATCACGGCCAACGCTGCCGAGAAGGCCATGGCGATGGTCGTTGCCCAGGCACCGCCACGGATACCCCAGCCCAACCCAACGATGAAGAGGGCGTCGAGGGCAATGTTCAGGAGCGCACCGCTGACTTGTATCCACATCGATTTAGATGCGTAGCCCGAAGCACGTATCAATCCTGATAGGTTGAAGGTGAGCGTAGTGAGGAACATGCCGGGAAGTACGATATCCAGATATTCCTGTGCGAATGCTATTGTGGTGGCAGAGGCGCCGAACATAGAAAGGATGGGCCTCATGAACAGGTATCCGGCTGTAAGGAACAGGGCGCCAAAGAAGAAGGTGAGGTGTACGCTATTGCCCAGAATCTTTTCTGCCCAGCGGACATCTTTTCGTCCCAGAACGATGCTCATGCGTGCCGAGGCTCCGGCTCCCACCAGCGACCCAAAAGCATGGATGATGTTCATGATGGGGAGGGTGATGGCCAAAGCGGCAAGGATTAAGGGTCCGTTTTCGGCGTGTCCCAGAAATATGCTGTCGACCAGATTATATACTGTGGCAATAATCTGTGTCACCACAGCGGGCAAGGCATATTTCCACAACAAGGAACGGATATTCCTGGTGCCAAGTTCTTTGGTGGTGTCTATCGCCTCAGTACTCATGAAGGATTCTGTTTAATCTTGTTTCTAAGCGCAGAGAAAGCATTGTATGCTACAAAACCTCCGGCCAGTTCAATGGAACGCTCGTCAACCATCAGGTCGGGACGGTGCAGATTGCTGTATGGGGTGCCGGGGATGTGGATGCCTATTCGGTAGTAGCAGGCAGGTATCTTCTGTGCAAAGAAGGCGAAGTCCTCAGCCGTCATGCGCAGGTCGAGCCATTCAACATGCTCTTCTCCCAGGAATGCCACTCCGTTGTCATGCACCTGCTGGGTGCAGGCATCGTCGTTGATGACGGGAGGATAACCGTAGTCGATGAACAGGTCGCATTCTCCGCCCATGCTCTCAGCAATGCCGCAGCTTATCTTCCGTATCTTCTCGTGGCAGTCGAGCCGCCATTGGGGGTCGAAAGTACGGATTATACCCTCCATCTTCACCTCGTCTGGAATGATGTTGGTGCGGCCTTCGCCGATGAACTTGCCGAAGCTCAACACGGTGGGCATCATGGGTGCAGCGTTGCGGCTCACTATTTGCTGCAAGGCCACCACAATATGCGAGGCGATAAGGATGGGGTCGACACTCATGTGGGGAGTGGCTCCGTGTCCCCCTTTGCCTTTGATGGTCCAGTACAGTTCATCGGTCGAGGCCATGTAGCGACCTTTTTTCATGCCGATGCGGCCGTAGTCCATCTCAGGCAGGCAGTGGAACGAATAGATTTCGTTGGGCATCACCTTGTCAAACAAGCCGTCGTCCATCATCATGCGGGCACCGCCAGGGTACATCTCCTCCGAAGGCTCGAAGATAAGCATGATGCTTCCCTCCAGCTCTTCGCGGATGGTGGTGAGTATTTTTGCGGCACACAGCAGCGAGCTGGTGTGCATATCGTGGCCGCAAGCATGCATCACGCCGGGATTCTCCGAGGCAAAGGGAAGCCCCGTTGCCTCGGTGAGGGGGAGCGCATCGTAGTCGGCACGAAGGGCAACACAATAGCCGTCGGGGTTCTTGCCCCCGCGAATCATCGCCATCACGCCCGTCTTGCCAATGCCCGTCTTGGGTTCCAACCCCATTTCTTTTAGCCTTTCGGCCACGAAAGCCATCGTGCCGAACTCCTGTTGGCTGAGTTCAGGGTGCCGGTGCAGGTGACGCCGCCAGCCTACAGCCTCTTCTTTGTAGTCGCTGGCAAGGTGCTTGATGGTGTCGATGATATTCTCCATGTCTTTTCTGTGTTGGCTGTTCGATATGCCTTTGTGTCAAAGGCTTTTTGCTACGGCAATATTGGTGTTGATGCCTTCGATGATTTCGATAGTGGTGCCATTCTCTACTGTGGGCAGTAGTTGCAGGCGGGTGCAGAGGGTCTCGGAGCAGATATAGTCCATGTGACGTTTTACGGCCTCGTCCCATTCGCCGCTTTGCAGGTCGATGGTGATGCGGTCGGTCACGTCGAAGCCTTCCTTGCGGATATTCTGGATGCGGTTCACCAGTTCGCGGGCGATGCCTTCGGCTTTCAACTCGTCGCTCACTGTGATGTCGAGGGCGACGGTCAGGCTGCCGTCGTTGGCTACCACCCAGCCGGGGATGTCCTGTGTGGCAATCTCCACGTCGCTGAGCAGCAGCTCCACCTTCTCATCACCGATGTTCAGTTCACACACCCCTTTTGCTTGAAGAGAATTAATATCCCACTGGTTAAACATTGAAATCTTTTCTGCAATTTGCTTCATTATTTTTCCGTACCGAGGGCCTAATGTTTTATAATTAGGTTTAATACTCTTCACCAGCACTTCATTATTTGCAGGCAATAATTCAATACTCTTTACATTTAATTCTGCCTGAATAAGATTTGCTTTGCTTCTTATTTGTAACATGGAATAATCATCCTCGTATGGAACGATTATCTTGCTCAATGGTTGACGGACACGTAGATTGCTCTTCTTGCGAAGCGACAATCCCATAGAGCATATCTGCTGGGCCAAACGCATTTCATGCTCCAAATCAAAATCAATCATCTCTTCATGTACCTCGGGGAATGCCACATGGTGTACCGACTCGGCAGCGATGCGGTGGGTGACGTTGTTCAGGTCTTGGAACATGCGTTCGCTGAAGAAGGGGGCGATAGGCGACATCAGGCGTGCCAACGTCTCTAAGCAGGTGTAGAGCGTTTGGTAGGCCGAAATCTTGTCGTCGGTCATTTCGCCTTTCCAGAAACGGCGGCGGCTGAGGCGCACATACCAGTTGCTCAGGTTGGCATCCACAAACTCCTGTATCGCGCGTCCGGCCTTGGTGGGCTCGTAGTCGGCAAAGGCCTCGTCCACATTCTTCACCAGGGTGTTCAGCTCACTCAGTATCCAACGGTCTATTTCGGGTCGCTCGGCGAACGGCAGCTCAGCCTCTTTGTATTCAAAGCCATCGATATTGGCATACAGGGCGAAGAAACTGTAGGTGTTGTACAGGGTGCCGAACAACTTGCGGCGTACCTCGTCGACACCTTCGATGTCGAACTTCAGGTTGTCCCAAGGCTGGCTGTTGGTAATCATATACCAGCGGGTGGCATCAGGTCCCTGCTTGCTCAGAGTCTCGAAGGGGTCCACACCGTTGCCCAAACGCTTGGACATCTTGTTGCCGTTCTTGTCGAGCACCAGTCCGTTGCTGATGACGTTCTTGAATGCCACGCTGTCGAAACACATGGTGGCAATGGCATGCAGGGTGTAGAACCAACCACGGGTCTGGTCTACGCCTTCGGCAATGAAGTCTGCCGGGAACTGGCTTTCTTTCAGCTCCTCTCCCATGTAATGAATTTGGGCATAGGGCATGGCACCGCTGTCAAACCAAACGTCAATCAAGTCGGGTTCGCGCATCATCTTCCTGCCGGTGGGCGACACCAGCACCACATCGTCGATGTAGGGTCTGTGCAGGTCGAATGTCTCTTTCCGGTAGGGGTTGTCTTTCATGAAACCGGCATCCACAGCCTTGTCAATCTCTTTGCGCAAGTCCTCTATGCTGCCGATGCAGATTTCCTCTTTGCCGTCCTCGGTGCGCCAGATGGGCAGGGGGGTGCCCCAGTAGCGGCTGCGGCTCAGGTTCCAGTCCACTATGTTTTCCAACCAGTTGCCAAAACGGCCTGTGCCGGTGGCTTCGGGCTTCCAGTTGATGGTCTTGTTCAGTTCTATCATGCGGTCGCGCATGGCCGTGGTGCGGATAAACCAGCTGTCCAACGGGTAGTACAGCACGGGCTTGTCCGTGCGCCAGCAGTGGGGATAGCTGTGGGTGTGCTTCTCGCTCTTGAACAGCTTGCCCTGCTCCTTCAGCATAATCACCAGCTCCACGTCCAGACTCATGTCTTTCTCGCCCTTGGTGGGGTCATAGGCGTTCTTCACAAACTTGGCGGCATACTGGCCATAGGTGGCAGTGTCCACATTCTCTTTCACCCATTCAGGGTCGAGGTCTTCCAAGGCCCAGAACTTGCCGGTGCGGTCCACCATGGGTGCCTGCTTGCCGTCGCGGTCGTACATCAGCAGGTCGGCGATGCCGGCTTTCTTGGCCACGCGGGCGTCGTCGGCACCGAAGGTGGGGGCGATATGGACGATACCTGTACCGTCTTCGGTGGTGACATAGTCGCCCAATATAATGCGGAAAGCCTCGCCTTGCTCGGCGGTACGGTGGGTCTGCGCAGCAGCATTCACCACGGTCGGTTTCACCCAGGGGATGAGCTGCTCATAAGCCAACCCCTCCAAGGCAGTGCCTTTGCACTCGGCGATCACGTGTCCGTGCAGCAGTTTCGACTTCTCGTCGGGTTCGCCTTCGGTAAAGAAGTTGCCGAACAGGGGCTTGGCCAGTATGATGTTGCATGCCTCGCCGCTGTAGGGATGAGTGGTCTCCACCAGCACATAGTCGATGGTAGGTCCCACGCACAATGCGGTGTTCGATGGCAGCGTCCACGGAGTGGTGGTCCAAGCAATGGCGTAAGTGGGAACACCCGACTTGTCCGACTCGTCCGACAAGTCTGACAAGTCCGACAAAATCCTGAACATGGCCACGCAGGTGGTGTCCTTCACATCGCGGTAGCAGCCCGGCAGGTTCAGCTCATGGCTCGACAAGCCGGTGCCGGCGGCGGGACTGAAGGGCTGGATAGTGTAGCCTTTATACAGGAGCCCCTTGTCGTAAAGCATTTTCAGCAGGTACCAAAGGGTCTCGATATACTCGTTCTCGAAAGTGATGTAAGGGTGTTTTAAGTCCACCCAGTAGCCCATCTGTTTGGTCAGTTCGTCCCACAAGTCTTTGTACTGCAGCACCTCGGTGCGGCAAGCATGGTTGTAGTCGTCAACGCTTATCTTCTTGCCGATATCTTCCTTGGTGATGCCCAGCTTCTTTTCCACGCCCAGCTCGACAGGCAGCCCGTGGGTGTCCCAGCCAGCCTTGCGGTCCACGAAATAACCCTTCTGCGCCTTGTAGCGGCAGAACACGTCCTTTATCGTGCGGGCCATCACATGGTGGATGCCCGGTTTCCCGTTGGCCGACGGAGGGCCGTCGTAGAATACGAACGAGGGATGCCCCTCGGCAAGCTGCTGTCCTTTCTCAAAAGTCTCGTTCTCTTCCCAAAACTTGCGAATCTCCTCGCCAATCTGGGTCATGTTTAGCTGTTTGTACTCTTTATAACTCATTTGACCTATATATGTGTTTTTCTTTCGTTGTTATTATGCACATTAATAACCCTTTGCGCCAAATCGGCACAAAGAATCCAATCTGCAAAGATACGAAAAAATATTATATTCTGCCCAAAAAACCTTGCACTTCATTTTTCAAAGGCTTGATTTAGCCCATTTCTGTCAAAAGAGATACCGGTAGCTCCTAGGGGGATTTCACCCCCAATCGGTCATTAAGGTTTATGTATAAGTCGGACTTTCTGCAAGGGAGTGGGGACGAAAAAAAGCCACACACTGCGTGTCGGCAGTGCGTGGCTTTATTGGATGAATAATAAGGTGTTGTTAGCGGATGAGGAAGGAGAACTTGGAGAAGTTCTTCAGTGCGATGCCGGTACCGCGTGCCACGGCGCGCAGGGGGTCTTCGGCGATGTGGACCTGCAGTTTGGTCTTGGAAGAGATGCGCTGGTCGAGGCCGCGGAGCAGCGAGCCGCCACCGGCCAGATAGATACCAGTGCGGTAGATGTCGGCAGCCAACTCCGGCGGGGTGGCCGAGAGGGTGTCGAGGATGGCCTGCTCGATGCGGGCAATGGATTTGTCGAGGGCGTGGGCAATCTCCTTGTAGTTGACGGAGATTTCCTTGGGCAGTCCGGTGAGGAGGTCGCGACCCAGGGTGGGATAGTCCTCAGGGGGTTCGTCGAGTTCGCTTACGGCGGCGCCGACTTTGATTTTCACTTGCTCGGCAGTGCGCTCACCGATGACCATGTTGTGCTGTTTGCGCATATACTCAACAACGTTCTCGTTGAACTCGTCGCCGGCGACGCGGATAGAGTTGTTGCAGACGATGCCTCCGAGGGAGATGACGGCGATTTCAGCCGTGCCGCCTCCGATGTCGACAATCATGTGGCCTTCGGGTTCGAGGACGTCGATGCCGATACCTATGGCGGCGGCCATGGGTTCGTGGATCATGCGGATTTCCTTGGCTCCGGCCTGTTCGGCGCTTTCACGCACGGCGCGTTCCTCGACATTGGTGATGCCGGAGGGGATGCAGATGACCATGCGCAGCGAGGGAGGCATGAAAGAGCGGTTGATGTTGGTCATGCCGATAAGCTCGCGGATGAGGTGCTGAGCCATCTCGAAGTCGGCGATGACGCCGCCGCGCAACGGACGGACGGTCTCGATGTTTTTGTTGTCGGTCTTGCCGGCCATCATCTGGGCGCGTTTACCGACGGCGATGATGCGGTTGTTGTTGCGGTCGACGGCCACAATGGAGGGTTCGTCGACGACTACCTGGTCGTTGTGGATGACAATGGAGTTGGCGGTGCCAAGGTCCATTGCTACCTCTTTGTTAAAGAATGAAAATAAACCCATTTATACTAATCTGTTTTTTTCTTGTTTATGATGATGTGTGATTATACGCAAAAAGGGTGAAAAAGTTTCATTTAGTGTTTGAAATGCCTGTAGCCTGTGATGGCCATGCCCATGTGGTTTTTCTCGCAGTAGTCGATGGAGTCTTGGTCGTGGATGGAACCGCCGGGGTGTGCCACGGCGACGATGCCGGCTTGGTGGGCAATCTCTACACAGTCGGCAAAGGGGAAGAAGGCGTCGCTGGCCATGACGGCTCCGTTGAGGTCGAAGCCGAAGGACTGGGCTTTGGCAATGGCTTGGCGCAGGGCATCGACGCGCGAGGTCTGGCCGGTGCCACTGGCACAGAGCTGGCCGTTCTTGGCGAGGACGATGGCGTTGCTTTTGGTGTGTTTGACAAGGATGGTGGCGAAGGCAAGGTCGGCAGCCTGCTGCGGGGTGATGGGGGTGGAGGTGACACTCTTGGCCATGTCGGCGGCGGTGGGGACTACGGTGTCGCGGTCTTGCACAAGGATGCCGTCGAGGGCGTTGCGGAATACCTGAGGACTCATCTTGAAAGCGTTGCGCTTGAGGATGATGCGGTTCTTCTTGCCACGGAGTATGGTCAGTGCATCATCGTCGTAGTCGGGGGCGATGCACACTTCGAAGAAGATTTTATGCATCTCTTCTGCCACCTCTTTGGTGATGGTGCGGTTGGTGACCAGCACGCCGCCGAAGGCGGAGACGGGGTCGCCGGCCAGGGCGTCGGTCCAGGCCTGGAGCAGGGTGGGACGAGTGGCGAGACCGCAGGCGTTGTTGTGCTTGAGGATGGCGAAGGTGGTGTCGGCGTAGTCGTCGATAAGGGCGCAAGCGGCATCGATGTCGCCTATGTTGTTATATGATATTTCTTTGCCGTTGAGCTTGGTGAAGCAGGCGTCGAGGTTGCCATAGTAGCAGCCTTTCTGGTGGGGATTCTCGCCATAGCGCAGGGGGTTGGCCTGAGTACCGCTGAGTTTGAAGGCGGGTATCTGCTCCTGCTGGTTGAAGTAGTTGAAGATGGCGGTGTCGTAATGTGAGCTGACGTTAAATGCATATGCGGCGAAGTGGCGGCGTTGTTCGAGGGTGGTGGCGCCGTCCTGCTCTGTGTAGAGCTGGAGGAACTCGGCGTAGTGGTTGACAGCAGGGACGATGACCACGTCCTTGAAATTCTTGGCGGCGGCACGGATGAGGGAGATGCCGCCGATGTCAATCTTCTCGATGATGTCCTGCTCGGGGGCGCCGCTGGCCACGGTGGCCTCGAAGGGGTAGAGGTCAACGATGACGAGGTCTATTTCGGGGATTTCGTACTGTGCCAACTGCTCTCCGTCGGAGTACATGTCGCGACGGCTGAGGATGCCGCCGAAGACTTTGGGGTGAAGCGTTTTGACACGGCCTCCGAGGATGGAGGGGTAGCCGGTCAGGGATTCGACGGCGACGGGTTCGATGCCGAGTTCTTGGATGAATTTCTGTGTGCCGCCGGTGGAATAGATGGTGACGCCTTGGCGGTCGAGGGCTTTGACGATGTCTTCAAGGCCGTCTTTGTAGTAGACGGAGATGAGGGCTGATTTTATTTTTTTAGGTTCCATTATTATTGTTTTTATATCCTAAGTGTCTATATAAAGTACTGACAATACATCACTTGCGTGATATATTGTATAGTTGCTTGCAAAATGCAAATATACATATAATTCTTGAATTATACACAGATACGTGAAATAATAACACGATTTTTTATGAATATATCGTTGGTGAACTTGTGGTAATGTGTCGGAAATGTGCTTTTTTCAGAAGGGATATATGGTTTATGGGGCAATAATGACCGGCAGCAAAGAAAAAGGAGTCCCTGCATATTGGCAAGGACTCCTTTTGGGGTTGAATGATTATTCTGCCTATTGCTGTACGCAAACCAATCGGACTGAGCAGGAATAGTGGAGGGTGTTTGGATATTTTCTTTTCCAGTCGAGAGGA
>ONFR01000022.1 GCA_900317125.1 uncultured Bacteroidales bacterium | reverse complement strand
TGCCTTTGTCTCATTGCATATGCGGGTAAGGCCGCTGCCTCGCTTCTCCATATAGTCCAACTGAGCCATTACATTGGCAAGTATGGGATTACGACGCTCCGAGGACACATCTGCAATATCCAGATTCTGTATCAGCATGCCGTTATACATACCGCCAGGAGAGGTAACAACAAGACGGTTATCATAAATATCCAGATGCACTTCCCCGCCCATCACGGTATAGTCTCTATGGATGAAGTGGTTGACCATTGCCTCCAGCACTGCGCGTTCTGCATATTCAGGTTTGTTCTTTCGTCCGTCGGGTAGTTTTTCCCAGCCTCGTCTGGTGTTAGACTTCACAAAGTTCATGGCTTCGCGCAGCAACATCAGCACGTTGCCTGTAAACTCTGCATCATTGATAGCATCTCCCTTATCCTTTCCATCCCATCGCGTACAGTACAGGCGTGATTGTGACAATGGACTGTCATCGGCAAACAAGGCACCTGCGTTAGTGAGATTACCAGTGCTTGTCACAAGACCGAACGACAACAGATACTTCTTATCCCACTCCTGGTTTGTACGCTTTTTGAATGAGTTTGCCAATATTGTGAAAGAGTAGTCCTCGGCTTTATAATCCGTATGCAGAGAGTCGTATGTTTTGTTTGAACCTTTCAGTACCAAACGCATCATTTGTTCTGCAGAAGCAGGCACACTTTCATCTCCAACTCGGACAAAAGCCACCCGCTGACCATCGCCAATATAATAATAGGGAGTGTAACTGCCGGTTTTGACTTTCAATTGTAATATGTGTAGTTTGTCGGCTATTATATGCGGTATCATTTCCACCTCAGGGAGTGGATCCATATAATCACGAATTCTACTGCTGATGACCTCGCAAACGTGTTGCACATCATCAAGTCCTTGAACAAAGCCGTCATTATCCACTCCAAAGAAAAGCGAACCTCCCGAACCGTTGGCAAATGCGCTCACGCTTTTGAGCCAACTCTTAGGCTTCTTCTCTTCGAGTGTCACCTTATAGTCGTATGCAGTACATTCTGCTATCAAGGTCTCTAATTCCATATCTCAAATTATATATATTTACAAATTAACGAATTAGCGCATTCCCACATTCAAATATCGATTCCCACATTAACGAATTAACACATTCAAATATCGGTTCCCACATTCAAACAATCTCTATTTCGGGTGCAAAGATATGTTAAGTATTAATCTTGTAGATTTTACAATAAAGGTGTTGTAATTTTCTTGTTAATATAAGTGTTCTAAATAGTTATACTACTGTTGCTTATATTGATAGTTCTTGTAAACGTGATACTGAATGTCTTGTAATTTTTTCTTCTTTACAAGAACCCGACATTTGGCATTTCAATTGTGTCTATTAGCACCTTTCGTTTCAACAAAATTGTACAAGTAATTCCCGATTCCGTTGATAATATCGTTTTTATCTTGGTCTGATAAAGAATCCGAATAGGTCAATTCTTTTGAGAAAAGCGATTTCTCAATAACATTACCATTGACGGAAAATATACTGTATTTGTACCAAAATTGAAACAATTCAATTTTGATATAAATGGAGGTGCTCAAATCTTCCTCTTCACCTTCAACGGAGAAGTTTATCATGTTGACTTGCGTTAGATCGTATAGTGAAGATGTTTTATCCCATCTGGCAGATTTGAATATTGAATATAGCTCTGATAATTCAGTATCAATTCTTCCCAATAACGGTGAATATTCGTTATCCAGTATATCTGCTTTAATCTCATCAGTGAGAGCAGGTTTGTTTATTCTGTTGGCATATTTTGTCTTTAGTTTCTTCTTCCAGTCATCAGTTTCAGTAATATCCTCTCCTTTAGCTGCTTTTATACTAAGAATCAATGATTGTTCTGTGCATCTTGTCAAATAATCCACCAGTGGCTTTATTTGTTCCAATTCGGCATGGGCACCTACTGAGGGTATTGCCCCTACAGCAACATCACACTGGTGCAATGCAGTTAAATAGTTACTTTTGTCGTTGCTTTTCACGACTATCATCGGATACCCATGTTTGGCAAGTATGTAGTTCACTATTAGGCGGGAGATTCTGCCATTGCCATCCTCAAAAGGATGAATACGAATATAACGGTAATGGAAAAGAGCAGCCAATTCAATGGGATTTATATCTTGTCTCTCCTCAGCTTCTCTATACCATTCTAGCAAATCGTGCATCAATGCTGGAGTTTCCTCTACCGATGCATACTCAAACAACTCTCCAGTGACCGTTTTTACTGAATTGGGGCGAGTCTTATATATACCAGCATGAACGGTATAAGGTTTACCCTCATTATTGTAGGCAGTATAATCCTCACGAAGCATCGTTCTGTGTAGTTCTCTGATAAATGTTTCGGTCAGCGGGCGCTCACTGTCTTTGGACTCCATCTTGATGATGTTGAGACAAAGGTTGTGCGCTTTCATCTCCTCCAAATCCTTCATCTTGGCCGGTTCGGTCACCTCTCCGAATTTCAATAGCAATTCTGTTTGGCCATAAGTCAAAGTATTGCCTTCGATATGGTTGGAATTATAATTGAATTCCAGCATGAACTTCTGATCCAATCGCTGTTGGTACTCATCTTTCAGTGGCTGCAATGACTGCCATTCTTTGAATAGTTGGGCTATCTCATTCATAATTATACTGTTTTCTTAAGAAGAAAGAATTGTTTCAAATAGTTAGTTGGTTCGACTTCGTTCATTATTGTATTATTTATCTTTCTATTTTTAAAGTGCAAAGATATAATTTTTATTTTAGTTACACATCAATCTATTTTGCCAACGCATTCACACATTCAAAAAGATTCACACATTTACACATTCACGCAATCACGCATTCAAAAGATTTACACATTCAAACAAACTCTTTTTCGGGTGCAAAGATACGGGTTTTATTTCAGTTGTCAGTCATTAGTCTAATGGTTTGGGTAGATCAAACAGTTAGAGTCCGTATTAAATGTACCATGTTGATTCATTTCAAGAACAGTCTCGTCTAAGATATATTCGCCTCCGTTATTATCTATCCATTTGTTTATATTGGACAATAGTTCCGCATAGAACCCCGAATAGAATTGGACAGAAATTGGAGATAATCTATACTCATTTAGCAAGGCTTTTTTGTGGTCGTCTCGCTCGAAATCGCCAAAATCAATAACCCTACGAAGAGATGTGTTTCCCTCAATCTTTTTCATTAAAACAAAACGGCATAGTCCCGATGATTCTGTATTTTTTAAAATATCATAGTTGAAGTTTTTAGAGTGAAATTCTAACTTATCCAAATCGCCTCGACGATTAATCTCTTTATCATAAAGTCTCAATGTATCAATGATACTAATTAATGGAACATAAAAACTATCATCATATAGCCTAATTGATAGAATCTTCTCGGTTTGAGAAACGAGTTGTTCTGTTATTTTAGTATACACTTTAAATAGTTGAAATCCGAGTAAATAATTATTTGAGATTCTGTCTAAAATATCTTCTTTTTTGAGATTTAATATAGCATTAATACTCTTAGCAGTGAGAGCACTCCGTTCATATCCCAAGATGCTTTTCCCACAATCGCTTATTAGTTGTAGTAAAGTGGTATAGATTGGTGCATTGTAATAATCTCTAACGATACTTGATGGAATGCTATAATTTCTTGTATTTTCAATTGCATTTGATAATAGATCAACTAATTTCGATTTGGGCTCTTCGCTATTATAACACATGATTCTCCTACCTTTAATATCAAATGGAAGAGATTCGATTTTACCGTATTTTGTATTAAAAATACATATAATATTT
The DNA here is from genome assembly GCA_900317125.1 of uncultured Bacteroidales bacterium. Lineage (GTDB taxonomy): Bacteria > Bacteroidota > Bacteroidia > Bacteroidales > P3 > Colimorpha. The sequence continues at coordinate 32,949 of ONFR01000022.1, read as the reverse complement.
TCCCATCCTAAAACTCTTGCTGCATATCCTAACTCAATTAAAACATTGGGATTAGGGACTTTCTTTTTCCTAGAGGAACCATTAATTATTGTGATATCGGCGACAAAAACAGTTGCCAAATTAATTTTTCTAAATATAGAATCACTAATATCAGGTGTTCCCTGTTTATTATCGGTTGCTTGATCTAACCTATAATCAAGTTTAAAAGAATGGCCATTACGTATTTTGGACAAAGCCTTCTTAAGACAAGACTCTATATAATTACGGTTTCCACTTTTATCAGTATCTGTTTGCCAAGAAAAAAATAAAGTATGGGTCATGATGTATAACTTAAAGTGAATCTGTTAAAAAGCAACAAGGTTGTCATTGGTTTTAGCCTTTCCTTGCACTATAATAACCATATTGGACTCTTTCTTTATAGTACCACTTGTTAATGGTTTCAATACTTGTCCTATCTTGTCCAATAGCAGCCGTGTAGGCTTATTGTTGATATTGGAATACTTAGTCGGTATTTTAATAATAGTCCGTTCACTAAACAAATTCCACAACTTTTCGTCTTTTTCCCCCGTCCAACAATTAGCATGATTGGGATATTTCTGGCACGACATGTTTTTCCCCTCTGTCGTCAAAATAGAAGATGCATCTTTCCCCGTCTCATATATTTTTTTGCTTGGTATCACTCCGCGCACTCCACCTTTGGGATTCGGTACGTCTCCTTTGTATCGAGGAATAATGTGCATGTGGCAGTGAAAAACGGATTGACCGGCGGCTTCATTGATGTTGATGCCAACATTATATCCGTCGGGATGGTATTTTTCATCTATTTTGCGCATTACGTATTCCCTTATATCGTCCATATCATAACGTTCTTGGCGACTCAAATCTCGATAGGACGCAACATGCCGCTTTGGAATGATGAGTGCATGACCGGGAGAAACAGGATAGCCATCATAGAATGCTACACATGTTGTGGTTTCACAGATAATTTCAACACGTCGTGAGAGTCTGCAGAAGGGGCATTTCTCACCTTCTACACGAGGGAGTTTGTTGAAGTGGTTGTATTGATATAGTTCGTAACTTGCATTGGCAACAAGACTTTTGTATGGTAGTTTGACGTTGCATTGGTATGTGTATTGTTTGTGTATGGCGTGAAGTCGGAAACCCTCTTCGGTCAAGTCACGACGTACGGCAAAATATGCTGTTCCTTTAGGCGAGAGCAGATTGGCCACATTCATCAATACCTCTGCTTGTGCGTATGGCTCAAGCACGTTCAACACATAGTTGCATATTATTGTGTCAAATTTACCGTCGGGGAAATCGGGGCGATAATAGTAATCATATCCAATAATGTCATACCCTTGCTTATGGAGTTCGTCAGTATCAAAACCAAACCCACAGCCGAAGTCAAGAATCTTCCCTTTCAACAATTCGTGCTGCATGAGGTAACGTGTTGGCACAGATAGGTCTGTCCGTTTGATGGCAGTCAGATACGGATGGTTTATCTTCTCTGGCTCTATGTGTGTCAGTTTCTCCATAGTTCGAATCCCATGTTTAGTGCAATTTGACTCATCGGGTTGAAGGTGCGGGCAAAACAGTTGCGGAGCGTAGTGCTGTCCATTTGTATCAATTCTTGTGGGGTGCAACCGAGAGTGACGTAATCCTCTAGTATATCTAATCCTCGATAGTTCTCATTTATGCAGATACGTACAGCATTCTGCTGTGTGGTGGCAAGTTTCAATAGGTATCTGTCAAGGTCTGGCAGTCGGTCACTCTTTGATGAGTTCACGCTACCATCAGCAGGAATAAGGTTCCACAGCAGGTTATGTGAAACGAAACTCCATGGAATGAAATGGTCGAGATCGTAATTGCCAACCACGATAGGTTTGTCAGTATAAATGCACTTTTGCCCTTCGGAATGCTCTAACACGAAATCCCAATAGTTACGCTGACGAGTCAGAGCTTGTCGGCTTTCTACCTTTACCAACTTGTTAATAATATTTGGTACATTGGGATTTCGTACCTGTAAGAATGACGAAAGATTCCAATAGGCATAGTCCTTCAGTATGACATAGTTTTCTTTCAAATAGGGCAGCCAACGAGAGTTTAGTTCAACCCAAATTGTATCCCCGTCTTTGGTGAGTTTATATAGGCAATTGTTTTCCAACGTCTGTGAACGTCGCATTATTTCCTTTGTATCGGCTATGTCAATCCATGGACGTAAAAACCAATAGGGAACATTCTTCGGAAGAAACCCCAGTGTTTGTCTAACAGAGGTGTCGTTTTTGTGCGTATTAAGCCATTTCCGCAGTTCGTTAAGGCTGATGTTCATTGGCAAGTTGTGTACTTCCTGAAGCGAAATGATAGCATCGCGTAGCGAGTCACTTTTCCCAAATGATAGACGGAAATAGCTTACAGGATACCATGCATTTGCTGTCATCTCAACCATAATATCCCAGATATTCATCCGTGTAATACCACGTTTCACATATAAGTCAAGAATTCCCATAAACCAATAGAACTTGTATGTCGCTGACGTATTCTTAAAGATATGGGTCAGCGGCTCTATCTGCAATGTCTTGGATTTGGGTAGTGTATTCATGATTACATTTTATGTTTCAGCAGGAAGATTATAGAACCCAAGGAATTTGACCAAATAATTCGTGCATTTCTAATTGGTCGGCAAGTTGCCGACTTCTTTCTGTCACATCAATTTGGCCACCAACTTGCTGGCCTTTTATAACTTGTTCATAATAGAACAAATACCAGCGCTTCATGTCCTTTACATTGGAATAAGAAAAGCCTTTTGCCTCGGGGAATGCGTTTCGCATATCCAAGGCGAACTGTTTCACTATTCCGCTGCCCCAACGTTCTTCGGCTTTAAGAACTGCAAGGTCGCGTCCTACGCTCCAATAGAATTCCAGCAGCGCACTATTCACCTTTATGGCTGCTTTAATTTGACTGTTGCGGTAACGGCTTTTGATGTCAGCTATCCACTGCACATAATCCCTGTCGGCAGTCATGCCGTCGCGAAACACGAAATGGGTTTTGTCGGTCATAAGAATCTTCTTGTTTTACACTGCAAAAATACGACTTTTTTTTCGATAATGGCTGGTTCAGGGTGTTTTATTTTTGTTTTGGTTCTTATTGCTTATCAAGTAATCCTCGCACTTCTTTATCGAAGTCTGAGTCAATCTTTTGAGTGGGATTAAAAAGTTTGTACTCATCAGTTGCTTTTTTATCTGCCATCTCACGGCTAATCTTCCCTTTGTCTGGTAACAGGGCGTATCGTCTGAAAGACAAGAATTCATTGACAGAAGCAGCAAACTGCTCCATGCTAAAAGCATTTTCGCGTTCTATCAGATCCTCTATGTAGTCGAAATAACCCGACACAGCACGTTCCAATCGACGTATCTCCACCTCTGGCAGGTAGTTTTTGGCAACCTTCGTGTCACTGAGTAATACTCGGCCATCTGGCGCGTTCTTCCACGTCTGCAGTCCCATGTGGTCTTTTGTGTGGTCTGCACGGGTATAGATGATCTCAGGAGCCGTCTGACCAGTAATGGCATAGTGGAAACGGTTCTGCACCATCTGATAGAACTCGCGTGTAGTAGGCGAGTTGCGGTCGTAGTCAAACGAGCACTCCGCATAAATGTCGGTAATCTGTTGCCAGATACGTCGTTCGCTGGCACGGATACTGCGCACCTTCTCTAACAGTTCACGGAAGTAGTCTTTGCCAAATACTGCTGTTCCCTGTTTAAGTCGGTCTTCATCAAGTACGAATCCTTTGCGGATATATTCATTCAGAATCTTTGTTGCCCACTGACGGAAACGTGTAGCCCTTACGGAAGAAACTCGATAGCCTACAGCAATGATGGCATCGAGAGAATAGAAAGAAGTGAGGTAGTCTTTGCCGTCAGAAGCAGTTATTTCCATTTTGGAAACAACTGAACTTTCAGGCAATTCTTCTTCTTCAAAAATATTCTTCAGATGCTTGCTAATGGCAGGTACTCCCACGTCAAAAAGTTGGGCCATAGCCTTCTGCGTAGCCCAGATGGTTTCGTCCTTGATAACCACCTGCACCTTGCCTTCATCGTCGGGCAGCTGGTATAATATGAATTGTATTTCGTAGTTCATATATTATTCACTTTGTATCATCTTTCAACCTGCTGCAACCCGATAGAGGTCTGCCAGATGCCGCCACGTTGTTGCAACTCTGGCTCGCTCTGACGCAGGTATTCTTCGAGGCCTTGTATTATATATTTGTTGTCTGGTTCCATAATAGTCAATCCCATAGCCTATTCATCCTTGATGATCTCCCAGTGGCCGTATCGTCTGCCACCCACTCGTTTTATCTTGTTGTCTTCTTGCAACCTATTCATATATCGCACCAGCGTTCTTCTTGGTATCCCCAGGGTGTTGGATAGAATGTCCATAGTGGCTGACGGCTCAGCACGCAAGGCATCCATTATCCTTAGTGCCATGGTGCCATCTATAGTGCCATCCATTTTGGCACTATGGGATTCGTCGCCCATACTCTGTTTGTACTCTTCAATCTGTTTCAGCAGATTGTCACAGTGATGCTGAAGCATAAAGGTCTTGAATTTCTTTGAATTCTCCGCTTCTTCGCTTTGCTCAAGGGAACTGATGTATTGCTTGCGCTTCTCTTTCTTCACTATCGACGGCACTACGTCAAATTCGTATTGTATCATATTCATCACCAGTCGACTCATACGTCCGTTGCCGTCGGCCCACGGATGTATGTTCACAAGTCGGTAATGTGTTTCAAAACTCAAATCGTACACTTTCTCAATATCACTTTTATTGAGACTCTTTCGTTCGGTATTGAGCCATTGGCAGAACTCCTCAAGCCGTCCAGGCACTTTCTGATAAGAGAGGTAAGACCTTCCGCCAACCCCGGCACTCACATTCAATAGCCGCAACTCGCCTTTTGCGGCGGAGAAGTTGCCTGCCATCGCGCTGTATTCTGACCCAGTGTTTTTCATCACCAATTCCGAAAGACCGCACAACATATCAACACTGTATTCGGTGTGCTGCTGTGCATAAATAACACCCTGCTCGTAAGCAGCCTTGAGGTCAAGGTTCATCATTTGCTCGATGAGCGGTTTCTGTGCGCCTATTCCTTCATCGAACAGAAGTCGGTTCTCCACCTCTGTCACTGTCGAGCCCTCGATGGCGGTGGAGTGCGTAATGATGGAATAAAGGTAGAACTTGGCATAGTCAATCTGCTGGTCTATGCCGAGTTGCTTGTATTCTTCATAAATGGGTCTTATGGTCATTCTCTGATTTGACTATTTTGTGTTAACAATCTCCCAATTTATAAATTTTAATCTGCAAAAATACGACTTTTTTTTCAATAATTGTTGTGTCCATTTGCATTTTAACATAAAGTAGATTGACCAATTTGGGATAAAGGGCAAGAGGGGTGTGGATGGGGTGGTGTTTTTGGGCAGCCGCAGGGGTGGTGCTGCAGGCTATAGTGAATTCCGGCAGGGATTGATTAGAGGAATAAAGAAAGTGCCCGCTGTTTGGGGGACAGGCGGGCACCTTTTTGTGGCTCGCTTTTGCGGCCTTAGGACTCTTCTATCTTAGAAGGGTTGATGTCGTCGATGGGGGTGGCGGTGGCGCTCTCCTTCAGGTCGCGGAGGCGGTTGTGGATGCGGCGGAGGCCGAAGAAGGCCACGATGCGGATGATGCCGTTGGCCAGGATGCCAAGGCCGAGGAGGATGCCGAGGAATGTGCCGGTGTACTCAGGCTCGCGCAGGGCCAGGAAGCCGAACACGATGCTGCATACGCCGAGTACCATCATCAGCCACCAGCGGTTGTAGCCGCTCCGACGGTAGTCGATGGAGAGGACGGCAAGGGAGACGCCCTCGAAGATCACCCACATGGAGAATACCACAATGAGCGCTAGCTCGGAGGCAAGGATGTCGGTGGCCAGCATCAGGCCGACGATTATCTGGAACATGGCCAGCAGGGTGGTGGAGCCGGCATTGGGCAGGAAGGCCTGTGCACGGAGTCCGAAGATGAGCGACGAGAGACCGGACACCAGGATGATCACCCCTAACAGCCAGGCGGCGGAGACAAAGCTCTCGCCGGGGTTGAAGATACATACCACCCCAAGCGCGATGAGCAGCACGGCGGTGATGATGAGATAAATGTTGATTCGTTTCATGGGAGGATTCTTGAATGCGTTAATTCGTTAGTGTGGAAATTCTTGAATGCGTTAACGTGTTAATGCGTTAATTCGTTAGTCGGGAAACCTTTGAATTCGTTAATTCGTTAATGTGTTAATTCGTTAGTCTTGGAACCTTGGAATGCGTTAACTTGTTAATTCGTTAGTCCATGTAGCCAAATAAAGGGTGAGGGCCGTGACCCTGCACCCTTTGTGAAAAACATTGCGATTAATTGAATTCGTTACTTTGAGAATGTGCTAATTCGTAAATCTGTAGATTGCTTGATTGTCTGATTGCTTGATTGTTTGAGTATTTTCACTCAAGCATTTACACATTCAAGCATTAACACATTCAATGATTAGCCTTCGATTTCCTTGCGGACTTTCTTGAAGGCCTCGATGCACTTGTCGAGGTGCTCGTGTTCGTGGGCTGCGCTGATCTGGACGCGGATACGGGCCTGACCCTTCGGCACAACGGGATAGTAGAAGCCGGTGACGAAGATGCCTTCTTCCTGCATCTTGGCAGCGTACTGCTGGCTCTTGGCGGCGTCGTAGATCATGACGGCGCAGATGGCGCTCTCGCTGGGTTTGCAGTCGAAGCCCTCTTCCTTCATGCGGCGCAGGAAGTAGTCGGTGTTCTCGTGCAGCTTGTCCTGCAGCTCGTTGGTCTCGCTCATCATGTCGAACATGCGGATGCCGGCGGCCACAAGGCCGGGAGCCATGCTGTTGGAGAAGAGGTAAGGACGGCTGCGCTGACGGAGCATGTCGATAATCTCTTTCTTACCGGTGGTGAAGCCACCCATGGCGCCGCCGAAGGCTTTGCCCAGTGTGCCGGTGAGGATTTCGATTTTGCCACGCAGGTTGTAGCGCTCGGTCACGCCGCGTCCGGTCTTGCCGACTACGCCGGCGGAGTGGCTCTCGTCCACCATAACCATTGCGTCGTATTTGTTGGCCAGCTCGTAGATCTTGTCCAGCGGGCAGACATTGCCGTCCATGGAGAAGACGCCGTCGGTGACGATGATGCGGAAGCGGTTCTTCTGGGCAGCCTTGAGCTGCTCCTCGAGGTCGGCCATATCGGCGTTGGCATAGCGGTAGCGCTGGGCTTTGCAGAGGCGGACACCGTCGATGATGGAGGCGTGGTTGAGGGCGTCGGAGATGATGGCGTCCTCGTCGGTCAGCAGGGGTTCAAAGACACCGCCGTTGGCGTCGAAGCAGGCAGCGTAGAGGATGGTGTCTTCAGTGCCGAAGAAATCGGCGATTTTCTGCTCCAGTTTCTTGTGGAGGTCCTGGCAGCCGCAGATGAAGCGGACGGAGGCCATACCATAGCCGCGGGCGTCCATACCCTTCTTGGCGGCTTCGATAAGCTCGGGATTGTCGGCAAGGCCGAGGTAGTTATTGGCGCAGAAGTTGAGGCACTTCTTGCCTTTTACCATGATTTCGGCGCCCTGGGTGCTCTCGATGATGCGTTCGTGTTTGTAGAGACCGGCAGCTTCGATGTCTGCCAGTTCTTTCTTGAGGTGTTCTTGAAACTTTGTGTACATAATTACGATGTTTTATGTGTTTATTGTTTTTGTTTTACTTCTGCTGTGTGACCATCTTGGCGATGGTGTCGATAAGCTGGTGTGTGGGTGCAAATAAAGGGTTGATTAATCCTTGTGTGGCATCAAAAGAACAGTTGTAGTCACTTTTTTCGCGTAGGGCTTGGAGCAGGGAGAAAGTGTCGGAGAATGATTCGGGCAGAATGTTTGTCTTCACATAATATTGACGGAACAACATTCCTGCGCCATGGTGCGTTTTTACAGGATAACTATCTTTAATCAGCAGTGCGCTGGTTGCATGGAAAACTGCATAATATAGACGATTGGCGGCAGCATCCCAGTAACCATTCTCTCTCATTAGGCATGCCTGGTTATAGGTGCTCTGCGCTTTTTCTATCTCTCTTGCTACCATTATAGCTCTGCTTTCATCGTCTAAACTCATAATAGTATTCGTTTGTCGTGTTCAACATTGTCATAAAAAAGAGTATAATGGTATTTCTCCCATTCAGCCTTTGAATATACTTGAGGACTGATTGTCTCGTTGATACTCCAACCCAGTTGACGAAGTGGTATGGATTGACGATAGTCGTCGAGCGTAAGATTATCTTTGTCCAGCAAGATTAGCAGGTCGTAGTCGCTGTCGGGGTGGGCGTCACCGCGGGCACGAGAGCCATAGAGCCACAGCGAACTACCTTCGGGCAGGATTTGTGCGGCCAATTCTTTAATCCGTTTTATGACTTCGGACTGTTCCATAAATCGCATTGCAAAAATACGAATAATAATTGATATGGCGAAAAAAAGTTTTAATCCCGACTGGAGAGGCGTTGCGCCACAAGGCGGGCAATATTGTCGGGACGTACATTGGAACCATCGTCGTGAAGCCAAGAGCGTGACGGGTCGGCCTGATAGCGAGGGGGCACTTCGGCGGCCAGCCGTTCGACGGCTATATCGGGTCGCAGACGGCGCAGGAAGTCGGCCACCAGCGACACATATTCCTCCACCGTGAAGGGCGGCGGCACTGCGGTGGGGTCTTCACGCCACAGGCGTTCAAGCTCCGAGCCTCGCAGCAGCTGCAGCTGGTGCAACTTGAGGGTGCTGAGGGGCAGGGCGGAGAGGATGTCGGCTTCGGCCAGCATCTGCTCGCGACTCTCGCCGGGGAGACCCAGGATGAGGTGTCCGCCCACATGGATGCCGCGTGCGGCGGTGGCCCGGATGGCGCGCCCGGTGCAGGCGAAGTCGTGTCCCCGCTGGATGCGGCGCAGGGTGTCGTCGTAGCAGCTCTCGATGCCGTACTCCACCGCCACATAATGCTGTTGCGCCAAAGAGGCCAAGTAGTCCAACTTCTCATCGTCGACGCAGTCGGGTCGGGTGCTGACCACTAGGCCGGACACCATGGGGTGGGAGAGGGCTTCCTCATAACGCTGACGCAGCACCTCCAACGGGGCGTAGGTGTTGCTGTACGACTGGAAGTAGGCCACATAGCGCGAGGCTTTGCGGTGGCGGCGGGTGTGGAAACGGATGCCCTCCTCAATCTGCTGCTTGATACTGCCCGCCGTGCGGCAATAAGCAGGCGCAAAGGCTTCGCCGTTGCAGAAGGTGCAGCCTGTGGCGCCGAGGGTGCCGTCGCGATTGGGACAGGTAAAGCCGCCATCCACGGCAATCTTCTGTACCGTGGTGCCGAACAGGAGGCGGCAATAGTCAGCGTAGGTGAGGTAGGACATGCTTGAATGCGTTAATGCGTTAATGTGTTAATTCGTTAGTCCTGGAATGCTTGAATGCGTTAATGTGTTAATGTGTTAATTCGTTAGTGCTGGAATGCTTGAATGTGTTAATGCGTTAATTCGTTAATGTGTTAATTCGTTAGTCCTTGAATGCTTGAATTCGTTAATTCGTTATTGTGTTAATTCGTTAGTCCTTGAATGCGTTAATTCGTTTGTGTGGGAATCTGGCTCATTTATGTGTTTCCCTTTTTGATAGGCGCTGTGCTTTCTTCAATGCTTCACGGCAGTCGTCTAAGTCGGGGTCGAGGGCAAGCGACTGCTCGAAACAGGACATTGCCTCGCTGTAGCGTTCCTGTTTTCCGTACATCAAGCCCAGCCCGTAGAGACAGAAAGCCTTGTAGTCATCGTCGGTGATGTCTTCCAGCGACCTCTTCCAGGCGGCTTCGGACTTGTCGTAGTGTTCCAACATCTCTTCGCAGATGGCTATGTTCAGCCAGCAGGCGTTGTTGTCGGGGTCGTCACAAAAGGTCTCCAAGTCGAGCTTGAAATAGTCGATGGCCTGTTGGTACTGTCCAATCTGCTTGTATACCACTCCCAGTCGGTAAGCCACATGCATCTCCTCCTCTTTGGCATACGGCAGGAGGGAGATGAGGTAAGGCACCATCTCCTCGTACCGTTGCATACGGAACATGCACCAGGTGGCCGAGAAGAGTTCTACGCGCCGGTGTTCGGGGTCGAGGGCGTAGGCCCGCATATACAGTTCTTCGGCTTTGCCGAAGTCTTTGCGTTTCTGGTACACATCGGCCATATTGCCGATGGCCATCGCGAAGTCGGGAAACAGGTCCAAGGCCTTGCGGTAGCACTCCATGGCTTCGTCTATGCGGTCGAGCTTGGAGAGCATAAACCCTTTGCTATTCCACCATTCGGGGTTGTCGGGTTCCCCTATCGTGGCGATGTCGTAGCACTCCAAGGCTTCGTCATAACGCTCCAAACGGAACAGGCAGAGCCCTTTGTTGCCCCATGCCTGCCAATTGGTAGGGCACAACTCCAGCGTCTTGTCGTAGTTCTCCAACGCTTCGTCAAGCATCCATGTGTTCAATTGGGCGTTGCCGAGCAGTTCATATCCGTCCTTGTTTTCGGGGTAGAGTTGTATCACTTTCTGCGCGGCAGCCATGACCTCGCCATATTGTTCCAGCCGTTCGCAGCACCAGGCTCTGTTGTACCACGTCTGCCAGTCGTCGGGATGGCATAGGGTGAGGCTCTCCGCCACCTCCGCCGCCTCCTCATAATGCTCTATCATCACCAGCGAGTCGCATTGGTACTGGAGAGCGATGTCGTTGTGGGGATTCAGCCGCAAGGCCTGTTCGTAGCAGGCCAGAGCCGCCTCGAACCGTTCCTGATTGTAGTAGAAGATACCCCATTCCAGATACACCTCGTCGTTGTCGGGGTCCAGATTGCTGGCCATGCGGTAGGCCTCCTCGGCCTCTTCCATCTGAAACAGGCGGTCGTAGCAGTTGGCCATGTTCATCCATGCGGCTGCGCTGTCGGGTTCTATCTGCAACAAAAGCCGGTAGTAGTACACAGCCTCGTTGTCCCTCATCAGTGCGTAGCAGGCACGTCCCAAATAAAAGAGCACCTCGGGGTTGTCCGGCTGCAGGGCGTATGCAGCTTCGAAGTTGCGCAGTGCGGCATGAGGGTTGCCGCTGTCCAGTTGTTCCAGTCCCAGTTTGATGTATTCGTCGGTCATGATGTCATAGTATTAATTGGTTGTTTTCGGTGTTTGTGCCTTCCAGTTGCGGTATATGCTGGCGGATGTATTGTGCCACCAGAGGCATTAGCGGCTCGCTGCGGTAGGCGAAGGCAAGAGCATCGTCCTGCCGCTCGAAAAGGTTCATCGATAGCAGCAACTGGTAGCCGTCGTGCATCACGCTGCTGACACACTCCTCCACTTCGGCTTTGTGCTGCAGGTATATCTCCTGTGCCTCGAGTACGATGGCGGCATGGCGCGTGGCTCCCACAGCCATCAGGCTTAGGTACAGCTCGGTGCCGTCGTCGGGCAGGGGATTGTAGTTGTACTCGTAAAAATAGAACCATTCCATGTATCGAGGCGCCTCTTCGTAGTTCAAGATTGTGGCGTAGTAGACTCTCCGCTCGCAGAGATTGGCGTGGTCGAGATCCTCGGGTTCGCAGATGTCGTACCATTCGAGCAGGGCTTGGTCGCTCCATGTAGCGGCCACCTCGGGAGTGAGGTGGGGTGAAGAACTCATGCTGCGGGAGTGTTCAAACCGATCCATTGTGTCCGTCTCCAACTTGGCAATCTGTACGTAAAAGGCCAGCGCGACGATGGGGATCCATATCACAGCCCCGATGTCGGCTCCGGCGTTTTGCAGCAGTGCCATCACGGCCACACTGCCCAGAATGAAGGCCGACAGAATGCCGATGGCGCCCCAAAGACCCCACGAGACTGGGTAAATCCAGGTGTAGGGCAGGTGGACTGTTTGGCCGCAGTGGGGGCAGTGCAGGGTGACGAAGTCGCCTAATTGCCGGCGCACTTCGTCGGCTGTGGGGTAGCTGCCGCGCAGGCGGATGGTGTGGCCGCAATGGCAGGTGGTGTAGAGTCTCATCGGTGCGGGGTTTTTGGAGGTGCGTTGTTCTGTCGTTTGTTCTTCAGATTGAGGAGGGGAGGAATGGGGAGCGGGAGAGATAAACGGAACAGCCCCTGCGGAGAGGTCATCCGCAGAGGCTGTTGATGGATGACGCAGTGTTTATTTTACAACAAGTTTTTTCATATTGTTGCTGCCCAGAATGCCGTAGGCGTAGATGCCGGCGGGCAGGTCGTTGAGGGTGGCGGTGCCGTTGCCTGCCACAGGAAGCTGGCGCACGAGGCGGCCCTGCATGTCGACGATGGCGAGGGTGGCAGGTTGGTTGAGTTCATAGCTGATGTTGACGATGCCCTGTGCGGGGTTGGGGAAGGCGGTGGCGGAGAGGTTGGCCACGGGCTGGTCGATGCCAACGGTGCCCACCACTACATTCATGACGATGTCAATGGAGACGAGGCCGAAGGTGATGTTGACATTGTAGGAGGAGTGTGGGTTGGGGACGGAATTGTCGATATCGATATCGATGGCAAAGCCTTCGTCAATCAAGCCGGGAGCGAGGTTGAAGGAGGTGCTGGTGAGGGCAGCGACGCAGTTGCCGCCGGCACAGATGCCCCAGGCAGAGATGCCATTCTCCTCGATGGGAGTGAGGGTGACGACGATGTCTCGAACCGCACTGTTGCCGATGTTTTTCAGCTGCACAGTGTTGATTTGGTGTGCAGTGGCCTCAATGTTCACGGTAAAGTTGTCACCGTTTTGGTAGGTGTTGCCGTTGTAGATGAGGGCAATCTGCCCCTGCACATTGGCGAGGAAAAGGCTGCTGAGTAGCAGTGCTAATGATAAGATTTTCTTCATGGTTATAAATTGATTAAAGATTAATAATTCGTTGTTTTGTGGTGCGGGTGTGTAGTGTGGTTAGCATCCCAGCAGTTCGTCCACCACTTTTTTCACGCCAGTGCCGGCCTTCTCCTGGAAGATGGTGATGGGTCGCGAGATGGGAACTGCCTTGGGGTCGACCAGATAGCAGGGTGTGGAGCGGGGGACGTAGTGTATCAGTCCGGCGGCGGGGTAGACGTTCATCGAGGTGCCTACGACGATGAAGTAGTCGGCCTTTTCGCACAGCTCGGCGGCGGGCTCGATGTTGGGTACGGCTTCGCCGAACCATACGATGTGGGGGCGTAGCTGGGCTCCGTCGGGGGCTTTGTCGCCAAGGTGTATGTCGCGGTCGCCGATGTCGATGATCAGGTCGTCGTTGCGGTCGCTGCGGGCTTTGGTCAGCTCGCCATGCAGATGGAGGACTTGGGTGGAGCCTGCCTGCTCGTGCAGGTTGTCGATGTTCTGGGTGATGATGTGTACGTCGTATTTCTCTTCCAGTCGCACCAGCTGTCGGTGTCCCTCGTTGGGTTTGACTTGGAAGAGCTGACGACGGCGCTCGTTGTAGAAGTTCAACACCAATTCGGGGTTGCGCAGGTAGGCGTCGTAGGTGGCCACGTCTTCCACGCGGTATTGTTCCCACAGGCCGTCGCTGTCGCGGAAGGTGCTGATGCCGCTTTCGGCACTGATGCCGGCACCTGTCAGTACTATCACCTTTTTCTTCATGGTATAAGGGTATTAAGGGTTTGTCAAGGTCTAAAAGTGATGGAGTCGTTTGGGTGTTGTGTGTGTATGTGTTAGTGTCTGACTTGCAGGGGCAAGCCTATCATTCGGTTTGTTCTTTTCGACTGCAAAGATACAAATATTTTTTCATCCGTGAGGAGAAAAATCATTTTGCTATGATAGTGAACACGGTGCGGCGGTTCTGCCTGCGTCCTTCGGGGGTGCTGTTGTCGGCCACGGGCTGGCTTTGGCCATAGCCTTTGTAGGTGAGCCGTTCGGCCGGGACGCCGTGCTGCACAAGGTAGTCGTAGACGGCTTTGGCACGTTGTTCGGAGAGCTTCTGGTTCGAGGCCTCGCTGCCCACATTGTCGGTGTGTCCACCCAGTTCAATGCGCATGGAGGGATGGCGTTGCATCATCTCGACCACTTTGTCCAGCTCCACAATGGAGATGTCGAGGAGGGTGTATTTGCCTGTCTGGAAGAAGACGTTCTTCAGGGTGATGCTTTCGCCCACCTTCAGTTCGGGGGCCACCTCGGTGATTTCCTCCTTGTATACTACAGGCTCAGGACGCACGGTTTCGGGCAGGGCGAAGGAGTAGAGGTCGAGTCCTCCGCTGGGCGCCGGAGCCGACAACCCAGCGGTCGCCTTTAAGGTCTCCGGCGACAAGTCGGTCGGCACAACGGCGCTGGAGAAGATGGCTGTGCGACCGTCGGGGCTGACGATAAGCGAGCTCTCGTCGCCACGGGTGTTGATGGGATAGCCCAGGTTCTGCGGTTCGCTCCAGGTGGTGTCACCTGTGCGGCGGCACACGAAGAGGTCCATGCCGCCCATGCCCACATAGCCGTTGCTGGAGAAGTAGAGCGTCTGGTTGTCGAACGAGATGAAGGGACTCTTCTCGTCGCCTTTGGTGTTGATGCCGGGGCCCATGTTGACAGGTTTGCTCCAACGGCCTTCCACCAGGGTGCTGCGCCAGATGTCCATGCCGCCGTAGCCGTCCTTGCGGTCGCTGACGAAGTAGAGCGTCTGGCCGTCGATGGAGAGGCAGGGTTGCGACTCCCACCCGCTGGTGTTGACGGCGGGACCGAGGTTCTGGGGCTGGCTCCAGCCGCCCGCTTTGCGGTAGGAGATATAGAGGTCGCAGCGTCCGGCGCCGTCGGGACGGCCACAGGCGGTGAAGTAGAGTATGCGTCCATCCTGCGAGATGCAGCCGGCGCCCTCGTTGTCGTCGCTGTTGAGGGGCTCGGCCATGCGGACGGCCTTGCTCCATTTGCCGTCAATCAGGCGGCTGTAGTAGAAGTCCTCCGCCATCGAGGGACGGTTGTAGCGGGTGAAGAGGAGTGTGCGTCCGTCGGCGGTGAGGGTGGGCAGATACTCGTCGTCGGGGCTGTTGATGGCAGGCCCCATGTTCACGGGGGTGAAGGGCACGGGGTTGGCCATGGCCTCGCGGCGGAAAGCGATACACTTCAGGTCGTGCTCGGCACCGGCTCCCCAGCGTTTGTGCTTCCCTTTGTCGGTGCGGAGAAAGGTACGCAGATGCTCCTCGGCGAGGTCGAGGCTGTCGTGGTCCATTAGCCATGCGGCCATGGTGAGGTGTACTTCGGCAAAGGAGGGCTCGGCCTTGAGGGCTTTCTCGAAATGTTCGAAGGCTTTCACGGGGTTGGAGGAGAGCAGGGCTTGACCCTTTTCGAACTCGTTCACGGCTTTCTTGTTGTCGACGGTATACTGCGCCGAAACCACGCCGGCGGCCAGGACGAAGAGGATTAAAAAGGCTATCTTTCGCATATCAATAATGGAATCATTAAAAATACAACTGTTAATATAACGCAGAATGCCCCTCTTTATTGCCGGGAGGTGGCGAGAAGAATGTGTTAATGTGTGAACGTGTTAATGTGTGAATGTGTAAATCAGATTGACGAATTAACGCATTCACGAATTTACACATTCATTCAATCGCTATCTTGTGGTATTTGCTGATGGCGGAGATGACGCGGATGTCGAAATAGCCAAGGGGCATGCGGAAATGCTGGTGGGCGAGGGTTTCTATCTTGAGCATGTGGGA
Source organism: uncultured Bacteroidales bacterium (assembly GCA_900317125.1). Classification (GTDB taxonomy): domain Bacteria; phylum Bacteroidota; class Bacteroidia; order Bacteroidales; family P3; genus Colimorpha. Next base: position 17,244 of record ONFR01000022.1, on the reverse strand, counting down.
CTCGACGGCAAGGCTCAGGATAGACTCCCATTTGACTTCCACCACAAGGGGTGTGGTGAGGAACAATTGAACCTTTAGCCGCTGCCAGATGGTTGGGTGCTCCATGGTCTCGTAGGCGCCGTCGAGCAGCAGCATCTCGGGGCCTACCTGTATCTTGGAGCGGAGCATCGTGGTGCTGAAACGCAGCAGAAGCACCATGTAGGAGATTAGGAATACGAAGATGGCATAGCCCCAGAAATCGTCAAGGAAACCGCTGAATAGTCCCCAAAGAAAGAGTCCGATGCAGAAGAGACAGATAGCAATCATGAACCATGCGCCGCCACGGGCTTTGAAGGTGGTGGTTTTCTTGTGTCCCGGCACTGGGTCATTCTTGGCCTCTCGTTGTTCGAGATGGCGTAGAACAGTGTTGACAACGGCTTGGACGAGGAGGCTGTCGGTCATTTGCCCTGTCCTAATTGGATGTAGTAGTGGTCGACGGGGGTGAAGTCGCTGATGTCGTCCTTATAGTTAGGGTCGGGCATGTACCACCACTGCGACTCGAAGAAGCGGCGCAGGCGGGCGTCGCGGAACACATGGCCGCGGTGGGCGTAGGGGAGGTTGCGCAGCACTCGCTGGCAGAAAGCCTTGTCTTTCGGGTCGAGTTCTTCCGCCCAGATGTTCTCGAACAGGATCACCGAGCGGGAGCGGTCGTAGGCGGCGGCGACGTGGAAGAGGTGGTGTTCGTAACACTTGTCCCATCCTGCCCCAGTGATGCTGAGCTCCTTGGTGGGCTTGAAGTTGGTGAGGTGCAGGGTGATGGCACCATTGCGCAGGGCAAACTCGTAGCAGGGCGTGTCCCAAAGCTTGCTTTTGCGCATCTTATAGGCTGTGCCGTCGCTGACTGGGGTGAAGCCGGAAGGGAACACCTCGGTGGGGATGGAGAAGTGCTTGGCGGTGTTGTCGGCACGGATGACCAGTGTGAAGTCGTCGATCTGTCCATTTGCCCAGCGGGTGGCAGGCGTGAGCTTGTAATCCACCACATAGGGGCATCCCACGGAGAAGGAGGTGCGGTAGATGTAGGTGTGGTGTACGCGGTTCAACCCTGGCTTGAAATCGGCATTGAAGTAGTAAACATAGGCGAAATCCGTCCCTTTGGCGTTCTCGCTTTCTTCGGGGGTGAACCCTTTCTTGAAGAGCTGTACGCCCCACACCTCGTATTGTTTGGTGGTGTCAATCGGCTCCAGCCGTCCGGTCCCCGCACGGCAGGCGGCATTGGCGTAGGACAGCATGGCGCCGTTCATCTCGACGGTGAAGTCCTTGATGTGGGGATGCACCCCCGAAGGGTGGAACTTCCAGTCGTCGTTGTAGGAGGGGTCGGCCTCGAAACCCATCAGCACCCGCTTGTTCTGCTGGCCGGGATTCCAGAATTCGTAATAGACATCCACATGGGCGAAGCCGTCATCCATCAGGCGGATGGTGAGGATCTCCTTGCGCACGCTGATGTCCGTCTCCACGAGGGGGACGAGTTGGTTGCCCTTGGTGAAATAAACGCCGTCGTTGGCGTAAGTGCCTTGTGCGGTGAGTGCCAGCAACAGGCATACGGCTGTCCGCCGTACGATGCCCGCAAGGAAGTGAAGGGAGTTGATGCGTTTCATTATTAATTGAAAATTGAAAAGTGAAAAATGAAACAAATATGATTTGCCGCAGGGCAATCAGAAGTGGTGGTTGTCAATCCACTCGGGGATGTTCTTGATGCCCGCCAGGTCGATGTCGGCAGCGTTATAGTTCTGCTGATAGGGGATGGGGCGGTCCACCTCCACCTCTTCGTCCTTCTCGTTGACAAACTTCAGCACCTTCTCCTCGGTCACGTCCATGAGCTTCATGTTGATGGCGTTGAGGTAGCGCATATATTCTGCCAGATACTTATAGTAGGAGGTGCGGCGGTGGAGGGTGCGCATCTTGACGCGGATGTCGGGGTTGAGCAGGATTTTAGAGCCTCTCGAATTGCCCGGGTACTGGTCGGGATGTTGGGTAATCTTCCCCATGAGGGCCATGTTCTCGTTGGCGTATTTCATATATTCCTCCTGTATGGAATGCATCGCGCTGAAACAGTCACCCACATTGCTGATGAACTGGAAATTCCCCATGTTCTTCCAAGTCTCGATGGTGTTGGAGAAGATCTGCTCGGCAGTGTTGTCGTAGGTGAAGCTGGGAAGCCCGAACAACATGACGACCGACTCGATTGTGGAGGAGTATTTGGGGTCGTCGAGTGAGTCCTGCGGGATGGCGAGGAGGATGGTCGCCAGGGTGTCGCGCCAACCCAGTTGGAATGAAATATCGTCCAGCTCTGAGGCATACGACTCGATGTTGCCCATCACCATCATGGCGGTCATCTTGCGGTCTTTGGCCTTGCGGTGTGTCTGCAGCAGCTGGCTGGTGCCGAAGGTGAGGATGATGGAGATGGTGGTACCGATGACAGTAAGCAGCAGGGTGCGCGAGATACTGCCGTTGGGGTCGATACGCGGCGGCTTGGGAACGAAGGGAATGCCTTTCATGGGTTTTATTTTAGTTTGTTGGTAATAGTCAATAGTGAAAAAAGAAGTGTGAATTGGCGATGCAATTCACACTTCACATATCCGTCGGACCTACTTTACCAGGTTGTAGGTGTCGCTTGCGATGACGTATTCCTCGTCGGTGGTCACCACCACGACGGCCATCTTCGAGTCGGGCGTGCTGAGGATGATGTCCTCGCCCATCACGTTGTCGTTCTTCGAGAAGTCAATCTTGATGCCGAGGCATTCCATGTTCTCCAGTATGGGACGGCGCATGAACCAGGCGTTCTCGCCAATACCGCCTGTGAACAGCAGCAGGTCGCAGCCGCCCATCTCGGCCATGTAGCCGCCGATGTAGCGTTTCACACGCTGGGCGAACATATCGAAGGCGTAGGTGGCGCGCTCGTCGCCGGCATCACGCCCGGCGCGGATGTCGCGCATGTCCTGTTTGCCGCCGCTGATACCCACCAAGCCGCTCTGCTTGTTCAGCATCTTGGTGATGTCCTTCCAGTCCTTGCCGTTCTCGGTAATCTCTTTCTTGATGATGAACTCGATGACACCGGGGTCTACGTCGCCGGGACGGGAGCCCATAATCAGGCCCTCCAGCGGGGTCATGCCCATGGTGGTGTCGAAGCTCTTGCCCTGCTTGATGGCGCAGATGGAGGCACCGCTGCCCAGATGGCAGCTGATGATGTTCAGCTCCTTCCAGTCGCGGCCAATCATCTTGGCGGCCTTCTCGGCAACGAACTTGTGGCTGGTGCCGTGGAAACCGTAGCGGCGCACACCGTACTTCTCGTAATACTCGTAAGGCAGACCGTAGAGGTAGCTCTTCGGGGGCAGCGTGCTGTGGAAAGCAGTGTCGAACACAGCCACCTGCGGCACGCCGGGCAGCACCTCGCGCATGGCATAGATACCAGCCAGGTTGCCGGGGGTGTGCAGCGGAGCCAGATGGGTGAGGGACTTGATGGTCTCAATCACCTCGTCGGTGACGATGACACTCTTGTCGAATGCCTCGCCGCCATGGGCGATGCGGTTGCCGACAGCACCAATCTCCTTGAAGTCCTTGATGACACCCATCTTCGGGTCGATAAGTGCATTGAGGACAATCTTGATACCCGCCGTATGGTCGGGGATGGGAAGCTGCTCGTAGTGCTTCTCGCCATGATACTTATGGGTAAACTCGCCCATTTCCAGTCCGATGCGCTCCAGGAGGCCCTTGGCCATCACCTCGGCGTTGTTGGCCATGTCAATCAGCTGATATTTGATTGACGAACTGCCACAATTAAGAACCAATATTTTCATAGATCTTATTTAAGTGTTTGTTTGTTAGATTATTCTTGTTTTTATTCACAAAATATGAATTTTCAAAGATACAAAGAAATCTCCAATGCGAAAAGTTAAAACTTCACCTCTGGAGATAAGATGCTGACACCGTATCGATTAAAAATTGAAAGATGAATATTGAGACCTCGCAGTGACGGGCAAATCATCGCCCCGATATTTCCAACTTCCAATTTATTTAGGTTTTTTTAACTTAGAAGGATGTAAGAAATCGCCCCCCTTGTCGTTTATATAAACAAACACCCCGCTGGACGGACGCGGCACAGGGTTCCCCCGTCTCCTGCGGATACACATCAAGCGGACCCAGACTAAAAACATCAACAAAATGAAGAAAACATCATTCTTAGTCATGGCACTGGCAGCCCTTTGCCTCTTTGCCGCATGTTCCGAAAAAGAGGGTGTCTACAACCCCAAAAAGAAAATCGCCAACATCTACAAGTCCAGTGTTACGATTCACAGCAGTCTCGACGGATCGAGAGGCCGTTGGTACTCCGACACCGTCACCGTGGCCAAGTACCTTTCCGAGGCTTGGACCTGGGATGGCAAGAAACTGGCAAAAATCACTTTCTACGAACAAAATGCTTCCACCGAAGTGGAGGACGTCATCAACTTCTCCTACGACGGCAATCAGATGGTCCGTGCCGAGGGCGACGGTCAATATATGACCTTCTCCTACAACGGCAAAGAGCTGAAGAGCTGCGCAATGTACGATACAGAGAACACCGCTGCCCCGATAGTCCAATTCGATTTCGTCTACAAGGACGGCAAAGTCGTCGAAATCAAAGTCACCGGTGAAGGTATCGATTTGGACAAAGCTTCTGCACGCCGCCTCGAGCAAGTGGTGTTCCGCGAGATTCTGCCCACTTTCGAGCAAGCCGACATGGCCATCGCCAAGATTAGCAACACCATGCGCACTAATGATGCAAAAGCAGGAATGACCATCCCCATCAAGCTCACCTGGGACGGCGACAATGTCAGCAAAATGGAAACGTCAATGACCATGATGGGGATGACCATGAATGCTGAGGTCAGCTTCACCTACGACAACAAGAAAAACCCCTACCAGCACTTCCTCTTCGGCATGTTCGGCATGCTGGAAGACGCCTCCACCGCCGCTTTCAACAAGAACAATGTGGTCAAGGCAGTATCCAAAGAAACCTTCATGGGCGAACCCTCTGTCTCGGAGATGAACTACACCTACACCTACGACGGCAGCTGGCCCACCAGCCAGGCCATGACTACCACCATCAACGAAGAAGATTACAAAGTCAACAGCACCTCCACCAACTACTTCGAGTATAAATAAACCGCAAATGCGCTGATGCCTTGACGGGCTGTCCCGTCACCGCGTCCCATAGCGTGCATCTCTGTCGCTCCCCGGTCCTCATCCCGCCAACGCCGCAGCAGCCCGAAGCCATCCCCCACTGGATGCCGGCAGCAACTGCGGAAAGGGCGCGAAGGTTGGGGAGCGACACTTGTGTTGTCTCATCAAGCATTTTCATCCAAACCTACGCCCCTCCTGTGCCAATCCGCCCTTTCCCCTCTGCCTTCGTCGCATACAGCATCCTTCCTCCCTCCTTTTCCCATCGTTAACCGTTAGGGGAAAGGATAACGATGCTGTAACAATACTGTAACAATGCTGTATCGATAGGAGATTGAAGGGCGTAAGGGCGGTTGCGATGGCCGTTTTGCGGGTGGGGAATAATTTTTTTGTGGTATATAGTAATAAAAACACCGCGCACACGTTATGATAGTGAAAAGGTAAAAAATAGCCGCTTCCGGGCGAAAGGGTCCCGCCCGGAGGCGTTACAGGCTGAACAAGGACCTGGATAACAACAAAGAAAACAACATGAAAAGGAGTTTATTTTGCGTTTTGGCTCTTGCAACAATCTGTATGTTGGGAGCTTGTGGTGAGAAAGAGGGTCGCTACAACCCCAAACAGAAAATAGAGAAAGTGTATCGTTCCACCTCGATTGAGGAGCAGCGGATGGATGCCGCCACCGGTACTTGGGCGACCGTCAATCAGACGTCCACCCCCAAAGTGCTGGCAGAGACCTGGGACTGGGATAACGGCAAGCTGAAGAAGATTGTCTACAGCCCCGAGGTTGTACCCGGCGGTAAAGAGGAGACCTTGACTTTCACTTACGACGGCAGCCGTGTCAGCCGCATCGAGAGTTCGACCGAGTATATGCTTTTCACCTACAATGGCAAGCAGATGCGCAAGGCCGAGCTGTACGACAAGGAGGTCAGCACTTCCGCTCCGTTTACCACCTACTTCTTCGTCTATGACGGCAACAAGGTTTCTAAAATCGATGTCCACATGCGCGAACTTGACCACAAGAGTGCCGGACAAGGGATGCTGAGCCGCTGGGTTGAAGAGTTGCAGGCCTCCATGGGCTGGAAACGCCTCCCCGCCGAAAGACAGGCCGACCCCGGCGCCAAGGGCGTGACGGTGCAGTATGTCACCCTGACGTGGAATGGCGAAAATGTCGGCCAGATGAATGTCAAGGACGATTTCATGAACATGGATGTTGTCTACACCTACGACAACAAGACCAACCCCTTCAACCATTTCCTCTATACGCTGAACGGATATGCTTCCGACGGGATTGTGTTTGCCAACAAGAACAATATCGTCAAATCGGTTACCACCGTCAAGTATGCCGGTATGGAGAAAGAGCAGGTGATGGAGGATACCTACAACTACGTCTATAAAAACGACTGGCCGATCGAGAGCCAACACGAAAGCGTGTTCACGCTGCCCGAGGAGGACGACTTCAGGAGCTTGGAGCGCGTGACCCACTATTACGAGTACGACGATTGATTGAGACGGAGGATAGTGCGTGTTGCGAAGTGTTGATGTGTAATGAATCATTGCGCATTGACTGTGGATTATTCTTATCTTTGCAAAACAATATTTAGAAGAGATATATGCAACAGTTGTTGATTTACAATACTCTTTCGCATCAGAAAGAGCTTTTCAAACCCATCACGCCCGACCATGTGGGCATGTATGTGTGCGGACCCACGGTGTATGGCGACGGCCATCTCGGCCATGCCCGCCCGGCCATCACGTTCGATGTCTTGTACCGCTATCTGCGGCACATCGGCTACAAGGTGCGCTATGTGCGTAACATCACCGATGTGGGACATTTGGAGCACGATGCTGACGAGGGCGAGGACAAGATTGCCAAGAAGGCCCGCCTCGAGCAGTTGGAACCCATGGAGGTGGCACAGTACTACACCAACCGCTACCATGCTGCAATGGATGCGCTGAATGTGCTGCGTCCCAGCATCGAGCCCCTCGCCTCGGGACATGTGATGGAGCAGATTGAACTGGTGCAGCGCATACTGGACGCCGGCTATGCCTACGTGAGCAACGGCAGCGTGTACTTCGATGTGCGCAAGTACCACGAAGATTTCAAGAGCTATGGCCGGTTGAGCGGCCGCGTGATTGAGGAGATGCTCTCCACCACCCGCGACCTCGACGGCCAGGAGGAGAAGCGCTTCAGCGGCGACTTCGCCCTCTGGAAGAAGGCACAGCCCGAGCATATCATGCGCTGGAACTCGCCTTGGAGCGTCGGTTTCCCCGGCTGGCATACCGAGTGCACCGCCATGGGCACTAAATATCTGGGCGAGACCTTCGACATCCACGGCGGCGGCATGGACTTGATGTTCCCCCACCACGAGAGCGAGATTGCCCAGCAGACCTCGGTGTGCGGCCACGGCCCCTGCCGCTACTGGATGCACAACAACATGATTACCATCAACGGTCAGAAGATGGGCAAATCGTTGGGCAACTTTATCACCCTCGACGAGTTTTTCACCGGCAAGCACGAGCTGTTGACGCAGGCTTACGCGCCGATGACGATACGTTTCTTCATCCTGCAGGCACACTACCGCAGCACGGTGGACTTCAGCAACGAGGCCCTCGTGGCCGCCGAGAAAGGCTATACCCGCCTGATGCAGGCGTATAAGACCCTCGGCCGTCTGCAGCCCTCAAAGAGCAGCAGCGTGGATGTGAGCGGTTATCGCCAGCTGTGCTACGACGCCATGAACGACGACCTGAATACCCCCATTGTCATCAGCCATCTGTTCGACATGGCCAAGGTCATCAACACCGTCTACGACAAGAAGGCCACCCTCTCCCAGGCCGACATCGACGAGCTGAAGGGTGTGATGGACACCTTTGTGTTCGAGGTGATGGGTCTTCGCGACGAGTCGGCCAAGGACAATACCGCATTGGTCGACGGCTTGATGAAGATGATTCTCGACGCCCGCGCCACAGCCAAGGCCAACAAGGACTGGGCCACGAGCGACAAGATTCGCGACGAACTGGGTGCCCTCGGTGTCACCGTGAAGGACGGCAAAGACGGCGCCACCTACGAATTGAATTGATACATGGAGATGTATTCCTACCGCTATCCCCGGCCAATGTTGACGGCAGACTGTGTGGTGTTCGGCGAACGAAAGGACGGCACCCATTCGCTGCTGTTGGTGCTACGTGGAGGCGACCCCTACAAAGGCATGTGGGCACTGCCCGGAGGCTTTATGGAGATGGACGAGACCCTCGAGGCCTGCGCCCGCCGCGAGCTGCATGAGGAGACGGGATGCGCCTTGCTGGGTCCGTTGGTGGAGCTGGGCAGTTTCAGCCGAGTGGACCGCGACCCCCGTGGGCGTACCGTCACCGTGGCGTTTATGGCCGAGGTGGAGGAGTGCCCCGTGAAGGGTGGCGACGATGCCCGCGAGGCGCGTTGGTTCCCTCTCGACCAACTGCCGCCCCTGGCTTTCGACCACGACGAGATAGTGGCGGCGGCGGTGGCACGGCGTTGCGGTGGGGCAAGTACTGCTGCGTACAATAAATAATAGGCGGTTCCGTTATACGAACGTTATTATGACAGAGAAGAAATACACATTTTCCCTCGGTGTAGTGCTGTTGGCGGCGGCGATTGGGCTGCTGTGCGGTGTGTTGCTGTCGCCACGTACCCCGTCCGACACGCCAAGTGGACTGATGGTTCCTGTGGCTGACGAACGCACGGGGGCATTGATGCAGATTATCGACCACTTCTATGTGGACGAGGTGGACCACGACTCGCTCTCCACGATTGCGGTGGAGTCGATGCTGTCGGCACTCGACCCCCATAGCTCCTATCTCTCACCCCAGGATTACGACAAGGAGGTGGAGTTGATACGGGGCCGTTTCGAGGGCATCGGGGTGACACTGGCCCTGATTAACGACACCGTCTGTGTGTCGAGTGTCATACAGGGCAGTCCCGGCGCACTCGCGGGGATGCAACCCGGCGACCGCATTCTGAAGGTGGACTCCATTAGGGTCTCCCAGCCTAAGTCTGGCAAAGATGCAGCCAAGGCTAAGTCGGGCAAGAACAAAAAGGCCAAGGCCGAAGAGACAAATGATGTCGAGTCGGGAGATATTACTTCCGTGGTGGACCTGATAAGGGGTCCGCGCTACAGCACCGTGACCCTGACGGTGGACAGGAAGGGAAGCCCGAAGCCTTTGCTCGTCAAGATAAAGCGCGATGTGATACACCATGCCTCTATCCCAGTGGCTATCATGATCGACAAGCAGACGGGTTATATCCATGTATCGCGTTTTGCTGAAACGACGTCGGACGAGTTCCATAACGCACTCCTCGAGCTGAACAAGTTGGGGATGAAACACCTGGTGCTGGACTTGCGCGGCAACAGGGGCGGCACCCTCGAGTCGGCGGTGAGAATGGCCGACGAGTTGCTGCCCAAGGGCGACCTGATAGTGTATACCGAAGGGGCTCATCAGCCCCGCAGCAATATCTATGCCACAGCTGGCGGTTTGTTTGAGTCGGGCCGTCTCACGATTCTCCTCAACGAGTTTTCCGCCAGTGCCAGCGAGGTGGTGGCCGGTGCCATCCAGGACAACGACCGCGGTTTGATAGCAGGCCGCTGCAGCTTCGGCAAGGGACTGGTGCAACGCCAGTTCGACCTGCCTACCGGCGACGCTGTACTGCTGACCATCGCCCGCTATTACTCGCCTTCGGGCCGCTGCATCCAGCGTCCCTACGACAAGGGGAGCGATGCCTATTATATGGATTATCTCGACCGGGTCTTCTCCAACTACACTTCGGCCGATTCGCTCTTCAACGCCACGGCCGACACTTCGCAGTGTTTTCACACCAAGAAGGGCCGCAAGGTCTATGGGGGCGGAGGCATACAGCCCGATGTCACCCTGCCCTATATCCTCGACACCAACTGGGTGTATTACAACCGGCTGCTGGACAAGCAGGTGCTTGAGGATGTGCTTCAGAAGGACTTGTACAACAACTACAGCCAACTGGTGGAGCAGTACCCCGATGCCGATGCGTTTGTAAAGAATTACAAGGTGCCGGAGCAGACATGGCAGCGCATACTGCTGTGCGCCGACAAGAAAGGCATACGCCGTCATCCCGGCGCACTGAACAAATATGCCGACCACATCCGCAACCGGTACAAGTCGCTGATGGCGCAGTCGCTTTTCGACGAGAACGCTTTCTATCGTGTGTATGTCCCATACGACAACGAGCTGCAGCGCGCCCTCCACGCCAAACAAAAGTAACAATCAGTCATACAATAGTATTCATTTAACAAAAAAGCAACACCACCATGAAACGTATATCCCTAATTCATCATCTGCGGCATCTTGCAGCCATCGTTCTCACGTTAATGACGGCGCTGTCGCTTCAGGCACAGAAGGCAACCCTCAGCGGCTCGCTGCGCGGTGTGCCCGACGGTTCGCGTATTGTCCTCAGCAAGATTGTGAACAACCGCCCTGTGCCCGTGGACACCATCCGGCTCGACAACAAAGGTTCGTTTAAAGTGAAACTGGAGAACGCTGCACCCACGCTGTATCTCCTGCAGACCACCCAGAAGGATGGAGGCATGTGCCATCTGCTCCTCGAGCCGAAGGACAAGGTGAAGGTGGATTTGGTCTATTTCGCCGACCGCCGTGCATTCAGCATTGCCTCGTGCAGCGGCTCGCGCAATGTGGAGCTGTACCGCCAGTTCAACGATTTGCTCCTGGCCGCCATCACTCCCGAGCAGCAGTCTCAGCTGCCCGACCGTGCCGCCCAGCTGCTTTCGAACAACAGCAATATTCTGATGAGCGCTTTCCTGGTCACCTTCTTCGAGCGTAATTTCGACAGCTATGTGAACCTTTTTGCCAAGGTGCGCGATGGTTTGATTAACGAGTATCCCGACGACCCGTATGTGAAGCATGTCGACCAGAAGCTGCAGGGTGTGGTGCTGCCAGGAATGGAAGCCCCGGAGATTGAGATGAACGACCCCGACGGCAATACCCGCCGACTCTCCGACCTGCGTGGCAATGTGGTGCTGTTGGACTTCTGGGCATCGTGGTGCGGTCCTTGCCGCCGCGAGAATCCCAATGTGGTACGCCTGTATGAGAGGTATCACGACCAGGGGTTTGAGATTTTCAGCGTGTCGCTCGACAAGACACGCGATGCATGGGTCCGCGCCATCTCCGACGACCATCTCAGCTGGCCCAACCATGTGAGCGACCTCAACGGCTGGACCTCCTCGGGCGGAAAGACCTATGGCGTCACGTCGGTGCCCAACACCGTACTGATAGACCGTGAGGGCAAGGTGGTGGCACGCAACCTGCGCGGCTCCGACCTCGAGCGTGCCTTGGAGAAACTCCTCGCCGCGGAATGAACCGTTGCCGCCAGTCGCTGAATCAACACTAGAGCAGAAAGAATAGCATAATAAAGTTTTGACATTATATGATCACATCAACAATGATAGAAATGGCCTTGAGCCATGTAAACGACCCCGATTTGGGGCGTAGCCTCACCGAGCTGGGGATGATTGAGAATATTGCCGTGGACGGCAACAATGTTTCCTTCGACCTGGTGCTCACCACTCCCGCCTGCCCCATGAAGAAACGCATGACCGACGATTGCATCAACGCGATACACGAGTATGTCGACGCAGAGGCAAAGGTGACGGTGAATCTCACCTCGCGGCAGCAGGAGCAGCCCGACCCGCACGACCTGGTGCCGGGCGTGAAGAACGTCATCGCCGTGGCCTCGGGCAAAGGCGGCGTGGGCAAAAGCACGGTGGCCGTCAATCTGGCCATCTCGTTGGCCAAGACAGGTGCCTCGGTGGGCCTTATCGATGCCGATATCTACGGTCCCTCAATCCCCATCATGTTCAACCTGGGTCAGGAGGATGTGGTAGGCGAGCAGCACGACGGCAAGACCTATATGCTCCCCATCGAGCGTTACGGCGTCAAATTGATGTCGATTGGTTTCCTCGTCGACTCCGACCGTGCGCTTGCATGGCGCGGCCCGATGGCCTCGGGTGCATTGAAGCAGCTGGCCACCGAGACCTGGTGGGGCGAGATTGACTACCTTGTGGTCGATATGCCTCCGGGAACGGGCGATGTGCAGCTCACCCTTGCCCAGACACTCCCCGTCACGGGCGCCATCATCGTCAGCACTCCGCAGCAGGTGGCACTCGCCGACGTGGTGCGCGGAGTCGAGCTTTTCCGCAACCCGGGCCTGAACATCCCTGTACTCGGATTTGTGGAGAATATGGCTTGGTTCACCCCGGCCGAGCTTCCCGACCATAAGTACTACATCTTTGGCCGTGAGGGATGCAGCCGTTTGGCCGCCGAGATGAATATCCCCCTGCTGGCACAGATCCCGCTGGTGCAGAGCATCGCCGATAGCGGCGACAGCGGTCGTCCCGTCTCCCTCTGGTCGGATAAAGAGACCGAAGAGAGCAAGGCTTTCATGCAGCTGGCAGAGAACACCATCCGCGAGATTTGCAAAATCCAGAACAAATAGTTCCAGCCATTCAGTTACACAGTCGTTAACCTCTAAATAGAACAAACATCATGACAGAACAGGAAAGAATAGTAGTGGAAGGCCGCGTGAAGAACGCCCTCGCTCAGATTCGCCCCTACCTGCAGCAGGACGGCGGCGATGTGGAATATGTCGACATCACTCCGCAGGGAGTGGTCATGGTGCGCCTCACTGGCCACTGCGGCTCTTGTCCCCATGCCTTGCAGACCCTCAAACAGGGCATCGAGACGGCCATCAAACGGGTTATCCCCGAAGTAAAATCGGTTGAACGTGTCTAATCTGGCAGCGTATGATTTATACTAAGACAGGCGACAGTGGCACCACCTCCCTTGTGGGTGGTACACGGGTGGCCAAGAACCATCCCCGTGTGGAAGCCTATGGTACTGTAGACGAGTTGAATGCTCATGTCGGCTATCTGGCCGAGATGGTCAAAGATTCCGACCCCGAAGTGTATACCGAGCTTAAGCAGGTGCAGCGTCACCTCTTTGTCATCCAGACCCTCCTGGCCACTGAGAAAGAGGTGCCCTTCCAGCTGCCCTCGCTTCCCGACGATGCCGTGAAAGGGCTTGAGCATCGCATCGACGCCCTTCAGCAGTGCGTCCCACCGTTCCGTAGCTTCGTCATCCCCGGCGGTACCCTTGTGTCGGCCTACTGCCACGTATGCCGCACGGTGTGCCGCCGTGCCGAACGGCTTATCGTCGCCCTCGGACAGGAGGCTCCTGTCGACAGCTTGACGACAGCGTATATCAACCGACTCTCCGACTATCTCTTCATCCTATCGCGGCATCTTGTCATTGCCCATGGTGGTGAAGAGTCGCTTTTCAACTGACCCTCTCACGTACCTGCGCAGATGGACGCTATCGCGCCTGAAGGTAGGTATTTACAGAGAGCGAAAAACATATTTGCAAGGTTGGAAAAAAAAGTGTACCTTTGCAAAATATTAGACCCACGGTCGGAGCCCTTAAATGTGCACCAACAGTAATAGGTTCAAATAGTTATTATAAAAGGTAAAGAGCATTAAAATTAGAAAAATTATGTATTGGACACTTGAACTGGCAACAAAATTAGAAGACGCCCCGTGGCCCGCCACAAAAGACGAGCTTATCGACTATGCCCAACGTACTGGCGCCCCTATGGAAGTGATTGAAAACCTTATGGAGATTGAGGATGAAGGCGACCCCTACGACAGCATAGAGGACCTTTGGCCCGACTACCCAACTAAAGACGACTTCTTCTTTCAAGAAGACGAGTACTAATAACTAAAATGAGAATAACCTTCATCGGATCAGGCAACGTAGCCACCCACCTCGCTTTGGCCATGTACGGCCGCGGACATGTCGTCGAACAGATCTACTCCCGCAATAAGGAGCATGCTGCTCTGCTCGCTGCACGTGTCGAAGCAAAACCAATCAACAAACTCCCCTTACTCACCGACAAATCCAACGTCTATATCATCGCCGTCTCCGACGACGCCCTCGCCGATGTGGCTAGTGGCATCAGGGTTAACGACGCACTGGTGCTGCACACCTCGGGTGCCACACCGATTGAAGTGTTGAAAGAATGCAGCACCCGCTATGGGGTGCTGTGGTCTCCCCAGACCTTTGTGCGCGATGTGGCGTTGGAATATGGCGAATTGCCCTTCTGCATCGAAGGCTGCGACCCTCAGACCGAGGACGACATCGCGGAGTTCGTCGGGATGATCTCCCCGCACATCTACCGCGCAGGACTCTCGCAACGCCAATATCTCCATCTGTCGGCAGTGTTTGTGAATAATTTCACCAACGGACTCTATGCCGTTGCCCAGCAGATATGCCGTGAACAGAATATACCTTTCGAGGTCCTTCACCCCCTTGCCCTCACAACAGCCAAGAAACTGCAGTGGGGCGATGTGCGTTTCCAGTTCACCGGCCCTGCTGTGCGGAACGACAAGAAGACCATCAACGCCCACCGCAAACTGTTGGCGGACAATGCCGATTATCTGGCGCTCTACGACCGCATGACGGAACTGATTCAGAAGTTAAAGAATGGTTGACACGCACTGCCATCTCTATGACGAGGCTTTCGACGCTGACCGCGACGAGGCGGTGTCGCGAGCCGTTGCCGCCGGTGTCGACATGATGCTCCTACCGGGTATCGACAGCACGAGTCACTCTAGGCAGGAGGCCTTGGCCTCGAGCCACCCCCAGTATTTCAGGCAGATGATGGGGCTCCATCCCACCTCGGTGAGCGAGAACTTCGAGGCCGAGCTGGCCATTGTGCACGAAAAGCTGTTCGCCCCTGCAGCCGACTATGTCGGGGTAGGGGAGATAGGGCTTGACTTGTACTGGGACAAAACCTATCTGGAGCAGCAGCGCGAAGTGTTGAAGCGGCAGATGCGGTGGGCAAGAGAGCTTGGCTTGCCGGTGTGCCTGCATGTGCGCAAGGCCTACAACGAGCTGTTCGCCCTGCTGCGCGACCTGAACTTCGGCACCTATAGTGGAGTGATGCACTGCTTCGGTGGCAGTGTGCAGGAGGCGCACCGCGCCGTCGAGATGGGTTTCTATATCGGCATAGGCGGAGTGGTGACCTTCAAGAACGCCACCCTTGCCGCTGTGGCCGCTGCGGTGCCGTTGGAACGTATCCTGTTGGAGACCGACGCTCCCTATCTCGCCCCCGTGCCCTATCGTGGCAAACGCAACGAGAGCGCCTATATCCCCATCATCGCCGCCAAGATAGCCGAAGTGCGCAGCATCAGCACCGACGAGGTCGCCGCCGTCACCACCACCTCCGCCCAGTCCCTCTTCCGCCTGTAGTTTCCCGGTTCAGCGGCGAACCAGGTCAGGGCTATAACTGTACAATGTAACCCAATCCAGTTAAGCCGTCCCAAATCTGCAACCATTTTCAAGGAAAGTCAGGAACCTGGTTCTATTGACTGATTTGTGGTTTATGTTCGCTCAGCGCGTTTTTGACCATGTATTGGATGGATTAGATGCCTGTTTTTCGCCCCTGAAGGTGGTACGTTACCCACAAAAAATGGAGGTATACACAATATAATCTCTTCTTGTTCGTTATTCAATGAAAATAACGTATGTGCATTCTTCTTTGACAATAATCTGTAAAAGGTGGTACACAACCCACATAAAATGGTGGTATGATAATGAAGACAGAAGAACTTTATAATGAATGGCAATCGCTACAACCTCTTTCTAAGGAGCAAGAGGACTTGTTGCGGAACAAATTTACTTTAGAATACAACTTCAATAGCAACCACTTAGAAGGCAACACACTAACCTATGGGCAAACTGAGTTGCTATTGCTTTTCGGCAAGGTGAGCGGTGAAGGAGACTTGAAAGACTATGTCGATATGAAAGCAAGCCAGGTGGGTGTGGAGATGGTCAAAGAAGTGGTGCAAGACAAAAGCCTGCATTTGACGCAAAACTTTATCCGCCAGTTGCATAAAGTGCTGCTACGTGAAGACTACACTGTATATTATCATTTGCCTGGGGGCGGAAACTCCAGTTATACAATCCATGCGGGGCAGTACAAAACACGTCCAAACAGCGTCATCACACGCTATGGAGACTGTTTCGAGTATGCTTCGCCCGAAGAGACCCCTCTGCTGATGACCGAACTAATCGATTGGTATAATGCAGCCGAGCAGGAGGGTAGACTTTCTCCCGTGGAGTTGGCAGCCCTCTTTCACTATCGTTATATCCGCATCCACCCCTTCGAAGACGGCAATGGCCGCATTGCCCGCCTGATGGTGAACTACATCCTGGCTCGACACGGATGGCCGATGATAGTCATCCGCAACCGCAAGAAGTCCGAATACCTTGAAGCATTGCATCGCGCTGACCAGAAAGTAGGTAATACCCCATCCGAAGGTTCCAGAGCCCCAATAGGAAAGATTACATCCTTCCTTGCATTCTTTCGCAAGACAGTGTGCGAAGAACTGATGTGTGATATAGGCATAGTCAAAAACTCCAACAATGACACCTGGTGGTACGATGGACAGCGAATCGTTTTCCGGAGTGAGAAAGGCTCTCTCTTGCTAAATCTTATGAAGGGAAAGCCGTATATTACCTATTCCGAGTTAGCAGAAACGCTATCCATCAATCGCTCTGCTGTGCAGAAGCAGATAGACAATTTCCGAAAGAAGGGCTACCTGGAGCGACGGGGTAATGACCAGTGGCATGTACTTGCCATCAATTCAAAGATATATCCATCGAGTGAGTGAACGCATTTGAAACGAGATATGGCTGCAAACAATTTGATACCCCCACAAACGAAAAACCTTATAGACCGCAAACAATATACAGCGAAAGAGTGGACGCCCGCTAAAATTATTGGTCTAATAGTCATTTTGCAGGCTGCGACACAGTCTGAATATAGGAGCAGAATGCGTTTTGAGCGATTCAAAAGATTTTTGTAAAAATCGGCTCAATGGAATGCGCTAATAGTCATTTTGCAGGCTGTGACATGCCGAAAAGCGAGATATTTTGTATCTTTGCAGAAATTTAAAAGGTTTGATATGCACAAAA
>ONFR01000016.1 GCA_900317125.1 uncultured Bacteroidales bacterium | reverse complement strand
TATGCTCTCAAACTGATGATGTATGACAGCCATTTTGATGAGTGGATCCACATCATGCATCAGAGGGTCATTGATATATTGTTCGAGGTTATGCATAAGATGTTCCACCTCCAATGCACTCTGAGGAGGTGTGTAAACCACCTCACCTTTTGTGTTTTGCAATGTGGTACCAGGAGCAGATCGGAATCCTGCATTGTTCACCTCAAGCTCTTCTTGTATCTTCTTGATGTCGTTTAAAGTTAGTAGTTTTGTCCTTCTTGCAAGTTCAAATCCCCGTTGCATGGCCTGCCGATAATTCAATACCTCCTTTGTTGAGGCATTTATAACTGCATTTTCTAGGTTGAGGTCAGCACGGTAAAGGTCGTCCTGAGTGGTTACAATGTTTTCCACCTCCGAACTGTCTTTTGCCTCTTGAAGGGTAAGAGAACTGATGAGGATTTGCTCGTTGGGGATAGTCAATGCTACACCTTTCAGTTCTGCCAGCCTTTTGTTGGCAATGTTCAACTGTTTTAATATGGCTTTGGTTTCAAAGTCATAAGGAAGGGGCAGTGTCGGGATGATATACTTTTCCATACTGATTTGTATTTATGCCCAGTAGCTGGTGAAGCCGGTGGCCTTCAGTTTGGCGAGCATCTCTTCTATCTTCTTTGCCGATATGCTCTTCCGGAGCACGGGCGCCTCGCCCGTTTTGGATGGGAATATGGTCGCCTCGCCTGGGAATACGGGCGTCTCGCCCGTATCAGATGGGTGAACGAGCACCTCGCCCGTTTTAGAAGGGAGCACGGACGTATCGCCCGTATCAACAGGGTGCGAGGGTGCCAAGCCCGTAATATTGTTCATCTTCGCAACAATCTCTTCCTCTACCAAAGCTTTCAATCTCTCCAGCACCTTCTGCGTGCGGTCGCTGTCCCCCTCAATGCGGGAGAGAATCTTCATGCTCGTCATCTCATCTAATGTTTGCCACAGCTGGCTGTCGGGTGACAGTATCTTTCTGTTTACAGCGTACATCAGGAACTCGTTCCTTGTGCGGTAGGCAATCTTGAATGGGGAGCCCTCCAGGATGGTGTTCACCTGCTCCAGATAGGCCAGCACCTCATCGCACAACTCCTTGTTCTCCGCATACACATCGCTGCCCTCGGCGGCATCGCCGATGATGCTATTGCCGATATAGCCAATCTCGTTGTCTGAGTCTTTCTCCAAACCGCCATGCAAATCCACCTCGTTCATCTCGATAGTCATCGCCCTGTCCAGCACCTTGCGCGAGAACGAGAAAGTCGTCTCGTCCATATTCACCGTACCCACCACAAAGAGGTTCTGCGGGATAGTCAGTGTGGTGCCTTTCATGCGCTCCTCGTCGCCTAGTAGTTTACCTATCAGGTCATGGTACTCCTGACTGTCGCTGGGTTTGATGATAGGGTCGGTATCGATTATTGTCTGCCCGGACACTGGGTCTTTATTAACCTTTCGGCTCTCGATGACCGACAGGTATTCGGCAAAATACTGCTCCACTGGTGCGAGGTTCATCTCGTCTAAGCAGAGAAAGTACGGCACTTCAGGCTCCTTGATAGCCTTAGCCATAAAAGTCAGGAATGGTCCAGGTACAAACTCAGGTGTTCCGCTGATGCGGGTAACGTAGCCTATCAGTTCACTGCTGTCGTGCCAGTTGGGCTTCACCTGCACCATGCAGAAGTTCCTCGGGTGATTATTCCTTATTTGTTTCTCCTTGTCCTTCCAATATTCGTCATCTTCGGGTTTCCAACATGCTTTCGCCATCTCCCTCACAATACGGCTCTTTCCTGTCCCCGAAATCCCCGCCAGCAACATAAACGGCTTTGTCCGCAAGGCAGTGAGGTAGGGCATATATTCACTATCAAGATGTAAATCCTGGTGTAAAACTGCTGTTTTGGCAGGATGAATGGTCTTAACCATCCCCAGCACCATTTTCGCCATTTGGAGAATAGTAGAATC
Source organism: uncultured Bacteroidales bacterium (assembly GCA_900317125.1). Lineage (GTDB taxonomy): Bacteria > Bacteroidota > Bacteroidia > Bacteroidales > P3 > Colimorpha. The sequence goes on along the minus strand of ONFR01000016.1, from coordinate 54,204 downwards.
ATACCCATATTCATATTTGTCAATCTCGCTCTTTCCACTCAAAGCCTCTCGTGCTTCACGCGGAGCTACATCAGGATTGCTTTTGATGAAATTGACGAATTCTTCCAGAATTGCCTTAGGGATTGTTCTTAATCCGCTTGCACCTCTGCTCTCAGAGCGTACAACATAGCACAATCTGTCTTCATCAACAATGGTTACTTGTCCATTGTCTGACATATCGCCTTTATGTATTTTTATTTCAGTTTCCATGATTATTAATAATTCTTGGGATTATAACAATTGGGCAGGGTCATTTCATTCGTCATCAAAAACATACTTTGGGATGACAGAGTACGTTGCTTGGTGAAAGCTATCGATTCCAGTAAGTAAGTCTATGAATGTAAATCTTATTCTTTGCCATTACTGAACCATAATATCTTTAGAGAAATAATATAACAGGTCGGCTAATAACCGATAATTTGCATTATCTCTTTTTTGAGTCAAACACTTGACTATTTCGATACTAGTCTGGAATTTTATCCGTTCTTTTAATAAAAAATAGTCAGCAAGGCTGTCCACCATTATAGAATGCGTTAGTATCTCCACAATAGCATTGTTGTAGATGGAAATATCTTCTTTGGTAAAATTCTCGATGAGAATGCCGTGTAAATACTTCCACTTTCGCACATCGTCAAGGCTTGTTGGCAGCATCCCAAAGCCAAATGCATTATTTAGTCGTTGTTTCTTAATGAAGTCTGCAGAGTTACACGACAACAGGAACAACCTTTTTCCTGAAAGAAGGTCTATGTTGTTTTTGTCGAAGAGAGTCAAATTGTCAACCGTGCTTGCATACAACTTGTCGCTAGTGCCGTGACCAAGGAAAAATATTGTATCTGCATCAGTAATTGCTTGGTAAATAATCTCCAATGGATCGTCTTCACTGTCGATATCATACCCCACAATAACGGGTGCAAGCATATTCTTGATATGCTCAACTAACGGTTTAAGGAAAGTGGTTGTCCCGTCTCGTTCTTGAATATATATGCAAACCGCCTTGTTCATTGGTTCACCTTTACAAGATATGCAATAGTCTGGGTTAACACCGCTTCTATCCATTCATCGGAACGAGCATCTGAATGATTATCTATCATGTCGGCAATCTCATTAAAGGACATACCTTTGAATTCAGGGAAGCAAGATTCAAACTTCATGTCCCCGTTTGCTCGGAGCAATATAGATAAACGATGCTCTATAGACTCTCCTTTATTCTTCTGTAAGTACTTGATCAAGTCAGCTTTGTAGTCGGCTCTTTCAATGCAGTTTATGATATTGTCATGAATAAGATTGTTGATACCTCCTACAAGTTCTTCAATGGAGGCTTGCTGATATTCTTTCCCAATGACAGTTCTGATAACTTTATTCCAATTGCCAGAATAAATAAGGAAACTGACCCCGGGATGAATTTCATGAACCATACGGACAATTCCCAACCCATTAATGCCATCGCTTTCTAAATCGAAGTCTGTCAAGGCAATATCAATGCGTTTCCTGCTTATCTTTTCTTTAATTACGGTTTTGAGTTTCTCCAAATCCAAATCTTCGGAGGCTTCTTGTTTCAACTCCTTTGCGGCAGTCCGAATCAAGATAAATTCCAGATCAAAATCGTTTCGTAATTGCATTTTTATGCTATTCGAGACGTCCTCCTGATCTTTGTCATCAATTAGTAATATGCATCTATGTTCTTTCATAATTACTATTCAAATATTAGCCGGAAAGTAGCACCTGTTGTAAAATGCAGGCCGTTCCCAAGAAATTCAATGTCACCGTTCAATTCTTTCTTCATTCGGTCCTTGATGGTGCTCAATCCTATGCCAGAACCTCCGCGACGGTTAGTGATTCCTTCTTCAAATATGCTTTGTGGTGTATACGTATTCAAATCAACACCATCACCATTATCTGTAAAATCTACGATATATCTACGCCCTTCTCGCGAAAAGTCCAACCTCAACTCAGTTGCATTCGCTTTCTGCGAATTGCTAATCAAATTGTCCAAGATAATGGACAAGTCTAAAATAGATATTTTCTTTTCCAGTGGTTCTCGAATAGTCGAGTGATATAGTATTTTAAACGAATTCGAGAAATTTGTAAGGTATTCCTGAATATAGTTCTGAATATTCACCAAATTAGACTCGGCTAAAAGAGACAAATCGGCTTTCGTAATTAACTTGGACAGCTTATTGATTTTTGAGATGTGATAATTGAACTTGTCCAATGATGTCTTTAATCCAGCTAAATCGTTGTCTGCAAGTTGGCATTTGGCTGTATCCATCAAACTCATTGAGTTAGTTGAGGAGATTAGAATGACGTGTATTAGGTCTTGGACCTCTTTTGTTGTGTTTCTTGTCGCAGAAAGGTACTTGTTTTTCTGGATTTGGACATCTCTTTCTTTTTCGGCCTCTTCTTTCGCTCTTCGCTCTTCTGCGGCTTTGTGTTCTGCCGCCTCTTTTGCCCTGCGCTCCGCCTCTGCTTCCCGTTCCGCCTCTTCCTTTTGGCGACGCAACTCGTCCATGTGCTTCTCAAACTCTGAAATCTTATCCTGCAAGTAGGGGTCGTTGGTCTTTTCTGCCAACTTACGGACATCATCAATCATCTGAACCTGAATCACCTCGGTATCGGTTGGGTCAGCTACTATGTTGGCCAAATCCTCATTGTATTTCAGCACTTTTATGGATTTATCGTTGACAAGAGATTTTATGAGTTGTAGGAAGTCGACCTTGCTACCGATATTTGAATATAGATGCCCTGCGGAATCCGAATCCTTATCACCTTCCAATTGTTTTCGTGCATCCAGTGCGTGACCTTGACTGACGAAATATTCCTTTCTCAAGAAGCCTTCGCCCCACAATACTCCAACCACATAGCGTTCCAGACGTCTGTGGATAAGAGTAAAATAGTTCATTAATTGTTGGGATGCAAGAGTCTTTATCAATCCACCATCTCTGCTAGAGACCTCTTTGATTAAATCAGCATTGTCTGTTTCAACATCAACACGTCCAAATAAATCTCGCGTGGATATATGACGATTGTATCCTTGTTGCAGCCTTTTATTTACACCCCAACTATCGTCATCGGGTCCGCCAAATGGGAGTATTCTAAAGCCATTCCTAAATAGAAATACATTTCCATAGTTGACGGGTTCGACTCCCATTTTTGTTGTAAAATTATATTTTGCAGCACGATTCAAGAAGAAAAGACTGATGGAAGCGGAATCTAATTGGGAGAAATCGATATTGGGCTCTTCTATTTCATACATCAAGATTCCTCTGTCTTTTAGAACCGTGTGAATAGTTCCACCTTGAATATGGCTCTCTATCTGGGTGGTTTTTAGTTTCAAGACATCAGCGATGGAGTTTTCAATTATACCATTCACTTTGTCATGTTTAGATTCTATCTGAGAGTCATCTTTTATCATCTCTGGAGCGATTATTTCTATCTGGAAGTTATCATCTGTTCCTGAGAATGGATTGATCATTTTCTCCAGAGACTTTCGAAGCCGTTTGATGTCATCTCGACTCCAGGGTGTATGTAGTCCAGTAAACTCCAATATCGTTCCTGTCGTATATCCTAATGGAAATTGTGGAATCGTTTCCAATGTCTCATGAGGAATATCTACTGTGTCAAACTCGGTCTTCCTATTTTTTTCAAACACACTCCAATCCACGTGAAGCACCTCGGTTTTAGACTCCTCACTGCGTGTGGTAAGGATTAGATTTCGTGCCAGACGGTCGCACGACATACGACCGATGCCTTTGGCACCTGCATAATGACGTTTGAATTTGCTTCGATAAGATTTGTCTTCTGTTCCATCGCTCTTGGCAGAATAGGCGACAAATAGCCATTTATTGATTAAATCGTCTTTTGTCATGCCCTTGCCATTATCCGCAATGCACAGATAATCTTTATCAAATGTGATTTCCACTTTGGTGGCGTGGGCATCGTATGAGTTTTTGACCAACTCCAATATGGCGATGTCGGGACTTGTTATCAAATCTCGACCCAGAATGTTTTTCAGTTCTGCACTAACACGGAATTGTAGGTTATCTTTCATTCTGCAACATCTCCTTTAATACAATTCCGGCCTGTTCTGCGAACAACGGGGGTATAGCATTACCGACTTGAGAGTATCGTGGTACTTCAAGTTTACGCATCTTGCCACCAGTGGTGTATTTTGCTTTTATTTCGTACCAATCAGGAAATGACTGAATACGTGCACATTCTCGGACTGTCATAATGCGGGGTTCGGAATAATGCAGGTAGTCGTCTGGCAACCCGGTAATTGTTGGCGAGACGGTATTGGGGTCTAATACTGTTATTCCACGCTGCTTGATGCCCCATGCCTCGCGAGCTTTTCCATCAATACGCTTGCCTCTGGGTTGATATTCGGACAGGAGGCGTTTGAATAATGCAGTCTTTTCTGATGTGTGGTGGGCAAAGCTATGGCTGTCGGGAATGGTATGCGTCTTGGGGTAATCCCCACGCATCACCTTTGCGTAATTGCTTATTCCCTCTTTGCCATATATTCCCGAATTGAATCCTTTCCGGTCTGGCGTAGGTAGCTCTCCATTGCTGCGTAGCAAATCGGATATGGCCTCATGTAGCGTAGCCGTAGGTTTTAACCCTTTGCTTTTTAAGAAAGCGTCACGGTGAGCCAATAACTGTTGTTCAAAGTTGTTGGGAGACCCAAATCCTTCTTGAATTCCCACAAGGATAAAGCGTTTGCGACGTTGGGGGACTCCGTAATTGGAGAAATCAAAAACATGAGGCTTGACGTTATACCCTAATCCTTTTAGCTTTTGAATCACCTTAAGCGAATAAGGCTCTGCATCGCTAGCGTTCTTTTTGTCGAAAGCATAGGTAAAACCCTTCACATTCTCAAAAAGGAGCATGCGGGGACGCACCAAATCGATGAACTTGATGTAGGAGAAAACCAATTGGTTGCGTACATCGTCTTCGACTCGTTTCCCTGCCATAGAAAACCCTTGACAAGGAGGTCCGCCAGCCACCAAATCCACCTTGCCCCGTAGGGCTTTCAGTTGGTCTTGGTACTTCTCAAGCACCTCGTTAATGTCGTGATTGGTTTGAGGAAGCCAGTCGGGCCAGTCAAAATGTTTCTTATTGTCGACAAGGTTGTGTTTTAGCGTCTCAAATGGGAAAGCGTTTTTTTCAATGGCGAAAAGCCCTTGCCATCCAGCAAGGTACAGTCCCAGAGATAACCCTCCGCAGCCCGCAAACAGATCTATACACGTTGGTTTCGCCATTTTTACCATATAATTATATGGTAAACGGAAAATAGTTTTGTTTATTGCAAGTTCATGAAAAAAATATCGACAGTTGAGCATATTCTTTTATGCTGCAGAATCTTGGCGGTTGGCAGAAATTACTCGGCAGCAATAAGTTAGGATATTGGTAAGAAACGATGTCGTTACTGACAGTCAGTTTTGCCTGAGTATACTCTATCAAGCAGGGTTGTTAGTACGGCATAGTATTTTTGACATTCACGTGGCTCTTTTGTTTTTGATTAAACCGTCCATTACGATTGTTATTTTGTTTGATTCTCTGTGTATACAAACTTATGTCTTGCAAAGATACGAATTTTTCCTGGGTTTTCGGTTTTTTTGGCGGGGAAAAAATATTTTTTGTATATTTGCAGGGTGGATGTTTTGGGGAAGGTTGGCGTAAGGTGTTGTGGGGCTGTGAGTAGGGCCAATATTTTAACGATAGAAGAACGTTATTTTTACGTTTGTATGACGATATTCTATCGTCGAAATATCGTTGATGTATCGTTGAAGTATCGTTGATGTGACGAACCTTGATTGGGATTTCAGTTTTTGACAATATAATTTTTCAGTTTTTGACAATAGAAAAAATACAGGATTATGGCTAGGTTGAAGCACAAAGGTGTCACCCTCAGCGGGACGCTGAGGAAGGACGGGGTGGCCTTTTACACCCGTGGAGGTAAGGTGATTATGCGGTCGGCAAGGAGTGAGCAGCCGTTGCGGCGCACACGCGGTCAGTTCGTTGCCAGGCAGCGGCTGGCGCATAACAACACACTGTGGAAACGGCTGCGCGATGCGGCGGAGCCGATGTTTGCGGGCAGCGTGACGGCTTACGCCCGTTTCCGCACGTTGATGAGCAAGTTGCCTGTGGTTTTCTTGACCAAGAAGGAGCATGAGAATATGGCTTCGCTGCTGTTGGAGGGGATGCCCGTGAGCGACGGCCTCTTGCAGAATCTGGATTACCGCCTGGGCGAGGTGGAGGGCGAGCCGGCGTTGCTGACGTCGGTGAGGATGAAGGACGCGTTGCCCGAAGGGGCTGAGGCGTTGGATGTGGCGGCGGCGCTGTGCGGTGCGGATGCCGACCTGCAGCGGGGCGACAGGCTGAGGCTGTACCGGTTGTGCCAGAAGGAGGAGGAGGGTGTGCCGAAGGTGTATGTGACGGCCGAGGAGTTGCTGCTGGATGGCGATTGCGGGGGTACGGGGTTCAGCGGGTTGGCGCTGCGGTGCGTGGACGGACGTCTGGCGTTGGTGGGGGATGAGTTCCTCGACGCGATGACGGGTTGGGCGTTGGTGCGCATCAGCGGCGAACGGTGCTCAAGCCAGTCGGTGGCGACGCGCTGCACGCTCTATGAGCGATACACCACCGAGGAGGCTCTGGCCCGCGCGGCGGAGAGCTACGGCGGGCTGACGGGAGCGCAGTGAGCCGGGCGGCCCTCAGTCCGCGACGATTCACGGCATTGCATTGATACAATAAAGCATTGATTGTGGCGTTATTGAATAGTTATGGCACAGCCGATCAGTATTTCTGAGCATTTCGGGTATCGCAAGTTGTTGCGGTTTACCGTCCCGTCGATGGTGATGATGGTCTTCACGTCTGTCTACAGCATTGTGGATGGGATGTTTGTGTCGAACTTTGTGGGCAAGACGGCCTTTGCGGCCATCAATCTGATTTTCCCGTTCCTGATGGTGCTGGGTGTGGTGGGGTATATGCTGGGCACGGGCGGCAGTGCGCTGGTGGCCAAGATGCTGGGCGAAGGGCAGAAGGAGCGGGCGCAGCGGGTGTTCTCGCTGCTGGTGGCGGCGGCAGTGGCGGTGGGTATCGTGTTCGGTGCCGCAGGGATTGCGTTCCTGCCACAGGTGTCGCTGTTTCTGGGTGCCGACCAAGCGATGCTGGACTTGTGTGTGGAGTATGGCCGCATCCTCCTGTTGGCGTTGCCTTTCTTCATTCTGCAGTATATGTTCCAGTCGCTGATGGTGACGGCGGAACGGCCTAGGATGGGGCTGATGGTGACGGTGGTTGCGGGGCTGATGAATATCGTGCTGGACTTTGTGCTGATTGTTGTGCTGCACATGGGGCTGCGCGGAGCGGCATGGGCGACGGTGGCCTCGCAGGTGACGGGTGGCTTGATACCGGTGGTTTACTTCCTGTTCCCCAACGGGTCGCTGCTGCGGCTGGTGCGGCCGGTGATGGATTGGCGGGCCCTGCTGCAGGCCTGCACCAATGGGCTGAGCGAGTTTTTCGGAAACGTGTCGGGCTCGGTGGTTTCGATGTGCTACAATTACCAGTTGATGCGCTATATCGGCGAGGACGGGGTGTCGGCCTACGGGGTGATCATGTATGTGCAGTTTATCTTCTTTGCAGTGTTTCTGGGCTACACGATAGGGTCGTCGCCGATAGTGAGCTATTGCCACGGGGCAAAGAACTATGCCGAGTTGCACAATATCTTCGCCCGCAGTCTTCGGATTATGGCGGTGCTGGGGGTGCTGTTGACGGCGGTGCTGGAACTGCTGGCTTGGCCGTTGACGGCGGTGTTTGTGGGGTACGACGAGGCGCTGTTTGCGCTCACGCGGCGGGCTTTCATGATATACGGAGCATCGTATCTGTTGGTGGGGTTCAACTTCTACACGTCGGCCTTCTTCACAGCGCTGAACAACGGCGTGGTGTCCTCCCTGCTGGCTACGGTGCGGGCATTGGTGTTCGAGACGGCGGCGGTGTTTGTGCTGCCGGCGCTGTTCGGGGCTGGGAGTATATGGTTTTCGGTGGTTGTGGCGGAAAGCCTGTCGCTGCTGATGTCGGCGGCGCTGCTGCTCGCCAACCGGAAGAGGTATCATTATTAAAACAATTTGGAACGCTATATGAAATGTTATCAACACGAAGTGAAGTATTATGAGTGCGACCGGATGGGGATTACGCACCACTCGAATTATGTGCGCTTTATGGAAGAGGCGCGTGTGGACTGGATGGACCAGGTGGGCTACGGCTTCGACCGCATGGAGGCCGAAGGGGTGGTGTCGCCCGTGGTGAGCGTTGAGTGCGTGTATAAGCATCCCACGACGTTCAAGGATGTGGTGGAGGTCGAGGTGAAGGTGGCGGAGATGAGTGCGCTGAAGATTGCCTTCGGCTACACGATGCGCGTGGGGGACAAGGTGGTCTGCACGGGTCGCAGTGTGCATTGCTTTATGGAAAACGGCAGGCCGGTGAAGCTGGCGGACCGTTTCCCGCAGCTGTATGAGGCGGCTTTGAATTCGTTAACGTGTTAATTCGTTAATTCGTTAGTCGATTGGCGCATTATTACATTCCCGAATTCCCGAATTCCCGCATTCTTAAATCTCTTGTTGTTGCGTCCCTTCGGGACGCTGGGGGGTGGGGGTATTGAGGACCCCACACTGCGTTCCTTAGTGTGGGGTTATTAATATTCAGCATCTACGATGCTGTTGAGAATAAATTTGGGCTTCCGTTAATCGACTAACACATTAACGAATTAACGCATTCACACAATCACGCATTCCTAAATCTCTTCGTAGCGGTAGGAGACTTTGTCGGCGCAACGCACCACGAGGTAGGAGGGTGTGTCGTGGCCCTCGTTGAGGTTGTCGGTCATGACGTAGGGTACCCCGCCAAGGGTGTGCTGCTCCTTGTGGTGGAAATGTCCCATCAGGAACAAGCTCACCTTGTTCCGACTCATCAAGTCTACCAGCTCATAGTATTCCTCCTCGGGCAGGTTGGCGGCGGGGGTGGTGCTGTAGTTGTAGGAGGTGCGGAAGAGGCAGGTGTGGGTGGCGACCACTATGTGGCGGTATTCGTCGCGGTGCTGCAGCTGTTCGCGCAGCCATTGCAGCTGTCGGCGGCCGTGGGTGGCGTTGCCGCTGTCGAGGAAGATGAAGAGGTCGCGGGCTCCCCCTATGGTCTGCACGGTGACGGTGTAGGTGGAGGTGTGGAAATACTGTTGGAAGTACTGCTGGCAGTCGAAGTAGATGTCGTGGTTGCCGATGGTGACGAAACAGGTGTCCGCTGCCGCGTCGCTACGCAACAGGCTGTCCAGCTGACGGAAGGGGCGTGGGCCGCGCTCGTTGGCGATGTCGCCGTTGACGATGCTGAAGAGTCCATTGGCGTCGGCTCCTTCGGCACGCAGAAAACGCTCCACGCGGTCGGTGTTGCCCTCCAGGTGGATGTCGGAGCAGACGTAGATGTTGTATTGGTCGGGGGCGTCGGAGATGACGACGGCGGGATGGCTGTCGTTCCAGGCAAGCCATTCGGCCACGCGGTCTTCGGTATGTGTGCCGCTGGAGAAGAACATGCCGGCCACATCAAGGCGGTTGCACGAGGTGGCAAGCAGCAAGGCAATGGCGGCGGGAATAAGTTTTCGTGTTGTCATAGGTGTGGGGTGTTTGGGTTGGATTACAGGGTCCGGATGGCTCCAAGGTGGAGGAACCAGCCGTCGTAAGAGGCGGTGAGGTTGAGCGAGCCGACGGGATGGAGGCCCACTTCGGCGTAGAAGGCGGTGTTCTCGGGCAGCCGGTACCAGGCTTTGGCGCTGAAGAACCAGTTGGCCACACGCTCGATGATAAAGTCGTTGTAGTTGCTCCAGCGGAGGCCGACATTCCATTGGTGGGGAGCAAGCTGGTTGTACCACCAGCCTTCGGCGGCGAACATCACATTCATGGGTTCCAGCACCGTACCCATGCCGCCGTTGTTGCGTAGCACCAGCTCGGCATGGTATCGGTTGCAGAGTCCCAGGTGGAGGTTGACATGCCGTGCGTACCAGCCCACCTGCAGCGCACCGGTGAACTCCTGCATATTGAGCGACGGGTAGTGCCGCCACAGGTAGCTGTTCTCCAGCGTCAGGCATCCGTTGTCGGTGGTCAGCAGGGTGGCCACACCACCCAGCTTGGCGGCAATGCGGTTGCTGCTGACGTATTCGGCACCGATGCCGAGCCTGAAGGCAGGGGACACCTGCCAGTCGAGCATCAGGGCACCGCCGCCGATGCCGTCGGTGGCATAGTGGAAATCGTAGAGACCGTAGCCTGTCAGCATAAAGGGGTGGCTAGCGGAGTCCGGCTCCTGGCTGTGGGCGGCGGGGGTGGCCATGAGCAGCAGAAGCAGTGGGAAAAGGTATCTCTTCATAATAGGTTGGAAAGACATTAATGGAGGTGTGTTTTATCGGGGATTCTGCAGAAGTTGGGTGGAGAGCTGCTGCATCTCCTCCAGCAGTTCGCGGTTGCGCTCCAGGAGGTTCCAGATGCCGTCCTCGCTCAGCACACCGCGCTTCAGGTCGGCGGGCAGCAGGCCGCGTTCGTCGTCGGCCAGGTCTTTGCGCCAGTCGTCGCTGCCCAGATAGGCGGCAAGCATGTCGATGGAGGGTTGAGCAGCCTTGTATGCCTCGAGGGCCGCCTCCAGCTGGTTTGCTGCTGCGGTGGCCTGGTCGAGGTGTTGTTCCATTTCGCGTATGCGTATCATGTGTTTGTCGAAATATTTGTTTATTGAGTTTGCAAAAATACACTTTTTTTCTCATTTGGTAAAGAATCGTTTGCCGCACCGAATTTTTTTGGTATCTTTGCAGTGCTTTCCCGCAACCGGAACCGGTGCTGCCGCAGGTGGTATCCTCCTGTGTCACGGAGTTGTCCCGCCGATGGTTGGCAGCGGCTTCGGCGTCCGGTTGCCGGGAGGTGTAAGGAAATCCAAGCGTACAATGTGATGGCTGATATTCGACAACCCGCCCGACTGACAGAGGCCGTCGCCCAGCTGTTGGGGCGTGCGCCCATGCTGCGTGTCGTGCTGGCATTTGCTGCCGGCATCGGCTGTGCCGAGCTGTTCCCAACGGTTGGGATGTTGCTCCCCGCGCTGGTTGCCCTCATGGCTGCCGGGGTGGCAGCCGTAGGGGCTTCGGGACGTGTGCGGTGGCTCACGCCTGCCTTTCTGCCCTTCCTGTGGCTCCTGTTCATGGCCCTTGGTTTCCTAACCGCCACACATCATCGCACCACTCCATCCGATGGTTTGCCCGCGTCGGGCTGGTGTGTGGCTGACCGTGAGCCTGTCCTTTTCAGTGTCCGCCTTGCCGACACCCCCCGTCAGGCACCCCGCACCTATAAAGTGGCTGCCCGTGTCGAGGCGGTATACGACGGCACCACCTGGCAGGAGGCCGACTGCCCCGTTCTCCTCTATCTCCATAAGGACAGCTCCGCCGCCGCCCTGCAGTATGGCGACCGGCTGGTTGTCCATGCCCGTCCTCAACGGCCGGACAGCAGTATCAATCCCTATCAGTTCGACTACCGACGCTATCTGTTGCGCAAGGGAATTGCATGGCAATGTTATGTGGCGCTAGAGGCGTGGCACCGGCAACCCGACAGCCTTGCAAGCCACAGGGGGCTCCTTGCCTGGTCCAAGCGGGTGCAGCGGCATCTTGTCCAGCGCCTGCAGGCCACAACCCTCAGTCAGCAGCACAAAGGCATGGCGGCAGCCCTGCTGTTGGGATGGCGCGACGACCTCGAGCCCTCGACCCTCCTCCACTTCCGGCAGGCGGGCATCATGCACCTGCTCTGTGTTTCGGGCCTGCATGTGGGTATTGTGGCGTGGCTTGCTGGTCTGCTCTTTCTCTTTATGGGCAAACTCCGCTGGCAGCGGGTGCTGAAAGGCTCCGTCCAGCTGTTGGCCATCTGGGGCTTCACCTTCGTCACCGGCATGGCACCCTCCACCCTCCGCGCCGCCGTGATGTTCTCCCTGCTGCGGATAGGCTACATGGCGCAGCAGCGGCCCATGGTACTCAACAACCTCTGCACCTCCGCCCTGCTGCTCCTCTTCGTCAACCCCGGACTGCTCTTTGATGTCGGATTCCAGTTCTCCTATACGGCGGTGGTGGGTATCCTGGCTTTGCAAGACCCTTTGCGTTCGCTAGTCAAACTGCCTTTCGAAAAGCGGTGGACGGCACCTGTGCGCTACGTATGGAAATTGGTCTGCCTCACCCTCTCCGCCCAATTTTTCTGCATGCCGCTCCAGCTCTACTATTTCCATGAAGTCTACATCTGGTTCATCATTGCCAATCTGCTTATCGTGCCGTTTGCCGGGCTCCTGCTGGCAACGGTGCTGGCTGTGGTGTTGCTGCCGCAGGCCTCGGGGCTGGGGCATGCTGCGGTATGGCTGGCAGGGCAGGAACTCCATGCCGCCGATGGCCTTGCTGCCTGGGTGGGCGGACTGCCCTGTGCGGTGCTGGACAATCTCTATTGCAGTCCCTTCATGTTTGTGCTGCTAGCTGTTGCACTGTTGCTCGTTACGCTTTTTCTCCGCAGCAGGTTGCGGTGGCCGTTGCCTGTGGCCGCAGCGGTGCTGATGGTGGAGGCGGTGTGCCTCACGGTGGTCAACATGAGGGCGGCACACCGGCATGAGGTAGTGGTGTACAAAGCCGACCGGCATCTGGCGGTGGAATGTTTCGACGGACGCCACAGCTATCTGGTGTGCGACAGCGTTGTGGCACGCAATCCGGAGGAGATACGTTTCCAACGCGAGGGGATGGTGAACCACTGCCGCACGCTCTCCACCACAGTGCTGCCTGTCGACACCGTGTTCAACGACGGCCGCTGTGCGCTGCAAGACGGCATCCTCTGTTTTGGGGAGGAAAGGATTGATTTAAGTTTAAAACGGAAAAGGAGTCGGCGCTGACGCTTCCGCTGGTGGGTAGGGATAGCTCAGCGGCGTATCAGCACATAGATGAGATAGCCGGCGACCAGCATCGGCACTAAGCCATACAGTATCGGCCAGATGGCACTCACGATCAAGCCCACGCCCATGATGGCCATGATTTTTACGGCCATCTGTTTGCGTTCAGGCAGCACCTGCATGGCCAGGTGTAGCTTGCTGCGGGAATCATGCCATTTTGTCATTATGCGCTGCCACCACCCACCGATGGCACTCACTTTGCGGCCACGGTGATCCACCGTCTCCGCTTTCATGGTGGGCATCTTTTTCACCCGCACGGCAATCTTCTTGCGGTAGGTCTTGCCGCCCATGGTCACGGCGATGGTGAGGTGTGTGCGTCCCTTCGAGCGGTTGAGGCGGAAACGTTTTGTGCCGCTGGGTTCGAGGGGAATCTCTGTGGCGCGGAAGCCGTTGTCGAGGGTCAAAACGGTCTGTTCCGAGCCGGTGCAGTCCCACTTCACTTCCACCACGTCGCCCTCGGTGACGGTGTGGCGGTCTATCTCGAAAATCATTCTTTGCTTGTCCATATACCCTGTAGAATCAAATACCGTGCCACACGAGGCGGCTCAAGGGGTAAGCTGGTTGCCCACCATGCGCTGCATGTAGGACTGGATGATGGCCTGCGTGCGCTCGGTGTAGCGGGCGAGGCGGCGGTCGTCGGTAGGCAGCAGGTTGTGTTGCAGCATGGGGTCGGCCTGGATGTCGTACCACCCCACGGGTTGCTGGCCGTCGAAGAGCAGCAGGTGGCCGTCCTGCACATATTGGTACACGCCGTTGTTGTAGTGGATGGCCCAAGTGAGGCTGTCGGGGGTGTGGAGCAGGTCGACACCGTAGGCGACGTAAGGGCGGCGACAGCCCGTAAAGCCGAGGAGGGTGGGCATGATGTCGGTTTGCTGGGCCACGGCGTTGCTCATGCCGGTGGGCAGCTGGCCGGAGGGGGAGAAGAGGATGATGGGCACGCTGAAGGTGCCGAGGGGAGTGTTGTAGGTGCGCTCCTCGTTGATATTGGTGTGGTCGGCGGTGATGACGAAGAGGGTGTTGCGGTACCATGGCATGCGGCTGGCGGCAGCGAAGAAACGGCGCAGTGCGTGGTCGGTATAGCGGATGCAGGTATGCAGCGGGTGGCCGTCGGCACGGAGACTGTCGGAGTAGCGTTCGGGTACGACAAAGGGATGATGCGACGTGGCGGTAAAGAGTGCGGTCATGAAAGGTTGCGGCAGTTGCTCCATGACGGCGGCGTAGTATTGCATGAACTCCTCGTCCCAGATGGCCCAGGTGCCGTCGAAATCGTCGGCTCCGCCGAAACGGCTGTCGGCTTCGTACTCGGTACGGCCATAGTAGTGCTGGAACCCGGAGGTGCGGGCAAAGGCCTGGAAGCCCATCGAGCCGTTTTCGGCACCGTGGAAGAAGGCGGTGGTGTAGCCTTGGTGCGACAGCTCGCCGGCAATGCCGCTGACGTTGTTGAGCGAGTAGCCGGTGACAAAGAAGGGTTCGACAAACATGGGTATGCCGGAGAGGATGGAGGGCATACCGTCGATGCTCTTGCGGCCGTTGGCGTAGGAATGGCGGAAGGTGAGGCTGTGGGCGATGAGCGAGTCGAGGAAGGGGGTGTAGCCGGGGTAGTCGTTGTATGCACCGAAGTATTCCTGCCCGAAGCTCTCGAGAATGATGACCACGATGTTTGGTGAGCGTGTCAGGGTGTCGGTTCCAGCGTCGCAGGGGAGATGGAGGGGACTGTAGATGGCGTCGAGACGGTCGTCGGGGAAGTACTCAGGGTCGGTGAAGGTAGTCTTGCCCATGGTGCGCAGCAGGGAGAAGGGTGTGTTGAGCACGATGGCTGCCTCGTCGGGACGGTTGACATACTGGTTGGCGTTGCTGATGGTGATGGGACGGATGGCCGTGGAGGCACCGCCGCGCATACCTATCACCGCCAATGGGGCATACAGCAGCACACAGCCGAAGGAGATGAGCAGGTACTGCCAGCTGCGGAGGGGTCGCGTCGATGGACTGTTGTAGGGATGGCGGTAGAGAAGCACGAGGGCGGCGATGAAGGCCAGACCGATGAGGACAAGATACCAGTGGCGAAGTATCTCCACCCCCACGATGTCGGCCAGGTTGCCTTCGTTGCTGAACTCGGAGAAGAAGGTCCAGGTGGTGCGCCGTCCGCTGTAGCGGGAGTAGACGGTGTCGACCAGGTTGAGCACAAGCATGAGGGCGTTGACCACCACAAAAAGCACTTTGAGGACGGTACGCCAGACGTGGCCAGCCGTCAGTTTGCGCGGCAGGGGGAGGAGCACCAGCAGGATGTAGAGGGTGTTGGTATAGAGGATGGCGGAGGTGTCGAACCGCAGGCCGCCCACCAGCAGACTGCCTATGCTGAGGCTTTGCCATCCCTCAGAGTAAAGGTCCCAGAACTCGCAGATGTACACCACACGGCAGAGCATGTAGAGCAGATACACCAGCAACAGGTTGTTGAGCAGGCGCAGCAGCGAGACGGGGTGGCGGGAGGCGTTCATGGACAGGTGCGTTTAAAATTGGAAATAGATGAAAGGCTGGAGGTCGGCGGTGATGAACTGGTAGGCCACAAACACTGTCGCCACAGCCACCACGGCCATCAGCCATACGGGCATGGAGGCGAACCAGAGACGGTAGCGCCGTTTGAAGCGGTCGGGCAGCCAGTGGATGATCATGCCGATAAGGAAGACGATGAAGACAGGTGCGTAGTTGTCGAGGATGGCAGGGACTTGGCTCCAGTTCCATTGCCCACCGATACGCTCCACCATCTGGGTGGCGGTACGCCAGGCGGTCTCGTTGGCCTCGGCGGGGTCGAGGTTCGAGCCGCTACGGAAGAAGAGTCGTGTGAAGCTGATGAAAAAGAAGGTGAGCAGGGTGTTCCACACGGTGACCAGTCCGCCTTTGAACCGTGAGGGACGGTATTTGCCACCCCACAACAGGGGCACCACATTGAGCAGGATGATGGCCACAGCCACTACCAGGAAGGCGAAGTGGAACATGCTGAGTACCGGAATGGGGAACCAATGGTAGAGGCATTTCACGGCAAGGTAGACGAGGATGACGGTGAAGATACGGGCAGCGGGGGTTTTGGTTTTCCACCACTTGTATACCAAGATGCCGATGCCGTTGAGGGCACCCCAGGTGATGAAGTTGAAGGAGGCACCGTGCCACATGCCGCCAAGGAGCATGGTGTCGAAATTGTTCAGGTTGGTGTCGAACTCGCGTTTGCGTTCGGGCGAGGCGGCATAGAGCAGCACCAGCAGCGACACGGCAAAGGCAGCGACAAGGGTGAGCCAGAGGCTCTTGGCCATGAGGAGCACCACAACGAGCATCACCGCCGGGATGATGTAGGTGGCGGGAGTGGCGTTGCGGTTGCCGCCCAGGGGGATGTAGAGGTAGTCCTTCAGCCAGTTGCTGAGGGAGATATGCCAGCGTTTCCAGAACCCGGCGGCGTTGGTGGCCTTGTAGGGCGAGTTGAAGTTGAGGGGCAGGTAGAAGCCCATGAGCATGGCCACGCCGATGGCTATGTCGGTATAGCCGGAGAAGTCGGCATAGACCTGCAAGGAGTAGAGCAGCAGGGCGGAGAAGTTTTCGAACGAGGTGTACAGCAGGGGGTTCTCAAACACACGGTCGACAAACGAGACGGCCAGCCAGTCGCTGAGGATAAGCTTTTTGCAGAGGCCGTTGAGAATCCAGAAGATGGCGATGCCGAACTGGCGTCGGCCAAGGAAGAAGGGTTTGTAGAGCTGGGGGATGAACTGGTCGGCACGGACAATGGGACCGGCGACAAGCTGGGGGAAGAAAGTGGTGTAGAAACCGAAGTCGAGGATATTGTCGGCATGGCGCACTTTGCCTTTGTAGACATCGACAATATAGCTGATGTTCTGGAAGGTGAAGAAGCTGATGCCGACAGGCAGGATGATGGCGTTGGCTATGGAGTAGTGGGTGGAGGCGATGGTGTTGAAGATGTCGGTGAAGAAGTAGGCGTATTTGAAATAGCACAGCACGCCCAGGTTGACCACCACGCCCGCAATCATCAGGGCACGGCGACGCTTGGCGGTACTGGTGCCGGTGGTGGCTTCGCGGTTGGCCAGGTGGGCAAAGCGCATGCCGAGGAAATAGCCCACGATGGTGGCGAAGATGAGCAGACCGACATAGAGGCCGGAAGTCTTGTAGTAGAAAAAAAGGCTCACAAGGAAGAGATAGCCGTTGCGCCAGAGCCGACGGCCTTTGCCCATGTGGCGGCCTTTGCGCCCCAGCGAGACGATGAGGCAGAAGAGGGTGTAGACGATGAAGAAGAAGGCCCAGAAATGGAATTGGGTGAAGAGCAGCGGATGCTCCGAGTCGAAGGCGAAGAGGTGGGTGAGGTATGTGAGGAGGTCGTTCACGGATTGGCGGAAGGGTTAGCGTTTGGACGATTTAGTGGCGGACGAAGGGGGAAGCTGCGGATGGCGGGCGATCTCGTTGTAGAGCGCCTCGTAGAGCATGTCGCCCACCAGCCGGTAGCCGGCACGGGTGAAGTGGACTTTGTCCTTCTGTGCAAGACCGGCTTTCTGCCATTTCTCCATGGATTTGAGTCCGCCCATAATCTCGAACTGGTCCCAGACGGCACCGCCGGTCAACGCCGCCAGCCGGTAGAACACCTCGCGGGCGAGGGGACCGTTGGTGTTGACCGTATAGCGGCGGCGGACTTTGCGGTAGCTGTCGTTGTTGGTCACAAAGATGAAGGCGCACTTGGGATTGACCTTGCGGATGGAGTCGCACAGGGCCAGGTAGTTGTTTTTGAAAGCAACGGTGTCGAAATCCTTTTCGTGGGCATCGTTGATGCCGATGCCGAAGATGACGAGGTCAGGGCGCAGCAGCCGCAGATCGTCGGCAAGGGGGCATTTCAGGTAGTCGGGCACGGCGGCGCCGTTCACACCGATGGAATGGTATGAGAACCCCGGCTGGCGGTTGCCGAGGCAGACCCCCGTGAGGGTGAAGGTCTGCCCCGGGGTGCAGGGCAGGATGATGTCGAACGAGTCGGTGGGTTGCCGCAGGTTGAAGACAAAGCGGTGGGTCGAGGAGTCGATATAGGAGGGAGCGATGTCGCGACCCTCATAGCTCAGCAAGGGGATGACGCTCTGGGGCGAGGAACCCAGCACCACGATGTGGCGCACACCGTAGTCGATGGCCTTGTCGGCGGCAAGCAGCTGGATGCGGGTGGCGGTGTCCATGGCAGTGATGGAGATGCCGCAGAGCCCCATGGGGTATTCGGGCTCCTTGTACACGTTGCGGGTCAGGATGACCTTCTCCTTGCAGTGTACCCTATAGTCGTCGGGGTTGTTGCACTTGGCTGCCGCCGAATAGGGGAATATCATGCCGCGACCCCCTACCAGGTTGGGGTATTGCTGCATGATGTGTGAGCGCACCTGGTTGGGGAAGACGCCGGCCTGCACGTGCGAGCCGCCGATGTGGATGATGTTCACGGTGCCCTGACCGGTGGCGGCCACGCGGTTCCATTTGTTGAAGAAATAGCGCAGGGTGGACGCGCTGCTGTCATAGTGCAGCACATTGGCCTCTTTGTGGATAAAGGGATAGGCGTTCTGCCCCTGGCATCCCGTGGCCCAAAGCCAGAGGGCCGCGAGGACGAGCGAATGGCGGAGGGAGCCGCGAGCGGTGTTATTCAGCATCGGCCACCTCCCTTTCTGTGCCGACGGTGGTGTTCCGTCTCATTTTATAGAGTGTGTACATATTTTCGAAAGCTGTAGCCAAGCGGTCGCCCATCACGTCGGCGCCCCGTTGGGAGAAATGAATATAGTCGCCGCTCCCCAACCCCTGGTTCACCCACGCCGACATCGAGTTGGCGCCGCCCATGGCGTCGTAGATGCTCCAGTAGGCCGCCCCATGGGCGCAGACCGCCTGGCGCAGCGCCTCCACCACGCGGGGTATCCAGGAATAGGAGTACAGGTCGCCCTCTTCGGTACGTCTGCTCATGTCCGACGGACCGATGAAGAGTATCAAGGCCCCCGGGCAGCATTGGTGCAGACGGTCTATCTGTCTGCCCATCTCGTTGGCGTAAGCCTGTATCGAGCGGTCGTTGCTGAGATAGGGGACGGAGTTGCCGCCGAACTGGAGGATGATGAGCCCCACGTCCATCAAGGCATAGGCCTGCGTCAGCTGGTCGCGGTTGATCTGCGAGAACTGGTGGCCGGAGCATCCGCGCATGGGGATATTGTCCACCGCCACACCGGGACCGTTGTCCACCATCACGCCGTAGAGGTCGGCAGCCCCTTGCACCGCGATGCGCAGCTCGGTGGCGGCGGAGTCCAGCCGCCAGTTGAAGAGGTGGACGCCGGCGGTGGTGTCCTCCTGCTCGGCAGTGTAGCCACCGGCCTTCAGCGTGGCATGCAGGGGGCCCGGACGGTTGCAGAAGAGCAGACCCACCCGGCCGAAACGGGCGAGCCTGCTGTCGCGGTTCTTGTGGGTGGTGGCCTTGATGCTGCTGGTGGCCGAGCCTGCCACATGGAAGTCCTGCACCATGGGGCCGTAATTGCCGCCCGCGCGCACCACGATGCTGTCGCCGAAGGGCGACTGGCGCACCAACGCGCCGCTGCCATAGGTGCTGACGGAGTAGGAAGGGATGAGGGTGGCAAAGGGCACGAGACCGGGACCGCCGCCACCGAAGAGGGACTGCAGCCGCGACCGCAGACGGTCCGACATGCGGTCCATCTCAATCTGCGAGTCGCCATAATGGACGATGCGGATCGTGCGGCCCGTCCTGCCTGTCCTCTCCAGCTGGGCGAAGAGAGTGTCGAAGAAACGGTCGTCGCCGTCGGGGAACCAGAAGCGGATGTCGCTGCTGTCGAGCTGCCGTTGGTAGCAGGCCATGGAGTCCTGCAGCGAGTCGAGCATGGCCGCAAGCGAGTCCTGTTGGCGGAGGTAGGCCTCCACATCGAGTTCGTGCTGCGGATTGAGTATCTTGGCGAGCGTGGGGAAACGGAGATTCACCGTGCCGATATGCCAGCGGCCTTGCGGAAAGAGATAGCACACTCCCGCCAACATGGCAATAACGACAGCCATAAACAACAGTATCCGCCAAGCCTTCATCTCTTCAGTGGGACATTAGGGTTTTGAAATGGACGAGCTTACCGCCTTTTACCTCTCGTTAATCGTTTTCTTCAGCTCCTGGATGTCGTTGTACATCTCCTCCAGTTTGCGCTGCATCACGAAGATCTTCTTCTGCCTGTCGGCCGGCATGGCGGGGGAGCCGAGCACAACGGCATCGTCGCCAATGTTACGGGTGACCCCCGACTGGGCAGCAATGGTGACACGGTCGCCCACTTTGATGTGGCCGACAATGCCCACCTGCCCGGCGATTATGCAGTTGTCGCCCACCTTGCCGCTGCCTGCGCAGCCCGACTGTGAGGCCATGACGGTGTTGCTGCCGAAGGAGACGTTGTGGGCTATCTGGCAGAGGTTGTCGATTTTTGCCCCGCGGTGGATGATGGTGGAGCCCATGGTGGCACGGTCGACGCAGGTGTTGGCGCCAATCTCGACATCGTCCTCAATCACCACGTTACCAATCTGGTCAATCTTGCTGTAGGAGCCGTCGTCCGTGGGGGCAAAGCCGAAGCCGTCGGCACCCACCACCACGCCGGCGTGGAGGATGCAGTTGTTGCCCACCTGGCATTCGCGGTAGATTTTCACTCCGGGATAGAGGATGGTGTTGTCGCCTATCTTGCAGTAGTCGCCCACATACACTTGGGGGTATATCTGAACGTTGTTGCCTATCTGTGCATGGCGGCCGATAAAGGCAAAGTCGCCCACGTAGCATTTCTTTCCTAGCCGTGCGGAGAGGTGGATGCTGCTGCGCAGTGAGCGTCCCCGCTTGGGGCCACTGGCGGAGTTGAACATGTGCAGCACTTTTGCCACACAGAGATAGGGGTTGTCCACGCGTATCAGGGTGGCGTCGACAGGGTGTTCGAGAACAAAGTCGCGGCTGATGAGGATGGCCGCCGCCTTCCGCTCATAGATGTAATGGGTGTACTTGGGGTTGGCAAGAAAGGTGATGCCCCCTTCGTCTACCTCCTCAATGCGGCAGGGTTTCCAGATGAGAGCGTTCTCGTCGCCTTCGACGGTGCCCTTTAACTTTTGGGCTATTTGTTTGGCTGTGAATTGCATGTCAGATAAGGTTCTATATGTTTAAAGGTTTCGGTGTCGATGATAGGGATATTCAAGATGTCGGACACTTGGTTGAACGCCCCTTTCTCTTCGCGCATACGAACGATGGCTTTGGCTTGGTAGTAGTCGAGATAGGGATGGCGTTTCAGTTGGTCGATGGTGGCAGTGTTGAGGTCTAGACGTGTCACCAGCGCGCTGTTGACGGTGAGGTGTGGCGCGATGTCGGCATAGCGTGCTGAGTCGATGCCATAGACTTCGTGCAGCTGTTCCTTGCAGTAATAACCTCCCAGCAGGGAACGGTATTTCAAGATACGGCGGGCGATGGTCGGGCCGATATTGTAGAGCTGGACAAGGTCGAGGCTGTCGGCACTGTTCAGCTCAAAAACGAGGGGTTTCTTTTGGGGGATGGCATGCCAAACCGAGGCGGTTGGTGCCAATGGGTTGGGTTGGGACGAGGGAGAAAGGCTGTCGGTGGTCGGGACGAGGCTGTCGGGTAGAGGAGGGAGGCTAGGGCTGGTGCCTTTGGGCTGAGAGGCCAGCAAGACACCTGTGGCCACCAGAAAGAGGATGGTGAGCCATACATAGCCGCGACGACGGGTCATTCCTCCTTCCATTCCAGTGTGCCTCTTTGATGAATAATATGGGGTTCGCGGAACTCGTCGTCACTGTCGAAGCGGTCGCCTAAGGTGATGCGGGCTCCGTTCTTCGAGCGGAGGGGTTTGTCGCTGTATACCCTGTGCTGTAGCTGGTTCCAGATGAGATCCTGCAGGTAGACCGTGTCGCCGTTTTGGAGGTCGACGATGACAACGCTGTCGCGTAAGATGGTCTCCTGCCGCTTGTCGTACGACACAGCATAACGTGCCGTGAGGGTGCCGGTGGGTTTGTTGTAGCCATTGAAGAAACGCATCTTGATGCCCTTTGGGTATTCGGTCTTGGGCTCGGGTTTGCTGTATTGGCACACCAGAGGGGCCTCCATCAGCAGTTGCAGGCTGCCCTTCTCGCTTCGGCGGATGTGGGCGTTGTGGATGGTGCTCTCTGGCAGGGTGTGGGGCTCGAAGATGCGGGTCTTCTCGATGTCGTTGCCGCAGGCCGAAAGAAAAGAGGCAAGAAGCAGGATGGCGAACCTGCTTCTTGCCTTAATTAACATTGCAATGCGTGATGGCATGAGGTGGGGGTTAGCGTGTGCGGATGATGGTGCTGCGTCCAATCCATCCGGGGACAGTGTAGGAATGTCCGTCGATGAGGTCGAGCATGAAAGCGTCATTCTTTTTGGGGAAGTAGCTGGAGTATGAGCTTATCAGTTTATCGGCGAAGCTGATGATTTCGTCGGTGGGTTCAACCTGCTTGGCGTGACGGAGTTCGTCGACAGCTGCCCAGTAGGCAGAGCGTCCGCCCATGCCGTCGTCGATGCTGCGGCTGCTCTTGGCATAGGCCTGAGCCAGCTGGAGATAGGGTTCGCCCTTGGTGCGGTCGGTCTCGGCGGCATTCAGGAAGGCGGTGCGGGCTGCGCTGTAGCTGCCTTGGCCGGAGTAGGAGAGGCCGAGGATGATGTAGGCACGATAGCGGTCTTTCTTGTCGGTGAGGCTCTTGAGAGCATCCTGCACATATTCTACAGCCTTGCCGTACTGTTTCTTGCTCCAGCACATCTGGCCCATGCGCATGGCGGTGCTGGGCGAGGGTTCGAGTTCATACAGCTTCTCGGTGGCGTCGAAGAAGAGCGGGTTGTCCTCGGTGCAGCCTTTCTTGATCATGATGCCGGTAATCTTCTTGAGGAGGGCGATGTTGTTGGGGTCGGCCTCGAATTTCTTCTGGTAGATCTCCTTCAGCTGGTCGCAGGAGGCGTAGGGGGAGAAGACCGATTCCACACTGGCGATGTAGGTGCGGATTTTGGCAGCGTTGACGCTGTCGTCGGCCTCTACATTGAGGGTGAGGAGCGAGTCGAGAAGGTCGCTGGCGATGTCGTAGTTATCAACCACCAGGGTGGGGTCGGCGAGACCAGCCTGCACATAGTCGACAGTGGATTTGAAGTAGAGGGTGACGTAGTTCTCGTCAAGCTCATGGGCACCCACACGGATGGCGTCGGCATAGGTTTCGTAGATTTCCTTTACAGCCTTTGGACGGAGAGTGCTGAGGTCTTGGGCTTTCATGGCTTTGACCTTGGCCTCTTCGCCGAAGTACTGGATGCGCTGGTCGTAGGTACGCATCAGCTCGTCGATGTATCCGTCGCGCTCTTCAGCGGTCTGGGCAACGTTGATCATGGACTTGATGATGGTGGAACCGCGCTGATAGACGGTCTTGCTGAAACGGGGGCAGTGCTGAAGAATCTGACGCCACGGCTCGTAGCAGTCGGTATAGCTCTTCTGTTTGTAGAATTCCTGATAGAGTGAAACGTTGCTGATGCAGGCAACGCTGTCTTCGGGAGTCTCGCCCCATTTGCTTTGGGCATTGGCTGCAAGACTCATGCTGAGAGCTGCAGCTGCGATAAGGACAATTTTCAGTTTTCTCATGGCTAATAATTGTTATCGTTGTTTGATATTTAGTGTTATTTTATTTTCGTTTATTGCATGTGGCTAGTTATATTTGCGTTTTACGAACCACCGTTCGCACGAACCCACGGAGATGCCGAAGGTGACCACATCGCGGCGCAGCAGGTCGGCGGTGCCAAGGCTGGAGTATCCCACGCTCAGGGTGAGGATGGAGCGCCCCTTGCGCATCGGCAGGCGGATGCCGAGGCCGCAACCCGTCTCGTTGATGCTCACGGGGTCGGTGGCCGAGACGGTCTGCAGGGTGAGGATACCGTGGGAGTGATAGACACCTGCCGTGATGCCTATGCGTCCCCAATAGGTGACGGCTCCGGGGTTGCCCTTCCATTCACCCCCAAGGGCGAAGCGGTAATTGGGTGCCGACCGGAAAGCCGTGGAGCCGAAAAGATTGTAAGAGGGGTCCTCGCGGTAGTCCACCCCGCTGTAGGGCGAATAGTATCCGTCAATATCAATTTCCCAGCGCTCGTTGCGCTCGAGAGCCAGACCTGCACCAATGGTGAAGGGTTGTATCAGGGTGCTGTTGTAAGTGTCGCTTTCGCCACGGGCGGGGAAGATGGTGTCGAAGAGATATTCCATCGATGTCTGACGGTGGAAGGTATAGCAGAGCGACTGGTCCTGTACCTGCATGGTGCGCGGCACACGGCAGGTGACACCCAGGCGCAAGGAGTATTTGGAACCGAGGGGCTGCGTGTATTGTGCTCCGAGGTCGAAGAGGAGGTTGCGCACGTAGGTGTTCTTTTGTCTGCGCGAGTTGATGTAGAAAGTGGTGTCGTTGCCCGGGAACTCGTAGGTGATGGCACGTGTGATGTTGCCGTAGAGGAAATCGATATTAAAGCCCAGCGACAGCCGTTCACCGATATTGAATCCGTTGCCCCAATACAGCTGCGACACGCCCCCGTGGCCGGCATAGATGGTCTTCACATTGCCCAGTCCAGCGGGGTCGCTTTGGGTCTGCACCGATTCGTAGTTGGACTTGCTGTAAGGCAGCAGGCCTGCCGAGGTCTTCCACCACTGTGTGACGGGGAAGGCCACTGTGATGTAGGCCAGGTTGCCGTCGGCGTCGGTCAGCCGGTTGACGTCTTTGCGCAGCACACTGGTCTGAATGTTCAGCCCGATGTCGAACACAAAACTCTCCGTCTCCACCGCTGCATAAGAGGCGGGGTTGAAAGGATTGATACTGTTGCGGGCCGCGCGGGCATACACCGTACCTCCCATCCCGAAAGCGGTAGGCATGTTGTAGGGCATATCGCTCAGACCGATTCCGTACTGCGAAAATGGGATGTTGAAGTTGTGTTGAGCCTTTCCCTGACCGGGCAGGCTGATGGCCGCAAAGGCCAAGGCGATGATGAGTAGGTGTCTATTTTTCATTTTCTTTCAGTATCTCGTTAAGTCCAGTCATCACCAGGTTGGGATGCCGTTCGACGGTCAGCCGCGCCAAAGAGCCTTCTTCTATCAGTCTCTCGGCGTCGCCACCGGTGACGAGCACGTTCACCTGGCCGTAAAGGGAGCGGTAGTGACGGACGAACCCCTCTACCGCAAAACGGGTGGCCGTCAGCACTCCAGCCGTTATCGACTGGTCTGTGCTTCTGCCGGTTACCACATTTTGTTCCCCTGTCACATTCTCTAATAACGGCAATCGAGCCGTAAAAGTATGCAGGGCATGGAATTTCATGTCAATGCCCGGCAGGATAGCCCCGCCGCGGTAGGTGCCGGAGGCATCGACAAAGTCGACAGTGATGCAGGTGCCGGCATCGATGATGAGGCTGTTGGCGTGGGGGTGAAGCCGCCAGGCTCCGCAAGCCGAGGCGATGCGGTCGGCCCCCAAGGTCTCGGGGGTGGCGTAGTCGATGGCTATGGGCAGCTTCGAGGAGTGCGAAAGCAGGTGTACCGGACGCCCGGTAAGGGTAAGCGGACGCAGGTCGGCATCGCCCGAGGCGCATACGATGGCCCGCTGCCACGCCACTTGCCCGCAGAGGTGGGCAAGCCCCTCAGTGGTGGTGACACCGTGGTCCGTCAGTGTGTTCTCTTGGAAGAGGGCCCACTTGGTGCGGGTGTTGCCTATGTCGAGGGTCAGGTTCATTTGTTGTAGGAATTCATGGCGCGGTCGGGGCCGAGGGTGACGAAGGTTTCCACCGCCTTGCAGGCGGTCTCGATGCGGGGCTGGATGACAGCTTGCTCGTCGGGGGTGAAGGTGCCGAGCACATAGTCTATCTGTTGGCCGCGGCCGAAGTTGTTGCCTACCCCTATGCGCAAGCGGCAATAGTCGGTGGTGCCCAGGAGCGTCTCGATATTTTTGAGTCCGTTGTGGCCGCCGCCGCTGCCCTGTTTTTTCATGCGCAGGGTGCCCAGGGGCAGGGCGATGTCGTCCACCACCACCAGCAGGTTGGAGAGGGGGATGCGCTCGGCCTGCAGCCAATAGCGCACAGCCTCGCCGCTGAGGTTCATATAGGTGGTGGGTTTGATGATGACCACGGTACGTCCGCGCAGACGATATTCGGTGCGGTAGGCGCGCCGTTCGAGCGACCATGGGGCGTCGGCCTGTTTGGCCAAAGCGTCTGCCACCATGAATCCGATATTGTGGCGGGTGCCTTGGTATTCGGCGCCCACGTTGCCAAGTCCCGCTATGAGGTATTTCATGCTGTCTTCTTCGCATGGGGCTGGTTTGCAGCCTCCAAGCAGTTTTTTAATCCATTCCATCTGTTTGCTATCGGTCTGCAAAGTTACGACTTTTTTTTTGATTGGCAGGTGTTTTCCTTTTTTATATTCAGGTGTTGACGCTGTAGGGGGCAGCTGTTTTTTTCTTGTGTTCGGTTTTTTTTTCGTATCTTTGCATTTTGTTTTTAACCTTGACGATATGAATATTCTTCTTGTTGGTTCAGGTGGGCGTGAACATGCTATCGCCTGCCGTATTGCGGAGAGCGAACGCTGCTCCGCCCTGTATGTGGCTCCCGGCAACGCCGGTACGGCCCAAGTGAATAAATGCTGCAATGTGGATGTGGACCCGTTGGATTTCGAGGCGTTGCGTGCGGTGGTGCACAAGCACGATATCGATATGCTGGTGGTGGGTCCCGAGGCTCCGCTGGTGGCGGGCGTGACGGACTTTTTCGCCGCTAACAGCGACCTCCGCAATGTGATGGTGGTGGGTCCCGGCAAGGCGGGCGCCCAGCTGGAGGGCAGCAAGGATTTTGCCAAGCAGTTCATGCAGCGCCACGGTATCCCCACGGCGGCTTACCGCTCGTTTGCGGCAAACGAGGCGGCGGAGGGCGAGGCTTTCCTCGGCACCCTGCAGGCGCCTTACGTGCTGAAGGCCGACGGCCTGGCGGCAGGCAAAGGGGTGCTGATACTGGACAACCTCGACGAGGCACGGCACGAGCTGCGTGAAATGCTTGAGGGTAAGTTCGGACAGGCCTCCGCGAAGGTGGTGGTGGAGCAGTATCTCGACGGTGTGGAGCTGAGTGTGTTTGTGCTGACCGACGGCAAGCATTACAAGATTCTGCCTACGGCCAAGGACTATAAGCGCATCGGCGAGGGCGACACCGGCCTCAACACCGGCGGTATGGGCTCGGTGAGTCCCGTTCACTTCGCCGACAAGCGTTTCATGCAGAAGGTGGAGGAACGCATTGTGGCTCCCACGGTGCGCGGATTGAGCCGCGACGGCATCCCGTACAAGGGCTTCATCTTCGTCGGACTGATGGCTGTGGCCGACAGGGCTACGGGCGAGCTGGACCCATACGTGATAGAGTACAACGTCCGCATGGGCGACCCCGAAACGGAGTGTGTCTTCCCGCGTATCAAGTCCGATGTGGTCGACCTGTTCGAGCGTGTGTGGCGCGGCAACCTGCAGCAGACCGAGCTGACTGTCGACCCCCGCGCGGCGGCGTGCGTGATGATGGTCTCCGGCGGCTATCCCGGCCATTATGCCAAGGGCAAGCCCATCCAGGGGGTGGAACAGGTGACCGACTGCCAGGTGTTCCATGCCGGCACCAGACTGGCCGACGACGGCACGCTGGTCACCTCCGGTGGACGTGTGCTGTGCGTCACGTCGCTGGCCGACTCCATGCCCATGGCCATGCTCAAGTCCTATCAGGAGCTGGCCAAAATCAGCTGGGAGGACTGCTATTTCCGCCGCGACATCGGTCAGGACCTCCTCAAGATGCTGGTATGATTTGTGACGGGTGACTAGTGATTAGTGATTGGGCTTGTCGCCCGTTGCTTTATCCCCAATCGGTCGTTGGAATATACCTATTCGAAATCTCCTACGGAGAATATGTCTGTATAACAACGTGATATGCTATTAAACGAAAGCCCCTACGGGGCAGGGCGATTCATATGCATTGCACGATTCGGCAGATACTCTGTAGGTGTTTTCGGTTTCCTAATGACCGATTTGGGTTAAACGAAAGCCCCTCCGGGGCAGGAATAGTCCCCATGCATTGCACGATTAGGCAATCACTCCGTAGGAGTTTTCGCTTAATAGCCAACATATTACCCCTTGTCAATGATACTCCGTAGGAGTTTTCGTTTTCCTATTGACAGATTTTGGTTTATGGATTGCGCCGAATGGAGGGACGGTCACTGCTGCTGGTTGCGGGCCAGGCGGCGCCAGCGGACGATGCCCATGATGCAGAACACCTCGAAGACTACATACAGCACCGCCGAGGCATAGTTGCCCGTGAGCCAGAAGAGCGTTATCATGATGGGCTCGACGATGAGCCACAGTATCCACTGCTGCCAGTATTTCTGCGAGAGCATCCACATGGCCATGATGGAGAGGGCCGAGGAGACACCGTCGAGCACCGGGTACTGGCTTTCGCCCAGGGTGCGGAGTAGCCACCACAGCACCACCGTGAGGATTGCCACCACGGCAATGATCCACGGCAGGAAGCGCGCTGGGCAGGAGCCGACGGGACGTTCGGTGCGGCCGTTGCCCTGCACGATGCCCCGCCACACCAGCAGACCGTAGACGGACATGACAAAGTTGTAGCAGCAGATGGCGCCGTTGGCGTAGATGCCCGAGGTGAAGTCGATGACGATGTAGAACACCGACATCAGCAGGCTGAGGGGCCAGAACCACCGGTCTGCCCTATATTCGCTGATGATATAGGCCAGGCCGATGGCTGCTCCGATCACTTCGATGGGGTTCATTGATGGCTGGTTTTACTGATTGGCTAAAACCTGTAGAGCACTCTGGCCGTAAAGTTGCGGCCGGGCTGCTGGAAGTAGCCGCGGTCGGTGACCACACCCTGCGCCGTCGGGTCGTAGTAGGCGCCGCACCAGGCGTTGGTGCGGTAGTTGTGGTTGAGGATGTTGTTGACGGCCAGCTGGCATTCCAGCTCGTTTCCATTGGGCATGTTGAAGGTGTAGGCTATGCGGGCGTTGAGGAGGAAGTAGGCGTCGAGCTTGGCGGCGGCGAGGCCGGTGTTGTCGGCATACTGTTCGCCGACGTATTTGCCGATGAGCTGCACTTTGGCATTCTTGACGGGACGGTAGGTGAAGACGGCTGCACCCACCAAGGAGGGCGAGAGGGCCAGGGGCGTGGTGCCGAGAGATACCCGCTGGTGGTCGGACCAGTCGGTGAGCCAGAGGTCGGCCACGTAGTCGACAGCTTTGTTGGTGCTGAGGGTGAGGTTGGCGTCGAGCGAGAAGTGCTTGTCGAAGCGGTATCCACCCACCAGTTCGAGACCGAGGCGGTAGCTCTTGTCGACATTTTCCATGAGGGCGTAGCCGCTCTCGGTAATGAAGCCGTTGGGGGTGAGCTGGTCCTTGTAGAGCATGGCGTAGAGGTTGGCGTGGAAGTGGAAGTCCTGTTTCTGCAACTGATAGCCCAGTTCGATGTCGAGCATGGTTTCGGGATGGATGGGGTGCTGGTTACCCACGGCCTCTTTGATGTCGG
This sequence comes from uncultured Bacteroidales bacterium, assembly GCA_900317125.1. Classification (GTDB taxonomy): domain Bacteria; phylum Bacteroidota; class Bacteroidia; order Bacteroidales; family P3; genus Colimorpha. Next base: position 24,585 of record ONFR01000016.1, on the reverse strand, counting down.
CGCGTGCAGGTTCGCGGTTGGAGATGCCGGCCACGGCGTAGAGGCGCTGCTCGCTGCTGAGGAGGTAGTTGACACCCACCTTGGGGTTGAAGAAGAGGTAGGTGGTGTCGAAGGGTATCTTGCCGTAGTCGTCGTCGGTGCCGGCAATGGTGTATTTGATGAAACGGGTCTGCAGGTCGGCATAGAGGTTTAGACGGCTGTTGATGTCGTAGTTGAGTTTGGCGAAGAGGGCGGCATCGTGCTTGTGGGAGGTGTTGCGGTACCAGTCGGCAAAGGGTTTGTCGGCGGTGAGGGTGGTGCCGCGATGGTCGATTTCGCGCTGCAGCCAGATAACCTCGCCGTGGTGCTCGCCGTCGTAATAGAGGTAGCTACCGCCAAAAGTGAGGGCGAGCGAGCTGCGTTCGTAGCGGGCCGAGAGGTTGGCGGTATAGGCGTTGTTGGACATGGGCTTGCGATAGATGAGGTCGCTGCGGCGGAAGCCGAAGGCCAGGGTGTCCATACCGTAGCTGTCGATTTTCCTGTCGCGTTTGTAGCTCTCGGTGTAGCCGAAGCCGTGGGTGTAGTCGAGGGCGGCGTTGAGGGTCCAGAGGTCGCTGAGGAGGTAGGAGTAGTAGAGTTGGTAGTGCTGCTGTTTGTAGTTGTCGGTCTCGAAGGGATAGTAGGTCACGTTGCCGAACTGGTCCTTGATTTTGCCGCGGCCGTTGTAGCGCGGGTCGGCGTCGAGCTCCTCGGCCGAGGCTCCGTCCCAGGTGATGCCGCTGTGCTGTTCGCCGAGGATGGCGATGAGTTTGAGCACGGAGCGGTCGCTGTAGTGGCTGGCGGAGAGGAAGAGGCTTTGCTGGTCGGTCTGACCGCCGCGGATGAAGCCGTCGGAGGTGAGGCCGTTGTAGGCAGCATCGAACGAGAAGCCGTGCGCGGTGAGGCCCGAGCCGGCCACAATGCCGTACTGGCGGGTGTTCCACGAGCCCCACGAGAGGTCGGCGGTGGCATAGGGCTTGGAGGCGGTGTTGAGGGTCTGCAGGTTCATCGCTCCGCCGAAGGCTGCGGAACCGCCGTTGCTGGCTCCCACGCCGCGCTGCAGCTGCACGCTCTGGCTCATGCCGCCCAGGTTGGGGATGTTGTACCAATAGACCGTCTGGCTCTCGGCATCGTTGAGGGTGATACCGTTGATGTTGACGTTGATGCGGGTGGCGTCGACACCACGTATGCGCAGATTGGTGACACCCACGGTGCCGTTTTCGGACGAGGTGACCACACTGGGCTCAAGCTCGAGCATGTAGGGCAGCGCCGAGGCGATTTTGTTCTCCTCGAGCGTGCGGCGGTCGATGGTGGTGGTGGTGAGAGGTGTTTTGTTGTTGGCGCGTACGTCGCGAATAATCACCTCATCGAGTGTACGCACGGTGTCGCGCTGAGGGGTTTGGGCGGCAAGGCTGCCGCAAAAAAGGGTTGCGGTCAGTGCACAGCAGGCTATCATCTGCTTGGCACGGGGACTGGTGGCCTTGAATTGATAGCGGCCACAGGTGTTGTTTTGTTTTTTCATAGTTGTTTCCTCCGCCGGCATTATCCGGATCAGGTTCGAGGGTGTAATCTCAGCCACAAACAGTTGTAGCACCCCTAAACGATATCCATCCGCTCGGAATCGAGTGCAAAGATACAAAAAAAGATTGAAAAATTGAAAAAAGAAGAGATGCCTCCTCACTTTTCTTTTGTCCTGAGGCCCCATTGGAACGGCAGTTATTTCAGCCGTATGATGTCGCTCCAGCGGGTGGTGGGGTTTTTGCTGCGGAAGTCGTGCTTGATGATGTTGGCGAAGACTTCGCTTTTGCCTTGGTCGTTCTGTTGGCGATACTGCTGGGAGGCGAGGATGACGGTCTCGGTGCCGTTGATGCGGTTGATGCGGTCGACCACAGCATCAAGCTTTCTGAGCCGTTGCAGTTGGTCGGCATTGAGGTCGAAGAGGTTGAGTTGTACCGGCGACGAGGGGGAGATGCCCATCACTATCACCCCCGCTTTCTTGTATCGGTAGCCGGGTTTGTAGATTTGTGCCAGTACGTCGGTGGCGGCTTTCACTATCTGGATGGAGGAGTTGGTGGGGGTGGGCAGCGTCAGCTCGCGGAACTGCCAATACTGGGGCAGGTCGTCGCGGAAGAAGTTGGTGTTGAGAAACACCGCTACAATGGCGGCCACGGTGTCCTGCTGGCGCAGTTTCTCGGCACAGCGGGCGGCATAGTTGCTGACGTGCACTTTCAGCTCTTCGAGGTCGGTAATCATGCCGTTGAAGCTCCGGCTGGTGCAGATGCTCTTCTTCTTGGCCATGGCCTCGTCGGGCACGCAGTCGCGGCCGTTGAGTTCGGCCCAGGTGCGGAGGACTACCACATTGTTGAATTCGGCGTTGACCCATTCCGCCGACATGGAGGCAAAGTCGTAGGCGGTGGGCATACCCATCTTCTCCAGCCGTGCAGCATAGCGGCGCCCTATTCCCCATACATCGCCGATGGGGAACAGCTTCAACGCTTTCCGGCGTTTCTCGTCGGTGTCGATTAGGCAGCAGTGGCGGTAGCCCGGGTAACGTTTGGCAAAATGGCTGGCCACCTTGGCCAGGGTTTTGTCGGGAGCGATGCCGACGCTGACGGGCACTCCCACCGAACGGGCGATGCGTCGGTGCAGCTGTTCGCCCCATTGTTTGAGGTCGACCGACTCCATGCCGTCCAGCATCACAAAGCACTCGTCGATGGAATAGCGGAAATAGCGAGGGGCCTCCTGCCGGATGATGTCCACCACGCGGGCGGTCAGTTCGCCGTAGAGCTCGTAGTTGGAGGAGAAGACGGCAATCTTCTCGTCGGGGAACTGCTCGGCGAGCTTGAAGTAGGGCATACCGGCTTTGATGCCCATGCGTTTGGCTTCGTTGGAGCGAGCCACGATGCAGCCGTCGTTGTTGGACAGCACTACCACGGGCTTTCCCTTCAGGTCGGGACGGAAGACCCGTTCGCAGCTTACATAGCAGTTGTCGCAGTCGATGATGCCGTACATGGTGGTATCAGTTCTCTCCCCTGCCACCTGGATGCCAAGCGCGGATGGTCCACACCACTACACCCCATACCTCGAAATCGTCGGTACTGTCGATACGGATGGGGTGATAGCTCTTGTTGGCGGGACGCAGTTCGATATATCCATCGGATTTGTGCGAGAGGTCGAGATATTTGATGGTGAACTCGTTGTTGACATAGGCCACTACCACATCCCCGTCTTGAGCCTCGACCGAGCGGTCGATAACAGCAATGTCGCCGTCGTTGATGCCGGCGTCAATCATGCTGTCGCCGTCCACGCGTCCGTAGAAGGTGGCTTCGGGATGGCGTATCAGGTCGCGGTTGAAGTCCAGCCCCTCGTGGGCGTAGTCCTCGGCTGGCGAGGGGAAGCCCGCTTTGAGCGCCGAGGCCAGTTGCAATTCGAGTCTTTGGCCAAACTCGCTTGGAAGGATAGTCACTTTAGTCATCTCAATATCAGTAATAATGTATATTGGCGGGAGCATACCGCCAATATGCAAAGATACAATAAAAAATCACTTTATTCAAAAATCAGAATCCAAAGACCAGTCCCACTTCGTGGACATTCTCCAATGGACCTTCGATGTAGGAGGGGAGGAGATTGGCTGTAAAACTGAGGCTGTGGAGGAAACTGTTGGGGAATGTGATGCCGATGCCAAGCGTCATTTTCCAGGGGTTGATTCCTTTCAACCGGCGGCCACCGATGATGTTGGAGACAGGTGTGACGGCACGCCCCGGTGTGAGGCTGAACAGGTATCCCGGGCGGTTGTGGCCACGGGGGTAAAGGTCGAAGGTGAATGGCAGTGTGGCGTAGAGGGCGAAGTTAGGGTAGACCCATGTTATCTCAATGATTTCATCGGATGAAGTGTACCCGTCGGATGCATCTATGGAATTGGATCCGGGATAGGGATAATCGTATTCTGCCCCCCCAAATCGAATGGCACGTGTGTTCAGGTATCCGTCCACGCCTACGCCCATCGCCATCTCGTAGCGGGGATTGGATGTTGTGCCGCCGCCGGAGACAAGGGCAACACTGACGCCTACACCGGCGTTGAGGTAGCTGTACTCGTAGCCAGAAGGTGCGGTAGTAGAGCCGCCCACTTGTGCGGTGAGGTGGAGGCGTCGGCTTTGGGGAGCAGGAGGGAGTACCTCAGCCGTTGACAGGGGGGATGGTATCGCAGGAATGGTTTTAGCGATGTTTTCGGCAGGCGGGGTTTCCGTCTGCAGCAGTGGCTGTGCAGGGTCGTCGTGCGAGGACTCGAGTGCCTGATGTGCGGAGGTATCGGAGGAGACAGGCTGCACCTTGGTAGTGGCAGGAACCACCAACCGATGGGTGTGTTTGGCATGAGGGAGGGTGGTTGTGGCATTGGAAGTTGTTGGGGGTGCCGAGGGCACCGGTTGTGGTGCGGATACTGGCATTGGGCTTGCTTCGGCCAAGATGGTACCCATGGGTGAGTCTTGTTCCGGCAGTAAGAGACGAACCATCGGCACACCGACCAATACCAACAGTGCCACGGTGGCCACCGTCGTCACGATGCGGCGTTGTCGGCGAGCCATGCCGCGCACCCGCTTGGCAGCTTCGCTTTGCTGTCGGCGGTCTTCTGCATACTGCTGCAACAGTTGCTCTATGTCTTGGTTTGGATTGCTGTTCATTGTATCTTGTTTCGTAATATGGAATATACTCGGCTCATGATGGTGTCGATGTTGGAGGGCGAAAGACCGGTGAGGGAGGCAATCTCTTTGGTGCTGTGACCCTCCATGTACTTCAGCTGCACGAGCTGTTGCTGCACCGGCGAGAGTTGGGCAAGGGCGTTTTCGAGTTGCTGGAAGCGTTGTTCGGCGTCGAGGGCTTCCTGAGGAGGAGCATCGGGCAGGGTGTCGGCCAGACTAAAGGCATCTACTGTGGGGCGCCTACGCCTGAGCATATCCAAACACTCGTTGCGCAACGCCTGGAGGCAATAACCGCTCTTGTCGTCAATCCTGCCCAGTTTCCACCGTTTCGTCCAAAGGCGTGTCAAGGTCTCTTGCACAGCATCGGCGGCCTGGGCGTTGTCGTGCAGAAGCTGCTCCGCCATGCGACGCATGGCGGGCTGCAGTGAGATGATGTCGCGGATGAACTCGTCGGTGGTCAATGTTTTTTTAGAAGGTGTAGTTGATGCCTATGTTGAAGCTGGAAAGCTGGGCGGGGCTGGTCATGAGTTGGTAGCTGTCCATCAAGAAGACCCACATCAGGTAGTTCTGTGTCCCGAAAGAGGTGGTGTTGTATGAGACCTTGCTGCTGCCACCTTTTCTTGTATTAACGGTATAGTGACAGTAGGACAGGCTTAGCACATTGAGATAAAGGTCGGCCGAGAGATGGCTGTTGAAACGGTAGGAGACACCCGGAGTGAGGTCGGCATGCATCGAGGCGATGATGTTGTCGCCGTTACGTTTGGTGGTACGGGAGTCATAACTTTGGGTGGATGGATTGTAAATGAGCTTTTCAGCAACATGGCGCGAATAGGTGTTGCCGTAGCCGGCAGTGAGGTGGGCAAAGAGCGACAGGTGGCCGGTGAGGGGGATGTCGTAGCGTGCATAGACTCCGGCGTTCCAAAGCAGCACCTCGTCGCAGCTGTATTTGGTATCATAGTAGTTGGGATATTCACCTGGCTGTGCCGGTGGATTTTCGGGCACCTCGTAGCGGTCACCATTGCACATGTACGAAATGTTGCCGGTGATGCCCACCGTGAGATGGTCCGCGACGCGGTAGCCCAGTATCAAGCCGGGCGACAAGGTGTAGAGGTATTCGTTGCGTTTTTCTCCATTGTGGTTTAAATGGGATAATCCGCTGTTGACACCAAGGGTAAATTGTGCCTGTGCCGCCATTCCGGCGACGGCAAATAGCAGGAATATAATCTTTTTCATGATGATAGAGTTTTATGGGTTGTTCTTCGTTTATATAAACGCGGTGGGTGCTGAAATCTTACAGGTGCATAGTGTTAAATACTGTTAAAGACAGGAGCCGCCGCTACCGGTTAAACCTTGTTACAGCGCTGCACAATAAAGAGAAGGGAGTTGTAGGCATAAACCTGATGGGGATAAACAGTCATCCCCATCGAAAGATAAACTATTATAACCACAGATGCAATAAAACGGCATATCATTCGTTTACAACAAAAAAAACAGATGAATAATGGAACAAGAACCTATTCTTAACGCCCACAACAAACAGGAGTATCCGCCGATGCATACGGCGGAGACGGACACATCCTTAAAAGAATGTCAGTCCTGCAAACCACAAAACCAGTATGAGTAAAAAAGCACATAATAGGAGACACTGGTTGACCGAAGGTATAGCCAAGTTTTGGTGGGTCATGTCCATCTTGTTTGTGGTTTTGTCTATTGCTGTAGTCCTTGCCTTATGGTGCAGCCACTCCCATTGGGTGCAGGCTGTTGTGGTTGCAGGATGGCTCTTGTTTGTGCCATTGCTGCTGGTGCAGCTCATTATCCTTGCTGTGATACGGTGTTGGGGTAAGCTTGTGGCTTCGTCGGCGGTGGGTGTGGCATCGGTCGGCATTGTCGGGTTCTTGTTGGCGAGAATCGGGATAAGGCTGACATGGCGTTTCGTTACGATGTTGCTTGCTGCGGTGCTATGGCCTGTAATTGACCCATCTGATGAGTTTGGAAAAGAACATCCAATACCTGAGGGAACAGAATATTGCATACCATTGGAATGTAATTTTGATGTGGTAGATGGGAAGTGGGTGACTGAATATGAGGAGGCCATGGTCGACAGCAACATTAGGGCCAGTTATCTCCAGATATGGAATGACTTTGAAGGTGGGCGATATCTGTATGACTTTTCTTTCTCCGCATTGCCTGCGGGTACGCTGTTTTTGAAATGTTATGAGGTGGGTGACAATATCCCCTTGTCGGAGAATGTGATGCGTCGAAACACCTCTGTTTATTGCTCGGCAACAAAGTTCTTTACCAAACTTGTAGAGAAATGCGAGTTCGTCATCTACGAGGGCGATTGGGAAGACTACTATGCCGTGCGTGTAGAGGTATGGCACAGAGACAGCGCCACCCGCCAAGAAGTCAAACTTATGGAGAAAGTCTACCGCATGGATGGTTGGATGAGATAAATACATTCTAATATGGAACAAGAACCTATTCTTAACGCCCACAACAAACAGGAGTATCCGCCGATGCATACGGCGGAGCATATTTTGAACCAGACCATGGTGCGGATGTTCGGTTGTCCGAGGTCGAGGAACGCCCATATCGAGAAAAAGAAGAGCAAGTGCGACTACCAACTGCCCACAGCACCTACTGCGGAGCAGGTGCAGGCCATCGAGGACAAAGTGAACGAGGTGATAGGCCGGCAACTGGATGTGACGGTGGAATATGTAGACCGCGACCATCTGCCCCCGGAGGTGGATTTGAGCAAGCTGCCCGCCGACGCCTCCGAGACGCTCCGGCTGGTGCGCATTGGCGACTATGACATCTGTGCCTGTGCCGGCGACCATGTGGCCAATACACGTGAGATTCCCCACTTCAAGATTATCAGCCACGACTTTGCTGACGGCACTTGGCGTGTGCGTTTCCGTTTGGTGGAATAAAAAGATGCAGCGTCAAATCCTCGCCAATCGAAAAAAAAAGTGTATTTTTGCTTTGTCAATCTAAAATGGTTTTAAGCAAATAATATTATGGTGAACAATCGTTTACGCTTTATGGGTATGGCCTGTGCCCTTGCTGCCGCCCTGCTGGGAGGCTTGTTGACAGGCTGCAACAACCAGACCGAGGCTCCCGCTACGGTGGCGGGTTTCACCAGTCTGGAGGATTTGGAGGGGCATTCGGTTGCCGTTATCAACGGCAGCACGAGCGATGTGCTTCTGAGCGACACGAACAATTTCGCCCATATCCGTCTTGTCCGTTGCGAGACGCCTACGGAACTTTTTGCCGCCATCAGCGACAGTGTGGCCGACTGCGGCATTATCGACACGGTGGTGCTCACCACCCTCGGCATGGCCGAGCATGGGCTGGCGGTGGATTTCAACCTGCCCGGCGGTTTCGATGTGGCGGTGGCTTTCAACCCCAGGGACGAGAAGCTCTGCCAGCAGTTCAACGACTTTCTGGTGCAGATCAAGTCCGACGGTACACTCGACGAGATGTTCGGCCGTTGGTGCTCGCAGCGGCTGGACACGGTGACGATGCCTACTATGGACGCACTGGCGGACCTGAAGGGGCATCCCATCGAGGTGGCTACGTTGGCGGACAATGCGCCTTTCAGTTTCTACAAGGAGAATGTGTGGACGGGCTTGGAGGTGGAGATGATGCTGCGCTTCAGCATTTTCGCCGGGCGTCCGGTGCATTTCAGCGGCTACAATTTCGACGAGGTTATTGATGTGTTGCGCAGCCGTGGCGCCGATGCAGCGGCGGCAAGCCTTTTCATCACGCCTGAGCGTTCGGACCGCGTGCTGTTCTCGCACCCTTACTATCTCTGCAAGACCAGCTGCATCTCGCCCTGTGTCGAGGGGAAAAACGTGTGGGGCTTCTGAGATTGTGTTAACGTGTTAATGTGTTAACGTGTTAGTCGATTGAATGTGTTAACGTGTTAATGTGTTATCGTGTTAGTCCTTGGCGCATCAAAGGACTCACGAATTAACACATTAACGAATTAACGGATTCAAAGGTCTCCACGTATCACACGAATTACACGTATAAAAAATACTTGTGATACGCGAGATACGTGGAGATAATTGAGAATCGATTTACGAATTAACGAATTAAGTTGGACCCGTATCGGGGCAGCTGATTATTTGTGGCGGTTCGCCACCCAGTTGGCAACTATCTCGTTGATTACAGCCTGACCGGTGGCGTTGGGATGCATGCCATCGCTTGTGTAGCATTCTTCCAGATAGTGGCGATTCAGGAACATGGGGTTGATGTCGATGACTGGCAGGCTGTATTGTGCCGCCAGACTTGCAATCTCTTCATTGTATTGCTCCTGCCAGTGGTTCAGGTTGCACACATCGCCTCCCAGCCACTGGAGGATGGCGGTGCGGTTCAGTCCGCGGCTTATATGGTCGAAATAGCGCTGTGGCAGCAGTGTGGGGAGGGTGAGCAGGGCTGTGCGGGTTCCGGCAGCCTGCAGCCGCTCCAGTGCGTGGGCGTAGGTGTCGCGGAAGCTGCCGAAGCTTGTGCGGGGCAGGTGCTCGCCGTCGGGGTTGGCCGAGATGGCCGCCCAATCGTATTGGCAATAGTTGCCTTCGTACTGCAGTACTGCCACACTGTCGTCGTTCAATTCTTTCAGGATGCTGTTGAGGCGCAGGTGGTGCCGTCCGGGTCTACGGCCGATTGGCACGATGGTGTAGGCTGATTGCCGACGCTCCACGCTGCGGGCGGAGCCTCCATGGCTTCGTGTGGCGGGCATTTTTGTTCCTCCGATACCGGATTGTATCATGCTTGAAAGTAAACGGTAGTTCATAGGTGTGCAATAATGTTTGATTACGATGCAAAAGTACGCACTTTTTAACATGTGGCAAAATAATCGTGACGATGGGCGAAAAATGTGACAGAATGCCTTGTTTTGGGGTGTAAAGGGACAAAACACCCCTTAAATGGTCTTAATTTTTCGGTTCGTCCCTTGTTTTTGGTGCCGTTTGGTACGAAATATTGCTCCTAAAATGTACTTTTGCGGCTCTTTTTGTCCAGTTCAGTATTTGGGAAACCGACCACTCCCATGGAGGAAGTTCCACCCTACTCATCAAGTACATGTCGCGTCCAACCTTTCCCTCGTTTTATATTCCTATTGGTTTGTCCATATACTGTGTTTTGTTTCCCATCCATAAATAATAGAGAAAGTAAATAGAAATAATATACAAAGTATATATGGTGTATGTGTCGATGTTACAGTTGCCTAAGTGATAATTATCCTAAGGGCCTCTTGGATTTAATATACAATTCTATTTTTTTTTGTATCTTTGCATCCGATTTCTTAGACTTGCCTGACATGAAAAGATTTTGTTTTCCTCTCTTTGTTGTACTTGCGTTGTCGACGTGGGCGCAAAAGGATTACATTGCCTTGAGCGGCCGCGTGACTTGCGGGTCGAAGGGGGTGCCGTATGCCACGCTGCAGCTTGCCGGTACCTCACTAGGGGTGTCGTGCAACGAGACAGGTGAATATGAGCTGAGGGTGCCCCTTGGAACCGAGAAGGACACTGTGGTGGTCCGCTGCATGGGTTATTCCACAGCGCATAAGACGGTGATGGAGCTGATGCGGTCGGGTCGTGTCAAACTGGAGGAGCATGCGGTGGTGTTGAAGGAGGTGGCAATAAGTGATTACCGATATCCGCGCGACTTGCTGGAGGCCGCGGTCGGCCGCATAGCGGAGAATTACCATGGAGACAGTAGCTATTCAACCTTTTTCTTCCGCGACTGGCGAGCTGTTGACAACGAGTTGTATCTCTTCGATGAAGCTGTGATACGAATGAAACGTGCCGGATACTCTGAGTATGTAGACAAGTCGAGTTACCGGTTTCGCGCCGATGAGCGCGAGATGCCCACGGACTACAAGATGCTTTTGAAGCACCGCCTGCTCGTTTATGACCGGCAGTTGCTTGTCGACAAGACTGGTCGGCAAAATGGGGCGAGCGAGATGCTGGAATATGACGACAACGAGAGTTTCTTCGACCCGGTGTATGCACCGCAGGCCAGCCTTTTGTTCAATCGCCGTATGATGGAGGTCCACAGATTTGCAGCGATGAGCGAGTTTGAGAACAATGGCGAGAAATATTACTATCTCGAATCCAAAATCCTGGGTGGGAACTGCCGGTATGAATATACCATCCGCAAGCGCGATTTGGCCATTGTCCAAATCAAGTCGGTCCAAACCACACGCTCTGAAAGATGGCACCCCAGTGGAGATTGGGTGAATTGGGTATACAACCGGCTGACTTTTGATAAAGACTCGTCGTTGTGGAGCTACGATGTCCGTGATGGGCATTACACGTTGACTCATTATTATAATTACAAGTTGTATCATCTGAGTCCTCGCAAGAACGACCAGGAGAGTGAACCCCAGTGGTGGCAAAGCTGTGTCGACTGGACGCTGACGGACTTCTCGCTCTCCGACACCGTCTCCCGTGGCGACACCATTGTTGTTCGACCGCAGACGCTCCAGGGGGCTTTTGGAGCAAGCGACAATGCGGCTTCGTTTTGGGGTCGATACAACAGTGTGGTTGCCGACACGCTCCCCCTGCGTCTGTTGCTGGAAAAACTGCAAAAAATACATACTCATGAAAACAAATAGAATCGTTATCGCCCTTATCACATTACTGCTGTCTCTCCCGCTATGCGCCCAGCAGCCGGAGGAGGGGGATTCGGTTGCCGTCTATGGAGCCATTTCGAACCACCGCACTGGTAAGCCCGAGCCCTTCTGCACCATCCAGTTCCTCAACGAAGACCGGCTTGTGGCTGGCACGGTGTGCGACGAGGAGGGGTTCTTTGTTGTGGCCCCCTTGCCTGTGGGCATCTATACGCTGAAGGTGTTGCTGAGTGGTTTGACGCTTTACAAGCAGGAGCTGTTTATCGAAGAGGCTGTAAACCTCAATATCTCGGTCATTACGGATAGTACCACCATCCGCATGCTGCCCGAGGTGCATGTTGCCGATGCCGCACCTGAACATCTGTTGGAGTACCAGGAACTGCTCATCACTTCGCCCAGCGACCCGCGGCTATGGGCTTTTAGTTACCGTTGGTGGGTGCCGGGTCCCAAGCCTGTACCGCACGAGGCAAGACGCGACCTTTCCGGGATGTGGTGTGGAAGGAAGCCGTGATCATAAGCGAGGGTGGATGTCCGACATAAATGATGATTTCTGTCGTTGATGGTGCAATTTTTTTTACACTGCACATACTAAACTCAAAAAAAATACGTAGAAAAAGTTGCTCATTGCAAAAAAATATGTATTTTTGCACCTCGAAACGAATTATAAACAAACACTGACAATATCGAGATAATACTTATCAGTTCAACAATTTAAACAGCGATAAGAATGATAGACGCATCACTTACCACGCTCCCCGACAACGAGCTGATACAGGGTTATAGGGATGGCAATGCCGCCTGTTTCGATGTTCTCCTTGCCCGCTACCAGGCCAAGGTGTATGGTTACATTTTCTCTGTCGTCAAAGACAAGGATGTGGCCGACGACATCTTCCAGGACACTTTCTTCAAGGTAGTGGCCACAATCAACGGCGGCGCCTACAAGGACGAGAACAAGTTTATCCATTGGGTTATGCGTATTGCCCACAATCTGATTGTGGACTATTTCCGCCGCAACAGCAAAATGCCCATTGTCCCCAACCGTCCCGATTACGATATTGTCGACACGTTGCAGCTGCACGACGACAATGTAGAGCAGAGCATCATGCGCCAGCAAACCAGCAGCAATATCCGCAAGCTGGTGAAGATGCTGCCTCCCGAGCAGCGCAGGGTGGTGATTCTCCGCCACTATGGCAAATGCGATTTCAAGGACATTGCCGCCCGCACGGGTGTAAGCATCAACACTGCCCTTGGGCGCATGCGTTATGCCATCATCAACCTCCGTCGGTTGGCCGAGGAGCATAACATGTTCATCGAGCTTTGATTTAATGTGTAAACGCTTTAACTCGTGAATGCGTCAAATCGTGTTCACGAGTTTGCTGGTTGGCACATTAACACATTCTAAATGTTAATTAACATTTGCCTGCACAATATTCGTTGCCATTCTGAGTTATTGGGGTTGAATGTTTGATAAAAAGATAGACATAAACCCATTGTTCAACTTAATCTGGCGCGTATGATGCAGGACTATGATTTAAACCACAGCACAAGTACATCTCTTGGAACTGCAGGCACAACCGTACAACCGTCACCCGAAGTTGTGCAGAACATCCTCCAGTATGCGCGGTGTTTTCAGAATATCCGCCTTGGGGATGTGAGAATTAAAGTTTATCTCAATTAGTAAGAAAAAAGCCCGGAAGTTGCCGGGCTTTTTCTTTGTCAGCTGTTCAGCCGTTGGTAATATTTCATCCACAGGGCGGGTACCTCGCCTTTCATGGCCTGCAGGTATTCGGCATAGGTGCAGGGGAGCATCAGCTGGGTGGAATAAATCTCTTGCAGCTCGCTGTCATGGCAGGGGACATGCACCCACCAGCGGTCGCTCAGTTTGCTCTTGTAGAAATGGATGTCGAGGTCGGGCTCCTCCATCTTCACGATGAAGTGTTTGCAGTTTTCGGGGTAAATCAGCGGATTGTCGTGTTTGCGCAGGTAGTAGCCCTCGATAAAGTACCACAGGCCTTGGGCAACCATGTGGGCTGTCTGTCCGTGGTTGTCGAAGAGGGGGTTCACCTCGAAAAGGCCGAGGCAATTGGTCTTGTTGCTCATGCCGGCAAAACGCATCATCTGGCAAAACTCCTCGCCGTAGAATCCGTGGGGTGAGGGATAGCCGTTGGCGGGGGCGTCGCTTTGGCGGATGGCCCCGATGTCGACGCTGAGGAGGTCGGAGTTGCGGATGAGTGCTTCCGCACGCGACATGTCCTGCTGCACCTCGCCGATACGGTAGGCATCAAACTTCAGGTCGTCCATCAGGCGGATATGGTCCTGCCCCACGAAATGAGTCTGATAGCCTATGTTGGAGTTGAAGAACAGGTAGTTCGGGTTCTGCATGATGATGTTCCTCAGCCAGGTGCGGGAGGTGATGTCGTCGTTGTTCTCGAGGTCGAAACGGGAGTCGATGGAGGCGATGTTGATGATGCTGTGGAGGTTTTCGTAGCCTTTGTAGGCGGCAAAGGTCAGGTCCTGGCTACCGCCGAGCAAGACGAGGGTGTGGCCTTCAGCCAGCAGGTCGGCAACAATCTCGGCCACGGCGTAGTAGGTGTCGGCAGCGGTCTGCCCCAGAATGATGTTGCCCAGGTCGGTGATATGTGTATCGTCGTGGGGGATTGCCAGCTGGTAGAGATAACGCCTGATCTCGTCGGGAGCCCCGCCGCATCCGGCATTGAACTCGGCGCCGCGATCCTCGCCAACACCGAGCAGCACGAGGCTGTGTTCCGGAATCTCATCGCTCGGATGATAGGGGATGATGCGCGAACCCAGTGTAACGGAGAACTCGCTGGGGTAGTACCCCAGCGAGTCGGGTTGTATAGGTGATAGATATTGTGATATAGACATATTAGAAAGTTTGGCGGATGACGTCGCCGTGGTCGTTGACAATCATTTTGTAGAACCATCCGGGGTACTCGGGCTGCATGGGGAAGGCGGGATTGCCCGTCTCGGTGCGCTCAAACCGGCCGTCCTTCTCTTTCTTGATGTTGCCGTCGATGTATTTCACCAGCAGGTATTGGTCCAGATTGTTCCAGGCCTTCATCATGCGGTCTGCCATGCGGTTGGAGAAGTCGTTAAGCTGATGGGTCAAAGCCTCGTCGCTGTTGACACTCTGGCTGGCCTTGCCGTCGAAGCGGTTCACCTCGTCGATGAAGTTTGACTCCAATCCGTTCTGTACCTTCTGCACATCCACAATCATGTCGTTATAGCGGCTGTAAACGAAGTTGGTCACTCGGTTGAAAAGCCAGAAAGCGGCCGTGGGGCTGTAGGTGAGCATGTCGCCATTGCCCTGGCGGAAGCATTCGGGGATTTTGGTGATACCGCAGTACATGGGGCAGTAGACGGTGCTGTAGGTGTCGTCGACACCAAACCACAGGATGCCGCCAATCTTGCTGGGCAGCCAGCTGCGGCACTGAGCCACGAAGCTGAAGCCTGTCTGCTGGGTGGAGGTGGCGCGCTCGTGGATATACTTCTGGCCGTTCACCTCAAAGCCCATGGGACGCCAGCGGTAGGGGCAGGCAAAGGGACCAGCGCCCATGTCCTTGCTCATGTCCATGGCGGTACCCTCGTAGTGGTCGCGCATCAGGTTCATCACTTCGTGTACGTCGACCTTATGGTCCGGCTTAATCCACAAGGGCATGCGCTCGGCCTTGATGTCGCCCATGGCGTATTTCTCGTATTTCTTAGTCTCCTTGTTCACACGGTGGAACATGGCATACACACGGGCGTCGCATCCACGGATGCCGCTGAAGGTGAGGGGAGCGTAGGTGTCGCAGAACGAGAACTCTTCGTCCTTGCCGTTGAACCAACCGCAGGCACGGGCGTAGGTGATGATGTCGGAGGAATAGACGCATTCCACTTCCGGCTCATAGAGATAGGCCATGTGGAGGCTGCTGATGGTGGTGTGGAGTCCTTTGCCCTTGGCTTTGTTGAACTTCTTGCCCTCTTGGGGGAACTGGGTGATGCGGGCCTGGTTGGCATGGCCGCTCACATAGCCGTCGGGGATGCGGCGGGCCACCCACACGGCTCCGTCGGTATATTTATACTTCAGTTTCTTGGCGAGGTCGGCCTTGACAGGAGCGCCGCGTTTGCCGATCAGTTCGAGAATCCACACCTCGTTCGGGTCGCAGATGGAGAAACTCTCGCCCTCGCTGCAATAGCCGTAGTCGGCCACCAGTTTGGTCATCCAGTAGATGGCCTCGCGGGCATTCTTGGCACGCTGCAGGGTGACGTAAATCAACGAGCCGTAGTCGATGCCCTTCACCTCGTCTTTCCAGCACTCCTCGCGACCGCCATAGGTGGTCTCGCCGATGGCCAGCTGATGCTCGTTCATGTTGCCCACCACGCTGTAGGTGTGGGCCACCTGGGGAATCTCGAACAGCTTGCGGCCGCTGTCCCAGTCCACCAGCATGAACATCGTGCCGGCGGGATAGTCCGCAGCCTTGCGGTAGTACAGCTCGCCATACAGCACATGGCTGTCGGCGGCATAGGTAATCATGGTGCTGCCGTCCTTGGTAGCCCCCTTGGTGAACAGGAAATTGGTGCAGGCCGAGGCTTCATAGCCTATCGCAAGGATTGCGGCCAGAAGGGTAAGTGAAAGTGTTTTTTTCATCATGGTATTAAACTTTTAATTTTACTAAACTTATTCTCAGTTATCTACCCCCATGCGGCACCCTTGGTGCCGTGGTTTTAGAATTGCAAAGATACGATTTTAATCCAACTTGTCAGAGTTTTTGTGACAAAAAAATGCATCTTCTTGTGCCATAGGCTATCCCGTTGTCAACCTCCATCTGCAACCGGCAGCGTCCCGCCCTGTGCGGCACTTCCTCTCCGCGAAGCTATTCTCGCAAAGTCCTATTTTTTTCTTATCTTTGCATACCGAACGGTTGTGCCGTCAAGGCAGCAACATTATTTGAATCAAGAACTAATCCGACATGCAAGGACCCAGAACACGCGACACCGAACGGCTTTTCAACTCTATTGCCTCCACCTACGACAGTCTCAACCACTGGCTTTCGCTGGGTGTGGACAAGTCGTGGCGCCGTCGTTCTCTGCGCTGGATTGTTGACCCCTCTGCCCCTCAACAGATACTCGACATTGCTTGCGGCACCGGCGATTACAGCATCGCCATCGCCCGCCGCGCACATCCAGGCACCGTGGTGACGGGTGTGGACCTCACCGAGGCCATGCTGCAGGTGATGCGTAGCAAGGTGGAAAAGGCAGGGCTGGTCGGCCGCATCGTTGCAGAGCAGGGTAACGCGGAGGACATGCGCTTTGCCGACAACAGTTTCGACCGCGCCACCATCGCCTTCGGCATTCGCAACTTCGAGCATCGCGAGCAGGCCCTTCGCGAAATCCTCCGTGTCCTCAAACCCGGTGGACGACTGGTGATACTCGAGCTGTCTGTCCCCGCCAATCCCCTGCTGCGCTGGTGCTACAATCTTTATTTCACCCGCATGCTGCCCGCCATCGGTGGAATGGTGTCTGGCGACAAAGCCGCCTACCGCTATCTGCCCGCCTCGGTGCTCAGTTTCCCCAATAAACGGGAATGGATGGAGACCATGCGCCGCTGCGGTTTCCACAATGTGAGCCATCGTGCCTACACCCTTGGAATCTGTCGCCTTTATATAGGAGAGAAACTATAATGTTCATGCACGATATTCAATTTATAGGAGAGAAACCACATGAATATATTTTCAATTTTCAATTTTCAATTCTTCCGCTCTTGTCTCAAATCCATGCGTCTGCGTACACTTCCGCTCTCGTTGGCCGGAGTGATGCTCGGCGCTTTCATTGCCGCAACCCATCAGTCGCTATCACCCCTCACCGTGGTGTTGCTTTTCCTCACCACCGCGCTGCTGCAGGTGCTTTCCAACCTCTCCAACGAACTTGGCGACACCCTTCATGGCACCGACACCGATCAGCGGCTGGGCATCCATTACTCCTTGCAGGACGGCGACATGACCGTCCCCCAGATGAAATGCCTTATCACCGTTGTGGCTGTGTGCTGCGCCCTCAGCGGGTTGGGCATGATATGGGCTTCGTTCGGAACACTTTTTGGGGTGGAACAGGCCATTCTCGTGCTGCTTGGTGCTGCAGCAATGGCCGCCGCCATGCGCTACACCCTGGGACATAATCCCTATGGCTATCGCGGATGGGGCGACCTCTTTGTTTTCGTCTTCTTCGGGTTGGTGTCCGTGTGCGGAGGCTACTACATCTGCTCCCACCCCGAATCGGGGCTGATAAACACCCTCTTTAATAATAGTGGAGCATCCCCGCTGCTTCCTGCCGTCGTGATTGGTCTCTTCAGCGTCGGCGTGTTGAACGTCAACAATATCCGCGACATGAAGACCGATGCCGCTACCCGTACTACGGTTGCCCTCAAGCTGGGAGCCCGTCGCGCCCGCATCTACCAAACCGTGCTCATTGTCGGTGGCTGGCTGTTGATGATAGCCTACACCGCACTCAGCGCCACCTCTTGGACGGCTTGGCTCTTCGTGCTGACATTGCCCTTGTATGTGAAGCATCTTGTGGGCGTGTGGCACCGCGAGGAGAAAGCCCTCGACCCCATGCTACCGCTATTGGTGATAAGCACCTTCCTCTTCGCCCTGCTGTCCGGGGTGGGGATGATTGTCGGAAACTAAACATTTAGTATCGTCCTATTGTTTCTCTTGGGTTAAATGGGGATAAAAAAAGCCCGCAGTACTGAATGCAGTATTGCGGGCTTTAGGATGGGTGATGATTATTACAACAGTTTCTTCTTCAGGTTGAGAATCATGTCGTCGGTCATCTTTTCAAGGTCGTACTGAGGGTTCCAGCCCCACTCGTTGCGGGCGCAGCTGTCGTCCATCTTGTCGGGCCAGCTGTCGGCAATGGCCTGTTTGATGGGTTCGGGTTCGTAAACCATCTCGAAGTTGGGGTAGCGTTTCTTGATGGTGTTGTAGATGATTTCGGGGTCGAAGCTCATAGCGGTGACGTTGAAGCTGTTGCGGTGTACCAGCTTGGTGGGGTCGGCCTCCATGATGTCAATCATGGCCTTCTGGGCGTCGGGCATGTACATCATGTCCATGTAGGTGCCTTTCTTCAGCGGGCAGACAAACTTCTCGCCCTTGACGGCTGCATAGTAAATCTCCACAGCGTAGTCGGTGGTGCCGCCGCCGGGGAGGGTCATGTGGCTGATGAGGCCGGGAAAACGTACACTGCGGGTGTCCACACCGAAGCGGGTGAAGTAGTAGTCGGAGAGCAGCTCGCCGGTGACTTTGGTCACACCGTAGATGGTGTTGGGGCGCTGGATGGTATCCTGCGGGGTGTTGTCGTGGGGAGTGCTGGGACCGAAGGCACCGATGGAACTCGGGGTGAAGACGGCGCAGCCGAAGAGACGGGCAACCTCAAGGCAGTTGACCAGCGAGCCGATGCCTACGTTCCAACCCAGCATGGGGTTGAGCTCGGCGGTGGCGCTCAGGATGGCGGCGAGGTTGTAGATGGTGTCGATGTTGTACTGCTTCACGGCAGTGGCTATCTGCATGATTTGCGTCGAGTCGATACGCTCAACGGGACCGCGCTCGTAGGGGTCGCCCTTCAGCGGACGAAGGTCGCTGCACACAACATTGTTGTCACCATAGATGTCTCTCAGATTACGGGTCAGCTCGGAACCTATCTGTCCGCCGGCACCAACTATAAGTATTCTTTTCATTGTTGTAATATTTTATGTTTTCTATTTGCCTGAATATTGATAATAACCAATCATTCAAATTCTTGTAGCTGTAGCACCCAGTTGTTTGAACAGGCAAATATACAAAAATAATCTGAATTGTGAATGTTGTTTGTTGAAATGGTAGTGGATTTTTGTTTAATGTTGATATATTGATACGTTTATACGATGCACATCGTTTAGAATATAAACGTATCAACGTATCAACATATCAACAGATAAACATATCAACGTATCAACGTATCAACATATCAACAGATAAACTTCTCAGCATATCAACAGAAATTGTGTTTTTTTTCGTATTTTTGTATTCTTGAATAGTGTACTTGTTATATGACAACACCATGTGATACAGGCCGATTGGCGTTCCATCCGCTGACTGTAGCCGACCGCAGTGCGGTGCAGGCTGTGACCCTTGCCGCAGGCAGGCGCAACTGCAACTATACTTTTGCCAACCTTATCGGGTGGCAATTCTGGTTCAACACTGAGGTCTGCCTGTGCAAGGAGACAGTAGTCTTCCGTTTCAACCTGCAGGGGAGACGTGCCTATATGGTCTGTTCGGCTGAGGCGCTCTCACTCCAGTTGGTGGAAATGCTGTGTGCCGATGCAGCGGCAGAAGGTGCAGAATTGATGATTATCGGTGTGGAGGATGAAACGGCCGCACAGGTGGCGGCCTTGTTGCCCGGACGGGTGACAGTAGAGCCGAGGAGGAACCAATATGACTATATCTATCTGCGCCGCGAGCTTGCCGAGCTCAAAGGCGGCAGCCTCAAGGCCAAGCGCAACCACGTCAACAAGTTCCTTTCGATGTATCCCGACTTTACCTACCGCCCTCTGGAGCCGTCGCTCTTCGACGAGTGCCGCCGTCTGGCTATGCTGTGGCGTACCGAAGTGGATGAGAACGGACACGACACCGGCTATGACCTCAGCGCCGACGCCGAGGCAAGGGCTATGGAGAACGTCTTTTCACACTGGGAACAGCTGGATGCCCTGGGTGGCAGCATCTTCATCGACGGCAGGATGATGGCCTTTACCTACGGCGCACCGGTGACCCACGACACTTTCGATGTGTGCGTGGAGAAGGCCAACCGCCGTATCGACGGGGCCTTCAACATCATCAACCAGCAGTTTGCCGCCCACCTGCCTGAGCAGTATGTCTATATGAACCGCGAGGAGGACATGGGGTTGGAGGGACTGCGCAAGTCCAAGCTCTCCTATCACCCCCATATCCTGCTCTCGTACAATAGCCTTGTGATACAATGCCGTTAGAATACACATTGCAACGGATGACCCCTGCCGACGCTCCGACGACGGTGGCGTGGATGACCCGCCAGTATGGGTTCGACCCCAAAGAGGTGGAGGAGTGGGTGGCGCACCTGCATTTCAACTGGCCGATGAGCGTGAAAGCGCTGGATGTGGCGGGCGAGGTGATCGGGCTGCTGAACATGAGCGACTACCGCATCGAGGAGGAGACGAGTCGCATGGCCGACGAGCAGCCGGAGCTTCTGGCTCGGCTGAACGGGCTGCGGTATATAGCAGTCTTTTCGTTTATCGTGGCCGAAGCGTATCGTGGCACACGACTGAACTATGATATGATTATGTCGCTGTGGCCCGACTTGCAGCAGTACGACTTTGTCTTTATTCCCGTCATGCACCACCTGAAGACCCACAGCTATTGGAAACGCTGGGGAGCGGTGGAATTCTACCGCGATGCGATGTCGGTATACTACATGCTGCCGATTAGCACGAGAGGGAAAGTGAAAATTGAAAAGTGAAAGGTGAAAAGCATCTCCACTATATCCAATATACGTGAAAATACGTGCGATACGTGAGCTAGAAGAGTGAAACAATCCGTCGGGTTTCACTTCCCCTTTTTCGCTTTCGTCTTGGGTTTCGGCTCGGGGAGCTCGGTGCAGGTGGCCTTGACCAAAGCGGTCAGGTATTCGTGGTCGTCCACCTCCTCGATATAGAAATAGGGCTTGGCGCCCTCGTAGGGTGGGCGCATCTCCTCGGAGCGCAGCATCCGGCGTCCCGCCTCGGTGGGCTTGACGTAGAAGCCGTTGTCGCTGATAAGGCCGAAGATTTTGCCGTTGCAGTAGATGGCGTAGTCGCCGAACATCTTGCGGGTGGAGATGTCGCCCGCCTTGGCGCACTGGTCGGCGATGAATTGTACAAAGTCGGGGTTGCTTGCCATAAGATTTGTGTGTTATTGATTATCCATTGAAATGATGTGTATTTAGTCCCAGCAAAGGAACTCCTGGTCGTAGTCGATGTCCTCCTTGGAGAGCATGGTGCCGCATTGGGGGCAGCGGCCCAAGGCGTCGGCATCAAAGGTGCCGCCGCATTCGCAGGCAGGCGGCAGCTCCCAGCCGCCGCCGAAGTCCACAGCCCGTGCCTTCCCGCAGCGGTCGCAGTAGAGCGTCCCCTGCCCGTTGAAGCCCACGCCGTAACGTCGTTGGAACTCATGCCCGCACCGGCGGCATCGCAAAGTGTATATAGTACCCATGATAGTATAAATTATTAAGATTCCCTAGATTAACGCATTAACGAGTTTACGAATTAACGCATTCAAAGACTAACGAATTAACGAAATAACACATGATGCATTCTATGACTAACGAATTAACGAAATAACGAATTAACGCATTCCCAAATAAACGCATTCAATGATTAACGAATTAACGAAATAACGAATTAACGCATTCAATAGATTTCCTCCAGTGCGCCAGTTTCGCTTTCGATGATGAAGCCGCGCACCTCGATATCCTTTGGCACGAGGGGGTGTGTGCGGATAGTCTCCACCGTGCGGCGGACGGACTCGGGCGTGTCCTTGAAGCCCTCGAGCCAGTGGTTGAGGTCGATGCCGCACTTGCGGATAGTGTCGAGCGTCTGTTCCGTCACCCCGCGTGCCAGCATCTCGTCGTGGAAGTGGTCGTAGCTCATGTGGCAGGCGCCGCAGTGCGAGTGGGCCACCACCATCACGTGCTTCACCCCCAGCTCGTAGATGGCCACGATGAGGCTGCGCATGGCCGAGTCGAAGGCCGAGATGACCAAGCCTCCGGCGTTCTTGATGATTTTGGCGTCGCCGTTCTTCAGCCCCAAGGCCGCAGGCAGCAGCTCGGTGAGACGGGTGTCCATGCACGACAGCACCGCCAGCTTCTTGTCGGGGTACTTGTCCGTAATAAACTTCTCATAGCCCTTATTGGCCACAAACTCCTTGTTGTATTGTACAATCTGGTCAATCATCGTATCATTAGTTTGTTGTTTTCCGCCTGCAAAGATACAACTTTTTTGCGAAAAGAGAAGAGAGTAATGATGCAAAGCCACTCTGGGGTGACAGGAACCCGGCTCGTCGATAAGCTCGATTATCTCAATCCTGACTGTGCCCCTGGAGGCGGTGCTAGGGTAGTGTTAGGGTGGAGTTTCGGTGGAGTTAGGGTGGAGATACCCCGGTATTTCTGCAATGGGGAAAACAGCTATTTCGCGGCACAAAGAAGCGGGAGTTAACATAATATTGGTCCCCGCCAAAGGTGACAACTGCGTTTCAGCGTTACAGCGTTACAGTACAAAGTATACTATCCCAAAAGTCAAAGGTCAACTATTATCCCAAATCGGTCGTTGGATTGTACCTACTCGAGATCTCCGAAGGAGAAATAGCCCATCTATCAACTTGGTAAGCTATTAAGCGAAAGTCCCTACGGGGCAGGGCTAATCCCCATGCATTGCACGATTCGGCGGGTACTCCTACGGAGTTTTCGCTTAATAGCCAACGTCATACCTCTCCCAATTATACTCCGAATAGGAGTTTTCGCCTTTCAATTGTTAAGGTAAGGAATGACTTACCCCGCAGCTGTAACGCTGTAACGTTGTAACATCTCTCTTTGTCTTTTCCTAATTTTGGTTGACAGTTTTTTGCATTTTCCTGATGCGGTTGTAACTCGTCGTACTGGAGAAGTTGACAATTTCCTGACATTGTTGACAGTATGTCTTTTCCTGATTTGGGTTCAAAGGATTCCCGAATTAACGAGATAACACATTAACACATTCAAAATGATTCCCGAATTAACGAGATAACGCATTCCCACAATCAAAAAGGATTACCGAATTAACGAGATAACGCATTCCCACAATCAAAAGGATTCCCGAATTAACGAGATAACGCATTAACACATTCAAAATGATTCCCTCATTAACGAATTAACACGTTCCCACATTCAAACAATCTCTATTTCATGAGCCAAATACATTGTGGAGTAAGTCTTTGTTTAATTCTGGGTGGGATTTATATAGGTCAATGTTGTGCTCCACTATCGTCTGGATTAGTTGCCATTCATCTTCTCGCAGTGGATGGTATGTTTCTCTGGGGTAGTGCATCAAGTCATCATATTCTTCGACGTGGTCAAGAACATAGTCAGATTCTTCCGTGATGGTTTTCAGCATACTCATTAGTTCCACTAAGGAATGGTGGTGCGCAAAATATGCAAAAAACAGGAAAGAGGCAGTCTTCTTGGTAATATCATATACCTTTGGGATGTATTCATGCATAATCATATCGAAAGCTGGTTTCCCATTTGCTGCCGTAAAGTCCTCGACTTCCTTTTGGCAAAGCATCGCTGCGGCATATAGTACATGCGTCTTATATCCCAAATCATACTCCAAGTCATTTTTCCTCTCTTTCGCCTCGGTAGGATTAAATGTCTCAATATAATCCAAATAAGTGCGGTACATATCCTCGCCCTCTCCAGAAAAACCTATCATGGAGTCCATTAGGCGGTCAGCTATCCTGTCTAGCATCTCAATATTCTTCTCGCCACGATTCATTGCTTCTTGTAGTAAGCGTGATGCATGTTCAGCATTTTCGTGTTCCAGATGGAGCGCTCGATTGATATTTTTGTATAGTTCGTCGTCCATGTTTATTGTTCAATTGAAAAGGCTATCCCTTATTATTACAATTGCTTTTTCTTTCCTGTTCTTATTATTGTCTATAGTTGATACTCATATATTGTTATTTTCAAGTGCAAAGATACGATTATTATTTCAGTTACACGTTAAAGCAATTTCATATTTACATATCCTCACTTAACATATCAATATTTAATCATTCACTTTTCAATATCTTCCAATGACCTTCTTTGCGGCCACCTTTGCGGACGATAACCCCTTTTGCCTGTAAGTATTCAATGTCGCGTTTGACCGTTCTTGCCACAACACCAGTCTTTAGTGACATTTCTGGGATTGTCACCAAAGGGTTTTCCTTGATTAAATCTAGTATTATATTTTGACGTTCAGATAGTTCTTTGGGGACATCTTCGATTTCTGGTTCATCAGAAGACGCATAGATTGTAGTTTGGAATTGAGTAGGTGTTGATTTGAACATAGGCTTTAGTTCGTCTTTGTATCCATTCAGTGCCTTTGTCTCATTGCATATGCGGGTAAGGCCGCTGCCTCGCTTCTCCATATAGTCCAACTGAGCCATTACATTG